>WIAG01000050.1 GCA_014055495.1 Nitrospira sp. CR1.2
CCAGATGGGCTGCTCGATCCCCTCCAGGGCCTTCAGCACCGCATCGACGTTCGTGCCTTTCGAATCGTTGACGAACTGCACGCCGCGGCGCTCACGCACCACTTCCAAGGCGTGCTCCAAGCCGGGAAACGAGTGCAGCACGGCACGGATCGCCTCGATGGAACAACCACAGAGCAGGCCGTAGGTGACCGCCGCCATCACATTCTCGACGTTATGGAGTCCGATCAGCCGCATATCGCTGCGACGGCAAATTTCTTCGCGCGCGCCCCGAACGGTGGTGACGATCCGGTCCCCCTCCAGCACCGTGGCACCCGCCACACCAGGCAGAGTGGCTCCGCTGCGGCTGAATCCCAGGACCGACCCCTTGGTACGCCCGCGCAGTGCCGCCACGCGTGCATCGTCCAGATTGAACAAGGAATGGTCGCCGGCGGTTTGATTGGCGAAGATGCGCGCCTTGGCGGCCACATAGTCGTCCACCGAGGCATACCGATCCATATGATCGAGGGTGACATTCAAGATCGACGCGATCCAGGGATGAAACTGCTCGGTGGTTTCGAGCTGGAAACTGGACACCTCGAAGACCGCATAGTCGTAGGGCGGGAGACTGCCCGGTTTCGCCTGCACGCAGGCCACGGCCGCTTCGCTGGCTGCAATACCGAGATTCCCGCCGACAAAGGCGCGTTTCCCGCTTTCCTGGAGAAATTTTCCGATCAACGTCACGGTCGTGCTTTTCCCGTTGGTCCCGGTCACGGCCACGATCGGCGCGGTGACAAAGCGGGAGGCTAATTCCAGCTCCCCGATCACTCGCACACCCCTGGCGCGCACGCGATTCAGGGCATCGAGCTGCGTCGGCACGCCCGGACTGATCACCACGAGATCCGCCCCTTCCAACGCCGACTCATACTCTGCGCCCACTCGCACGGCAATGCCGGACTGGTCCAATTGCGGGAGGAGCGCGCGTAACTCCTCCGGTTCTTTCCGGTCGGCGACGGTGACCCGCGCGCCAAGGTAATTCAAGAGCCGCGCAGCGCCGACTCCGCTCCTGGCCAGACCGACCACCGTCGTGTGCAAACCGTTGACGTTCATCGCCCCATCACTAGCGGAGTTTCAGCGTACTCAGACTGAGCAGCGCGAGCAAAATCGCAATGATCCACAAGCGCACCACGACCTTCGGTTCATCCCACCCTTTCATCTCGAAGTGATGATGAATGGGCGCCATGTTGAAAATGCGCTTCCCGCGCAATTTGTACGATCCAACCTGCAGGATCACGGAGAGCGCTTCAATCACGAACACGCCGCCGACAAGGAGCAACAGGAGCTCGTGCTTGCTGATCGCGGCCACCGTGCCGAGCGCGGCACCCAAGGGCAGCGATCCCACATCTCCCATGAAGACGGACGCCGGATATGTATTGAACCAGAGGAATCCCAAACTCGACCCCAGAATGGCTCCGGTAAAAATCGCGATTTCCCCTGCGCCTTCGATGTACGGGATGAGCAAGTATTCGGCCATAACGCGGTTCCCCGTGACATAGGCGACAATCGTATAGGCCAGCGACGCGATCATGACGGGGCCGATCGCCAGGCCATCCAGTCCGTCCGTCAAATTGACCGCATTGGAGCTGCCGACGATGACAAGGATGACGAACACGATGTAGAACCAGCCCAAGTCCGGAGTGAAGTACTTAAAGAAGGGTACGCTGAGTTTGGTCGTGTAGCTCGGCAAGGTGTAGAGAAAGACGCCGATGGCCAAGGCCACCACAAACTGGCCGGTGAATTTTTGCGCCGCCGAAAGCCCCTTCGATTGGCGCTTGATGAACTTCAAATAGTCGTCGGCGAATCCCACCGCGCCGAAGCCTACCGTCGCCATCACCACCAGCCACACATACCGATTCGTCATGTCGGCCCAGAGCAGGGTCGACAACACCACAGCGAATATGATGAGAATGCCGCCCATCGTCGGCGTCCCGCTTTTGGCCAAATGCCGCTTCGGTCCATCGTCCCGGATTTGCTGGCCGAGCTTGATCTCCTGTAGCTTCCGGATCACCCAGGGAGCCATCACGAACGCGATCAGAAACGCCGTGACCGCAGCGTAAATAATGCGAAAACTCTGGTACCGGAACACGTTCAGAAACGAAAACTGCGTGTGAAGTGGATACAGCCAGTTGTATAACATCCTACGGCAACTTTGCCCGCTTTCGATCAGCAGGCCCTCAATGTCCTCTGTCTCTTCCGGTGTTTAACAAGCTTTTCGCGCCACCCGCCGCATGCCGGTCAAGGCGTCCACCACCTGCTCCATTCGCATCCCGCGTGAAGCCTTGACCAAGACCACGTCGCCTTGCCGCACCATCCGTGCCAAAGCCGTCGCGGCCGCCTGTGCATCCGGATGCTCGGTGATCCGGTCGGCCGGCATGCCGGCCTGGCGGGCGCCCTCTGCCAGTTCTCGCCCCAACCCGCCGCAAGCCAGCAGATGCCCGATCCCCTGCGCAGCCAGAAACGCCCCCACGTCGCGGTGCATCCGCTTGGTGTCGGCGCCCAGTTCCAGCATGTCGCCCAGAGCCGCCATGGATCGTTTCCCTCGCCCCAACTCGGCCAGGAGCTGAATCGCCGCCTTCATGGAAGCCGGATTGGCGTTGTAACAATCGTTAATGACCTGCACCCCGTGGGAGCTGCTGATTTGCGATCGCATGGCGGCCGGACGGAACTTCGCCAACCCCTCCGCAATGGCGGCGCCCGACAAGCCTAAGGCATGCCCCACGGCGGCTGCCGCCAAGGCGTTACTCACATTATGCTGGCCCTGCACTCGAATCCGCACGTCCGTTTGCCGGCTTTTTCCCGGCAGGATGAGCCCGAACGTCGTCCCACCCTTGTCATCGGCACGAACATTCGCAGCGCGAACGGCGGCTTTCGCCGACGTGCCGAATGCCACCACCCGGCATTGAGCCCGGGAGGCAAGATATTCAAAATGCTCATCGTCGGCATTCAATACGACGACCCCGTCCTGCGGAAGGTGATCCAGCAACTCCGCCTTGGCTTGCGCAGACCCCTCCATACTGCCGAAGAATTCCAAATGATCCGGCCCGATATTGGTGATTACTCCGACGGTCGGCCTGGCGATTTCACACAATCTGGTCGTCTGGCCTTGCTGATCCACACCCATTTCGATCACCGCAGCCTGATGGCGCGGGGCAAGTTGAAACAAGGTCTGCGGCACGCCGATACGATTGTTCAAGTTGCCTTCCGTCTTGAGCGTCTTCCATCGCTGCGCGACCACATGGGCCACCATCTCCTTCGTGGTCGTCTTGCCGTTACTCCCGGTGATGGCGATCACCGGAATCGGGAAACGGTTGCGATAGTGCGTGGCCAGCCGCTGAAAAGCTTCAAGCGTGTCCCGCACTTCCACCAGGATCGGGGCGCCGCCGCGTTTACGCATCGGCGGCAGGCGATACCCTTCCTGCACGATCGCGCAGACGGCGCCCTGCGAGAAGGCCTTCGGTACGAAGGCATGCGCATCCATGCGTTCCCCCTGAAACGCGATGAACACATCACCCTTTCGCACCAGTCGTGAATCGGTCACCACACGCCGGATGCGTTGCTTCGTATCCTGGGACGCCAGCCCCGCCGGGGACTTGGCGCTCAGGACTTCACAGATTTCTTCGACGGTAAACAACGCCATACTGCCGCGGCTGCCCGGTTCCCGCATGTGCTCCCCCGCTGAGGTTCAGGATCGAAGCGTGCCGATCATCTCACGCGCGACTTCCCGATCATCGAAATGATGTTTCGTCGTCCCCACGATCTGATAATCTTCGTGCCCTTTCCCGGCGATCAACACCATGTCGCCTGCCTTCGCCTCACGAATGGCGGCTTCAATCGCCCCCCGCCGATCGGCAAGCATCTGATAGCGCACATGACCTCGATTCGCGAGCGCCTCCTTCACTCCCACTTCGACGTCACGAAGGATCACGGCCGGATCTTCGGTGCGCGGGTTGTCGGACGTGAGGATCACCACATCACTATACTGCACGGCCGCACGCCCCATCTTCGGGCGCTTGGTGCGATCCCGATCGCCGCCGCAACCGAAGACGGTAATGATGCGCCCGGTGCGGAGCGCCTGCGCCGCGGTCAGCAGCCGCACGAGGGCGTCCTCCGTATGGGCATAGTCCACGACGACCGTAAAGTCCTGCCCTGCTTCAACTCGTTCGAATCGTCCGGGCACATTCGACACCGCCCCTACGGCCATACGCACGTGATCGAGCGTCAATCCTTCGTGCAAGACGACGCCGATAGCGGCAAGCAGGTTGTAGACATTGTGCTCGCCGACCAACCGACTCTGAATCGTGCATGTCCCCGCCGGGCTGCGTAGCGTGAACTCCGTCCCCGCTGCCGACAACCGCACGGCCTCCGCGCGAAGATCCGCCTGCGCCCCACATCCATAGGTCCAGACAGGGACCGTACAGGCCTCGCGTAGCCGGCCACTCCAGGGGTCGTCGATATTGATGATTGCCCGCTTGCGTGGCTTGCGTGCCCCCGACTGCCCCAATTCCACGAAGAGCTTCTGCTTGGATTGAAAGTAGCGTTCCATATCAAGATGGAAATCGAGGTGGTCCTGCGTCAGATTCGTAAATACCGCGACATCGAACTCAGACCCGGAGGTTCGATCCAGTGCCAAGGCATGAGACGACACTTCCATGACGACCGTATCCAACCGCTTCTCGACCATTCGTGCAAATAATTTCTGCAACTCCAACGCGCCGGGCGTCGTATGCGAAGCGGGAATCGACTCCTTCCCCACAAGGTAGGCCACCGTCCCGATGAGACCGACCTGGCGCTTGGCCGCCTCCAGCATAGTCTTGACCACGTAGGTCGTCGTGGTCTTGCCGTTCGTCCCGGTCACGCCGATCATCCGGAGGGCGAAGGATGGGTCACCATAAAATCGGCTGCCGATGACGCCCAACGCGGCCCGCGAATTCTCTACGCGAATGGTCGGAGTCGCGCCGGTCGTTACGGCACGCCCGACCACCAGGGCCGCTGCTCCTGCAGCCAACACACGATCCACAAAATCGTGCCCATCCACCCGCTCACCCGGCACGGCGACAAAGAGAGATCCCGGTTGGACGCTCCGGGAGTCATCGGTCACATTTGTAATCGCGACCTGCTGATTGCCGCTCCGCTCCAACACGCCAAGGCGCGCGTGAATCGGGCTGATCAGGTCGTCCAGCGTCATCTCAGGATTCCAAGGCCGCCATAGCCAGCTTGACCGGTTCATCCACCGCGACACCGAGATAATTCAACACCTGCTCACCCACGCGCCGAAACACCGGCGCCGCCACCACGCCGCCCCAGGCTTCGCCGCGCGGCTCGTCGATGACGACAATCATCGCCAATCGCGGATCTTCTGCAGGGACGTACCCCAGAAACGACCCGACCGAAAGGGCCGGCGAATACCTGCCGGTGCGGGGATCAACCTTCTGGGCGGTTCCGGTCTTACCTGCCACACGGAAGCCGGGAATGGCCGCTTTTCCGCCGGTCCCGCCGGTCACGACCCCCTCAAGCAATGTCGTCAAGGTTCTGGCGGTATCAGCCGAGATAACTCGCCGTTTCGCCTGCGGCATCGTCTGCGCCACCAATTGCCCCTTGGCGTTACGAACTTCAGAGACCACGTACGGCTTCATGAGCACGCCGCCATTGGCGATCGCTGAGACCGCCGTCACCATCTGCAGCGGAGTGACGCCGATTTCCTGCCCCATCGAGATGGATGCCAACGACCGTTTTCCCCATTGCCGGGGACCGCGCAGCAGGCCTGCCGTCTCGCCGGGCAAATCGATGCCGGTCTTGTCTCCAAAACCGAACTCCTTCAAGTAGTCGTACACGCGCCACTCACCCAGCGCCATGCCGACCTTGGCCGCCCCGATATTACTCGACTTTTGAATCATCTGCGCGAAGGTCATCCACCCTGCCCGCTCGTGGTCGTGGATGACCGTGTTAGCGATCGAGAACTGGCCGTTCTCACCGTAAATCATGCTGCCGGGCGTCATCACCTTTTCTTCAAGTGCTGCCGCGGCAATGACGCTCTTCATCGTGGAGCCGGGCTCGTAGGTGTCGGTCAACGCGCGATTCCGCCACCGGTCCGGAGCCAGGGCACCGACCGTATTCGGATCGAACCGTGGACTCACCGCCATTGCGAGCACGGCGCCGGTCTTGGGATCCATCGCGATCAGCGTGCCGGACTTGGCGTTGGCCCGACTCACGGCCTCGTCCAACTCTTTCTCGGCAATGTACTGAATGACTTCGTCGATGGTCAGGGTCAGACTATGTCCGGCTGCTGCGCCTTCCTCGTTCAAACCCTTGGGAAAGACCGCCCGGCCCAAGGCATCACGCTGCAGCACCACCGCCCGCTTTTCGCCCCGCAGATACTGGTCGTAGCGCAGCTCCACCCCTTCCAATCCGCGATCGTCCATTCCCGCAAATCCCAGCACATGCGACAACAGAGGCCCCTTCGGATAGAAGCGACGCCCCTCCATCACCACACCGACCCCCTCAAGCCCCAGCCGCTCAAGCCGACGCCCCTGCTCCGGGTCGAGCTTCCTCGCCAGCCAGACAAAGTGCCGCTCTTGCTTCAACTTCTTTTCAAGCTCCGTCGCCTTCACGTGCAGAATCGGCGAGAGATTGCGCGCCGCCGCAGCGGGGTTCCCGAGCGAGGCCGGCACGCCGAACACCGACGGGACATCCATGTTCATCGCCAAGACCTTGCTGTTTCTGTCGTAAATCGTGCCGCGCGCCCCTTCCAACGTCACGTTCTTCTGGTGCTGCCGATCGGCCTTCACCGTCAAGGCCGCAGCCTGCAGCACCTGCAAATTCACGAGACGAACGATGACGACGACAAACGCCAGCACGAGCCCACAGGCCACCACAATCCGCCGCCCACGAAAGGAAGCCCCGGTCACTACCGCACTCTCCGAGGAACCATGTTTTTCGCGATCCGCATCTCACCCTCAGCCGCGATCGGGTTTGCCGGCGCTTCCGGCTCGATATTGACGACGACGACCTGCCCCTTTTCCGGCTGCATCATCCCCAATTTGTCGCTCGCAAGCCGTGCGATACGCTCCGGTGCGGTCAACCCGGACAGTTTCACCTGGAGTTCATCACGCTCACGTTCCAGAAGGACCTTCTGCGTCTTCAGCCGCTCGATATGGTAGCCGATGCGAACGATATCCACCCGCTCCCACACGAAGAGCAACACCAGCGACGTGACCGCGGCAAAGGCGACGGCTTTCATGATAGAGACTCCTTGGCAATCCGTTCCACGACACGCAGTTTTGCGCTGCGCGAACGAGGGTTATGATGACGTTCGTCCTCCGAGGCGATAACCGGCTTTTTCGTCAACACGGCCACTGACGCTTCAGGCCCATTGGCCATCGCCCGAAATGTATGCTTCACAATTCTGTCCTCAAGCGAATGGAACGAGACGGCGCAGACCCGACCGCCCGGCACGAGAAGATCGACGGCATCGCGAAGCGCCGGCTCAAGCACGTCCAACTCGCGGTTGACCGAGATTCGCAGCGCTTGAAATGTCCGGGTCGCACAATGAATTCGTCCATGCCGGTACGAGGCAGGCACAGCCCGCTCGACCACCGCTGCCAATTCCCATGTCGTGCGGATCACACGCTGCGTCCTGGCCTGGACGATCGCGCGAGCGATTCTGCGTGAATATCGTTCTTCACCGAGCTGATAGATGAGATCGGCTAACTCACTCTCCGGCAGGTCGCGCACAAGGTCTGCGGCGGTGCGCCCCTCTCGCTGATCCATGCGCATATCCAGTGGGCCGTCCTCTCTGAAGCTGAACCCTCGTTCCGGACGATCGAGCTGCGGAGAGGACACGCCCAAATCGAAGATCACTCCGTCCACCTGCGACCATCCACTGTCGGCGACCACGGCCTTGAGCTCTGAGAAGTTTGCGTGCCGAAGATGCACGCGAGACAGCACATCCTGTAACCGCAACCGCGATTCCGAGAGCGCCGCCGCATCGCGATCAATGCCCAGGAGCATGCCATTCGGCGCGGTGCGTTCGAGTATCCGAGTCGCGAGCCCTGCATATCCAAGAGTGCAGTCCACGTACACACCACCGGGTTTGCACTGCAGCCAGAACAAGATCTCGTCGACTAAAACCGGCTCATGGGATTCGCGAGCAGAATTCATTATCCATTTCCACCCACTTTACCCCGCACATTGGCTGGAGTATACACCCAACCAAACAGCTGTCAACAGATTTTGCCCTAATTTATCAAGAATATTGTCGGATTTTGACAGGAAGACTCCTCGCGAGATCTCGGCGAGAAGTTATCCACAATTGTGGACAAATCTGTGGGAAACACCCCCACTATCCTGTGGATGCCCGCGGGAAAAACTCCCCGCGCTACAGGGTCGTCTCCCGAAATCAGAGAGATACGAATACCAGCATTGAGCGGGCTGGAGCAGACACGGAGGAGGACCGAGGCGTACTCATGCAGTACGTCGAGGGGCGCACGGCGCGATGAAGAAAGAGCGCCACATCTGTGCGCGCCGCCGAGTCGGTGAGGCGGCCGGAACCGAGGGGTGAACCCACCGGCCGAAGGCTCGTTGCAGCAGCGGATCGGCAATTGGAGCAGACGCGCTCTTGAATCATGCGGGCTAGGGATATAACCGGTACAGCATTCTTGGGAAGGGGATGGTTTCGCGTACGTGCTCGAGCCCGCAAATCCAGGCCACGGCCCGCTCAATTCCCATTCCAAACCCGGCGTGCGGGACCGAACCATAGCGACGAAGGTCCAGATACCATTGAAACGCGTCAACCGGCAGATGGTGTTCACGGAGGCGCGCCGATAATTTCTCGTGCGAATGGATACGCTGCCCACCACCGATGATTTCGCCGTATCCTTCCGGAGCCAACACGTCCATGCACAGCGCAAGATCAGGGCGTTGCGGGTCCGTTTCCATATAGAAGGCTTTCAACGCCGCGGGATATCGGTGCACGATCACGGGGCGATCGAACTCTTTCGACAAGATCGTTTCGTCATCGGCGCCAAAATCGTCTCCCGGTTTTGCCGGAAGTCCTTTTTGCTGAAGCCTATCGATAGCGTCTTCATACGTGATGCGCGGAAACGGCGCCGTCACGCGTTCCAGTTTCGCAATGTCCCGCTCTAACACACGTAATTCGGCACGACGCGTCTTCAGCACTGCGGCCACGATATGAGATAAAAACTGCTCGGCGAGATCCATCATATCCGCCAGCTCGGCAAACGCAACCTCCGGCTCCACCATCCAGAACTCCATCAGGTGCCGGCGCGTCTTGGACTTCTCCGCACGAAATGTCGGGCCGAAGCAATACACCTTTCCGAATGCGGCAGCCGTGGCTTCACTGTAGAGCTGACCGCTCTGAGTCAAATAGGCGGTCTCATCGAAATACTGCGTGTGAAACAGAGTCGTCGTCCCCTCGCAGGCATTGGGCGTGAAAATCGGCGCATCGACCAGTGTGAAGCCCCGATCATCGAAGAAGTTCCGGCAGGCGCGAATGATCTCATGCCGAATACGCAAAACCGCATGTTGCCGGCTGGAACGCAGCCAGAGGTGACGGTGTTCCATCAAAAATCCCGTGCCATGCTCTTTGGGTTGGATCGGAAACGGTTCAGCGACCTGCAGCACATCAAGCCCCGACACATCGAGTTCAAAGCCGCCCGGCGCGCGCGCATCCTGCCGCAATGTGCCGGTCACGACAACGCTCGATTCTTGCGTGAGCTCCGCCGATCGCGCAAATTGCTCGTCGCCGACCGTCCCCTTGCTGACGACCGCCTGCATCTCGCCGGTCCCGTCCCGCAGGATCAGGAAGTGGAGTTTGCCCTTATCACGTCGACTACGGAGCCACCCACGAATCGTCACTTCCTGGCCGGCATGCGCAGCCACTTCCTCGATGTAAATCACAGGCATGAAGCACCCTCTCTACAATGGACGTGGTCGAGATGGACTTGGCCGGAGGGTAACGAACGACGACGGGCATTTCAACCACATCACAATTCGCCCCTTTCGTTGACACAATGTCGGCCACGGGGCATCATCACATCATGATGCACACCATATTGAACCACCATCCACACTCACTCACACCGCTGCTTGCCGGGCTTCTCCTGCTAGGCCCGCTGCCCTCCGTGCAGGCAGGAGAATTCCGAACCGACAACCCGTTAAACCGGCCCGGGAAAATCTATTGGTGCCCGGACCGCACGGCAGACAAGCGGATCACCGCCACTCCCGAGGCAGGCTGCACGGCTCTGTACGATGAGGATCGCGACGCGAAGAAACCGGAGAAACTGGATCCATCTGATCATGATGCCTCCCCTCCGAAGGAGCCTCTCAAGATCGTCGATATCCAGAATGAAGCTTCAAAGTTTACCCGCGAGTATCGCGAGTTTCTGGCATGCTGCGCCGGCGAGTTCGATTCCGTCGAACGCATCGACGAACTCCTGGAACAGTCGAATCACATTCTGATGTCGGTGCAACAAAAAGGTATCTACAACAGTGCGGGCTTCGGCGTGGGGAGCGGGGCAGCCGGGCTGGGCGGCGGCCCCGGGCAATCGCCGAAACTCGGCACGTTTGCGCGCCAGTGGACACTCAGCGAAATCGTCGGAACGGTCGCCATCGCTCGGGACGACCTCACGAAAATCAAGACGCGCATCAAGGCCCTGGGTGAGCGATTCGAGAAGCTCGATTCATTGGATTATGAGCAGCGCGGGAGAGAAGCACGGCGCATCGACGAAGAACGCGACGCCATTGCCCATGACGTTCGGGCCAAGAGGCCACCGGTCTCAGCACCGACAGGCATGGACATCCAGGACACCACCATCCCGACCAGAATCGGCGGAGACATCGAAAACACCAATTTGAATCGATCCCTCAATCCAAGCTTCGGCGCCGACATCGGAGCCACGGTCTCGCCGTACAGCAATGTGAACGAGTCTCTGCGTCCTCGCCGCGGCGAAAGCCTCAAGGACTCGGTGTTACCGGATCGTATCGGCGCGCAGACTCAGGACACCAGCCTGCCGAATGCATCCGGTTTCGAGATCGGCGGCAGCGAAAATGCCGAGGGTTCCTCCTCCGTGCAATTGCGCGGCGTCGGTCCATCCATCGGCGACTCGTCGCTCAACAGTCAATCCCGCCGCTAGACGACACTCCGTGACGGGAGGCTAAGCTTATTCCCTCGGAAACACCGAGGGCAACGCCTCCCAATGCGCCCCCCCATCGAGACTCTTATACAAACCGCTGCCGTTCGTGCCGGCATAGAACACCTTGGCATCTGTGGCGCTCTGCGCAAGCGACCGAATGTTCGTGGTCGTGAGCCCTTCATTCAGCGACACCCAACTCCTGCCTCCGTCCTCACTTCGGTGAATGCCATCCCGCCCTGCCAGATAAATCACGCCCGGACGCGCACGATCAAGCACCATGGCCACGATCATTTGATCCTGCAGCGACTCGCCGATACGCACCCAGGAGGCTGCGCCGTCGGTGGTTTTATACAGCCCCGCCAACGTGGCGGCATACACCGTGTCGGGTGCGAACGGGTCGACCTGCACGGACGTCACGCCCAGCGCGCGTGAAGTCTTGACCATCCCCTCGGGAACGAGTCCCGCATTCACTTGCACCCAATGCGCCCCCTGATTCGTCGTCTTGTACACACCGCCGCTCGTGCCGGCGTACATCACCGACGGGTGCAACGGATCTAACCCCAACGTGACGACCATCAGCACTTCCTTCATGCCGTCCATCTTCTTCACCCAGCGTTCGCCCGCGTTCTTCGATTCGAAGACTCCCATCGTGGTGGCCAGAAAAATGTGGGTATCGTCCGCGGGATCGAACACGAACTGGTTGACGACGGACGAGATCGTGGCATCGTCCAGGCCGGCGCGAATCGACGTCCAGCGCTGGCCGCCGTCATAACTCTTGTACACCGCGTCGCCTTTGGTACCGGCATACACTGTGGCGGGATACAACGGATCGATTGCCATCGCAATCACTCGCGAATGGCTCATGCCTTTCGACAGATTGCTCCAGGTCTTGCCCCCGTCACGAGACTTGTAAATGTAATCGTTGGTCGCGATGTAGAGAAGGTCGGGATTAGTGGGATGCAGCTGAATGACGACGACCGGGTCGTTGCCGCCGCAGCCGCCGATGAACAGCACTAGAAACATCAAACAGATGCGAAGTCTGGCCATGCTGAAATTGGCGGATACTCTATGGGATGGTCAAACAGGTCACCCAGCCAGGCCGCAGCGAGAGAAGGGGCGAGGCGCACTCCTTGTACGTCGAGCGCCTGAGCGACGCGAGAACGAAGCTGGAGGCCTGTTTCACCATCCCAGGTTAGCGGTAGTTGGTGAATTGAAGATCAATCCCAAAATCCTTCCCCTTGAGGAAGGCAATCGCCGTCTGCAGATCATCTTTACTCTTGCTGATTACGCGCACCTGCTCGCCTTGAATTTGCGCCTGCACCTTTATCTTGGATTCTTTCACGGCCTTGGTGATTTCCTTGGCCTTCTCCGATGAGATACCGCTTTGAATCTTGATCACCTGCCGGACTGTAGCGCCGAGCGCCTCCTCGATTTTGCCGTACTCGAACGCCTTCAGCGAGACCCCGCGCTTCACACACTTGGTCTTAATAATTTCAATGACCGCATTGAGCTTGTACTCGTCGTCGGAGAGCACCACCAGTTCCTTTTCTTTCTCCTTCAACGTCAGCTCGGTCTTGGAATCCTTGAAATCGAACCGTTGTTTGATTTCCTTCGTCGCCTGGTCGACGACGTTCTTCATCTCCTGCATATTCACTTCCGACACCACATCGAACGATGATTGGTCAGCCACGATCTCTCCTCCTTCTGCCTGTCCGCCCGTCGCTTCGCGCTTAGCAACAGCCCCCACCGGGCGGCAACGTAAACCGGCCCTCGTCATGCCGATGAACGGCCGTCTGCGCGCGACCGGCTGAGCCGCCACCGGCCAGTGCCACCACTTCGCTGCTGCGGAAGGGGCGCTTCAACACCACATACCCATACCACTGCTTCATGCTGTCGCTCAAGACGACGATCCCCAGAACCGCCACGACCGCGACGAGCACGGCGTCGAGATAGAGCGCAACGGCCTGCCCGGCCGCAAGGGTCGCCGCTTTTGCCAGGAACATCCAGAACATCTCATAGGAACCGGCCAAGGTAATCCCCCCGACAAACAACATCGGCAGCGCCGTGACCCAGAGATACGATGACTTCCACATTTTGATCAATACCGTAGTCGCGATGCAGAGGGCCAACGTCCCCAACAACTGATTCGCCGCCCCGAACATCGGCCAGATCGTGGAAATGCTTCCGGTCCCGATCAAATAGGCCCAGGCCCCCACCACGAAGGCGCTGCTCAGCAACACCCCCGGCCACCAGTTCATCTGCCGGAACGGCGTGTACACCCGCCCCGCCATCTCCTGAATGAGATAGCGCGCCACGCGCGTGCCCGTATCGATCGTCGTCAGGATGAACAGCGCCTCAAACACCAGCGCGAATTGATACCAATAGGCCATCAAGCCGGACATGCCGGGCAGCGCGGCAAAAATGGATGCCATCCCCACT
Organism: Nitrospira sp. CR1.2; assembly: GCA_014055495.1. Classification (GTDB taxonomy): domain Bacteria; phylum Nitrospirota; class Nitrospiria; order Nitrospirales; family Nitrospiraceae; genus Nitrospira_A. The sequence continues at coordinate 13,626 of WIAG01000050.1, forward strand.
GCCAATGACACGGCGCCACCGGGTCGCCCGGCGACATTGACTTCGACCAGTTGCGACAACTCCGCGATCCGGGATGGCGCAAAACCCATGGCCGTCAGGGTCTCGGCCGATAACATCGTATTGATCACCAGATAGTCACCGGGAATCAGCACCGAGGCCGCAATCAGCGCCATCACGCCCACGAAACTTTCCAACAGCATCGCCGCATATCCCACTACCGCCTGCGACTCCAATTCGATCATTTTTGGCGTCGTGCCGGACGACACCAGCGAATGGAATCCCGACACCGCGCCACAGGCGATAGTAATAAAGAGGAACGGAAACAACGTGCCCGGAATAATCGGGCCGCCGCCGTCGGCGAACTGCGTCACGCGCGGCATTTCAATCGTCGGAGCCATGAGGATCACCCCGAACCCCAGCAGAAACACCACGCCCAGTTTCATGAAGGTCGAGAGATAGCCGCGCGGCACCAACAACATCCAGCCGGGCAACACCGAAGCCAGGAAACCATACCCGGCCAGCAACCAGACCAGCGCCGGCTTCTCGAACTCGAAGAGCCAAGCAAGAGACGACTGCCCGACCACACGCCCGAAGAGCACCGCCGCCACCAACAGCACCACCCCGATCACCGACACTTCAGCCACCGCGCCGGGGCGGAACTTCTGGAGATAAAATCCCATGATGAACCCGATGGGAATGGTCATCGCAATGGTGAATGTGCCCCAGGCATTGTGGTACAGCGCGTTGACCACCGCGAAACCCAGCCCCGCCAGCGCCACCACCACGATGAACAGCACCGCCACCGCGGTCGCCGTGCCCGTAATGGAGCCCAGCTCGTCATGGGCGATCTCCGGTAACGAGCGGCCGTTACGCCGCATCGACGCGACCAAAATGATGAAGTCCTGCACCGCTCCCGCCAGGACCGCACCGATGACCAGCCAGAGAAACCCGGGGAGAAATCCGAATTGTGCGGCCAGAACCGGCCCGAGCAGTGGGCCCGCACCCGCGATCGCGGCAAAATGATGGCCGAACAACACCACCCGGTTCGTGGGATGAAAGTTCACCCCGTCGTTCAACCGCACAGCAGGAGTCAGACGCTTATCGTCCAACTGCACGACGTGACGCGCCAACCACCGGCCGTAGAATCGAAAGGCCAAGACATAGATGCAGGCCGCTGCGACGACCAGCCACAGCCCGTTCACCTTTTCAGATGGATTGATGACACCAACGACATGGGCAAGCGCCACAGCCGCAAGGAGAGAGAGGACCGCCCACAGCAGGACAACGGGTAGTTTCATGCGGGGGATACTAGCAACCCCTCGACCTGTTGTAAATCAACGGCCTTCCCCCTATTCTCATTTGCGACGCCTGATTCAGCTCACAAACAGATTTTTGCCCATGAACCGTCACGACAGGAGATGCGCATGCCTTCAGCCAAGGAGCAGATCGCCAAGATTCTACAGGACCAACCGGATGACAGCTCCTATGAGGAGATCCTCCGTGAACTTGCTCTTGCACAAATGGTGGATAGAGGGCTGGCTGACTCCGATGCGGGAAGGACCATCAGCCACGAGGAGATGGGACGCCGGATCGAGACATGGCGGAACTAACCTGGACCGCCGAATCCGAAGGATAGTTGCGCGATATCCACGACTTCATCGCGCACGATAATCCTACCGCAGCCACCCGCACCATTGAAACGCTCTACCAGAAGGCAGAGATCCTCAGAGAGTTCCCTGAATCAGGCTACCGGTACTGGCAACGGCCAGACCGACACATCCGCATCCTTCTTCATGGACACTACCGAATCGCCTACGTGATCAAAGATTCAGGAGTGATCGACGTCCTCGGCGTTTTCCACGGCGCACTCAGCATTGATCGCTATCTGCGGTAACAAACCTGCCAGACCATTCTGGTTTTCATACGCCATCGGCCGCGGATAGCCCGCCCGACAAGCACCCAGGGGCGGTGCAAAGGTGTGTCCAGTCGGTGCAACGACAACGCAGCCACACTTCGTTACAACAACGACCAGCCGGCCACCGCTGCTCCCTACCGAACAGAACAACCCTGTATACGATAAAAGACTCCCGGCACATGCGCTATCCCCGATCGCTGTATCCAAACCGGGGGCGGCCCGCCTGATGGCCGTACCCCGCATCGCCTCGGTGCACCTCCCGTCAAATTGGACCCGGAGCGGGCGAGCCATCTCTCGTGAGCAAACATGCCGAGCGGAAACAGAGCAAGATTCAAGACTTGACCCCACTTCAGAAGCGCTGGCCTTAGCAGAAGCGTGGCATCGACTTGCCGCCGTTGCTTGTCCGGCTCGGGATTGCCTCACCTTCATCCGGTTGAGCATCAGCGACGGGGGGGGGAAATAATAATTCGGCCCGGTGCACAGCCAAGGAGAGGGAGTTTCAGGGAAATGGCGGTTTGGTGAACGGGTAGCTCTCAGGGGCGGACCGGCTCATAAATCCGATAATGCCCGATGCTCGCGACGAGCCGCACCAGGTTTTGCGCGATCAACGGCTTGTAGAACCCGGCCCATTGGCCATACTCCCCGACCACCAGAAAATCCGGCTTGTTCTCCAGGGGATCGTAGGTGATCGCCTGCGCCTGGCCCTGCTCACGCCGAATGATGTCGACCAGGATGCGGGGTGGAGCGTAGACATAGGGTCGATTCAGAAAGAGAAACAGTTCGCTGTCATACGTCTCGATGACGGCCGTCGGCGGCGTGGCCGTATTCAGATAATGGGTCACCGCAAACAGGTCACGATGATCCTCCCGCGCCCGGAACGCATACCGCTCCTGCAGGGCGACCCACCCCATCACCCCCAACAACAGGACCACGGCGACGGCCTTGATTCCCTCACTTGTCAGGCGCCTGCTTCGCAACAGCCCGGTCAGACTGCTTGCCAGGAACGACACGTTGAACCCGCCTGTGAGATCGCACAGCAGCGCTGCCGTGAAAGGCGCAGCCAAGAACAATCCCGGCAGGGCATAACGCGGTTCACCGGCGCAAAGAAACGCGAACCAGGCCAGCCAGCTTCCGGCCAACAGCAACAGCATGATTTGCACCGTTTGCTCGATAGATGCCTTGCAGCCGGAGCCCAGAGCCCGCCGCACGCGCCAGGCAGCATAGGCAAGGCCGAACGGATACTCCGGCCAGAATACGAACAGGTACTGCATGGTCTCCAGACGAATGGACGGGACGAACACCAACGCAATGGCTTCGGTCATTCCGGTTACAGGCGGATGCGGCAGGATGTGGCCGGCCAACAGCCAATCCTTGGCTGCGATCAGAAGCCGGCACCCGCCCCACGAACCGAGGACGGCAACGGCCAGCCGTCCGACGAGCGGCCAATCGCCCCGAAGACTCATGATCGCCATGGTACCGGCAACAGAAACAAGCAAAAACGGCGCGACCTGCGTCTTGGTCATCCAGGCCAGCGCCCAACATCCCACCGCAGCGACCTGCCAGAGCGGCCGATTCGTGCTCTTGAGCACGCAGAGAAAGCCGGCCAGAAGGAAACACAACAGCGGCATCTCGCCCAGGACTTGTCGGCCGATATAGAGGGGATGAATCGACCACTTCAACGGAACGAGGATCAACAGCGCCACGCCCGCCATCGCGATCGATCGGCCATACAGGCGCCGAGTCACGGCATAGAGCAGCAGGAACGCCGCGAACGTGAATAGCAGACCCACCAATCGCGTCTGCCACACACCCACGCCGAACAGGGCGAAACCCGCAGCCACGGAGGCCACAACCGGAAAGTGCGCAGCCAATGAGGGTGGCGCGGGCTCGCCCTTGAACAAGCACCCGTAGTGTCCCAGTTCCACCCAGGTCCGCGCGACACAGACCGTCCAACCTTCATCGAACCACAAAGGCGGGAAACTCTCGATATGGATCAGGCCGCTGGCAAAGATAATGAAAACCAACACACCGGCAACCGTAGCGTCCACGATCCAGGAGGCGGAATTGATCCGTTCGGTCACAGAACCGGTTGCAGGGAGAGCGCCGGCCTTCCCGGCGTCGAGCGACTGAGCAAGCACATCGTGCCGATCGTCCGGCGGCGTCGGAACTGTAGAAGCGATAGCCATTGTAAGTGAGGTCCTGGAATCGTCCCTGCGGTCGAAGCAGCGTAGACAGCAACGCCCTCCACTCCTTCAGCGTTCGGGCGACGACCGGCGCGTGGTCATCGTCTGCGTTTGCGCGCCGACCTCCCGACATCGCTCGGTTGCGATTGGAAGGAGAACCGTCGCCCGCTCCCCGGAAATCCGATCCTCGGAGAAGCGTCGCCGAACCAGGCGCTTGTCCGCAACTGGACGCCGCTCATGGTCGGCTCTCCGTCGGCGCAGCGGCGGTTGATCGCGCCGCTTCACTCCGGCAAATTCCTGATGGTGCCCCAGCCCCTCGCCACAGGCCCCACAGGAATCCCGCGGCCTGGCACTTTTCGCCCAGCCAGAACCACCAGAAATGGCGCGCATGCTGAAACTCCTTCCGGGCAAACGGTCCCACCAGTTTCAACCACACCGCTTTCAGCCAACGCGGATTCGTCTTCTTGCCGGCCTCTCCCCATAACAAACTATCCTGCGGTACGATCCCACTGGTATCCGCGCGCATCACTCGAAACAATGTCGCAATCGCGATGCCGCGCTGGAAGGAATGCCGCACATGCTGAATACCCGTCGCTCTGCGCAGATGGATGACGGGATTGGGCACGAAGACCATTCTGGCCCCTCGTTTCCGCAGGCGCCAAATCAATTCCCAGTCTTCGCCCGCCCCGGTAAAGGCAGGATTGAAGACATACCCATCGGTCCGCTCGCAGACCATCAGGCACTCTCGTCGAAAGAGAATGTTCCCCGTGTTTCCCACCAACCCTCCCGGATCGAGCTGTTCCGTCATCGGCAGAGGGGTGCGACGGCGGATGGCATCCAGCAGCGGATCGGTTTCCTGGAAGGTGCCGCCGGCAACAGCCGCGTCGTGGCGGTCAAGCGCGCTGACCAGTCGTTCCAGCCAGTCCGCAGGGGGAATGCCGTCATCGTCGGCAAAGGCGATCACATCCCCCGTGGACCGGGCAATGCCCTCATTCCTTCCCCAGGCCACGCCTCTGCGCTCGCGGTCGAGGACGACGATGATTTCATCGGGGGCTCTGGTCTGTTTCGCGAGCGCAGCCTGACACAAGGCCAGAGTCTCCCGGCCCAGGGTGGGAATGACGACGGAGATCGTGTGTCGATCAGCGGGCATTTCCGACTTCAGCCTCCTGATTCGATACCGCGGCCCTCAACCGCAACAACCACGGCGCCGACAGGCGAAACATCGCCTCGCCCGCGTGACGAAACACGCCCGGCAGGTTCTGCACCAGCAATCCCAGTTCGTCGACCTGCACCAGGCCGAGGGCGAACACGCCCCCCCAATACAGCAACAGTCCACCGAACACCCCGGCCGACACGGCCAAGATCGGGGGCGTCACCAGCGCAGACAGACCGGCCACGGCAAGGCCGGTCGCCAGCACAAGGCCCAGCAGGCGCAAGACTGCACATCCCAGGAAGGGATGCACCCGCCTGCGCCCCAAGATCCAGGCATACCCGATCGCCACCGAGGCAAACGAGAGCGAAGTTGCGCCGGCCGCCCCCGCCGCGCCGCTCCCGGGAATCAGCATCACGCACAGTCCGATATCGATCAGCACGGCCAGCCCCATCACGCGGATCAACTGCGCACCTCCTCCGCCCGCTTGGATCACCGGCCAGAACACGCGGGCCAGCGCATAACAGAAGGCGCCTGGAACCAGCAGACGCAAGCCCAGCGCGGCGTCACGAAACTGCGGCCCAAAGTAGATCGCCACAATGTGATCCGCCAGCACAAAGACCAGCAGCAGCAGGAAGATCGTTCCCAGCATCACATACCGTGTGAGGCGACTCACCAGGCGGGTCACCTCGTCGACCCGCCCCTCCGCCCACAAGCGCGCCGTCGCTTGTAACATCACCCCTTCGACCGCAATGGGAATGAACCAGACAAACTGCGACCACTGCACCGCCGCTGCGTAAAGACCTGCCTGGGATTCTCCCGCCAAATGACGCACGAGAATGATGTCCAGGGAACAGAGCGCCATGCTGAGCACGGAAAAGAGCATGGCCGACAGGCCGAACCGCAGGAGGTTCGGCGTGCTCGGAGGCGCAAGCTGGGCAGCGATCACGGCCGGCCCTTCCTTCAGCGCACGCCATACCGTCCGCAGACACACAATCGCCACATAGAGATCCGCGAGCAACAACCCGCCAAACACACCGACGACGCCCAGGCCGTTCATGGCCGCCAGCATGCCGAGCAGTCCCGCGATGAGGACGCCGGTGATGGCGGGGACCGCAGCCCGCTCCTCATATCGGAACCCATGTAACACGCCGCGCGCATAGAACCAGGCTTGATCCAGCACCAGCACGCCGACCACGACCAAGGCGATCGGTCCTCCGCCGACGCCTTGCGAGGCCGTGCTCCAGAGTGCCCACCCGGCGAGCAACCCGACGAGCAAGACTCCCGTGCCGTTGATGAGCGCTCCGGATCGTGCGACCGCACGGCACCACTCTGCATCATGCGGGCGCTCGGCGATGCGCTTGGTCATCGTCTGCATCATCCCGACGTTGGCACATTGTGCGGCAAGGAGCAGTACGGCGAGGTAGTAGGCGTACTGTCCGTAGGCTTCGATGCCGAGGGACCGCGCGAGCACCGGCAACACGAGCGCCGATGTCGCCAGTTTGGCCATCGCCCAGCCACCGACGGAGACAATTCCTTTGGACACCGCCTTTGCCGACATACGTATTCCGTCGTCCGTCGCTCATGCGCGGCCAGCCCCTCCCGCTTCAGGCAGCAAAGCGTGCGTATTGCTCTTGATGGGCGGCCAGGGCTCTGGAGGTTTCGTACGTCGCCCGCACATAGTCATAGGCCGCACGGCCCTTCTCAAGCGGGGCTTCTGCAAGGAGACTTCGAATCGCCGCGGCATAGTCGTCATCGTGCACCTGCTTCCCGAACCGGGTGGCGAACTGGTCCGGATCTACGCGGCTGATGATCGGACATCCATAGGCCGCCGCCTCCAGGAAGGTCAGCGGGAGGCCTTCGCGTACCGCCGTGCTCACGAAAATCCAGGTGTCTGAGAGAAGTTGTTGCATCCGTTCCGGCTCGCGAAACCGATTGATCAACCCCGGCATTTCGAGATTGGGCACGTCACGAAACCGCCGCCGCAACTCCGCGTCAAAACCGGTCTCCGCAGAGGCGCTGCCCTTTCCGACGGCCACGAACCGATACTCGGGAAACTGCGCGGCCAACTCCAAGAACAGCCAGGGGCGTTTGCGTTTGTCCCAACGAGCCACAAACGTGATCGTGGGCCGGTCGCTTTTCCGCGGTACCGCGGTTGGCACATCAATGAGATTGGGCAACAGGGCCGGTAACTCCGTGAGCCCGTAGAGACGCTTCACCTTCTCTTTCAGGAAATGCGCGGGACAATAGACCGCGTTCGCGCGACGCACCGCCTGCCTCACCAGCAATCCGGATTCGGTCAGGTAATTGAGCGGCGTCAGCAGTCGACGCATCGGAGTGGCGTACAGAAACTCCACCCACCAGTCGCTCAGCTCCCGAGGGTCGCGGCTGGTGACCACATGTGCGCGGCGCGGGTGAATCCGTTGCGCCAGATAGGTCAAGACGGTCGGGTCCTGCGAATGGAAAATATCGGCGTTGGATGCTCGAATCAGACGGCAGGCGTCGACGACGTTTCGCGGTGAGAAACTGCGAATCTCCACCCCACCGATAGTTTCGATCGGCCGTTGCCCTCGGCGTCCGGGCACGATGACACTGACCCTGTGGCCGGATGAGGCAAGACTCTCCGCGAGCTTCCGGGACATGCTGCCGAATCCGCCGTAAATGCCCCAATCGAAGTACTGGCTGGTGAGAATACACACGCGCGGATGTCGGCTCATACCCGTGGTTCCTTGGTGAGTCGACCCATCGACCGCATGGCTGCAGGGTTTTGGCGCTCAACCGACGAGATTCTCACCCCTTCACACACGTCGAGATACCGTGTCGCCAGAGCCGCCCAGCCGAACTGCTGCGCGCGGGTTCGTCCCTCCTGTCCCATCTGCTTGCGCCGGTCGGCGTCGTTCAACAAACGCTGCAACGAAGCGGTCAGTGCCGGCACATCGGCCCAGGGCACAATCTCGCCGTTCTTTCCCTGCGTCACCAATTCCGCCGTGCCCCCCGTATCCGTCACCACGACCGGCAACCCGGACGCCATCGCTTCGAGCAGAGCGATCGACATGCCCTCGTGCTGGGACGGCAGCACAAACAAATCCGCGCCGTGATACATACCCGGCATCTCCTCGCGCGAGACAAATCCCTTGAACGTGACCACGTCCGTCACCTTCACACGCCGGGCCAGCTCGCGTAACTGCGGCTCGGCATCGCCGGTCCCCACGAATATCAGCGCGAGCGGCTCAGTGCTCGCCGCGCGCAATCGCGCAAAGGCCTCCAGGAGATGGTGTTGCCCTTTGCGCTCGATCAGCCTGGCGACACAGATGATCGTGAAGGGCCGTGCCGGAGCCTTCTCGGCGGGAACAAACGCCCTGGTATCGACCCCATTGGGAATCGTCACCAACTCCAGCTCCGGCATGGTTCGATGTGCCAGCGCCGCCTGTTCCGCGCTGATCGCCGTCACGGCACCGGCCCGCCGCCAGATCCATTTGATCAACGGGGTCAGCACCGGGTAGAGGGAGTGGTAGCGCGCTTCGAACCAAGGGACGTCGGGCCCTTGCAACGACAGGACATAGGGCAGGCCATGCGTCAGACGGAGCACGAGGCTGATGGCGCCAGCCGGTACGCCCGCAAAGGCGAAGCTGACGTCGTACCGGTGCTGAGACAGCAGTCGCCCGGCTTGACGAAGACCGCGCCAACTATACCGCAACAGCTCACGATTGGTGGCATGATGGATGTTCTGATTGTCGACCGGCACCTTATAGATCGTGATGCGTTCGGAGAACCGCTCTGTTTCGTCACGCGTCCGGCTGCGCGAGGACGTCACGAGATCGACGATCACATCCGATCGCCGAGCCATCTCCTCCAACAGATGAAAATTGACGACTCCCGTGCCGCCCCCGAGGGGTGGGAACTCGTTATCGAACATCAGAATGCGAATGGCGATTATCTCCTCGTCACACGGCGAGCCACATACAACGGACGGTGCTTGACCTCGTCGGAAATCCGTCCGATGTACTCGCCGATCACGCCGATGGTCATCAGTTGAATACCGGCAAGGAAGAAGATCGATACAACCAACGTGGTAAATCCTGCGACCCCGACACCGATGGTCAGTTTCTTGATCAGGTAAAACAGCGCCACCAGGAACGACAGGAGGGACACGGTAAACCCCAGCACCGTGATCACACGGAGCGGCATGTGGCTGAACGAAACCAGGCCGTCCAGCGCGAGGTAGATCAGCTTGCTGAAGGTATACTTGGGCGCTCCCGCATGCCGCGCGTGACGTTCATACGGCACACCGACCTGCTTGAAGCCCACCCAGCTACGGATACCCCGCACAAAGCGATTCCGTTCCGGCATCCGCACCAGCATATCCACCACTTTCCGGTCCATCACGCAAAAGTCCCCCGCATCGAGCGGAATCTCGATGTTGGCGACCCGTTGCAACAGCCGGTAAAACGCCGCATAGGCCAATCGCTTCCCCCACCATTCCTTGCGCTCCGTTCGTACCGCGTAGACCACGTCCCACCCCTCGCGCCATTTTGCGAGGAAGAGATGCAGGACTTCTGGGGGGTCCTGCAAATCGGCATCCATGATGCAGACCGCGCGGCCGCGGCTATGCTCGAGACCGGCACTGATCGCGACCTGATGTCCAAAATTCCTGGCAAACTCCACGATGACGATCCGTTGATCCTCCGCCTCCATCCTTCGCAAGATCTCCGGACTCTCATCCCGGCTGCCGTCGTCCACCAACACGATTTCATACGCCATTCCGAGATTCATCAACGCCCTGGTGAGGCGGCCATACAAAGTAGGAAGATTCTCCGCCTCATTAAACACCGGAATGACGACGGACAACTCGGGGCACCCGTTCGATGGCTCCGCCTGTCCCATCATGGCGGCGAAATGCGCCGATGTGAGGGCAGGGCTCTCTCCGTCAGGATTACGTTCAAGCGCCGACGCCAGGGCGCGACAAAACCGCAGGGCCTCGGCCGGGTCTTCCAACGGCGGCAACATTCTGTCGCCTACCCGATCCGTACCGGCCACAGTCTTACGTCCCGGCATCGCCGGTGGAGCTGGAAGCGCGCGCTTATCGGGTGCTTGCATGATGATCCCGCACGATGTCAGAC
>WIAG01000135.1 GCA_014055495.1 Nitrospira sp. CR1.2
TGCTGGGCCACACCGGCATCAGCCGGAGTAACCCGGATTATTACGCGATCACGGTCATGAATTATATTCTGGGCGCCGGAGGATTCTCTTCGCGCCTGATGGATTCGATTCGTGACAAGCAGGGCCTGGCCTACGGTATCATGAGCCAGTTCGACTCCCGGGTCATGCCAGGCGCCTTCTTCATCAGCCTGCAGACTCGAACCGACGTCACCAATCAGGCCATTGCGAGTGTACTGACGGAGATCAAGGCCATCCGCGAGGCTCCGGTCACGGATCAGGAGCTCGGCGAAGCCAAATCCTTCATCGTCGGCAGCTTCCCGCTGCGGATCGATTCGAGCGCCAAATTGGCCAACGTCCTCGCCCAGGTCGAGTTGTATAATCTTGGATTGGACTATTTCACGAGTTATCCGAAGGCCATCGAAAAGGTCACCAAAGACGATGTGCTTCGCGTGGCCAAACAATACCTCGACCCGCAGCACTACGCACTAGTGGTCGTCGGGTCGATTGCCAAAGCCAAAGTCAAACAGTAGGCGGCCGGCTCCGACTCGCGCACAGTCGCGCTCCCCCTGGACCTCCATGATTGCCACACACTCAGTGACCGAGAAACTCGTGCGAGCGCGGCAGGCTCTCCGAGAGATGGGCTCGGTGATCGTCGCGTTCTCCGGCGGCGTCGACAGCTCCCTCGTCCTCAAATTGGCTCATGATGAACTGGGCGCGCGGGCCATCGGTGTCACCGCCGTCTCCCCCACCCTTCCTGCAGCCGAACTGGCATTGACGCGGCAGCTCGCAACGGAAATCGGCGCACAGCATCGCGTCGTCGAGACGGACCAGCTGGAGATTCCCGACTTCGTCCGCAATGATGCCACCCGATGCTATCACTGCAAGACCGACCTGTATGCTCTCCTGGGCTCGCTTAAGAGCGAGGGTGAGTCGACCTGCATCGTCGATGGGACCAACATCGACGATTTGGGAGACGACCGTCCGGGACTCAAGGCCGCGCGCGAGCGAGGAGTCCGCAGCCCGTTGCTGGAAGCCGGCTTCACCAAGGCCGACATCCGCGAGGCGGCACGATCGCTGGGCCTTTCAAATTGGGATAAACCTGCCGCCGCCTGCCTCTCCTCACGCGTACCGCGTGGCATCACCATTACGCGACGCACGCTCTCGCGCGTCGAACAGGCAGAATCCGCCTTGCTGCAGGAAGGCTTTCGCCATTGCCGCGTGCGTGATTACGAGGAAGTGGCTAGGATCGAACTCGCCGTGGAAGAACTGCCGAGGATGCTGGAGACCGGTCGGCGGGAACGGTTGGTGGCAGCCTTAAAAGCAGCAGGCTACCGTTTTGTCACCCTGGATTTGGAAGGATACCGCCAGGGGGGCGTGAGTCTCCCCCCCGGCGCAATCGATTAGTTCCGGCTTTGATAAGATTTTGCGAGGGCGTCCAGCGCTTCATCAGCGAGACGGCGATGGTCACCTTCGGTCAATGCTCGCCCGACCACCTTCTCCGCCACCATCATCGCCAGATCAGTCGTCTGTGAGCGGATCTCTTGAACGGCCTTACGGCGCTCGGCCTCGATCTCTCGAGTCGCGTCACCCTTGATCCGCTCGGCATCCGCTGTCATACGCTGCTCGTTTTCGTCCATCATACGCTGCGCGCGTTCTTTCGCCTGAGCCAATAACGCCTCGGCTTCCTTCGCTGCGGCTGCCAACTTCGATTCGTATTCCTTGAGCTTGCGCTCGGCCTCTGAACGATGCCGCTCGGCCTGATCGAGACTATCCTTGATCTTTTTTTCTCGCTCTTCGAGCATTCCCAACAGGCTCGGGAACGCATATTTGTAGAGGAGAAAGAACAGAATCCCGAAGGAGAGAATCTCCCAGAAGATCAGGGACGAAAAGAAGTGTGATTCAAATTGAGGCATAGTCTGTTACCCAAATGAGTTGAGGGTTCTGAGCCGGGCATGGGCCCAACACCAGGGCTCGACCGATACAGGCGCTACTTGCGCAAGCCCATGATGATGAACGCAATGACCAGCCCGTACAGTGCGATGGCTTCCACGAGTGCGAATCCGATCCACATGTACTTGCCGACGCGACCTTCCGCTTCCGGCTGTCGGGCCACGGCCTCGATCATTTTTCCGAAGATGTACCCGATCCCCACGCCGGCTCCGGCAAATCCCGCCGCCGCCAATCCCATACCGACCAACGCTGCTGCTGCTGCATCCATTGTTTAACCTCTCCTCCGTTTATAGACAACGAACCTAGTGTGCGTGCTCGCTGTGACCGTGCAAGGTCACGGCATCCCCTAAATAGACACAGCTCAGCACGGTAAAAATATAGGCCTGAATAAACGCAATGCCGACTTCCAGCCCGTTCATGGCGATCGTAAACGCAAACGGTAGCCAGCCGATCAGCACCCCGCCGCTGATCGCCAATCCGAACAGCACACCCAGGATGACGTGACCGGCGGTCATGTTCGCAAATAACCGCACAGCCAACGAGATGGGTCGGGCCAGCTGACTGATCAACTCAATGGGAATCATGAGCGGCAGGAGCCACCCCGGCGTTCCCGGCGGGACCAGAATGCCAAGGAATTTCGCTCCATGAAGGGAGAAACCCAGTACCAGGCTCAGTCCGTAGATCCCGACCGCGAACACCGCCGTCACGATGATCTGACTGGTCACGGTATACGATCCGGGAATCAATCCGAGCAGGTTGGCGAACAGAATAAAGAGAAACAGGGTGGCGATCAGCGGGAAAAACTTCATCCCTGCCTCGCCCATGGTGTCCAAAATGATCCCGCGAATGAACTCCACAATCAGTTCAGCCATATTCTGCAACTTGCCGGGAACCAGCTTTCGTGACGCGGCGGCGGAGATCATCAGAAACGCGACGAGGCCCACCACGATCCACATCAGGATCACGGCCTTATTGATCGAGATGTCGATCCCGGCCGGAACGAGCGGAATCAGATCATGCAATTCAAACGCATGTAACGGACTTTCTTCCACGATGATCCTTTTTCAGTCGGACGATTCAGGTTAACTCTGCCATCGCTGCGCGGCTCGATAGGCGTTTCGCACCCCGGCCCCAGCGCCCAACCCTAACCCGATAACCAGCCCCCAGGGATTGGAATCCAGCAGGTAGGTGTCGACCACCCAGCCCAAGCCCCCTCCGACAATCAACGCAGCAAGCAGTTCCGTCCCGATCCGGACAGCTTGCCCGAGCCCCGCATATAACGGATCCTGAGAGGGGGGCATCACGCGCTCACGTGCGGCACTCTTCGGCACAGTCGGAGAGAGTGCACCCATCGGCGGGCGCGCCATTCAAGCAAATTCGCTGGGGGCTTGTCAAGAAGTTGGCCCGCTATGACCCGGCCGTACGATGCGGTATAGTCTTTTCCTCGGGTGAAGACCTCCCGATACCGAATCCCATGACCGATTACGCGCACCAGGCATTTCTTCACGGGCCACCGCAACCGTTGGTCGTGGTCCGCCCGCAACCGAATGCCGACCCGTTTGAATTGTATCAACGCCTGGCCCCCACCAACCGTCCCTCCTTTCTGCTCGAAAGCGGCAATGGCCGGCACCTCACCGCACGGTATTCCTTCTTCGGCAGCGAACCCTACCTCACCATGAGAGGCCGTGGCCAGGAGTACCGGCTGGAAGAGGCGGGGCGATCAACAGTCGTCTCCGGTTCCCCGTTCCAGGCCCTTGGCCGGATCCTCGGCGCATCGATCATCCCGCGACTCGACGGCATCCCGCCGTTTTTTGGCGGCGCCGTAGGGTATCTCAGTTACGACCTGGTCCGTTCGTTCGAATCACTTCCCAGCTTGGCAACCGACGACCTCGCCCTCCCTGACGTCCATCTCGCATTGTTTGATCTGATCGCGGCGGTCGACCACCTCACACACCGGTTGTATCTGATGTACTGCCCTCCTCTGTCGCGGTTTCAGGCCGAGCCCCGCGAGAAACTGTATCGCGAAGGTCTTGATCGGCTGGCGGAGTTGGAGGCTCGCGTGACGGGTCCAGGCCCCTTCCTCACTTTCCAGCACTGGCCCCGAAAGGCGACCTTGGTCCCAAACCAATCGCGTGAGGACTACACCGCACGCGTCCGACGATGCCAAGACTACATCGCCGCCGGCGACATCTATCAGGCCAATCTGTCCCATCGATTTAC
>WIAG01000002.1 GCA_014055495.1 Nitrospira sp. CR1.2
AGTATCCGAGAGCAGTTGCTCCTAAAGAGTTTTTCTATTAGGAGGACGGGAAATGAGCATTTTTGTGCGGGTAGAGGACTGAAATGATTTTGCTTCCAAAGTGTAATAAGATTTAGTTGTTCGGAGTACAACCTCGTTCGGCTTTGGAGTGGCACAGAATCTCGAATCGGACAATCGAGTTGACATAATATCTCTTATCAGACATTTAGGCCATGCTGTCTTTTGAACTCTTAGCTCGCATCCGCAAAGAACTGATCCTGACCGGCAGCGCATTCTACGAAACGATTGTCGCCATTGCGGAACGCGTCAATCGAAAAGTCCACGTGCTTCGTCTCCACGGCCAGGCCACAATAATCCTGCAGCAGATTCATCTCATCCATCAGCAGGTCGGCCGACGCGTCACCGCCACAATCGCAACACCGGCCGGCACCTTTCCGACGGATCCGGCAGCAGAGCGTCTCGCACCGCTGGAGGACGTCATTCGAGTTGCTGCCGACCGCATCAAGGGCCAACGCGCGGCCTTGCAGCAGATCGAGCGCCAGATTCGCGAGCTCAAGATTGAGTTGGCTCACGAAGACCTGCTGACCATGCAACGGGAACTGGGCTTACGGGACGCCGCCATTGAGCGCGTGGTGGTGACACGCGGGGCGCCGGTCATCGGCCATCCGATCGGGGAATTCGACCTCCCGCCGACGACCCATATCGCCGCCGTGTTCCGCGGCCCCTTTCTGCTTCCTCTCTCCAATTCCCTGACCCTCAGACCGGACGATATCGTCATCCTGGTCGGCCTGCGCCACGACCTGACCCACTGGCTTCCTCGCTTTCAACTCCCGGCCGCCTCCAAGACCGCCTGATCGCCGACATGCTTTCGCTCCCGCGCATCGATCTGATATTCTGACCCTGTAGTCAGACACCAGAGGGACTCCACCGGAGCTTGCCCGATCATGAAGACACCGACTGCTCTTTCCACCGTGACCATGCTGGGATTTGGCCTCGCCGGTTGGTTATTGGGCATGCCAGTCTCGACCGTGACCGCCGGAGACAGCGGGTCCGCGCCGCGCAAACCCTCACCTGGCTTGCGGATGCTGGAAGAACTTCAAACCGTAATCACAGACCTGGCCGAAGAAGCCAAACCCTCCGTCGTGAGCATTTTCCCCATCCAGGTCACAGGGCGCTCGCGGGAGACCGGCGAGCGCGTGCCCAACTCCACCGGCTCCGGCTCCGGCGTGATTGTCGATGCGGTCGGCCATATCATCACCAACAACCATGTCGTCGGCGACGCGACGGAAGTCGAAGTCCGCCTGTCCGATAAAACCAAACTGTTTGCACAAGTCATTGGAAAAGACCCGGACACCGACCTGGCTGTGCTGAAAGTCACGACCGATCACCCCCTCCCCGCCGCCCGCTTCGGAGATTCGTCGGGCGTGAAAGTGGGACAGTGGGTGCTGGCCGTCGGTAATCCGTTCGGCCTGGATCGCACGGTCACGCTCGGGGTCGTCAGCGGCATCGGACGGGAAAACATCAATCTGTCGCGGTATGAAAATTTTATTCAGACGGATGCCTCCATCAACCCGGGCAACTCCGGCGGCCCGTTGTTCGATCTGCGCGGCGACATCATCGGGATCAACACCGCCATCATCAACTTTGCTCAAGGGATCGGTTTCGCCATCCCATCCAACATGGCCAAACAGGTGATGAACCAACTGATCAACAAGGGCAAAGTCGTGCGCGCCTGGTTGGGAGTGGGCCTGCAGCCGTTGACGCCCGACCTGGCCACCAAATTCGGCGTCGACGAAAACGAAGGCGTCTTGGTCAACGAAGTCTTCGAACGGGATCCGGCGGCTCTGGCCGGTATTAAACCGGGAGACGTCATTACAAAAGTCGATGGGGCGCTTGTCGACACCCCGAACAAGCTGTCGCGTCTCGTTGCGGCACTCGACCCGGGATCCCTGGCCATGGTGGAAGTCGTGCGGGACGGCAAACGCATCAACCTGAATGTCGCGTTGAGTGAACGCCGTGACGCCGTGGTCCACGCCTCACTGCCTCAAAGCCGGAGCGACTTCAAACTTGGAATCGACGTGCAGGACCTGACCGCAGGACTGGCGGAGAAATTTCGCCTCAACGAGAGCCGCGGCGTCCTGATCTCGAAGGTGGAAGCAGGCAGCCTGGCCCAGGCTGAAGGCTTGCGGGAGGGCGACCTGATCAAGGAAGTGAACCGCGTCGAAACAGGCACCGTCGGAGAATTCACGATCGCCGTCGCCAAGGTCAAGCGTGGCGATACGATCCTTCTACGGGTCCTACGCGAAGGCCGGGCGTTTTACGTCGTACTCAAACCGGCCGACCACTGACCC
Organism: Nitrospira sp. CR1.2; assembly: GCA_014055495.1. Lineage (GTDB taxonomy): Bacteria > Nitrospirota > Nitrospiria > Nitrospirales > Nitrospiraceae > Nitrospira_A. The sequence continues at coordinate 2,352 of WIAG01000002.1, forward strand.
TTCCCCCTCCACGCACACACCACGCCTGGGGTCAGCGCCTAGTGGGCGCCGACCCCGTGGCGTTCCGCCCGATGCTCTTCCACAATCCGCCCGATCAGCTCCCGGGGAACCTCCTCGTACTGGGCGTACTCCATCATGTAACTCCCCTGCCCGCCGGTCAACGAATTCAACGCCGGTGCATAATTCAGCAGTTCAGCCTGGGGAACGAGGGCCTTCACGGTTTCCATATGGCCCTTCGCTTCGACCAGAATGATTCGTCCTCGACGGGCGTTGAGGTCCCCGAGTACAGCCCCGACACAGTCTGCAGGCACTTCGACCTCCAGGGTCATAAGGGGTTCGAGCAGGATCGGATGGGCCGCTTCCAACGCCTTTTTCACCCCCATCGATCCGGCGATTTTGAAGGCCAACTCCGACGAATCCACGACATGATAGGAACCGTCATACACGGTCACCCGCACATCCACAGTCGGAAACCCGGCCAGAGGCCCCTCGTGCAGCGCCTCGACCACTCCTTTTTCCACAGCGGGCACGAAATTGCGCGGAATGGCACCGCCGACGATTTTGTTTTCGAACTGGAATCCCTGCCCGCGCGGCAACGGACCGACTTCCAACCAGCAATCTCCATACTGGCCGTGCCCGCCGGTCTGCTTTTTGTATTTACCCTGCGCCTGCGCGACGCTCCGCACCGTTTCACGATAGGGAATTTTTGGCGCGTGCAGCGTGACCTCCGCGCCATATTTGCGATGCAGTTTTTCCAGCGCCACCTCGATGTGCCGTTGCCCCATACCGCTGAGGACCATCTCCTTCGTTTCCAGGTGGCGGACGAATTCCAGGCTCGGATCTTCTTCGATGAGCTTATGCAATCCGAGACTGACCTTTTCAATATCCACCTTCGCTTTCGGCTCGATCGCGAACGACATCACCGGTCTGGCTAGCGGAATGCCGGGATACCGGATGGGCGCATGTTCATCGCAGAGCGTCTCACCCGTGAGGGTGTCTTTCAATTTGCCGATGGCGACGATGTCTCCTGCCACAGCCCGGGTGACCGGTGTGTATTTTTTTCCGAAGATGGTGAAGAGGTGGCCGCCCCGCTCCCGTACCTGCTTGGTCGCGTTGTACAAACTGCCGTCCGCCTCCAAGGTACCCGAATAGAGACGGATGTAGGACAACCGCCCGACGAACGGATCGATCAACGTCTTGAACACCAGCGCCGAGAACGGCGCCGTCACGAGCGGCTCGCGCCGAATCGGAACAGAGTCATTCGACAGCCCCATACCCTGCAACGGCACGGCTTGGGCACGATCAATCGGCGACGGCAGCAAATGGACAAGCCCGTGCAAAAGCGAATGCACTCCCAGGTTGTGTACGGCGGAACCGCCCAGCACCGGAACCAGCGTCCGACGCCGCACGCCCATCCGCAATCCCTGCACCAGCATGTCATCCGTCAGTCCCCCGTCGGTTACGTATCGCTCAAGGAGACCTTCGTCCTCTTCAGCCACGAGTTCCGTCACGCGCCTTCTCGCCTCGGCCGCCTGATCCTGCTGCTGCACGGGAACCGGTCCTTCCTCTGCCTGCGGCCGATCCGAACGAACGGTGACAAGACGATTCTGCAGCAGATCCACCACCCCGCTGATCTGCGCACCGCTGCCCACCGACAGCGACAAAGGCACAGCCGGAATCGCCAACTCGTCGATCAACTCTTCCACGATCTTCTCGAACTGAGTTCCCTCTTTATCCAACCCATTCACGAACACGAGGCAGGGAAGCTCGGCCGTCTCCACCAACGACCATACCCGTTGAAGATCGCTGCGTATGCCGCTCGCCGCGTTGACGACCACAATCACGCCATCCGCAATGCGTAGCGCGGCCCGGACATCGGCGACGAAACTTGGCGCGCCCGGAGTATCCAGGAGATTGAGGACGGTCCCGTTGTGGGAGCAGCGGAGCACGCTGGTATTGAACGAACTGCGATGGTGGACTTCTTCCGGTTCAAAATCGGAGACCGTGGTTCCAGCAAGCACGGATCCGGGAGAGGCGAGGGTGCCGGTACAGTAGGCCAGCGCTTCGACCAACGAGGTTTTTCCCGATCCCGCATTCGACACCACAGCCACATTTCTGATGGATTCGGTGAGGGGAACGTTCATCATGACCTCCTTGGGTAAGTCGGCGGCCACCGTGGGCCTGGTTAGAGGGAATAGTGTCGGTGAGATTGTCCTTTCATCAGACGCATGCGAGACGAAGTAGAGGACGGGCGCATCACCGTGTCCTGAACAGGTATCATCGCGCGGCTTCTCCGGAGAGCCATCCCTGGTCGGCGAAACTCACGTACCGACCGTCGCCCACAATCAGATGATCAAGCACCTGAATGCCAAGAAGCGCACCGGCTGACACCAATCGCGCCGTCAAGACACGATCTTCCTGGCTCGGGGTCGGATCGCCACTCGGATGGTTGTGGAGAAAGATCACACCGGCTGCCGACGCACGCATCGCCGGAATAAACACCTCCCGCGGATGGACGATGCTGAGGGTGAGGCTGCCTTCGGAAATAGTCACGTCGCGAATGACCTGATTCTTCGCATCCAGCAGGACGACGGCAAAGATCTCGTGACGGAGATCGCGCAGGCGTGCGTGGTAATGCTTAAAAAGGTCCGCGCTGGAATTGATGCGGGTCCCGGTCGTCAACGGAGCGGACACCGCCCGTTTGCCGACCTCCACCGCCGCCATGACTTGCGCCGCTTTGGCCGGTCCGACCCCGGGAATGGCACAGAGTTCTTCCGCACTGCAGTGGAGGAGTCCGTAGATCCCGCCGACAAGGGCCAGAACCTCCATCCCTACTTTGACTGCGGAGGCGTCTTGGCGTCCCACCCGGAGGAGAATCGCCAGTAATTGCGCATCGGAGAGACTGGTTGCTCCCTCGCTGAGCAATCGCTCACGCGGCCGCTCAGTTTCCGGCCATTCCCCGATCCCACGGCCTGCTTTTTTAGCTGCCACAGCCTGCCCCTTCTACGACAAAAAAATGTCAGCTCGCACCTTTTTGTGCCGGAGACTTGACGCATGACTCATCTCATGCATGACACTTTCAGCATCTAAGCCATTGAAATACATAGACTTGACATTTTGGTGCAGCTCTTGCTTGAGGACAGACACAGCTGTGAACGTCACCACCCAGGAGGAACACATGGAATGTCCGAAGTGCAAAGGCATGATGATGTTGGAACGATTCTCTGACTTCTTCCTCATTTTCTACGCCTGGAAATGCATCAACTGTGGCGCCATCATCGACCGGACCATTTCGGCGAACCGTAGGAAGAGCCTCGCCGCCCGCGACGCTCAACCGGTGGCCACCCGCTGATTCGGTTGACGCAGCGCTCCGTTCTCAGTGTGATGTGGGGTGTGATGATCTGAGATGCAGCCACCTCCTCAGCCCGAGTGAACTGAGTTCCAGTGTCGGCCGATTATAGCGAGCCTCTCCCCACGCGTCAAAACACGAACCTCCGTTGGTGACGTTTGCAGCGCTCCCCGCCCCGCGGCGGGGAGAAGACGCTCTTCCCTCCCCGTTCTTCGCGCGCGCATCACCTTGACCCCTTCAAAAACGCTGTGTTAGAGTCTCTCACTTCGTAGCCAACAACGAGTGGCTCTCTCCCGAATACGATCATGCGCGTCATCGCAGGGCTTCATCGGGGCCGACGGTTGCTGGGTCCCAGAGGACAGGCCATCCGCCCCACATCCGATCGAGTCAAGGAAGCGCTCTTTTCCATTCTTGGCGAACACACCCCCGGAGCCCGCGTGCTCGATCTCTACGCCGGCACCGGCTCGATCGGCATCGAGGCCCTCAGCCGAGGGGCGACGCACGTTACGTTTGTCGAGACCGACCGGGAGGCCTTGGGTCTCGTCCGCTCCAATCTCCAGCAATGCGGCCTCGAACAGTGCGCGCATGTCTGCGCCTGCCAGGTCAGCCAGTTTTTTCGCCGGGGCACCGAATGGTCCGGCCCGTACGACATCATCTTCTGCGATCCACCCTATCGACTCACGCCGGAACTCCTGACACTGGCCGGCGAGTGGCACGCGGGATGGTTGGCTGAAGAGGCCGTCGTGATCGTCGAGCACAGCAGCAAGGAGCACATGCCCGCGACGCTGGGGCCGCTCTCTCAGGTCAAACGGTATGACTATGGCGACACCGCGCTCACGCGGTTCCACCTGACGCCGAAAGAAGCGCCGCGCGCATGAAGATCGCCGTCTACCCCGGCACATTCGATCCGATCACCCATGGCCACTCGGACATCATCCGGCGCGGGTTCCGGATGTTCGAAAAGATGATCGTCGCAATCGCTCCCAACCCGTCCAAGCACCCGCTGTTCAGCGCGAAGGAACGACTGGAGATGGTCCGCCTGGTCACGAAAGACCTGCCCAATCTGGAGGTGACCACCTTCGAAGGGCTCCTGGTAGATTTTGTGCGAAGCAGCGGTGCCCATGCTATTCTGCGAGGGTTGCGCGCGATTTCTGATTTCGAACACGAATTTCAAATGGCACTCGTCAATCGCAAACTGGCGGAAACCGTTGAAACGGTCTTTCTGATGCCCAGTGAGGAATATTCCTATCTGTCTTCCACCATCATAAAGGACGTCGCCAGCCACGGGGGATCGCTCAAGGATTTTGTGCATCCCGAAGTGGCGCGGAGGCTCCAAGAACGAATTCGGAGTTTCAAAGGATGAACCTGGCAGCCCGTGTTGGACGTATCGTCCCCTCCCCCACGCTGAGCATTACTGCAACCGCCAAGGCCATGGCGGCGCAAGGCATCGACGTCATCGATTTTGCGTCCGGAGAACCGGACTTCGATACGCCCGAACCGGTCAAGGCAGCAGCCGAGGCCGCAATCCGTGCCGGCTTCACCAAGTACACGCCGTCGTCGGGTATCGATGAATTGCGCGGCGCGATCGCCGACAAACTGAAAGCGGAACAGGGGCTCCAGTACGAGAAGTCTCAGATCCTTGTGTCCTGCGGCGCGAAACACTCGCTGTACAACGTCGCCGAGGCGCTGCTCGAAGCCGGAGACGAACTGATTATCCCGGTGCCGTTTTGGGTGTCCTATCAGGACCAGACCCTGCTGAATGATGCCACGCCGGTTTTGCTCAAGACCGAGGAGCGGGACGGCTACACCATCAGTCCGGACGCGCTTGAAGCCGCCATCACCCCGCGCACCAAAGCCATCATCGTCAACAGTCCCTGCAATCCGACCGGCGCGACCTATGACAAACAGACACTCGAAGGGATCGCCGCCGCGGCCCTACGACACGATCTGCTCATTATTTCCGACGAGATCTACGAAAAGGTACTCTATGACGGAGCGCAGCACATCAGCATCGCCAGCTTGAGTCCTGAGGTCGCCGCGCGAACGGTCGTGATCAACGGCGTCTCCAAAGCGTATGCCATGACCGGCTGGCGCATCGGTTATGCCGCAGGGCCGAAAACCCTGCTGACGGCCATGGCCAACATTCAGAGCCAGAGCACGTCCAATCCCTGTTCGATTTCACAGAAAGCCGCCGTGGCGGCCTTGCGACTCGGCAATCCATTTACCGCCGTCATGGTGGCGGAATTTGATCGGCGCCGCCGGCTGATGGTCGACCGCCTGAACAATATGCCCGGCATCACCTGCCGAATGCCGACGGGGGCCTTCTACGCGTTCCCGAATGTCAGCGGCCTCCTTTCAAAACGCTGGAAGGATCAGCCCATCGGCTCCGCGGCGAACCTGGCGACCATTTTGCTCAATGAGGCACAAGTGGCCCTGGTCCCCGGCGAACCGTTCGGCAGCGACATTCACATCCGGCTGTCCTACGCGACGTCCATGGAGGCCATTGAACGCGGGCTTAGCAGGATTGAAGCAGCCATCCGTCGCTTGACGTAAGGTGGGGAGCATCGGGATTCGGTTCCCCCTTGATTCTTAGGAAATCGAGGCTACTAAGAAAAAGATCCTTGGGATCGTGTGAGATTCGGATCGAATACTGTGCGTCGTGAGAGCAGAGGAGGAATAATCCGTGCCAATCTATGAATATCAATGTACCGGCTGCGCCTACCGATTCGAGGTGAAGCAGAGCATCAAGGATGATCCAATTAAGGAATGTGCTCGCTGCGGGAAGGAAGTCACGAAATTGATCTCGCCCCCGGCCATCATGTTCAAAGGAAGCGGCTGGTATATCACCGACTACTCGGACAAGATGAAGCCGGGAGGTAGTGACACGGGTGAAAAACCGGCAACAGCAGGGACGGACAAAACCACACCCTCGGCCGCGAGTGACAGTACGACCAGCACCCCAGCCGCCGCACCTGCCAGCGCACCGGCAACAAGTCCTGCTCCTGCGACGAGCACGGCGACCACCGCCACCTCCAGCTCGGGTTCCACGTCGTCATCCAGCGCCTAAACAGACGCGGGATCAGGTCCTTCCGCCTTCCCCTCTTCACCCCCGGCGCTGTTCACCACCCGCGGCAGACTCTACCCGCAAGCGAGGACAGCCTGACGTGCGGAGTGCCGGAAGACTGTCCGAGTCCTTCGTTGCGAGGGGAAGGGGTTGATGGTCGATGCGAAGCTGCCGGGACCACACAGCCTGAGGCGTTTTCGCTGGAATACGGTGAGGATTGTTTCAGGCCGGGAACGATACCAATGCCGACAGCACCGGTGCTGCGGCAGAATCGCATGACCCGGACAGACTCCTACGGGTTGATCCGCTTGGTGGGAGCAGCCTTCGTGGGCTCGTGAGGCGCCGACTTCCCCGTGGACTTTACGCCGGCCTTGCTTGATGGCTTAACGGCCTTCTTGGCAGCGGATTTCGTCGCGGGCTTGGTGGTGTTCGACTTCGCCGCCTTGACGGCCCGCTCTCGCGCCGCAGCGATGGTGTGCTCCAGGTTCGCAATCATCGCCGATTTTTCCTTGTTCACCCTCGTGAGATCTTCCACGCGAATCTGCAGTTCTTCCTTCGCTTTGTTCGCGGCGTTGAGCTGATTCTGCAAGAGCGCTTTGTCCGCCGCAGCCTGCTGAGCTTCCGAATGGAGTTGCTCGATTTGCGCCTGAAGGGCCGGCGGCCAGAAGTCACATCCCGTCAGCAACATGCTGCTGAACCCAAACACACACAGTCCCATCACCGCGCGGCGTGAACGAATGAGCATAAGTGGTCCTCCCATGTGGGTGAATTATACCGACTACGCACCATCAAATCATGATGAAAGTGTATACCCTGATCGTTCCAGGACCGCTCGAACGCGATCCGTGGCAATGACTCCGGCTCGAAGGAGCCGAGGGCCCTCGCACGCATCAATCACAGTGGAAGCCGTCCCCCCAGGTGAAAGGCCGCCGTCGAGAATCAGATCGATGGAGGAGCCGAGGATATCCTGTACGGCACCAGGATCGGCGAGTGGCGGTTCCGACGAGCGATTGGCACTCGTTCCAGTGAGCGGACCGGTGTGGATCAACAGTCGCTGAAGGACCGGCAAGGGGGACCAGCGAACCCCGATCGTCCCGCTTCCTGCCGTGAGCAACGGCGAAAGGCCCGAGGCGGCTGGAAACACGATGGTCAAGGGGCCGGGCCAGAACCGCTCCATCAGCAGAGAGGCGGCGGGGGTGATGGCCTCAACCAGGGGCACCACCTGCTCCGGTGCACCGATGAGCACCAGGATCGGTTTGTCGGGAGGACGGCCTTTCACCTCGACCAACCGGCGGAGCGCCTCCTCATCGGTCGGTCGCACGGCGAGGCCATAATACGTTTCAGTGGGAAGGGCGACGACACCACGCGCCGCCAGCACCCGCTGTATGTGTGGCAACGCGGCGTCGCAAGACGAATCGTTGAACGGAAGAACCAGTGCCATGAGATGGCTCGATCCGATCGGATCAGGAAGTGCGCGGCAGTGCCCGGTGTGCGATATCGGTGCGATAGTGCCGCCCCTGGAACGAAATCGCCGGCACGGCCTGATAGACCGCTGTTCTCGCCTGCAGGAGCGACGGCGCCCAAGCCGTCACCGCCAACACTCGTCCCCCGGCCGTGACCACCTGCCCTGCATCCCGTTTGGTGCCGGCATGAAACACCGCGATCGGGGCTGCGTCGGATGGAGCGGGTAATCCTTGAATAGGCAGGCCCGTCGGATAGGCTCCCGGATAACCAGGCGAGGTCAGGACCACACAGACCGCCGTCTCCTGCCGCCATTCTACTGTCAGGTCGTCGAGACGATGTTCCACCACCGCCTCGATCACCTCGAGCAGGTCCGTCTTCAAGAGGGGCAACACGACTTCGGTTTCAGGGTCCCCCATCCGCGCATTGAACTCCAGGACATAGGGCGTGCCCTTCACGATCATCAACCCCGCATACAACACGCCTTGAAAGGGGCACCCCAACCGTGCCAGCGCATCAACGGTCGGTTGCAACACCTGCCGCGTCACCTGCTCACGGAGCGCAGCCGTGGCAATCGGAGCCGGAGCATAGGCACCCATCCCACCGGTGTTGGGACCGGCGTCGCCGTCCCCCACCCGCTTGTGGTCCTGCGCCGGGATCATCGGCACGACGGTCTTCCCGTCGGTAAACGCCATGATGGTCAATTCTTCCCCGTCGAGAAACTCCTCGATCAACACCCGATCGCCGGCCTGGCCGAATACGGATTTCTCCATCGCATCGCGCACCGCCTGCGTGGCCTCCTCGCGCGTGGTAGCCACAACCACGCCCTTGCCCTGCGCCAGGCCGTCGGCCTTCACGACGATCGGCACGGGCTGAGCCTCCAGATAGGCCAACGCCTGATCAATCTGCTCAAAGCTCTGCGACACCGCCGTCGGAATGCGGTTGGCGGTCATGATGTCCTTCGAAAAGCTTTTGCTCGACTCCAGCCGCGCAGCCGCTTTCGTGGGCCCGAAGATTTTCAAACGCGCCTTCCGGAATTCATCGGCAATACCCAACGCCAACGGCGCTTCCGGCCCGACCACCGTGAGATCGATCTGTTCCTTCAGCGCAAAGTCTTTGAGTCCGGCGATGTCATCCGCCTTGATGGAGACACAGGTTGCCAGCCCCTCGATCCCGGCATTCCCCGGTGCGCAAAAGATCTGTGGCTTTCGTGGACTCTGCGCAATCTTCCAGACCAGCGCATGCTCCCGTCCACCACTCCCGACCACCAAAATCTTCACAGCTCAACCTTTACGTGAATGAAGTGCGCGCGATGCTCGCTTCTGAGGCTTCTCAAAATGGTCGTCCAGCAAGGCCACAGGGAAACCAGAGGCTGAGGCGTACCCGCGGGGTACGTTGAAGGCTCTGGCCGACCGAGAACGCAGCTGGCGGCCATTTTCAGAAGCCGATTTAGTGGCGGAAATGGCGCATGCCCGTCAGAATCATCGCCATCCCATGCTCGTCCACCGCTTTCGTGACCTCGGGATCACGAATCGAACCACCGGGCTGAATCACGCAGGTAATCCCTGCTTCTGCCGCCGCATCGATGCCGTCGCGGAACGGGAAGAACGCGTCGGACGCCATAACACAGCCCTTCACGGACGACTGGGCTTTCATCGCCGCCAATTTCACCGAATCCACCCGGCTCATCTGTCCGGCTCCGATGCCGACGATTTCACCGGGACGTCCATAGATGATGGCGTTCGACTTCACATGTTTACAGACCACCCAAGCAAATGCACAGGCCGCATATTCCTGCTCGGTAGGCTTGCGGGAGGTCGGCACAGCGAGTGCTTTGATATCCTTGATCACGCCGAGATCCCGATCCTGGACGATCAATCCACCGACCAGCTTCTTGAGATCATATCCTTCCGCGGTCGCCTTGCTGAGCGGGCCGACATCCAGCAGACGAATGTCCTTCTTCCGCTTGAGTTCCGCCAGCGCATCCTCGGCAAAACCCGGCGCGATGACGACTTCCACAAACGTCGACGTAATCTCCTTCGCCGCCGCCAGATCAACAGGGCGATTAAACGCAATCACCCCGCCGAACGCCGAAACGGGATCCGTCGCGCGCGCTTTGACGTAGGCTTCCACCGGCGTGGCGCCGAGGGCGCAGCCGCAGGGATTGTTGTGCTTGATGATCGCCACGGCGGTCTGGTCAAACTCCTTCACGAGTTCGAGCGCCGAATTGGAGTCGAGAAAATTATTGTACGACATCGCTTTGCCGTGCAGGATCTTCCCGCGTGACACGGCCGGCTCCTTGGCCTGCATCTCACGATAGAAGGCCCCCTGCTGGTGCGGGTTCTCTCCATATCGAAGCGTCTCGACGCGCTCGAATTGCAGCGACAGGATGGCGGGAAATTTCACCTCGCTCCCCTGCACCTGCTTTTCGAGGTAGCCCGCGATCAAGCTGTCGTAGCGCGCGGTGTGCTGAAAGACCTTCATCGCCAATTCGCGTCGCAGCGCAGGGGTGACGGAGTCGGCCTTTAAGGCGTCCAGCACACGAACATAGTCCTTCGGATCGACCACGACGAGCACGTCTTCATGGTTCTTCGCGGCGGAGCGTAGCATCGACGGACCGCCGATATCGATATTCTCAATTGCCTCCTCGAACGGACAATTGGGCTTGGCAATCGTCGATTCGAACGGATAGAGATTTACCACGACGACATCGATGTTGCCGATGCCGTGTTGCTGCATCTGCTTGACGTGGTCGGGAACCCCTCGACGCCCCAACAGACCACCATGAATTTTCGGATGTAAGGTTTTTACACGGCCGTCAAGAATCTCCGGGGAACCGGTGTAGGCCGCGACGTCGGTCACCGCCACGCCCGCGTCCCGCAACGCTTTGGCCGTTCCGCCTGTGGATAATACTTCCGCACCAAGGGCCGCCAATCCCTTGGCCATATCGATCACTCCGGTCTTGTCAGAAACACTGATCAGTGCCCGCGCAATGCTGGCCATGATGAACTCCTTCAACTATGGATATCGTGTGGGTGGGCTCACATTGGACGAAAAAACGCCGTGACAATAGCAGATGCCTCGACGCCACTGCAAGTTGATCGGGCCGGAACTCCCCCGGTTGCTCGCACACCAGACAGGCCGATTCGAATCGACGCGCTGCCCTGCCCCGCGATTCCGGGCTAGCATGAGTCTTGACGTTGTGATACCCTTCGCCCGATAGCCGTGCGTCGGCCTGGGCCGATGCATTCCATCAATCAAGTAACACTCGAAGTCTTAAAAAGACACCCGCCCTGCGGCGGCTCGATGCCGCAGGGAGGCCTCGTGCCTGGGTCGATAAGGGCTAGCGCATGTCGCGCGGAATCATTTTCGCAGTCGGATTGTTTGCACTCACACTCTTGGCCCTCATCTGCATTCCGCGACACCTCCCCGTGACGTCGTCGGCAAGCGGCCACCCCGCGTTTCGCGCGCACATCGAAAACGGTCACCTGACACTCTCCGGCGCGATGGCGAGCGAAGAGGCGAAACTCGCAGCCGTCAGCCGCGCACAGGAGTTGGCCAAAGGACTCAAGCTCCGTGTCACCGACAACCTCGACCTTCTGGAAGACACCAATCCCGCTGCGTGGGAAACCGCTGTACCCGCGCTGCTGGCTGAGGTGGCTCTGCTTCATCACCATCAAGCCACGGTCTCGCTCACAGACCGGACGCTCACGGTCAAAGGTACGGTCGCGACCGGCGAGGCTAAATCGAAACTCCTGCATGACGTCGCCGCGTCGCTCGGCAGTGCGGTGCAGGTGCAGGATCAGCTCACGGTAGCCTCAGCCACACCGGCAGCACTGCCGCCGGTCCAGGCCTCGACGCCGGCCCATGCCTCCCGGGCGCAGGTGCAGGCCGGATTGGACGACATCCTGCGCGGAGAACATATCGCATTTGAAAGCAATAGCGCGCTCCTCACTCCCAAGGGGCGTGCCGTCGTCGACAAGCTGATTCCAGCCCTCAAACGATCCCCGGAGGCGACCATCGAAATCGGCGGCCATACCGATGCCTATGGCGATCCGGACTACAATCTTCAACTCAGCCGCACGCGGGCGGAATCCGTTCGCCAGTATCTGGTCGACCATGGTGTGCCCAATCGACTGACCGCCGTGGGCTACGGAGCCACCCGTCCGCTCAGCCAGGAGCGGACGCGCGCCGCATCGAAGAAAAACCGGCGGATTGAATTTCGTGTGAAAGAGGAACGGTGAACGTATGGGAGCCTTAATTCTGCAAATGATCGGCTGCTTACTGGTGGCAGCGGCCATCGGATTGATGATGGGGTGGCTGCTCCGCAGTTTCGCCACGTCCGAAAAGCGCCAGCAGTTGTCCGAAATTGCCACCCGGCTCCGCGGACGTGAACATGAATTGGACACACTCAACCATGAGTTGAAGGTTCGCACCTCCGCCGTGCAGATGCTGGAAGGGAAGATGATCACTTCCGAGGCGGCGCTCAAAGACCTGACCGCCGACCTGGCGACGAAGGTGGAACAACTGACAGCCTTGCAAACGGAGGTCCGCGAAAAAGGTGTGCGACTCCATGCCGCCGAACGGGAACGCGATACGCTCCGGCGGGAAGTCGAAGAAGCCGAAAACAAATTCAAGGCGCAACAGGCGGGGTTCGCCGAAATGCAGGCCCAAATGGAAAATGCGGAAGACGTGCTCGTCAGCCGCGACCAGGAAATCGCCACCCTCAAGACCTGGGTGGAACAGCTAGCGCCGAAAGATGCCGAGATCGCTCGTCTACGGGCACGCACCGAGGAGTTGGAACCATTCCGGGAGCGAAGCGACCGGTTGGGTCGAGAACTGGAGCAGACGCGCGCGCAGGCCGCCTCCACGCTCCAGAGCAAGGCACAGGAACTCGACCGGCGACAGGCTCGCCTCGCCGACACCGAGGCGGAACTGGCCCGCCTGCGGACGCAGAATCAGGAAGATCTCGCGCGTTTCACGGAAACCGTGGAGCAGCGTGATCAGGACATCCAGCGGCTACGGACGACCGTGGAAGAGTTGGAAGTGTTCCGCAGCGAAGTGGAGAAGAAGGACATCGCGCTCCGTGAGGCGGAAGAGCGCCGGGTCATGGATGTCAGCGAACGGGAAGAGGAGATCGCCGCCCTACGCAAACGTCTCGTCGAATATCGCGTCGCCCAGCGACATATGACTCAGGCCAAATCGGTCGGTACGACTGCCCCTGACACACACACCAACTCGGCGGCCGGGCGCGCCACGGGGAAACATCGGACGACTCAGAAGGATGACCTCAAGCAAATCCATGGCATCGGGCCGGTGATGGAACGGGTGCTCAATCGCATGGGCATGTTCACCTTTCGCCAGATCGCTGAGTGGAAGGATCAAGACGTCGAACAGATGGCATCGGAGCTCAACACCTTTCCCGATCGCATCCGCCATGACAATTGGATCGCCGGCGCTAAGGAACAGCACTTCCTGAAATACGGCGAAGAGCTTTAGCCCGCACGCCGGCACCGGTGCCGAGGGGAATTGTGCGTCAACCGGGACTCCTCGGCCTAACCGCGGCCAGGTCGCGTGAGACTCCCCTCCTCACCTTCTGCGAATCAACCTGCCGAGACGCGTTCACTCCGCCGCGATGGCCGACGCCACGGCAAATGCGACTGACTTGTTGGCGACGTCCCCATGATCTTTGATGAGTCGATCGGTCGACAGGTTGTGCATCGTGCCGTTCGTCAGCTGGTAAGAACCGGTCGCCTCGAGCAGCGACAGGTCCACGGTTCGAGGCGTCTTCTGAGCGCCGTTACGGCCGATGCCGCCGTACTTGTCGTGTTTGTCCCCGATGCCGGCCGCCACCTGACCGGCCAGCAGGGATGCGATCGGATAGGCAAGGCCGACGGCCTTGTCGTTCGCCGTGCAGGTGATTATCGTCGGGCCGGCAACCGCTCGCGCGCTGACCACTCGATGAAAGAATCCGTTGTGTGTGCCGTCCCATTTCTCCGAAAATCCGTAGTGCGAAAAGGCAGCTTGTAAGAGAGAGAGCGTCTGCACGCGGAGCAGCGTGGCATCATCGGTACCGGCGACAGCGGCGGCCACCAGGCGCCCGCCGAAACTGTGCCCGATCAGATGCAGCTTCAAGTCCGGCCTGGAGGTCAGGAGAGTGCGAAGAATCGGGTTGACCCCGTTGGCCCCGACCAATCCCGCCCGCTCCTTCATCTGATAGTAGGTGGTGTAGTTCAGGGCATTCCGCACACCGGACCAGATTCCGCTAAAAAACTCCCCCAATCCGGCTGCGCCACCGGCGCCGATTCCCGCCGCCCCACCCGCATTCGCCGGCGGGCGGGCCACGGTAAAGGACACCGGCTTGCGCAACTTTTCCAGGAGGTCGCCCGACGGCACTTTGAAAAAGACGTCCGATCCATCCTCCGCTTCCAGAGCGCGCCTCTGAACCAGCGAACGGACTTTATCGACGAACTCTTTTTGCGCGGATGTGCTGTCCTCAAGCTTCGGCAGGAGTCGTTCCAGCTCATCGATCGTCCGGTCGGCCTGCGGTGCATCGAAGACACCCTTCAGTCCTTCCAGCTTCGCCTTCAAGGCCGCCATGCCGACAACCGAACCGGCCCCGGCGGCGCCGCTCGGAATCAGCTCCTTCTCCTCAAATTTCTTCGACGGCCATAACACGCCGAGGACGGCCCATTTGCGGTTCGCGAGCGTCGCGAATGTGCCGGCATCGAGCACCGAGCGGACATTGGCCAACAATGTCGCGTAGAGCGCCTTGGCCTCCTCCATATTGTTGTTCCAGCCATGCGAGAGGACGATGAGATCGGTCGTGCCGTCCCGTTTGAGGAACTCCTGCAGAGCGGCGACATCGGCCGGACTATGCACGGCGGCGTCCTTCTTAAACTGCACAGGAAAATACGGAAACCCCGATAACTGTTCCATGACGACCTCCCTCGCTGGCGGCTGTTGAAAAACTGTTTCTCTCCACACACCCCGATGGAGTGGATGTGTTCACGACGTCGAACGGGATCGCAGGATGGTCGACAAGGCCCTGCCCCTCACTCGTTGTTCGCCTCTCGTGACAGCCCGGTTGCGGATCCGGACGGGAGACGTTTCACGATTCATGTTTCACGGAGATCGAGCACAAGGTCGGCGGCCGCGGTCACCATTTCGTCAGATGGATTGAATCGCGCGCATGAGATCCACAAGTCCGGCCCCCTGAAAGTACCGTTCCCGACGGAGATCCGTTGCGGTCGAGACAAAGATCTCTTTGATCCGTTCCGGCTGCCCGATAAATTCACGACGGACGGACATGAATGCCGCGATGACACCGGACACATGCGGCGCCGCCATGCTCGTCCCTGAATGTTCCAGATAGGTCACGTCCTTCTCGATTTTCTCCTGAATATCTTTCTCCATTTGCCCCGCCGCGCACGAAAGGATCTTTTCTCCCGGCGCGACCAGATCCGGCTTCAGGCGTCCGTCACCTGTGGGTCCCTTCGACGAAAAATACGACACCCCATAGATGTGCGGCATATTCCGGTGGGTCGACCCGACAGTAATTGCGAGATCGGCATTGCCCGGATCGTTGATGGTCAGGCCGATCCCGGCCGAACGGAGCCCCGTAAAATCCGTGGACAGGACTCCATATCCGGAATTGCCGGCCGCCACCACCACCACCACGCCGGAACGTACAAGGCGATTCACCTCCACACAGAGTTGGCTTTGCCCGCAGGCAAACCATTCAGGCTCGAACGGATAACCGACACTGAGATTCACACCATGGATGCGAATATGCCGCCCGAAGCTGTTAATCCGCTGAATGTGGCCGAGCGCGGCAATGATGTTACTCACGCTGCCCTCGCCGCTCTCGTTCAACACCTTCAAGCTCACCAGCTTGCACCGTGAGGCCATCCCGGCAATGGAAGCGGCCTTGATCTGCTCGTACACCACTTCCCGCTCCGTCTGGTCTCCATCGGGCTTCAGCGATCGGGAATAGGCAAGAATGTCGGGATGTGATTCGCCCGCCCGCAGCGCCGGATCGGAGGGAATCTCTCCCCCGATGATGCCGGCCACATGGGTGCCGTGGCCCATGCCGTCCACCAAGGCGGCCTTCTTCGGGTCAGCCCCGCCCGTGAAATCGTAATGCCATTCCTCGACCTGACCGGCGAGATTCTGGTGTGCGCTGAAATGCCGATGGTTCCCCTGGATCCCGGAATCGACCACGGCCCACACAATGTTGTCGCCCAAGGCTGTGAAGGCCACCCGCGCCGCATCGGCCTTCACCGTGGTAATGGAGCTGGTGATGAACGCCTTCAGCTTGAAATCTTCCCAGATTTGGTAGATTGCCCGCGCCTTCCGCGGCTTGCCGTCCTTACCGGGCACATCGGGCTTTTCCTTCCCATCCAAGTCGACCAGTTCGCGAATCACGCGCCCTTCGAGGGACGCAAAGATGTATTGTTCGTTGAACTCGCTTTTCTTGCGATCGAGACGTTGGCCGGACCGGTCCCGCCCCTGGCGCGCGAGCAAGTCTTCGATCGTCTTGAACACCCAGTCTCGCGCCGCTTCCCGACCTTTCGGATATTCCAGATTCAAATCGATGATCACCTCGTAGATGATCGGAGGACGGGAGTGATCGACGAATCGTTGTGCGGTTTCCTGGTTCAGCTTGTCGAGGAGCGGAAGCGCGATGACCGTTCTGACGAGATTCGTTGCCAGCCGCTCCTCGTGGTCCTGGTCGACGGACGGCTTCGGATGCGGGATGGTGTCCGTCGGGACTGCGGCTTTGGAAGCCTGGCTTGGAGCAGGTTGAGGACCTGCCAGGGATGAGGGGTCGGACGACTTGAGTTTAGACGACCGGCGCGATGTTCCTTTTCCTGCTGTTGATGCGCTCGATTTCTTTTTGGCCATGGGCTTCCTCACGAACAGAACCTCGTTGCCGCGCGCAGAGCAGAGACTCCGCGCGCCTCCCCTCACCGAGTGAGACAGCAAAGGTTATACCCGAAGATGGACGACAAGTCCTGTTCATTTTATTCAGACGATAGGAATGCACGTAATTTCTCCTGAGGGACATGGAGGAAGGATACCGTATCTCCGCGCATGAGCCGGCGTATCGAAACCGATACCACTTTGAGCAGCACAGCCTGTGGTCGCGAGTCATCATGATGCGCCCCTCACTCATCCAGGCTCGGTCGCAGCAAATACGGGCCGTAGACCAGGGCGAACAGGAGATAGGCTCCGCTCCACGCCGCAGCAGCCACACCCAGCACGAGATTGGAGGGAAGGCCGGTGCAGGGTCCAAAGACACGCACCACCGCCCCGACGGTCACCAAACCGTACACACAGACCGTCGCCGGGCCGGCGTGCCGGGGACGTCCTGTATGGCCGAGGCTGGCTCGGGTCATCACCCCCAACGTCATCACCCCGATCGCACCGGTGGTCAGCGCATGGACCGCGTCCTCCTTCGATAACCCGATTTCAAGAATCGCGCATCCGAGCAGGAGCAACGCCGCCGCCACCCAGGCATAGCCCCAGTGCAACACACACACCAGCGGTTCACGCCAGGTAAGCCAACCGTACCAGCGCAACAACCGAGCCACATGCACCACCCCGGCGCCCAGGAGGATCCAGCCGGTAAGGCGTGCTTGCGGAGCGAATGTCCAGGAGGCAGCCGCAAGCGCCACCAGCCCGATCGCGACCGCATCGACACGTGAAAACCTCGCAGGGCGTTCTGCCCGCCCCTGACCGCCGAGAAACTCTCTCGTAAAATTCGGCACCAGGCGCCCCCCGATCAGCGTGAGGAGCACCATCATCAGCGCGAGCGCCATACGAAACGGACGATCCGTATCCGCATCACTCCAGACCGACAGGTGGAACAGAAGATTGGCGCAAGCATAGAGGCTGACCACGAGGCCGACCGGAGCGTGGTTCCAACTGTTCCCGGCGGCCAGTTCCCGCCACACCACCCCGGCCAGACACACGAGAAACGCGCCATCGACCAGCGCCGAGAGCAGCGGCAGGCCGGTCGGAATGGCCATCGCCACACGTCCGGCTACCCATACCGCAAACAGCGCCATCAACTCCCCTCCCTTGACCGCAGGACGATCGGTCCAATTCGACACAGCTGTGAGGAGAAAGCCGGCGATTACCGCCGGGAGAAACCCGAAGAGCATCTCGTGCACGTGCCAGTCCCTGGCCGTCGAGAGCAGCGCCGCATTCCCCATGCCGGCGAGGATCCCGACCCAAACAGGAATCGCCACACCGGCAAACAACGCACTGCCCAGAAAAAACGGCCGGAACCCGTAGGAGAAGAACGCCAGCTCTCGCGAGAGAGGACGCCGTTCGATGCCATTGCTCATACACTCACGTCTCCAGTCCTAGCAGGCTGCAGAAACACTCGATGGTTGCGCAATACGCGACCATTCACTCCTGTACGTATTGGTCCAGCCGTCACCCGCAGGATGCGCAAACAGGTCGTCCTCAGAACTCGTCGTTCGTGAATCGTCGTTCGTCGCTCGTGACAGCCCGGGTTGCGGGTCCGGACGAGATACGCTTCACGGAGGTCGAGAACGCCCCTGGCGGACGTTTTCCGCATCCTGCTAGACAGGATCCTGTTCCGTGACTCGGACAACCACTATAGTAATACAAGGCAGACGACCATTGCGCGCGACCGATGAACCGCTCCACACGATCCGGATGGAGTCCTGATACGACGCCAGGCTAACCCGCATTATTCATGAGCCCTTCTGCTGCAATCGCCGATCCGCTGTTCCGACAACCCTGCGGTCGGCGGGCTCGCCCCTCGGGTCCTCGACGTACTGCACGAGTACGCCTCGGGCTCTCAGGGCTCCGCGCGCCGGTCTCACGACGCGGCTCGACGATTTCGCGACGAACCGTCATGAATCATGCGGGCTAATCGACATCATACCCGCGGACCGGTAGGTATGGACCGGGGGCATGGAGCAATTGGAAGGGATCACCGGCATCGACGCAAGGATGCTTTGGTGGTTCGTGACCGAAGGAAGCGGGCCCGATCTCAACCGGTTCACGCCTGATCTCCTGACCGGTTCGACTCCGGTACACCAACTCATCGGTCTCCAAATCGTATTCCGGAAAATCCGCATTCTCCCAGCGCTGCAAAAAGTATTGCGCGTAGAAGGTATACAGGCCCTGTTCCTTGCGACTGCGCCGCAGGACATATTCCGGCATGTGCTGCACAGCCGGATCAGCGGGGCCATGTTGCAGCCAGAGATACTCGCCGAGGATCACCAGCTTGACCAGAGGAGGATCGGAGTACAGCTTCAACTTCACGACCTTCCCCATCGCCTTTAACTGCTTCAGCACGGTGATACTCTGCCGGACCTCCTCGCGAAACGCCGGAAGCGCACCGGCGGGGCGACCAAACGCCTCCATCCTGGCCTGCGTACCCTGAGCAAAGGGATTTACGAGGAAAATTTTGGCCTCCAGACACCTGTCAAGCACCGACGACAGGTCTCCCACCTGATCCATCAGGGATCCGGATCCGCTTGACCCGATGACCATGACTGTTCGGCCGGCCCCCTGCTCTTCTTTCACGTGCATGATACGTCGCTGCGCCTCGGGCGCGGGACGAGGAAAAAACGAGACGAGCCCGGCACCCCGCGCAGCATCGGCGAGCGCCCGATCGCGAAGACTGCGATGGACGAAGTTGATGCCGGCCATCACCAGCACGGCGGCAGTCATCTCAACCGCGATGAGTGACACCTTATCCTGTTCGACATGCGACCAGAACGACAAGAACCGGGCGGCTCCGATCGGCAACAGCAGCGCAACGCCTGCGCTCATCGCCACGATGACAATGTGATACAGGCTGCCTGCAGATTGGCGGAAGAAGTCCCGGAGAATGGAACTGAATTCATGAAACAACGAGACACCTCTAGAACGGGTAAAAGAATTCCCACGGCTGTGACGGGCTGGCGATGCGAACGACGGAGGAAAGAACCTTCGGCGGTATGCTCAGCGGAAACGGCGCGGCTGCGGGCACAACAACGGTCGAGTGAGACTTCACCAGATGCAGGAACTGCTGTCCCCGGGGTGCAGAAGGTCTTACGCGAACATCGGCACTGTATCAGGTCCGTAGACACGAAACAAGGAGGCGGAGAACGGGTCCGGCAGGCACTGCAGCGCATGAGGATTCGCAGGCGGCCTGAAACCGGGTTGGGCGGAGACGGCCTCACCTAATCAATCTGCCCATGACCAGCCGTCTCACCAGAGCGTCGCCAGATACTCCAGCAAGAACACCAGACCGGTCCCGCCCGTCGGCAACGCAATCGCACCGAACAAAGGATGGCGGGTAAACGGCAGGAAGGCTCCTTCCTGCGTCTGTTCGATCAACTCGACCATGCGCTCGACCTCGTGGCGTTTCTTGCGCTTGAAGAGCGGCTCGTCGGTCAGATCCTTGAGTCGGCGCTTCAACTGCTTCACCGCCTCCCGTTTTGCGCGCTCGGCAGAGCGACGCAGAAAGACACCGTTGCCGAACGCGTATAACGCATTGAGCGTAAAGATCGTCACCAAGCCCGCGGGAAAGTCCCATCGGTCGAAGTAACTGTGCCGCGCCACCGCCATCAAAAACACAATCACGAACGGATAATAGATCATGGCGCTGATGACCGCCGTTCGCTTCGCAATAAGCTGAATCCCCAGCCATTCGTGCACATAGGCGTGATCCACCTCGTGCCTGGCGGCTTCCCGCACGAGCAGCCGCTGCGGCCACTCGATCCTCGTATCGACCATAATCATGATCAGCCGTCGACACAGGCGCGTCGCATCGACGACATAAAACATCAGCAACGTCATCGAGACGACGCTCACCCCCAGAATGATGTAGTTGAGCGCGAAACAGGCATCCCCTCGGCAAGGCATGACGGGAGAACCGAACAGCCACATCAACGCAATACCGAGCAACATATACACGACTGCCTGCGGCACCACACGCCATGCCCGCTCCTGCCACTCGCCGAGCCGGCGATACTCGCGCCAGAGCTGTCGCGACTCCGCATAACCGGACGGGTTCGGAAGCCACTTGTGGATGCCGATCCAGGAACGCGACGGGTGCGGAACAGCGGTCTTGGGGAGTAGAAATCGAAATCTTTTGATCTGTGCCGCACCGTTCTCCTGTAATCGCCACCAGGAATGGGCGAAGAAGATCACGCAGAGCACAAACGCGAGCAGGCGCATGCTCGCCGTCGGCCAGACGCTGATGCCGTCGGTAAATGAAAACGGTTCGCCCCCCGTGCCGTCCAGCATGGCACTGCCGAACAGTCCGACCGCCAGCAAACCCAACAGGAAAGTGCCGGCGAGCAACCCCGTTCCCGTGCGTCGCCGGCACAGTGCCCAAAGTTCGCTGTTGATCAAGATGGTGCAGAAGAACATCAAGCCGGCGGCCACCAGGAATAGTCCGATCGTACGAAGCGGCGGGAAGCGCAACGCGCCGCTGGCCGGATCGACATCGGGACGCGGCAGATGGATACTTGAAGGCGCATTCGATTGATGGATCGGGTCCGGACTGAGATCGACCGCACCGCGCCGACCGACTTCGTAGAGGCGCGGCAGGACCTCCGTCGCAAATGGCCTACCGTCCGGCAATTCCATATGGGTGTGCTGAGCGGAAACCTCAAGGTATCCCACCGCGCGAAGCACCGAATAAAAGAGCGCGGTTTGATAACTGTCGCGGAAGGGCGGAATGGGCGTCTGGATCCTGGGGTCCAGTTCGAGTCCGAAATGAGAGGCAACCACGAGATTCCGCGTCCACGGCAATTGACTGGAATGGGTCAATCGGGAGTCGAGATCGGTCGTGAAAAACAGTGCGTGGGGAAAGTTCTTGCGCAACGCCTGCAGGATCATGAGCTTGTCATAGACATCGCTCCCCAGGACACCGATGGCCTTAAATTCCACCTCGGAGACGGTTTCCTCCTCCTTCAACTGCTCCACCAAGCGACGCAGATAATCGAGTTGGCTTCGCCCGACGGGCACATCCTCGATCACCGGTTCACCCCCCAGCCACTTGTCGCTTGTTTTGCCCTTGCCACCGCCCGCATCCTTCGCGTTGTCCTTTGGCGGCAATTCGCCGTCGAGCCCGGCCAAATACGAATACCGGTGCACCCAGTCCGGATACTGTTCCGTGCGAAGTTCGTCGAGATAGTAGGCCAACGGTTGTTCGCGCTTTTTGGCCAGCCTGTTGGCGACCGCCACAAATGTCCGCGGCAAGGATCGGCCATAGAGCGTGTCCCATTCCGCAATCAACGCGATATGAGGAATCTCCGAGGGCGCAGTCAGGTCGATCTTCCGGCGCGCCAACTCCAGCACCAATTCACTCGCCAGCGCGTCGTCGGATCCGATCGTGCGGACCAACTTGAGGCAGGCGGATGCGAATCGATTCTCGACCGGCCTCTCCGTGTGCCGGCCGGAAGCCTCGTTCAGGAGTACCGGATCGGCAGCCGTGGCCCAGGAGGAATAAAACTCGGCGTCCTTCAACACCGATGAAACGACCGGTTGAATGACTGCACCACAATCAGCCTTCGGGGCTCCCGACGGAGAAAGCCGCGTGAGTTCCTCCAACATGGCACTCAGCGAACCGGAGGTACGAGGCCCCAACACGCGATAGGCGGAGGGCGTCGCATGCATTTCCCTCTTGAGATAGCTCGCCAAGTTCGTCAGTTCGTGCAACGGCTTCGAACCGAGATCCTGTTCTTTCAACCAGAGAACCAGAATGGGTTGCGCGTCGTTGTCGTCCTGCCGACCCGGTGTTTTCGATTGGTCCACTTTCGACAGTCGGGGTCCCAGAGTGAACCATTCGGCCGGGACGACTGTCGTCACGCCCGCGGTCGACTTCCATTCAAAGTACCGGATGGATTCTCCGGACTCCGGTAAATACCCGGCAGCGCCCAACGCCGAAACCAGCGCGTAACGGTCGCGCAATCTTGACTCCACACCGCTGGCATAGGGACTCCCGTCGACAAACACCGGCATCAGGCGAAAGCGGAACGCCCCCTTGGACGCATCAGCCCCATCGACCAGCCCCGGCGAGGTATGGTGCGCATGCACCCTGTCCCCAGCAGCCTTCTCCTTCTGGATGTGTGTCGCCACCGCCTCGAACGGATCCTGCCAGAGCCTCGACTGAACACGAGCACGGACCACCGAGGCAGACTTCTCCGCCTCCTTATCGATCGGTCGCGACGTCTTGATGGGCACCTGATAGATGATCAGACTGCTCACCGCCGCCAGCAGCAAGGCCAGCAACGCAGCCACCGGCAATTTCGGTTTGTCGTCTTTTTGCTCCGCCATTCGAACGTCCTGTTTACCAGCCGGACCGAGTCAACGCTCCGGTCTTTGAAAGTGACACGTCGAAAGTTGCTGTCTACGCAAAATCAACGACAGGCTAGTCTCGACAACGAAAACTGTCAACGGTGGAAATGATAGGTGCTCGTTGCGACCAGCACTGTATCCTTGGATAATGATCCTCCCGCTGGTCCCTCCAAGCTCGATTGCCCTATTTCCCAGGAAGGTGGTCAGAGTAGCTTCCGATTGTAGGCGTCCGACGAGGGGCTTCCGAGACCGCGCGTTGCGCGAACAAAGGAGACCGTCACGCCACCTTCCTCTCCCTCCCCCTCTGTTTGACTTCAACTTTCCCTCTCACTACAATCGGACCTCGTGGCATCACAATTCGTTCATCTTCATCTCCACACTCAATACAGCCTTCTCGACGGCGCCAACCAAATCGACCCCCTGATGCAACAGGTGAAGTCGTTCGGGCAACCGGCCGTCGCGATGACCGACCACGGCAACATGTTCGGGGCTGTGGAGTTTTATCGGAAGGCCAGAGAAGCCGGCGTCAAACCCATCATCGGGTGCGAAGCCTACATGGCACCGGGGAGCCGACTCGAGAAGAACTCACACCTCGCGCACAACGACTACTACCATCTCATCCTGCTAGCCACAAACCTCAAGGGATACCAGAACCTCATCAAACTGGTGAGCAAAGCGTATCTTGAAGGATTCTACTATAAACCACGGATGGACAAGGAAATTTTGCAGCAGCACCACGAAGGACTGATCGGCTTATCCGGCTGCCTGAGCGGTGAAGTTGCCTATCTCATCGGCCAGAAAGATCTGGCCGGTGCGACCAAGGCGGCGGGCGAGTATCGGGAGATCTTCGGCAAGGACAATTATTATCTCGAGCTGCAAGCCAACGGGCTGGAACACCAGCGCATCGCCAACGACGGGCTGCTCGACATCCACAAGAAACTGGGCATCCCGCTCGCCGGCACCAACGACTGCCACTACCTCAAGAAGGAAGACTCGCGTCCGCACGACCTCATGTTGTGCTTGCAGACCGGGAAAACGATCAACGATCCCAACCGCATGAAGTTCGACACGGACCAGCTCTACGTGAAGTCCACCGAACAGGCGCTGGTCGAATTCAAAGAAATGCCGACGGCGGTCTCCAATACCGTCAAGATCGCCGAAGCCTGCACCCTCGAACTGGCGCTCAACAAGACCTATCTGCCCCAGTTCACAGTGCCGGAAGGGTTCACCCGCGAAACCTACGTCGAGCAACTCGCAATGGAAGGCCTGGCGGCGCGCCTCAAGGAACGCCCGAGTTCCATTCCTGAGATCGCCTATCAGGTCCGACTGAAGGAAGAGATCGCGGTGATCTGCTCGATGGGATTCGCCGGGTATTTTCTCATCGTTTGGGACATCATCAAGTTCGCGCGCTCGCGCGGCATTCCCGTCGGCCCTGGTCGCGGTTCCGCCGCGGGCAGCCTCGTCGCCTATGCCTTGCGCATCACCGACCTCGATCCGCTGGTCTACTCCCTGCTGTTCGAGCGATTCTTGAACCCCGAACGCGTGTCCCTCCCCGACATCGACATGGACTTCTGCATGGATCGCCGGGATGAGGTCATTAACTACGTCATCCACAAATACGGCGAAGACCACGTCGCGCAAATCATCACGTTTGGAACGATGAAGGCCAAGGCCGCCATTCGTGACGTCGGCCGCGTCCTCGAAATGCCGTACGCCGAGGTCGACCGGATCGCCAAACTCGTGCCTGACGATTTGAAGATGACGCTCGACAAGGCGCTTGAACAGGAACCACGCCTGAAAGAGCTCGTCGACAAAGACGTGAAGGTGAAGGAACTCATGTCGGTCGCCCAGTCGCTCGAAGGACTCGCGCGCCACGCCTCGACGCACGCGGCCGGCATTGTGATCTCCGATCAGCCGCTCACCGAACATGTCCCGCTCTACAAAGGCCCGAAGGACGAAATCGTCACCCAATATTCCATGGGCGACGTCGAGAAGATCGGGCTGGTCAAATTCGACTTCCTCGGGCTCAAGACGTTGACGATGATTCAGCGGGCCGAGTCCCTCGTGAACCAAGGCCGTCCGGACCAGCCGCCGCTGCGGGTCGAACAATTACCCTTCGACGATCCGGAAACCTTTGCGCTGCTCTCCTCCGGCAAAACCACCGGCGTGTTCCAGCTGGAAAGCTCCGGGATGCGTGACCTGCTGATGGGACTCAAGCCCGACCGGTTCGAGGACATCATCGCCATCATCGCGCTCTATCGCCCCGGTCCCATGGATCTGATTCCGGACTTCATCAAGCGCAAACAGGGCAAGATTCCTATCGCCTACGAGATGCCTGAACTGGAACCGATCCTGAAGGATACGTATGGCGTCATCGTCTACCAGGAACAGGTCATGGCCATCGCGAACAAGGTGGCCGGGTTCTCCCTGGGACAAGCCGACATTCTCCGCCGCGCCATGGGAAAGAAGAAACCGGAGGAAATGGAAAAGCTCCGGGTCCAATTCCTGGAGGGCGCCAAGCAGAAACAAATCGCGGAGAAAAAAGCCGACAAACTCTACGAGCTGATCCAGAAATTCGCCGGCTATGGGTTCAACAAGTCGCACGCCGCCGCGTACGCCGTCGTCTGCTACCACACGGCCTATCTGAAGGCGCATTACCCGACGGAGTTCATGGCCGCCCTGATGACGACCGACATGGGCAACGCCGACAAAATTGTCGGCTACTTCACCGAGTGCCGCGGGCTCGGGATTCCCGTGCTGCCCCCGGACGTGAATCAAAGCCAAAAGGATTTTGCCGTCGTCGACAAGAGCATCCGCTTCGGCCTTGCCGCCATCAAGAATGTCGGCGAAGGCGCCGTGGAGGCGGTCATCGAGGCGCGCAAGGAAGGGGGCCCGTTCCGCTCTTTCTTCGAACTGTTCCGCCGCGTGGATCTCCGCAAGCTCAACAAGCGCATGATGGAAGGCCTGATCAAGACGGGGGCCTTCGACTCCATGGGCGGACGCCGCTCTCAATATCTGGCGGTGCTCGATCAGGCGATGGACGAAGGCATGAGCATTCAAAGGGAACGCGCCGTCGGCCAGACCAGCATCTTCGGCGACGAGACGGCCGGCCTTCCGCAACAGCTTGCCGATCCGGCCCTTCCCGACGTTCCCGAGTGGAGCCAAGGCGAACTGTTAAAGTATGAACGCGAGTTGACCGGCTTCTACATCAGCGCCCATCCGCTCGCTCGCTACGAGGCCGCCATACAACTCTTCGCGAACACGACGAGCATGCAGGTCGCCGATGTGCCGGACGGCCGCGAAGTGAAACTCTGCGGCATCATCACCGCCGTGAAATCCATGTTGACCAAAAAGGGCGATCGCATGGCCTACATCACGCTGGAGGATTTACACGGCGTGATAGAAGTGATAGCGTTCCCTGACCTCTACCGAGACCATGCCGACATGATCGTGCCGGAACAGGTCGTGCGACTGACGGGGACCGTCGATCGCGGAGACAAGGGCACCAAGTTGCGTGGGACCAAGATCGAACCGTTGGCCGAACTGCAGAACAAGGGGATCTCGCGGGTGATGATTCGCCTGCACGACAGTCCCTCGGCGTCAACCAGGCTGCCGATGCTTCGCCAGGTGTTTCAGAAATATCCCGGTACCTCGACCGTCTCGCTGGTGATGGCGCTCGGCGGCACCATCGAAGCCCGCACCTCTCCCCTGCCCAACGTCAAAATCAGTCCCAGCGAGCACTTCGTCGCCGATATCGAGGAAGTACTGGGCAAAGGCGCCATCACTTTGGTAACCTAGGCGAACCTAGGCAAGACCCGTAAGGGAGTTCAGGAGCATGAGAGACTACCTCGACTTTGAAAAACCGATCCGCGAACTCGAAGAAAAAATCGAGAAGCTGGCTTCCGCTGAGTCGCCAAAATCCGGGACCCAGGACGAAATCCGCAAGCTGCGGACCAAACTCGCCCAGGTCGAGCATCAGCTCTACACCAACCTGACACCCTGGCAACGGACCCAGTTGGCCCGTCATCCCCAACGGCCGACAACCCTCGACTATATCAGCGAACTTTCACGGGAATTTCTGGAACTCCATGGTGATCGCAGCTTCGGCGACGATCGCGCCATCGTGGGAGGATTCGCCCGCTTCAACGATCGCTCGGTCATGATCATCGGCCATCAGAAAGGCAAAACCCTCAAGGAACGGATGCAGCGGAATTTCGGCATGCCCAATCCGGAGGGATATCGCAAGGCACTGCGGCTCATGCGTCTGGCGGAAAAATTCGGCCGCCCGATCATCACGTTGATCGACACCCCCGGCGCCTATCCCGGCATCGGCGCGGAGGAGCGTGGACAGGCCGAGGCGATCGCCCGCAACCTGTTTGTCATGTCGCGCCTGAGCGTCCCCATCATTTCGGTCGTCATCGGGGAAGGGGGCAGCGGCGGCGCCCTCGCCCTTGGCGTCAGCGACCGCATCTTGATGTTGGAACATTCCGTCTACTCTGTCATTTCTCCGGAGGGCTGCGCGGCGATTCTGTACGACGACCCGGCAAAAGTCCCGGATGCAGCCGCCTCGTTGCGCATGACCGCGCAAGACCTTGTCGGGCTCGGCATTGTGGATGAAGTCGTTCCGGAACCGCTTGGGGGCGCGCACCGCGAGCCGCAGGCCATGTGCGACCGGGTCGCCAAGGCCCTCGCCAATCAGCTCTATGCTCTGGCGGAATTGCCGACCGATCAACTGATTGAGCAACGCGATCAAAAGTTCCGCAAGATCGGCGTCGTCGGCGGGCTCCTGCCGGTCGCAAGCTAACCTCCGGCCCGACCCGCTTCGGGCTTCTCCCTCAGTGATCTCCAGTCGACAGGCGATTTCCGCTCACCTTCATCCCGGCCGACACCTCGACGGCCTACAGAGTTTTCCCTATTTTCTGCCGTTCCATGACTTGGTAGACTACCGCCCGCGTTGACGTCGGGCACGTATCGCCCGACCGCTCAGCCTCAATCGTCCGTCGCCGGGAGGGGCTCACCCGACACCCGGCTCCCTCAGCAATGGGCCATGCAGTTTTTCACAGGAGGTAGGTAGCGGTATGTCGAAGAAGCATGTGAACCGGTTTATGATGGCAGTCATCCTCGCAGTCGGCGGCACCGGCACCGCACACGCACAGTCGTTGCCCACCGGGTTGTCGTTGGGCGACATGTCCTCCCCCGCCATCTCCGCACAAACGTCCGGCACGGCAGGGAGTCCGGCCACCGAGCCGTTGTGGACCGACGACCTCTGGCACGCGGACGAAAAAGGCATCCGTCGCTTCCTGCCGCAGGATGGTTTCCTGCGCGTCCGGGGTTGGGTCGACGGCGGCTACACCTACAACGCCAGCAGCCCGAGCAGCAATTTCAACGGGCCCTACAACGCGATCGACCGTGACATTCCGGTCCTCAATCAGTTGTACATGATCGTCGAAAAGCCGTTGACGGCCACGGGCAGCAACTGGGGCATCGGCGGACGCCTCGACTTTATGTACGGCTACGATTACTTCCTCACGCAGAGCAACGGAGTCGAGCGGCGGGAAAACGGCGGACAACGCTGGAACGCCCAAGGGCAACACTACGGCCTGGCGATGCCGCAGGCCTATGCGGAAGTCGGCACCCAGACCTTCTCCGTGAAGGTCGGACACTTCTACACGATCATCGGGTATGAAGGCGTGCCGTCCATCAACAACTTCTTCTATTCCAAGTCCTACGCCTATCAATTCGCCGGACCCTTCACCCATTGGGGTGGACTGGCAACCTGGCATGTCAACGACCGCGTCACGCTGCAGGGCGGACTGGTCAACGGCTGGGATTCGCTGGATCGGGACAAGGACAGCACGACAGGGCTCGCGAGCATCAAGTACAGCGCACCCAACGATTTCTGGTCGCTGTCGTTCGCGATGGTGACGGGCAACGAACCGAGCGCCGTGGCAACGCGATTCGAAACCCGCACCCGCTATAGCGCCATCTTCACGCTGCATCCGGCGGAGCGGTGGGAATATGTCTTTCACCACCACTATGCCTATCAAAATCAGGGCAGGCTCGACGGCGGGACCGCACGCTGGTACGGCATCGACAACTACCTCTATTACACCCTCACCGATGAGTTGCGGGCAGGACTCCGATTCGAATGGATGCGCGACGAGGCCGGCACCCGGGTCGGCGGTAACCCGGTGCGCGATAACCCGAACCTCGGACCCTTTGCCGGGTCCTTCTATTCCGTCAGCGTCGGCCTCAATTACCGGCCACACCCCAACGTGCTGATCCGTCCGGAAGTGCGCGCCGATTGGTTTGACGGGCAACGACAGCCCTTCAACGACGGCCTGAACAAGAATCAGGTATTGGCCGCGATCAATGGGAATTTGCAATTTTAACAGGATGCGGAAAAAGCCCGCCAGCGGCGTTCTCGACATCCGTGAAGCGCGAATCGTGAAGCGTATCTCGTGAGGATTCGCAACCGAGCTGTAGCGAGAAACGAACGACTTCCACAGACGACGGATGAGGAGACGTGCACTCTGCGCATCCCGCAATATGTCTCACTGTGTGACAGCAAGTGCAGCTCAGCCTGTCCGATGACGCAATAATTGAGTATTCCGGGACCTGATACGGAGGATTGAATGACCGAGCATGCAGGGTGGTCCCGTGATCAGCCTGCACGTTCGCCCCTCAACCGGGACCGTCAGTGTAAGTTTGGCGGTAGGTCGTCGGTGAGTAGTCCGAGCGAGATGAAGCGCTGCCCGATCGACGACAACATGTGCGCTCGAAGCTGGGACCGGTAGGGAGTCAGAGCCGGGTCCCGCAGGTATCGATCCACCGTCCGAGGAAACTTCTTCCACCAGGAACGCGCGGCGTCCCTCGCCTGCCGTGCGCCGACGCCGCCGCCCGCTAGAATCGTCGTCAATTCCTTTTCGAAGAATCCGACGTGCACCAGCTCATCCTCGAGGATATCGGAGAGATCCGGTCTGATACCGGCCAGCAGCACGGCAAACTCCAGCCCCAACGCTTCATAGCCGAACAGCAACACCGCCAGCATTTCCCATTGCGAAGGCATCGTCGGCAGGCTTGCCGGCCGTTGCGACAGGGTCCCGAGCATGCCTTCGAACTGCCGGAGATGATCCTGCTCGTCCGTCTCGTGACGTTGGAGAAAGCTCTGCACGTGGCGAGGAAGCTGTTGGGTCTGAGCCGACCGGACCGCCCACAAGGCCATGGCCTCGGCCCGCAGGAACCGTTCGAGCAGCGCCTGCTCGCAGGTCTGAGGAAGGGTCATCATCGCCGTGATCAGCTCTCACTCGGCGGCGTGAGCGGACCGGCCCATTCGCCCTTCGTCAGGCCGACTTCCTGGGATGCGCCGTCCGGCCATTGAAAATATCCCACCTCATCGACGAAGAGAATAAGCGGATCCATCTCCTCCCCGGTGGCTCGCCACCAATACCAGCCCGCCTGTGTCGGCTTGTCGCTCGACCATACCAAACTATTCATGATCCTCCCGTGAATCCCGAAGCGTATCTCGTCAAGATAAGGAGCCTATGGCCGGACGCGCCATGCGTTCAGGGCTCCGCGTAGAGGCGATCCGCTCCGACCACTGTCCCATTCACCATGGGCGATGTGCTATAGGCTATAGGTTCTTCAGGTGACGCACCCTATCATGGACCGATTACCAATAGAAGAGGCGATTCCCACTCTGCGGGACCGGCTCGCAACTGGACGGTCGGTGCTCCTCACCGCGCAACCGGGGGCGGGCAAAACCACCCGTGTTCCCTTGGCCCTGCTCGATCAACCCTGGCTGGCTGGACAGAAGGTGATCATGCTGGAACCACGACGCCTGGCCGCCCGCGCCGCCGCGAGCTACATGGCCGCAAGCCTCGGCGAGCCGGTCGGACGAACCGTCGGCTATCGCATCCGGCATGAATCCAAGCTGAGCCAGGCCACCCGCATCGAGGTCGTCACGGAAGGCATCCTCACGCGCCTGTTGCAACAGGACCCGTCGCTGGCCGGGTACGGGCTCGTGATCTTCGATGAGTTCCACGAACGCAGTCTGCAGGCCGACCTCGGGCTGGCCTTCGCGAGGGAATCGCAGCGGCTCTTCCGCGAAGATCTGCGCCTGCTTGTCATGTCGGCCACACTCGACTGCGCCGCCGTGACCGCGTTGTTGTCCGACGCCACGTCCATCGCCTGCGATGGACGACTGTTTCCCGTCACCACGCAGTACCTCGACCGGCCCATCGAGGGGCACCTGGAAGCGGCGGTGGTGCGCAGCATCAAGCTAGCACTGGCTCAAGAACCGGGCAGTCTGCTCGTCTTCCTGCCCGGCATGGCGGAGATTCGTCGCGTCGAGCGGCAGCTGCGCGAGAGCCGGCTCGATCCGGACGTCGTCGTTGCGCCGTTGCACGGGGAACTGCCGCAAGCTGAGCAGGACCAGGCCATTCGTCCCGCGCCTGCAGGTTTCCGCAAAATTGTGCTGGCCACCTCGATCGCGGAAACGAGTTTGACCATCGAGGGCGTTCGCGTCGTCATCGATGCCGGCCTCATGCGTGTCCCCCGCTTCGACCCACGCACCGGCCTCACCAGGCTCGACACCATTCGCGTCACACAAGACGCAGCCGATCAGCGTCGCGGACGAGCGGGCCGGTTGGAGCCGGGTACGTGCTATCGACTCTGGACCAGCGCCGAGCATCTCGGGCTACTCCCTCGCCGGCCTCCGGAAATCCTTGAGGCAGACCTCGCACCGCTCGCGCTGGACCTGGCGGAATGGGGCGCGCTCGACGCGACCGAACTGTCCTGGCTGGATCCTCCACCGGCCGGGGCATTGGCGCAGGCCCGTGCTCTACTCAGGCAATTGGGCGCACTCGATGCGCAGGGCACGCTGACGGCACATGGCCGCCGGTTGGCCCACGTCACGGTGCACCCGCGACTCGCCCACATGATGGTCGCCGCGATCCCGTTGGGGTTTGGCCCCTGGGCCTGCGACCTTGCTGCGCTGCTCGGCGAACGCGACATCCTGCAAGGCGGCCCCGGTTGGCGAAACCCCGACCTTCGGCTGCGCATGGAAGCGCTGCAGGGCAACAAGGAACACCTCGCCGGCGCGACCATCAACCGGGCCGGCTGCGAACGGGTTCGGCGCGCGTCGGAGCAATGGCGTCGACAACTTCAGCTGAGCGCCGCATCCGGTGACGGCATCGAGCACATCGGCATCCTGCTCGCCTTCGCCTACCCCGATCGCGTGGCACAACGGATTGCCGGCAGCGACGGACGCTACCGCCTCGCCAATGGACGCGGCGCATCCTTCCACGGACAGCATGGACTGTCGCAGGAGGATTACCTCGTCGTGGCACAGCTCGACGGCACGGGCGATTGGGCGCGCATCCTCGCTGCCGCACCGGTACGTCTCCGAGATCTCGAGCGTGACTGTGCGGAGCAGATCGGTTCCGTCGACCTTCTTGAATGGGACGACCGGTCTGACTCGGTCCGTGCGCGACGGCAGCGACGCTTCGGCCAATTGATCCTGGAAGATCGCGCCACCCACGAGCCGGATCCGGCCCAGGTCACTGCCGCGTTGCTCATTGGCCTGCGTCGCGTTGGGCTCGCCGCCCTACCCTGGAGCAAAGAACTGCAACAATGGCGGGCACGCATGGCCCTCCTCCACCGCATCGACCCAACCTGGCCAGACCTCTCCGACGAGGCGCTGACGAAGAATCTTGAGCAATGGCTTGCACCGTTTCTGACCGGACTCACCAGCTTGGCGCAACTTCGTCGCCTGGACCTGCAAGGCCCGCTGGACAGCCTGTTGTCCCGGCAGCAACGTCAGGAATTGCCCCGCCTGGCACCGACGCACATCACCGTACCCAGCGGATCACACGTCCGGCTGGATTACGAGCAGGGTGAGTTGCCCGTGCTGGCCGTGCGCCTGCAGGAGATGTTCCGTTGTCAGGAGACACCGAGGATCGCGGGAGGCACGGTGCCGGTCATGGTGCATCTCCTGTCACCGGCCGGCAGACCTGTGCAAGTCACGAGGGACCTGGCGAGTTTCTGGCGCTCGGCCTACCAGGACGTGAAGAAGGAATTGCGCGGCCGTTACCCACGTCACCATTGGCCCGACGATCCCCTCAGCGCGCAACCCACCAACCGGACCAAGCGACGCACGTAGACCTTGCACGGGGCGTGTTCGCACCTTCGTGTACCTCCACTTGCGAATCGTCGCCGATTGCCGCATGCTACGCGGCACACGTCACTATCCATCATCCAACGAGCCGCACATGGACCAGTTCGCCATCGTCACCGCCTTCGGTCAGGACCGTCCCGGCATCGTCGCCCTCATGGCCGATAGTCTCTACCACCTCGGCTGTAACGTCGAAGACAGCTCCATGACCAGGCTCCGCGGCGAGTTCACCATGATGCTCATGGTCAGGCTGCCGCAGGGTCTCGACGCCGACGCACTGGGCCGGCGACTCACAGCTTCGACGCGATCGTTGGATCTTGCCGTCTTGTGCAGAGCACTCCCTGGTCAAGCGGCGGTCCGGCAGCGCCTACCGGAGGTACCGATCTTCATGTTATCGGTCTACGGGGCGGACCACCCCGGCATTGTGGCGCACGTCGCGCGCACCGTGGCGGACTTCGGCGGCAACATCACCGACATGAACACCCGCGTGATCGGTTCGGGTGAAGTGCCGGTCTACGTCATGGTGCTGGAGATCCAGATCCCGCAGGATCGGCAGGCCGATCCGCTCAAACAGGCACTGGAGGCCCTCAAGCCGCTGTTGGGTGTCGACCTGACGTTCCGCCCACTCGACAGCGTGACGTTCTGATCGTGGCCATCCGTCCGATTCTGCACTATCCTCACCCGACATTAAAAACCGAAAGTGCCGCCCTTGCGCCTCTCGATCCGGAGACGCAGGCCGTGGCCCAAGATCTGCTCGATACCCTTGCCGCGTCGCCTGGCGTCGCGTTGGCCGCGCCGCAGATCGGGTATGCTCTGCGCGTCATTGTCGTCGATGTCTCGCGCAAAAGAGGCGAGAAGGGGCACGGGCTGATCGTGATGGTCAACCCCGTCATTCTTGCGTTGGAAGGGCGGAAGATGCTGCGGGAAGGCTGCCTCAGCGTCCCGGACTACACCGGCAATGTGCTGCGGCATGAACAGGCGGTCGTGGAAGGTGTCACACTGGACGGCCGGGTGGTAACGCTCACCACATCGGGATTCGAGGCGCTGGCCTTTCAGCACGAGGTAGACCATCTGAACGGCCTGCTGTTTCTCGACCGCATCCAGTCGCTCAGCACCGACCTCTTCAGGCGGAAGCCCCCCAGCTGATCGCGCCCTGCGCCGCGGGCCTATCTTTTGGGCCGCCAGGCCTTCATACGCGCGACGATGACTTCTCGCTGATCCGGCGTGAGCGTCTCAGCCAACGCGTCGCGGCGGAGTCTGGCCCTGCCACTGTCCTGACGACTGGCCATGGAATACCAGAAGAAGGCTTCCAGCCTGTCCTGTGTGACACCCTGCCCCTGCTCGTACAACAGGCCCAGATCCCGTTGCGCCAGCGCATGCCCTTGATCCGCCGCACGTTGCAACCAGCGGACGGCTTCACCCTCGTCCCTCGTACCCAGGCTGCCGGTGAGCAACGCCTGCCCCAACATCCACTGCGCGTTTGCGTCCCCCTGGCCGGCAAGAACCTGGAGCTGATGATCGGAGGAGGGATCGGCAAGAACACCAGGCACCCAGCCGCAGAGCACGATCGTCACTGCCGCCGCCATCAGGCTCCACCGTCTCGTCTTCGTCATGCGGACACCCTTTCACAAGGCGTCGACGTCGGCGAGGATCGCCTCGGCAGCCTGACGTCCGGAGCGCAATGCCCCATCTAACGTCCCCGAGGCGCAATAGTCGCCGCAGTGATAGAGACCAGGGCGGATGCGAGGCCGGCCGACTCCGTTCTGCACCGCGAGGACTGAGAGCGGGGGCAAGGCCCGGTCGATGCAATCGGTCCGGAGATGCCGCCAATCCTCCGCCTGTCGGCCGAACCAGTCGCGTAACTGTCGACGCACGGCGGGAAGCCACTCAGGACTATCCGACGTAGACTGGTCTGCCAGGCTGACTGCGATCAGGGCCCGTCCCGCAGGCGCATAGGCTGGTGACACCTCACTCAACACCGACGCCGTGCCGATCGGTCCCTGACCGTCGCCGTTTATCATCAACCACGGCCCCCGCACCGGCGCCGCCGCCGCATCGAAATAGAGCGACAATGACCGGCGCCCGGGATCGGTCGGCACCGGCTCACCACGCAACGCCGCCGCCGTCGCATAGTCGGTCGCCAACACCACGGCGGCGGAGTCCAGTCGTTCACCGGACGCAAGCACGACACAGCCTCCATCGAGGCGGGCCACTGAAGCGCGTAACCGGATGGTCGACTTCGGAATCTCCTCAGCCAATTGCCGGGCTATGGCGCCCATCCCTTCCTGCGGCAACGCAATGGCTCCGCAAGAAAACGCCGCCCAGACCTGTTCGAAGACTCCGCACGGCGTCGACAACGACTGATCGAGAAAGACACCGCCGAGAAACGGGCGGAAGAACCGCTCCTGCATGGCCGATGAGAATCCGTAGGCCTGCAAGGCTTCCAGCGTCGTCTGCGCCTCGCCGCCGGCCCGCGTGGATAGTTGTCGGTGCAACGCGTCCTGCCGTAGTTTGAGCACGGTCAATTTGTCGCGCAGCGAGCCGATGGAACTCATCGCCGTGGCAAGAGCATCCTGGGGCCGACGGAAGGGATCACTGACACGATGGAAGCGACCGGCGTAACGAACCAAGGCACCGGGATGAAAGGCCTGCAATCGGAGGGCGGAATAGTCCAGCACTGCGGTGGCTTCAGGATAGCCGCTGAGAAACACCTGAAAACCGCGATCGAGCAGGAATCCGTCCACACGATCGGTGCGAACCCGGCCGCCGATCTCGTCGGAAGCGTCGAGGATGGTGCAGGAGAAGCCGTGCCTGAACAATGCACGGGCACAGGCCAACCCGGCTAGACCAGCACCGATGATGATGATGCGCGGCGCGACAGACATGGTGGGCGATAGGCTAATCGGAGGCAGCGCCGGACTCCAGGGCCGGAATGGGTGCCCCTCGCACGCCGCTATCCTTTCTTGCAAGCAATCCTGAATTCTGCCTCGCCGTCACTCCCCGGCGTCACGCGCGACCATTCCCGCGTCGCCTTCCCCGCCTGCATGGGACGGCCCTTCGCCATCTGCCCGGCATAATATTTCGTCTGCAACGGCCGGCTCTTCCGGCTTTCGCAGTCGATTTGCTTCTTGACCTTCACCGACCGATAGGTCCCCTGCGGAATCTGCCGATCGACTTTGAAGTCCTTCAACGTCCAGAACGTGACGGTTTTGCCGCTCGGCCCGATCGTGGCCATATCGACATACCCGTCATACTTATGGGTGCCGCCGACCAGCACCCATTCCGCCGAGGCGGTCCCAACGACCAACAGCGTCGTCACCACGATCATCACCAGATATTTCAGCATCATCCGTCCTTTGATTCCGCATCGAAGACCGACACACCGCCATCGGCATCATACCATCGGCGCGCATGACATGCAGCCGTCCTCCCCACTCCCCTGCTGCTTTTTCCTTCATCGTCCGTGTAGAGTCACCCCATGCCACGGCCGCCAGAGAGAACGCCTCCGCCGCCACGACAGACCGGAAGGCGCGGATCATCGTCGACCGTCCCGGTAGCAGCTGCTTCCACAGGCAAGGCCAAACGGGTCACGCTGGATCGTCTCCTGTCGAAACTCGGCATCGCCAGCCGAACACTAGCACAGGAGTGGATCAGGGCCGGGCGCGTCCGCATCAACCAGCGCCTGGTGCGTTCGCCCGACACCTGGGTCGAGTGGCCCGGCGATACGGTCACCCTCGATGAACTGCCGCTCCAACAGCGCCCGCCTCGTTTTATTGTGTTTCACAAGCCGAAGGGCTGCGTCACCACGCATCACGACGAACAGGGACGGCGCACGATCTTCGACGTCCTCCCCCCGGAGCTCACCGGCCTGCATGCGGTGGGCCGGCTCGACCAAGCCACCAGCGGTTTGCTCCTCCTCACCAACGATTCCACCCTCTCCAGCTTTCTCACCGACCCGAAGCACAAGATCCCGCGCGAGTACCTCGTCACCGTGCGCGGCGACGTCACCGATCAGGTACGCCAAGCGGCGATAATCGGGCTGGATGACGAGGGTGAGTACTTGCGCTGCGCCGAGATGACCATTCAGAAACGATCCGGTCGCGAATCGCATTTGGCGGTCACGTTGACCGAAGGCAAGAACCGCGAAATTCGGCGCCTCTTCAACGCCCTCGGCCATGAAGTGACCAGGTTGCGCCGCATTCGATATGGCCCCTTCGCGTTGGGCGATCTCCAACCTGGCGCCTGGCGTGAACTCCCGATCGAGGACGCCAAATCCTTGCTTCACAGGGATTGCCCCTAAGATGGCGAAGCGCCGTTTTCTCTTTTAAGACAAGGGTTTCACACGCCTCAGTGTTTCCGACCTCACCGACCTGCGCGTCCGGTGAAAGAACTTGCCAACCGACGATGCTGTGCTAAGTTGGATCCAGCAGGCGAAGCGTTCGGGAACACACAGTCCGCATCGTACTGAACAACCCACTCCGCTCTCGTCCTCCACAACATTTCACTAACGTCGCTCCCGACCAGGGAAGGGCTGGTTGTACCAGCCGGTCTGTATACAGGAGATCAGGACCATGAAGGAGATCGTGAAGCGATTCGCCACCGGACTTACCACCTTGGCCGTTGTCGCCGCCTTGGCTGCGCCGACGCTGACGCATGCCGCAGGCCCGGACAAGACGCCGCTGGAGATCAAGGTCCGCGTGAGTGAAAAGGGATTTCTGGATGAGAAAGGCAAACCCTATGGCGGAAAGCGGATGTTACAAATCCCCAAAGACACGCTGGTAAAGATCACCTTTGTCTTCGGCGAAGACCTCACCAGCCTGGCTGCGGGGGATACCCACCAAATCGCGCTGCGAGCCGAGGACGGCTGGAAACAGGAAACCAACCCGCTGTGGATGATGAACCGGGAATCAACCGTGAGTTTTCTTGCGGGTGAGAAAGGCCGCATGCAGTATCGCGCCTACTGTATCCTCGACTGCATCGGCATGGAACATCTGACGAACCTGATCATCCAGGTGATCTGATCTCCGCAGCTGACTCCCTCAACGACAAGAGGCTCGACGTGTCATGCGACATGTCGAGCCTCCTCATCACCACACCCCGGCCGGCGAACTGTCACGGCCTTATGTCCTAGTATCCCCGTCCCGTGCTGCCTCCGCCGCCACCCATCCGCCCCAAGGGCAGAGCGTCATACCGGGTTTTGAGATCCGGATGTGCCGCCAGGTAGCTGTTCACCGCCGCCTCATCGGCAAACACGTCTTTGCTGCGCGCCCGATATTCCTCCACCGTCAGCCCCCGTTTCGACAAGAGTGCGCTGAGCTTCGCTTGGATGTCGTCGCCCATCTCCTTCATTTTCTCCGGTGACGGCCGCTGGCCTGAGCCATACGATTCCCCGCCCTTGAAATAGTTCGTCATCATCTCGCCGATTTCGATGCGGGCGTTCACA
The DNA here is from genome assembly GCA_014055495.1 of Nitrospira sp. CR1.2. Lineage (GTDB taxonomy): Bacteria > Nitrospirota > Nitrospiria > Nitrospirales > Nitrospiraceae > Nitrospira_A. Next base: position 41,182 of record WIAG01000002.1, read on the forward strand.
AATTTCTCCACATCCGCAGGCTCGGCCGCCAAGCCGCTCCCTGCACACAACACAAGCCCCAACGCAATCCCGACGACGTGGCGCGACAGCTGCATGGTCATAATCTCTTCTCCCTGTGAGGACAACAACGTGGACTGACTTCCGGCATCATACCATCCCCGAAGAACGCTGTGCACGGCGGCTCAGCGCATCCATTCCGCTCACCGCGGAAGCTGCTTGAGAAAATCCCCGAGCACGGTCCGAAACCGGTCCGGGTCTTCCGCCATCATGAAATGGCCGGTTTGAAGCTCCACGAGCTGCGCGCCGGGAATCTGCCCCTGAATCCCCATGGCGATGGCCGGAGACGCCACATCGTCTTTCGCCCCCACCATGATCAACGTGGGCACCGTGATCGCGGAGAGTCGGCCATGCACGTTGAACTGCGACATAGATGTGAGCGCCTCCCGAATCACCGTGCCGTTCCAGGTGGGAATTCGTTCAAGCAGCGGCTGATAGGTTTTCGCCGGCGTGCCGGAAGGAAAACTTTCGACGATGATGGCCTTCGACACCTCGCGATAGTCGCGCGGCCGGCCGATGGTCGGAATGTCCTTGTCCAGAATCATCGCCCCATCGGTGGTCGACACCAACACCAGCGCCCGCACCCGTTCAGGATGGTCCAAGGCCAGCTGTTGGAGAATCATTCCGCCCATCGACACGCCGACCCACACCGCCTGCTTGATATCCAGCGTATCGGCCAGCCCGATCAGGTCGCAGGTAAACTGCTCGATCGTGTAGCCGGTCGGCGGCTTTTCCGAATCGCCATACCCGCGTAAATCGACCGCAATGCCGCGAAACTCCGGCGCATAGGCGCCGACATATTTGGGAAAGATGTTGCTGGTGGTCACCACCCCGTGTACGAACACGATCGGATCGCCGGTGCCCGCCTCCAGCACACTCAGGCGGAGGCCGTCCACGTTGACCAAATGGCGGGTGAATGGCTGATCGGGCGGAATGACGTCGGATAATTGCGGAGGATGCGCCCCGCTGTTGGTACGCACCGGCGCAGACACACCGGCGCAGCCCACGAGAGTCATGACTCCTAGCGCGAGCACGATTCGAGAGACCAGCATGAGATTCCCCCCCTGAACAGGCTGACGGCCCATCAACGTAGCCTAAGCCGTCAGCCGCTCGGATTCAATGCTGGAATCGAATCACCTGATGCACAGGGGTTACAATATTCGGGATGACGCCACTCGCGAGACCGTGACCCGAACCGGCGCCAACTCGTCCTGGACCGGCATCGCGAACAACCGACGAGCGAACTCGCGAGACGCCGACTCCAATTCACGACAACGATCCACGAACGGGCTCGAGGCCACGCGTGGGAAATAGTCTCGATGACGCTCGTAAAACTGCGCCCGCCGCCGCCAACGATCGGCATTGACGCTGAAGAACCAGGCGACAAGAACTGAGAACCCGCGTGGCAGCGACCTGGAATCTTGGGACTGAACACGACGCTCGCCTTTCGATGAAGCTCTCACCACGTCTTTCATGACTGCGCCTCCCCTCCCATGTGTCACACACGACGCCCTCACAAGGGCGGCCGGTGGGCGTCTCTCCCGACTCACCCTGCCCCACTGTAATTCGGCAAGATGAGGAACGGATTAGACCAGCATGAAAACACTTTCATGGAGAGGGCGTGGTGCCGGTGATTCCGTCTCCGAGGACCTCACGAAAGACCTGGGCCAGATCGTGGAGCGCTTGTGCTCCGTCGCCCGCATAGACCGAGCCATGCATCGTCGCGAGGGTGTTCGGATTCAACGCCGCCAGCCTCCTGAGTGTGGGATCCGTCAACGTGCAATAGGGCATAGAGTTGGCCAAGGGGCCCTGCTGATATTCCTTGAGCACATCGCGACAACGCCCGATGACATCAGACTGCGTGACCGGCTCGCCATCATCGGCCTGGTGGAAGAGATCGGAACAGAGCAGCGTGCGCCGGGTCTCTTCAAACAACAGGCCCGATTCCCAACAGTGCGGCACCTGCGGCGTCGCGAGGAATTGAAACCGATACCAGCCGGTGTGAAACAACAGCGGTTGGTCATCGCGTACCAGAAATTGACTGAACTGCAAATTGAACGGTGCGAGGAAGGTCGTGAGACGAAAGAGGTCCGGAGCACCTTCGGTCATCTGCGCCATGAGGCCCTCCAACAAAAATGTACGCGGCATCGTACCCGGCCGATCCGCACGGCGCAAGCGAAGGACAGGCCTCATGAAGCAGCCCGCATGATTCATGACACTTCTGCCGCACTCGCTGATTCACTGGTGCGACGGGCCTTCGGCCGCCGGGCTCGCGACATGACTCGGGGATTTCGGAACGAACCGTCATGAATCATGCGGGCTAGGGGATTGGCCTCCAGGGTCCAGGGGTTCCGCTAGTCGTGCCCTGTGCCGGCGCAGGATAGAACAACAACAGGCAGAGGGATCACTCGTGGTCCTAGGAGGACACCACCATGAAACAGCAAGGGCAACACCCGGTTCGTCGAAGCCATCAGCAACGGCCCGGCCAGGACAAGGAAGAGATCTGGCCCCTGTCGGCCCGCGAGTTCATGAAACTGCTCCTGTCGGGACTGCGCTCGACCAGGAAAGAGATACGGTTGACGCGTCTGACGCCCGCTGATCAAGCCGCATAAGTCGGGGGCGCAGGACGAATGAGGTGCACGATGTACACCGATGACAGTCTGCTCACACATGACGAATACAAAGCTGCCGAGGCCGCATTCCGCGGCCTGCCCTTCAACTCCGACTGGTCCCGAGGGGCGCAGCTCATCTACGTCGGAATTCTCGAGGTCACCCGTGGCCGGGACATCGTCGAGGATTGTCGCTGGGAGGAGGCCGCGGCCACCGTCGGGTCCTGACTCGCCGTTCCCTTCCATTCAGCCCCGGGCCCGCAGGCTCCTCTTCGAACGCTCCCGCGGCTTGTGGCACGCCGGCACGATTGCAATAGCGCAGCGAGTGGCGTAGAGAAGGGGGCACAAGAGGCCCGATCATGACCCGACCGCTGTTGTCCGCCCTGTCTCTCCTGATGCTGCTCGCCGCGCCGGTCGCCGCCCAAAGTCCCTGCTCAGATTGTTTTTACGCCGCCGAAGAAGAGGTCCGGCGATGTCTGGGGAATGCCATCAGCTCAGACGATAAAAACAGCTGTTTGGAAAACCGGCGGGTGCGCCTCAAGGCCTGCAGCGAGAATCAATGCCAGACGGTCAGGGAGGAAACGGCTCCCGCGGAGACGCAAATGACGCCCGCCCGGCCCGGCCTCGCCCCCTACACGCCCACGGAGGGAGAATGGCTGGCCCTGATGACAAGGGCCGCCCTCCGACGGGAGGCCAGCCCCGATCGGCCCTATTCGCTCGACATCGTCCTCGCCGATGCGCAAACGCTGCAGATCATCCTTCGACATGCGTCCACGATGAACCGGGACCAGGTCCGGAACGCCGTCGATGCCGCGAAAGAATCCATCAAAAACATCGCCAAAGGGTACGGCTGGGACAAGTGGCTGAAAATCAGGGAGACGGTTGAACCCTATGCGGCGAAGACGAAGAAATGAGCGGTCGGGTGCAACGGGCCTGCCCGCTCACGCCATGATCAGCGTGATTTGCGCAGGTGTCAGGAGCGCGCCCGGTTGATGGCGTCCGAGCCAAGCCAGGGCATCCGGCCCCGAGAGTCTCAAGACCGATCGAGCCAGCAATGTCGCAAACAAGGCCGTGCGCCCGAGCCCGGCGGAACAGTGGATGATGAGGTTGCGGCCCTGCGCAGCCTGTTCGTGCGCCTGCCGGAGCACATCGGTCAGACGGCCATCGCCAGGAACGCCGTAGTTGGGAATCGGCAGCGACAACACCGTCAGCCCTTCCCCCCGATAGATCGCGAGCAGGTCCCGCCCCGTTTTCTCCCGGCATTCGTCCGGCTCGGCCAACAGCACCACCCCGTGGATGGAAGCGGCTCTGAATTCCGGCAACAGCCTGCCCTCCGGATCGTAGAGGCCAAACGGCATGGCGCTGCCATACACTCGGCCCGGCAGATTCAGCGGATAGACCGTCAGCGGCCTCCCGTTCGTCCATTCTGGAGACGGATTACCCGGCAGCATGCACCGTCCAGTCCTTCCAATCGGCGAGCGTGGCCTTCAGCATGGCTTTCGCCGCATTCCGCAACCACGCGGACTTTCTCGCGGCCAGGTCGCGCTGCACGGCCTTGACCTGTGGCTGGTCGCCCAGGTGCACATTCGCCGTCTCCCAGCCCATGGCATACAGCAGCTTGCCCTCGTCTCGTTTCTTCGGCAACGCCGTCAGTTCAATCCGTGAGCAATAGGGCGAGAGCCGCCGGAGCAGCCACGGGCCCTCCATGCGCACAAACGGATCGCGACACCGCACGGCATGCTCCAACATCGATTGATACAGGATCGTGCCGCCGCCCGGTTGCCCTTGGGCCCACAGACCAGAAGAGGCAATCAGCCGCTTTGCCTCACGCGCAACCTTCCCGCCCCGCCATTCAGCGAGCGCAACGAACCGTGGACGCCCCAGACTACCCAGGCCCGAACGCCGCCGCCGGAGACCATACGACAGCCCTGCCTCGGGCATCACCTGCTCAAGCGCGTCTGTCACCTCGTGCGAAACCGTGCCTTCCACCATCGGTAGTGCCGCCATCTTCTTCCAGAACTTCACCGGATCGCGCAGGGAGTTCGTGGCGATCTCGCGCAACCAGCGATGCTGCTCCGACAACACAAACGGCCGCCCTCCGGCCCGCAGCCCTTCTCGGTAGCCAGTCAACACCGCCTCGCAGGCCTCGTCCAACTTGACCGCGAGATGCTCAGCCCGACCGGCAAGCTTGGCGCTGACCACCAGGCGCACCAGATCGCTGGTGTAGGGAAACGAGCAGGCCTCGTCAAAATCATTGATGCCCCAGATCAGGCGCCCTTCGCTGTCGCGCCACGTGCCGAAGTTTTCGACATGCAGATCGGCGACCGCCCGCAGCGACGGGGCCGTGGCCAGGTCGGCACAGACTTCCGGCCAGACCTGCATCCAGCGGTAACAGGTAGCCCTGAGAAAGGAAAAGGGGCTCTGTGCCATCACGGCATGCTTCACCCGCAGATCCGCCGGCACAAACGGCACCTGCCGCGCCGACCATCGCTCATAGGCCTGTGTTGCGTGGAGAATGTTCATGGGAACAATCGGCTGAGTCGCGCTACGGTCTCACGTCCGGCGGAAGACCGCAAGGCATGAATGGGAGCGGGTAACGGTGATAGGCGCTACCGTTTCGGAACTCGCGCGAGCTTCTGTTTGATCGCCGCCAGGTTCTCCGGGGTTGAGCGCACCCGTATGGTAAGCCCCTCGGCATCATAGGCTTCCGACAGAACCCGCATCTTGGCGCGGATTTCCGCCACGACGCTTTGAGCCGTGAAGGGAATCCGCAAGTCCTCGTCGAGCATATCGCTCTCAAAGTACCCCATGATGCGTTCACGGAGCGCCTGCAGGTCGTCCTTGCTTCTCGTGGATAGCAAGACCGCGTCGGGATATTCCGCCTTCAATGCTGCCAGCTCCTCCGGCCCGAGACGATCCCGTTTGTTCAGCACCAGGAGGCTGGGGACATCCGTGGCGCCGACTTCCCCCAACACCTTCCGAGTGACGTCCAGTTGGGAGCGAAAGGACGGATCGGAGGCATCGACGACAAACAGCAGGAGCGACGCACTGGCCGCTTCATCCAGTGTCGACTTGAACGACGCGACCAGGTCATGCGGGAGCTTCTTGATGAAGCCCACGGTATCGGACAGGAGCACTTTAGGACGCGTCTCTGGATACAAGGGCCGGATCGTGGTATCAAGCGTGGCGAACAGCTTGTCGGCCACGAGCACCTCGCTGCCCGTCATGGCACGCATGAGCGAGGATTTCCCGGCATTGGTGTACCCCACGAGCGCGACCGTGAGTTCATGTTCCCGCCTGGCGCGGCGCGTCTGATGCTCGTCCCCGATCGCCGCCAGTTCCTCCCGGAGTTCTTTCGTGCGATCCCTGATTCGGCGCTTATCGAGCTCGAGACTCGTCTCTCCGGCTCCCTTGCCACCGACGCCCCCGCCCTGCCGCTCGCTGCCGCTGCCGGTTTCCCGCAACCGGGGCGCGAGATAGTTGAGCCGCGCGATCTCCACCTGCAGCCGGGCCGCTCTCGTTCGCGCGTGCCGGCTGAAAATCTCAATGATGACCCCGGTACGATCCAGCACCGGCACGCCGGCGGCACGTTCAAGATTTTTCAATTGGGACGGCGACAGATCACAATCCACGATGACAATCTGCGCCCGTTCCTGAGGGGCTGGCGCAACCTCGATGATATCGTCCGCTTCCTCGTCTGATTCTTCCTCGATGTCTGAATCATCCGCCTCATCCTTGGCGGACGCCTTATTCTTCGGCCGACCAAACGCCGACTCGATTTTCCCGGATCCCCCGGTCCACCGCGCCAATTCGGCGAGTTTGCCCTCTCCCAGCACCGCCGCATAGCGATCCGAACTCCGCTTTTGCGTCACACGGCCCACGACGTGGTAGCCGAGGGTCTTTACCAGACGAGTGAGCTCTTGCAGCGAACTGTCCACCTCCTCCGCAGGCACGCGGGGGGTGCGAATCGCCACAAGCACGGCATTCGATTGTGAGGGCTTCGACATCGCAGGCCTTTCCTTGAGCACAGCTTTGTGAGGGCAGGCATTGTAACAGGAAACGACCGGTTCAAGTCAGCCCACATCGCGCCCGAAAGCCAGAGGTATTGCCCACACCCACATTTTGCAGGTAAGGGAAGCACTCGGGACTCTGCTTCGCCATCGGCAGCGGGATCGAAGGTCAGAAACGGATGAGACCTTGAGATGGGCTATATCTAATATGGTATAGTAGGACCGCTCATGTGGGAGATCTACGAACACCGCCGGGCGAGCAAGAGCCTCGATCGCCTTCCGCTCGAATTGCTGAAACGCTATGAGAAGTGGAAAGACATTGTGCGGATCTCCGGCCCGGCAGGCCTACGCTTGATCAAGGGGTTCCACGATGAACGTCTTCAAGGCGAATGGGAAGGGCATCGCTCGTCAAGGTTGAATGCCCAGTATCGAGTGATTTACACCGTTGAAGAACAGCGTGTACTGGTCATGATCATGGACGTGACAGCCCACGACTATCGGAGGCAATGATGAAATCCAAAGACGTTCGCCCGGCAAAAGCGCGAGTGGTGGTCTCGGTAGGAGAATCCGTTCGGATTATCCGTGAACTGCAAGGGCTCACGCAAAGCGAGCTGGCTCGAAGGACCAAAATTCCCCAGTCCACCATCTCAGCGATCGAAAACGATACCATCAATCTTGGCGTCGAACGGGCCAAAACTTTGGCGCGGGTGCTCCAGTGCCATCCAGCCGTCCTAGTCTTTCCCGGCTGGGACGTGACCAAGCAGTCGGCAGCCTAACGATTGAATGCACACATTCATGCCAACTCCTCTAGGGGCTGATTATTCTGTCCCGTACAAGTAGTTCTGGAGAGAAACTCTCTTCTGTTCCCGTTTTCTGATCGATCAATCAGATGAGCAGGTTTTCACCGTGTCGACGAGCTGAGTCTGCGTCATGATCAGCAATTTGCGTTCGAGGTCCTGGCGGTTAGTGTGATTACGTCTTCTTCTTTCGCAGCTGATTCAGCAGCTTCGGCGAGTCTCGAACCGCTAAGGAATCCTTAGCAGTTGAAGATTCATGGAATCTTGTACGTTACAGGATATTGGGGGGAGGGGGTCAGTCTGAACTGTTTCCAGTTTGGAATCAGTTCAGTTTTTCATCACTTCGCCACAGGTGACCAATGAGGTCTGCATCACTTCCTAACGCCAGATAAGCTCCAGGTTGTGTCTGTGCATGGGCTCCAGCAACCTCAAATTGGCATGGCCTTTATTTTAGGATGCGCCGAGAAGATATGCTGGTGAATGAAATGACCAAATCGTACCACTGCCGGTACTTCCCATATATCGAGCTTACCGCACTTGAATAGAGAGTTGAATCCTCAATACTCCCAATATTCATGCCGGACCGGCAGCCGATTCAGCATCTCGCGATAGAACGGCCATTTCGGGATGAACCGATCCATTAGGCTTACAAATCGGCTATTGTGTGTGGGCTCAAGCAGATGGGTCAACTCGTGCACGACGATGTATTCAAGACATTCCAGCGGCTTCTTCGCCAACTCTGTATTCAGACGAATATGCCGTGCCGTGGGATTGCAACTCCCCCACTTCGTCCGCATCCGTTGCACAAAGAAGCGATTGACCGTCGCCCTCATCAATGGCTGCCACTTGGCAAGCAGAGGCCGCACGGCGTCTTTGAGCTGCTCGCGATACCACGCCTCGAATAACTCCTGCTTCCTCTCTTCGCTTGTTCCGGGACGCACGCGCAGAAGTATGCGGCGATGCTGCAGCCCAATAGACGGGGCTTCATCCCCTTCCCGAACAGTAAGGAAATAACGCCGTCCCCAGAGGTAATGGCTCTCGCGGTTGAGGTACTCACGCGGAGTTTCTCGTTCCTGCTCCCGTAATTTCTTCTGTTGCTGTTTGATCCAGCCCAGTTTGGAAACGGCAAAGACACGGATGGTATCGAGACTCATGCGCGCCGGGGCAGCAATGCGCACGCGTCCGTTCGGGGGATAGACACTGAGATGAACGTTCTTAATGTCCTTCAGCTCCACCTCCACGGCAATGGTGCCAAGCTGCACGTGCGCCATCATCAGTATTCTCTCTGCGCTTTGATGATGAGAAAGATGCGTTCTACCTCAGCCTCATCCCGCAGCAGGTCATACAGAGCTTGCTTGATCACTTGCTCGCGTGTTTGAACTCCGCGCCAGCCATCGTGCCGCACCTTTTTCACCGCCTCGTCGATCTTCAACGCCAGTTTCAATGTCGGATCACCGGCAACCCTGTATTCGGCCTGCGTTTCCGCAGCACGATCTGCCTGCGGAGACGCCTCCTGCATCTTCTTCAGGTTGTTGTACAGAGCCCGCAGAGCCGGGCTCTTCTTGAGCGGCTCCGGCGTATCCTCTGCCTGTCCGGCTTCCACTTGTTTGGCGAGGTCGGCAATGCGTTTCAGATAGTGCTCGTACTCAATGGCCTTTGTCTTACGAGCGGCGATGATTTCGTCCAGCAACGCCGACATCGTCTCGTAGTAGGCGGGGTCGTTCAGATGCTCCTTGATGATTTTGCGACGCACGTTGTTCTCAATGGTCTCGGCAATCGCATCCTTATTACCCTTCAGGCCGCCCAGTTGTCCGGCGATGGCATTCCCGATCCCGGTCTTCACGATCAGGTCGAGCAAAGGCATCTCATCGAATGGTGAAATCTTTCTCGGCTCATCCGCCTCGATATAGGTATCGATGAGATGGCGCATATCGGCTTCGTAGGCCTTCAGATCGAGACTCTCCCCACTGGCCTTCCGAACAATCTCGCGGACATTCAGATACCGGTCCAGTTGCTGCTTGATGCGGACAATGTCGGCCGCGCTGTAACCCGCCGGTTCCAGCTCATCGGCGAGATTGGCGTACGCGCGCACCAGGGCGATGGTCGCCTTGTAGAGTGCAGCCCGTTGCGGTTCCCGTTCTTGAAGGTCGGCCGGAATCTCCGTGTTCCCACAGAAATAATGGATATGCTCCAGCTCCCCTTTCGGAGGTTCCACCGGTTCGCACAGGAGATCGAGAGTCTCCAACGCTTGGTCGAGCCGCTCCTTGCCTTTCTTCAGTCGGTCTTGCAGCAGAATCTCAGGAGCAGCTCCCGCGGCGCTGTGATCCAGCTCGGAGCTATAGACTTGTAGAGCCCCAGTGCCCTTCTCATTGACCAGTTTCTTGAACAGGTCTTTGTAGTCCACGATGTAGCCGTAGTCTTTGTCCTCACCGTCAAGACGATTGGTCCGGCAGATGGCCTGGAACAATCCATGGTCCTGCATCGATTTGTCGATATAGAGATAGGTGCAAGGCGGCGCATCGAAGCCGGTCAGCAGCTTGTCCACCACGACCACCAGCTTCATAGTCGCCGGTTGCTTGATGAAGAGCGCCTTCGCCCATTCCTCATAGGTTTCCGTTTTGGTCATGCCTGGCTTCGCGTCAATGTCTTTCAACAGCTCGGTGTACGTGTTGTAGATGAACTGCTTATCGGTTTCCGTGTTCGCCCCGACTTCCTCCTTCGTCACATCCTGAGTCTGCGGATTATAGGAGGTCACCACCGCACACCTGCCCCTGAAGGGCGTCTTCTGAAAGAGCGTGAAATACTTGCAGGCTTCATAGATGCTTGAGGCCACGAGGATAGCGTTCCCCCGTTCACTGGATAAGCGCGGCTTCACACCGAAATCGAAGACGACATCACTCACCACCCGATCCATTCTGGACTTGGAGCTGAGCACCTGCTGCATCGTCCCCCACTTTTTCTTGAGTTCATCCTTCTGCCAATCATTCAGCCCCTTAGTCTTCGCCTCGAACCAGGCGTCGATCTTCTCTTGAGAACCCAGGTGCTGGTCGATATCTCGCGCCTCGTAGACCAAATCGAGTACCACCTCATCCTCTACCCCCTCGCTGAACTTGTAGGTGTGGATGTAGCCGCCGAATACTTCAAAGCTGGTCTGTGCGTCCTTTTTAAGCAGCGGCGTCCCGGTGAAGCCGATGAAGACCGCATTCGGCATCAGAGCTTTCATCACCCGGTGTAGCTTGCCGCTCTGCGTGCGGTGGCACTCGTCCACGAACACGAATACCTCGCCCACGGTCTGGCTGGGCTGACTTTCCAGCTCCTTGATGAAGGCGTCGAAGTCGTCCACATCCTTGCGGCCAAACTTGTGGACGAGTGAGCACATGAGGCGCGGTGTCGCCTGGCCGAGTCGGCTCATCAAGTCGCGACCGCTGCTGGTACGTGTGATCGGCTCGCCGACGTCGGTAAAGACCCGTTCGATCTGCTTGTCCAGTTCGTCGCGGTCGGTGACGATGGCCACGCGGGCATGGGGGTTGTTCTCCAGAATCCACTTGGCGAGCAGCACCATCACGATGCTCTTGCCGCTTCCTTGTGTATGCCAGATGATGCCACCCTTGCGTTGGCGGACAGCGTCCTGCGCCGCCTTGATGCCGAAATACTGATGCACCCGTGGCAGTTTCTTCATCCCACTGTCGAAGAGGATGAAGTCGTGTATCAGCTCGATCAGCCGATCCTTCGCACACAGCTTCAGGAGATACTTGTCCAGTTTGAATCGGCGGTTGTCCTGCTCGTCCTCTTTCCACTTCAGGAAATACTTCTCCTGCGTGCCGATGGTCCCATATTGCAGACCTTCCGAATCGTTCCCGGCGAAGATGAATTGCACGGTGCTGAAGAACCAGGCGTTGAACTCAGGCAGCTGATTGGAAAGGCTTTGGCGTATACCGTCGCCGATGGACACGCGGCTGTTCTTGAGTTCGATCACACCGACGGCAATGCCATTCACATAAAGCACCAGATCAGGCCGCCGTTCGTGGTTGCCCTTGAGCGTGACCTCTTCAGCAATCGCAAAATCATTCTTGGCCGGCTCACGCCAGTTGATGAGGTGGACGGTTTCCGTGACCTTGCCCGCCTCGATCTTGACCGGCACGCCGTAGCGAAGCTGCTTGTAGACGGCCTGGTTGTTCCCGTAGAGATTGCGGCTATGATTGTCTGCTTCGGTTTTCAGCAGATACAGCGCCCGGTTGATCTGCGCCGGGGTATAGCCAGATTTGGTCAGATGGTCGGTCAGCAGCCCTTCTTCGAGATTGCTGTTGCCCTTCCGGTCAGTCCAGTCACCCAGATAGCGGTAGCTGAGTTCGTCATGGAACAGCGCGATGACACGGTCCTGTGTGGCTCGCTCTGGCTGGCCGACAGTGCTCATGCGTTCACCTGTTGATCTCGCCCTGAAGCGTCGTCAGAGTGGTCATCATGTCGTCGAACTCCGGGATGGCCCCAAAAATCATGTTCACCATAGCCCGATAATCATCGCGCACCGCCGCCAAGACATGTCCCTCAGGAACCAGACGAAAGGTGCCCGGCTTCGCAAGATCATAGCGCGCCCATCCACGAGGGTAGAACCGTTCTTTAAACTCCACGACGTTGGCCAAGAGGTCCAAATCCGCTAACGCCGCATGTTTGACCGGAGTCTCAGCCATTTTGGCGACATCGTAATAGTGCCGAGAGTAACGAGCCGGTTGAGGAGCACTCACGGGACGGTGCGCTTCATGGTGCAGGATCGTGGCCTTCTCCCAGAATGTCCGCGCGGCCGTGATGACTCTGACCGAGCAGTCCGTCCGCTCGAACAGCTGCGGAAAGGACTCGGCCGCATAGGAGCGAATCGTGCGTGTCTCGTGAGGCAGCCAGGATGCCAGCGGGCCAATCTCCAGCCGCACCTCAGGCCGCAAATACTCATCTGAAAACGCAGCCGGATAGCGGACATTGATGACATGAGGATCGGCGGAGTCGATCTCACAACGGCACATCTCCCCTAATGTCATCGCGACGCCGCTCAATAACTCTGCGCCGATAAACGTCTGCGCGCGCTCGTTGATCGCCTCATTCAACCGCTCCTGGCTTGACTTGGAACGCGCCGCCAATGGGTCTTCACCGCTCACAACCCGCCAATCGAGAATCAGGTCGATATCTTCCGAAAACCGCTCGATCAATCGGTAGGCCTTAGAAAGACTGGTGCCGCCCTTGAACATGAGCAGACGAGCCAGTTCGGGATTCAGGAACAGCCGATCCAGCACCCAGGTCACCCAAAAATCTTTTTCGATGACCGCCGGGGTTGTGCCCATGTCGGCGGCGGTTTCGGAAAACAACGCACTTCGCTCTGCCGCGGGGAGGTTGGCGACGTTGTCCATCACTCACGCTCCCGGCACACTTGCTTGATGATCTCGTAAATCCAGCCGGTCACCGCGCGGGTATCCTGAAGAACCCGCGCACAAAGCTTAGGTCCCAACTCCTGTCGAATGGTGGTCACGACGGATTGATCCACACGCTCCTTCCCCAAGGCCTTGAGCGCCTGGACCACCAGACCGCTCTCCCGATATTTGAACCCGGTATCCTTCAACGCGGACTTCTTGAAGACGAGCGTATGCTTGCCGACGACGTACCGACGGCTGGGACCATCGGTGAGATAGACCCAGCGTCCGGGCACCTGCGTGGACAGCCGCAGCAGATTCAAGGCCGCATCACCGGAAGGCTGAATGCGCCAGTTGAATTTGCGAGCGAGCGCTTGGGCGACCTGGTCGATAGCAGGGCTCAGGGGTTTTCCCAGCAACTCGCTATGACCGGGATAGTCATACACCCCATGACAGACACGGCGGATCTTGCCGGCCCGTGCCAGGCTGGACAGGGCGTGATGGATGTTGACCTCGCCGAATTCAGCCACAAAATCGACTTTGGTGAACGCCCACCCCCTCCCGCGACCGTAGATCCTTGAAAGCACCTTCTTTTCAATTGGTTGCATGTCTATAGTGAGGCATATTTTTCAGGAAAATAGCGATGTTTTACTGAAAATACCATGAGACCAAACTCGACGCCATGCAGAATCGTAAGGCCGGCATTCCCCCTCACCTCGCTCATACCAGCCTGATCCTTCCGGTTAGCAGTTCCTGCATCATGCCCTGCTTGAGCTGGCGAGCTTTGGCGAGCTTGGTTTCCAGCGCGGCGATCTCGGCATCCATGTCGGAGAGGACGGCGGCGATGGCGGTTTGTTCGGCTTTGGTGGGAGGGAGAGGAATCTTCAGTGAATTGATTTGAGAAAAATTCAGCCCCTGCCTATTTCCTCCTGCTTGGAAGCTATCAATCTGACGTTGCCCTAAACTGGAAAGGAGAAAGAGATTGATGAACTTAGGAATTGCCTTACTTGCGTCCAACCTTATGATGCAAACATGCTGATTTACATTGCCCCCAACCAGCCTGTCATCAGCCAACGTGGTTCGACCAATCGAAGCTCCTGTGATATTTAGAAGTACGTCATGTTTCTTGAGTTCGGTGGCGGGAAAGGCGCTGTGAGTCTCTTCGTCGATAAAAGCCAGGTCATCGAGAAGTAGACTCCCCCATCCAACATTCTGGCTTCGAACGAAGGGGCGGCCGAACTCCTTATAGCGCCTGATTCCACCTGTAGGGGTAACGCCGCTACCAACCTTTGTTGCAATGTCGCGGATCGTATATTGGTTCCAATCGTTCGGGATTAATCCCACCTCACTCTGCTTGTAACCTGGCTTGATCTCAAACCCCGGCAGGCGCTTCTTGCCGGTGAGGAGTTCCTGCATGGCGCCTTGTTTGACTTGGCGCTTCTTAGCGAGGAGTTGCTCCAGGGATTCGATGAGGGCATCTGCATCACTCAACGCCTCGGCGATGGCTTCTTGCTCGTCGCGCTTCGGGACTGCGATTTGGATCGGAGCAATGAAGTTACGATTCAGGGATTGCTGCGCCCCGCCAGAGTTATGACGACTGAAGTCTATGGCTTTTAGGAAGTAGAAGGCAAAGAGCGGATGATTTCCGAAGAAGTCAGTAATATACAAAGCCGTGTTATGTGGCCAGAAGTCGGTTTTGCAATAATGAGCTCGCCCAAACGACGCTCCGCTGCGACCGAGAACAACACCGGGGCCACACACAAGTGCGGTATCGTGAAACCCGTTCGGCCCAGCAGAACCCATGACTGGGACCTCTCCTGGTCGTCGGTCACGTTCCGTGAGGTCATGCCCACGCTGAAGACCTACGAAGGTGCCGAGCGATTTAACTTCCCAATCTTCCGGAATCACCCCCGCCTCGGTCTGCTTGTAACCAGCCGGAATTAGTTGAGAATTAAAAGTTGAGAGTTGAGAATGGCTCATTTTCCACTTTCCACTCTCCACTTGGCGCAAATCCCATTTGCGCTAGGTGGCGGTTCACCTTGGCTTCCAGATCGGCCACGCGGTTGACCATCAGCGGCATTGGAGTTTCGTACCGCTCGGCCAATTCCTTCACTCGCTGGGTGAGCTGCTGGCTCACACGGTCCATCTCGCCATGAATGTCTCGATCCAGTGCGGCGAGCCATTTGTCATCCACCACAAGCGTCTTGATCTCGGACTCGGTAAGCGTTGGATACTTGGCGTAGGCCTTCGCATCGAGTGCTGCCTCTGCCTCCTTGAGACGCTTCTTGAGATCGGCCTCCTGGTCGCTGAGATTCAGCCACTCCTCCAGCACAGCTTTTTCCTCAGCTATCAACTCTCTACTCTCAATTTTCAACTCACGCAGTCGCGCAGCGACGTTGGCCTTGTTCACCTTATCAAGTTCGGAAAACGCCCCTTCTTCGCCGCCCTGCTCTTCCTCCAATTCAGTCAGGCGAGCGGTGACCGCCTCCAACTCAGCCGTCAGCTGGTCGATGGCTTCCTGCTCCTTGGCAAAGTAACGGGCGACGATGAGCGGCTTGGGTACAAGATCGCAGGTCCAGCCCTTGTCCTTTTCCTTGCCCTTCTTGTCCTTCTCAATGATGCGGTAGGTCTCAGCCTTCCAGCCGTCAGCGGCGATGAGGTAACAGTCGTCCTGCATGGTCTCGGCCCAGTAGTCCATGAGGTGCTGGTAGACATCGTACTTATCGATGAGCGGCTGACCGACGTAGTGGGCAAGCAGGTCTTCAGACAGGGCGGCGATGAGTTCCTTCGGATGGCAGTCGGGCTTCAGCGCACGGAGTGATTTGGCAGTCTTTTGCTTCCACGTCGCGAAGTGGGTGTTCATCTTGCCGATGAAGGCGGCAAATTCAGGATGTTCGTAGATCGTGGACTTGATGGTCGACTTCTCCACGGCCAGGTCGAGATAGTCGGGCCGGTTGGTTTTGAAGAGGGACTGCCGGAGCTTGGGGCACACGTCCCAGTGCTGCTCAAGCGCCTCCACATCCGCTTGTGGAATGCCGCCCTTCAGGTGGCCTTCGATGTCTTGCAAGTCTTCCGCCTGCTGGCTGTCGATGTAGCGTGGCAGGTTGAGATTGAACTCGTTCTTTTCGATCTCATCCACGCTGACCATGCGGGAGTATTTGGGGACGTCGAGGCGCTTAATGAAGACATCCACGATCTGGTGAATGTCCTGCGCGCGGAGGCGATTCTTGGGACCGTCCTTCATGAAGCCGGCGCTGGCGTCGATCATAAAGATGCCCTTGCGGGTGTGGGCGTCCTGTTTATCTACCAACACGATGCAGGCGGGAA
This sequence comes from Nitrospira sp. CR1.2, assembly GCA_014055495.1. Classification (GTDB taxonomy): domain Bacteria; phylum Nitrospirota; class Nitrospiria; order Nitrospirales; family Nitrospiraceae; genus Nitrospira_A. The sequence continues at coordinate 57,378 of WIAG01000002.1, forward strand.
TGCCGGTGCCGTAAAACAAGTTGGTAGGCAAGCCGATGATCCCTTTAATATAGCCCTTACGAATCAGATTACGGCGGATGTCCGCCTCGACATTGCCCCTGAACAAGACACCGTGGGGCAGAATACAAGCGCCTTTGCCGGTGCTCTTGAGCGAGCGGACGATGTGCAGCAGGTAGGCGTAGTCGCCCTGCTTGTTAGGCGGCACGCCGAAGGGCTGAAACCGCTCATAGGGATCGTGCAGCGGATCAAGGCCAGTACTCCACCGTTTGTCGCTGAAGGGTGGATTGGCGACGACGTAGTCGAAGGTCTTGAGAGGCTCGCCGTCCTTGAACTTGGGATCAGCCAGTGTGTTGCCCTGCGCGATCAGCGCCGTGGGGTTGTTGTGGAGGATCATGTTCATCCGCGCGAGGCCTGCGGTGGTGGCGTCTTTCTCCTGGCCGTAGATCGTCACCGGGGTGCGCGCTTCATCCGCGACTTTCAGCAGTAGAGAGCCGGAACCACAAGTGGGATCATAGACGGTGGTGTCCGGGCTGGTCTTGGACTCACGAATGCCCAAGATTTGCGCGATGATACGGCTGACTTCAGCTGGCGTATAGAACTGGCCCTTGCTCTTGCCGCTCTCCGTGGCGAAGTGCCGCATGAGGTATTCGTAGGCATCGCCTAGAATGTCGTCGCCTTCGGCGCGGTTTTTGGAAAAGTCGAGCCGCTTGTCTTCAAAAATGGCGATGAGGTCGGTGAGCCGCTTGACCATCTCGTCGCCGCTGCCGAGCTTGTTCGCATCGTTGAAGTCCGGCATGTCGGAGAGCTTGTTGGCGTTCGCCAGCGGCCCGATGATCTTTTTATTGATCTGGTCACCGATATCCGGCTTGCCCTTGAGCGCCACCATGTCCTTGAAGCTCGCCCCCTTGGGAATCGTGATCGGGGCGTACGGCACATCGGCATATTTATCGCTGATGTATTTGATGAACAGGAGAACGAGGACATAGTCCTTGTACTGGGACGCATCCATACCGCCGCGCAGCACATCGCAACTGGACCAGAGGGAACTGTAGAGTTCGGACTTTTTAATCGCCATGCGTCGCTAAAACCTCATATGCCTAGGGCGCTAATTGCGCCGCAGAATACCCGTTTCCCTGCGTTTTATCACCAGCGTTTTTACCGGCGAGAGCGGCTGGTGGGAGCCTAGGGGCCTCTTAGGAACCTATCTTATACCTCGTGAAGCGTATCTCGATCGGGAGCAAGAGCTGATGGCAAGAGAACGCACATTCACCGCTAATGTCCAGCCCCTCCCCCACCATCCAACGGCGCAAACGGCACGGTGGGATTGAACTCATTGATCGGGTTCAACGGATTGTCGGGCCGGTAGCGATTGACCGGATTGAAGGGATTGTTGGGGTTGAATTGGTTGATCGGATTGGCGGGGTTGCCGGGTCGTAGGCGTTGATGGGGTTCAGCGGGTTGCCCGGCTGGTACTGGTTGATGGGGTTGAAGATGTTGAAGTCGCGCTGGTACTTCTCGTCGAAACCGGGCTCTGCTCTGGCTGTCCCGGCCATCGCCGCCAGCAGAAACACTCCGACGATCATTCCGCGTTGCACCCGAGCCTGTCGCATAGCCGCCTCCCTTGTGCCTGTTCACGTCTACTGGCAGCATACTCCCCTGCCGTGACATCCGGGGTCACAAGGGGAAGAGAGCAGGTGGCGTATGAGTGATAGCCGATGGAGGGCGGAAAAGCGTCGTTCCTGAAGCGCAGCTCGTGGAAGAACGGGAGGCATCCCACGTGAAACGTTGAACGTAATAGGTGGCAGGCACCGTTCGGACCGGAAGCAGAGGGTTCTGAAGTGGAGAAAGTTGAGTAGTGAGCGTTGAATTGGCATTCTCCAACGCAGCTCTGGCGTCGCCGTCCCACGCTACTGATATACGGGTTGTCGCAAGGAGAACTAGGGAACAGGTCGCGGAATGTCGAAGCCTCTCATCGGCTTCCCGGAAGGAGCAGGAGAATTTTTGTGCGCACGCGGTGGGCGGCGGCTACCACATCACGACCGTCCGTCTCTTCAGGCTCGAACAGGTCATCCGGATACCGTGCCGCAACACCGTAAGATGTCAGTTTCCGGCAATCATCCTCCAACACCGCGAGCCCTTCATCGCACGCCACGCACTGGGCAAGCAAGGCAACCAAGTCGTGAGTCTTCGTAAGATCGCGCCCACGATGGACAAGAAACGCCTTCAATACTTTCTCAGCCACTTGCTGCGCGTGAAAGCAGACCGTGTCCCAGGGAATGTCCTTGGCCGCAAGGTTGTTTTCGATGTTCAGCAGATCATGTTGGGCTTTGCGCAGCCACGCGTCGAAATTGGACTCAGCCCCGTTCATACAGAACCTTGCCCTCCTTCTCAATGACTGACAGCAATGTGCCTTTCACGTGGCGTAAGCGCCGCACTTCTTCCGGCGTGTACACCACGATATCCATCGGCCATGCACGTAGCCCGAACGCCTGGCTCACTTCGATCGCCCGATCAGGAGGCCGGCGGGGCGTCTCCATCTCAATAAAGAGGTCCAGGTCACTATCTGGGCCGGCCTCCCCTCGGGCGTGGCTACCAAAGACCATGATACGCTTCGGGTGAAAGCGATCGATGATGGTCTGAGTCACATGGGTCAGTAATGAAGCCTGTGTCATACATGCAGTCTCCGTGAGGCATTTGGTAGGCTGGACGGTCCACCGGCCATGTCGCCGAAGAATACCCGTTTCCTTTTAAGAAAGCACCATCTGTAGCGGCGCTCTCATCTTTCATGGAAAAGCTCTCGGTCTCCATCCTTCCACTCGGCCACTGCCATCCGCCTAACCTTCTCCTTTCCACCACCCCTCATCGTTGCGGTCCCACTCCCCCAACGGCGCGAACGGCACGGTGAGATTGAACTCATTGATCGGGTTCAACGGATTGTCGGGCCGGTAGCGATTGACCGGATTGAAGGGATTGTTGGGGTTGAATTGGTTGATCGGATTGGCGGGGTTGCCGGGATCGAACCGGTTGATCGGGTTAAACGGGTTCGCCGGGTCGTAGGCGTTGATGGGGTTCAGCGGGTTGCCCGGCTGGTACTGGTTGATGGGGTTGAAGATGTTGAAGTCGCGCTGGTACTTCTCGTCGAAACCGGGCTCCGCTCTACCAGTCCCGGTCATCGCCGCCAGCAGAAACACTCCGACGATGATTCCGCGTTGCACCTGAGCCTGCCGCATAGCCGCCTCCCTTGTGCCTGTTCACGTCTACTGGCAGCATACTCCCCTGCCGTGACATCCGGGGTCACTTTTGGGCTTGAAAGGTAACAGGTGAAACGTGTTTGGAGAGGCCGTCGTTCGTCTCTCGTGAAGCGCAGCTCGTGGAAGAACGGGACGCGGTCGCACGTCGATCCTGAGGCGTCGTTTGCTCGGATCGGATGGCTTGCGAGGATCAAACCACTACGATTGAAATGGCGATCTGGTGCGGCAACTCAGCTTTTCGGTGACCGCTTGATCCTTGGCTTGAGCATCTGCTGGATCTGCTTCTTGAGGGTCGGGAGATCTCGCACCACTACCGCCCAGACTTCTGCCAGATCGATCCCCAGATAGTCATGCACTAAAACATGACGCATCGTGATGATCTGCGGCCAGGGAACTGGCGAGTGGGTTTTGCGAAAGGTAGGGGTAAGCTTGGCGGTCTCGGTCATCCGTCATAAGGCGATCGCGTCTTTCAAGACCTCTTTTCGAACCACACGTCGAAGGCCGCGCTCGGAGGCCACATCCAGCGACCGCTTCAATAGTCGCTCCAGGTCGAGTATCAGTGTGGCACGGTCCATGAGGCTTCGACCTTCCTCCATGTCGACGAGGAAATCGACATCGCTGTTCCGACGGGCGGTCCCTCGTGCGACCGACCCAATACCCGCACCTTCCGCGCACCATGCCGCGCGGCAATCTCAAGAATCTCAGCCCGTTTTCTGCAAAGCAATTCACGGATACTCATCACGTCTCTCCTGCTGGTGGTGTAGCCAAAACCTGTCTGGAACACCAGTCATCCCTCACAGGTGGACTCCAGATACACCGTAAAAACGCACTCTTATAGACCGACTCTCGCCGCTCATGAAGCGTATCTCGATCGGAACAAGAGCTGATAGTTAACGACTGCTCGCTCAAGGCCGATCACTTTCAGTTCCGGAGATGCTGAAGTCGGTCCATTCACGAGCAGCGTGATGTGGAAAGCAGGTCCATGCCGATGAGACGGACGTGCCGCGCTGATGCCTTGTCGGACAATTCCTCTCCGGCTAGTCAGAATGCTTCCATTTCACTGACTCGCCCTTGCGTATGTCCCATTACAGGAGTACCCTTTTGACTGCTCATCCGCTCTACTCTCTCCAAGGAGGCCGACCATGACACACGTCCGACTCCTCACCTTCACCTGTGCGTTGTTCCTCTCCTGTACCTCACTCGCCTCGGCCGAACTGCTGGCGCTGCTCAACTACGAGAGCAAGCCGAACCAGCCGGTGCGCCGCGAAGGGATCGCGATTATGGAGATCGATCCCGAGTCCCCCGATTTCGGAAAGATCTTGATGGAGGTGCCGCTGCCGCCGGACCTCGTCGCCCACCACATTTTCTTCAACCGCGACCGGACCAAGGCCTACATCACGGCGCTGAACAAGAGCCTGTTGCATGTCATGGATCTGACGCGCTTCCCCTATCGTCTGCGCGCCGTCGACGTGCCGGAGTGCCAGGTGCTGGAAGACCTGGTCGTGTCGGAAGACAACCGCACGTGGTTTCTCACCTGCATGGGATCGAGTACGGTGATCATGGGGAATGCGGTCACGGACAAGCCGACGAAGGTGGTACGCACGAGCGAGGGTTCCCCGGTGACGGTGCGGTACCCGCACGGCATTGCGATTCACAACGGAATCGACCGCCTGTTGATCACCAGCACGGTCAAGCCCGACATGTCCGAGGCGGGGGATTCCGTCACGGTGATCGAGGCCAGCACCGGCGCGGTGCTTTCGACACATCGCGTGTCGTCCAAACCCGCGCCCTCGAAATCCGCGCCGGTCGAAGTGATGTTTTCACCGCATGCGGTGCCGCCGGTCGTGCACATCACCAACATGATGGAAGGCACACTCTGGGCCGGAGTCTGGGACCCGACGACCGCGTCGTTTTCTTTTCACGAGATCGACGACTTCGGGCCGCGGCAACAGGGCATGCCGTTGGAGATGTTGTACAACGCCAAGGGCGACCGCCTATTCGTCACGACCGCCAAGCCGGGCTTCGTGAACGTGTATGACAACCGCGATCCGCGCCACCCGACATTTCTGCAGGCCATTCCTGCCGCCGCCGGCGCGCACCATTCGCTCCTGTCACCCGATGAGCGGTACCTGTTTGTGCAAAACAGCCTGCTCAACCTGGAAGGCATGAGCGACGGCTCCGTCACGGTGATCGACCTGCGCAAAGGCGGGAAGGTCGTGGGCAGCATCGACACGCTGAAATCGCAGGGGTTCAACCCCAACTGCATCATGCTGCTGCCGAATCATTTTCGCGGGGAGTCGTTACGGGCCGAGCTGCAGCCGTGAGGATGAAACGGGGGAATACGAGCTGGGCATGCGCTCAGCTTAGGAGAGCGGAGACTCGGTGCGTTGGACGACGGTCTCCGGCTGATACCGCACCGTGCCGGACTCGGCGGCCGACGGCTTCAGTCCTGCATCCAGGAGAATCGCCACGAGCATGTCGCTCATCACGTTCACGCCGGAGCGCGCACGGGCGATGATCCAATCCACGGTCATGATGAGCGGAATGGCGGCAGCGATTACGGTGTCGGGCAGACCGGCCGCCGACAGCACGAGCGGCAACACGATCAGCCCTGCTTCAGGAATGCCCGCCACGCCGGCCCCGGCAATAATCGAGGCTGCCACGATGAGAAGCTGACTCGTGAGGGACAGGTCATACCCCAGGGCCTGGGCGAGGAACAGCGCGGCCATCGCCTCGTAGAGGGTGATGCCGTCGTTGTTCAGGTTCGTCCCGACGCAGGCCGCCAGGCGCGCCGATTGCGCGGACACGTTCATCCGGTGCAGACACTGGAGCGTGACCGGGACGGTGGCCAGGCTGCTGTTGCAGGACATGGCCGTCATGATCGCATCGGCCCCCTCGCCCACATAGACCTTCGGCGATTTTTTTCCCACGAACCAGGCGAGCAGCGGGTAGTAGATGAGGGCATGGATCGTCAGCCCCGCGAGCATCGCCACGAGAAAGATCCAGAGGACCGAAAAGACGCCCAGGCCGGACTTCCCCACCACCTGCGCCACCACGCCGAACACCGCCAACGGCACCAGGTGAATGATCCAGCCGAGGATGCGCACGAGCCAGTCGTACATCCATTCCACCCCACGCACCACCGCATGATCCTCCGCGCCGGTCCTGGCCGCCCTGCTGTGCAGACGGCGCAATCCTGACCCGATGACCAGGGCCAGCAACACGACCCCAATGATGTTGTTGGTGGAAAAAGGCGAGAGGATCGTGCGCGGAATATAGGCCGCGAGATCTTCAATCGGCGTCTGCGAGGTCGCCACTTTGGCCGGCGCCTTGGATCCGGGGACGAGCTGCAGCAATTGATCGACATGGCCCTGCCAGGAGAGACCCGGCTGCCAGGTATTCATGATCACCAGGCCGATCGTCATCGCGACCGTCACATTGACCAGGCAGATGACCAGCAGCCTGGTGCCCTGACTGAGCGGCAAACTGGTGCGGATGAGCGCATCGAGAATGGCGAAAAAGATCAGCGGAATGGCCAGCGTCTTGAGTAACTGCACGACGACCATGCCGAGCTTGCCCAACTGCGCGTTCGTCACCCCGCCCAGGTACGGCTCCTGCCCGAAAATCACGCCGAGCAGCCCGCCGAAGAGCACGGCGATGAGCACCTGGGTATACAGCGGCATCGGCAGGCGGTTGGCTGTGGGATTGGTCGTGGTCATAGAGAATGGAATTGCCGAGAATACCCGTTTCCCGCGCAGAAAGCACCATCCGGAGACGCGGGAAAGGTGAGACGTGAAACGTCTGGAGCAAATTGAGGATGGAGGTTACGCCCTACCGATGCGGAGCGCTTCGTCGACCACCGCCTGATGCAAACTCTCCGGCTTGAGGACCTTCACGCCGCTGCCGAAACTCAATATCCAGCCGACCAATTCTCGGGTATCGGCCACGGACAGGCTCATGCGTAGGCCGCCGCCTTTTGTCCGTTTCATCCCTTGCGTGGCATGCCAGACGCGATCCTTCACCCAGGCCGCCGTAGCCTTGTTGAATTCCAGTTCCACCTCGATGCGCGGGCCGCGCATGACGGTGAGCGCATCCTGCACGAAGGCATCGAGATCGAAATGCAGCGGCATCTGATACGGATGGTCGGTCGGCGTGACCGACTTGATCCGCTCCACGGCGAACATGCGCGGCTCGCGCCGCAGATGACAATAGGCAATGAGGTAGAGGCCGCCCGTGGCGTACCAGAGCCGATAGGGATCGACCTCGCGCCTGGTTGTGCGGCCGCGCGAAGCGGAGTCGTACCGGATCTGCACGGTGGTGGCGTCGGCGATCGCGCGGGTGAGCCGGTCGATGGTTTCGCGATGTTGACGGTAGCGTTTGTGCGGGCCGAGCCCGACGCTGAATGTGCCGTCGAGCTGTTGCACCAGCGCCACGCCCTGCGGGGGCAGCGCGGCCGCAGCCTTACCGAGGGCGGATTGGAGCGACGTATGGAGTTCGGTGCCTTCGAGCGGAGAGATGAGTCGGCGGCTGAACGTCAGCGCCATTAATTCAGAGGGCGAAAATCGCAGACCGGGCACATTGCGGAATCCTTCCAGCAGCCGCCAGCAGGTGTGCCCGTTGATGCGCTCGGTCACCAGCGGATACCCGGCTTCCTCCAACGCGGCGAGGTCTCGCCTGAGCGTGCGGGGATGCCGGGTGGAGCCGGGCGCCAGCGACTCCGCCAATTGCTCCAGTGTGAGGCCCTGTCGCGAGGCCTCCAGCTGCTTCAACACTACTAAGAGTCGTACGGCCTGATCGTTACGCGCCATCGCCACCCCGCTCCCGGCCCGGTCGATTGCGGCGCCAGTCTACCAGGATGGTGCGAGGGGAGGAAGAGGAGCCGCATCTCGTCGTTCGTGAAGCGTATCTCGTGAAGATCCGGCGAGGCGTTCCGACCGAACCAGACGGTTTCCCCTGCTACGCTTCACGCTTCACGAGCAACGCGTCACGGACGCCAGCCGCGCCTCCCCGCTCAGGTGGGGATGTCGGTCGTCCCGTCGTAAGAGGCGCGGGATTGATGCGCGATCTTCAGCACGTCGCCGTCTTTCACCACCGAATCGAGCGAGCCGACTTTGCGATTGACCGTCACCAGCAATTCACCGCGCACGATGAATGGAGCCAGCGCATCCCCCAAGTCCGCATTGCCTTCGATCAACATCTTCACCGCCGCCGGTCCATCCACCTCGAGATCCATTTCCGGCTCAGTCACCCGCTGTTGCAACGTCGGTCCGAGAATCAACACTTTGACCATGATCTACCGTTCCTCCACTCTCAGGATGAATCGTCGTTGAACCATCGCGCCTGACCTGTCCCTCACCCACGGTGCCTCGTCTCTCGTGAAGCGTATCTCGTTTCAGACGATCTCTACGCACCAAAACCGGTCCCCATCACCCCTGAGCCCGCGCGTGGCAATGCAGGCAGTCCTGCCGCTTGGGATGTTGCGCCGGCAAGGGCCGCACCCCTTGGGGGGCATGACAGGTCATACACTGACTCTCCACCGTAATCGCTTGATGGGCGCTGTTGGACGGCACCTTCGGATTACGGTCGCGCGGCGACGGCAGCAGGGCCACGCCTCCGACGACGAGCAGCGCCAGCACGACAAAAATCAGATCTACTTTTCGAAAGGTCATGAACCCGCTCCTGGTCGTCTTTCGGTCTGTTGTGCGCCCGTTTGCTCCCGCGCGCCGGCTTCATAGGCTTCATTCAACACCTGCGCCACATGTTTCACCGCCGCGCGCCCGCGCAGGCCGTTGTTGAGTTGGATCATGCAGGCGGGGCAACTGGTGGCCACGGTCTCCGCTCCGCTCTGTTCGATGTTCCGGCGCTTGCGATCGAAGACTTTTTGTGAGGTGTCGTAGTCTTTCACAAGGTAGGTGCCCGCCCCGCCGGCGCAGCGATCGGCATCGGTCATCTCGACATAGTCGGCACCCGGCACCTGCTTGAGGAGTTGGCGCGGTTCCTTCGTGACGCCGGCCGCTCGCAGGTGGCAGGATGAGTGGTAGGTCACCCGACGTGCCGGACCTTCCATCGCCCCCATGGGCGGATGCTGTGGTGAGCGCGCCACGAACTCCGTGATGTGTACCACCTTCTTCGCCAACTCGTCCGCCGCCTGCCGCTCCGGCCCGGCCTCGAAAAACTTCTTGTACTCTTTGAGCATCAGCGTACAGGAGGCGCAGCCCGTCACGACCTGGTCATACCCAGCAAGCGACTGCAGATTGAATCGCGCATTGTTCTTTACAAGGTCCACATGGCCGTAGGTCTCGATCGGCGTGCCGGAACAGCGCTGCGGCGGAAGTTCAGGTGTCACATGATGTTTCTGCAGCACGCCGATCACCGCATCCCCCACCCCGTCGTCAAAATAGTTGGCCGCGCACCCGTGAAAATAGGCCACGCGAGGACCGGTTGCAGTCTGGTTCGGTTGAGTCAGCTCCGGGTACCGGTCGCGCAGGTGCCGCGAAGCCAGCTTGGGCAGCACCATGTCCGCCGGGAGTTTGGCCGTCGGGGCGATGCGCTTCAACATCGGCGCCGCCAGACGTTCGAGTAGCGCGCGGGGCCCAGGTCGATCCCAGAACCGTTGCGTCTTCGCCATAAGTTTAAGTATCGCTTTAAATATGAGCGGTCTGGATTGGAGCGCAAAGAGCCAGCGGCTTCCTTGATTTGGCTGCTCGGCACGCCGCTGCAGGATGAGCTCCGAGACATCGACGCCTGCCGGACAGATCGTGCGACAGGATTTGCAGTTCAGGCAGGCCTCCACTACCCGTTTGGAGTCGAGATAGGAATAGTCTTTGGCCGTGACGATTTCGTACCAGCCACGCGAGCTCATGTCTTCGGACTGAAACACATCGTAGACCGGGCAGACGGAATTGCACTTGGCGCAGGTGGCGCAGGACTTGGACAGCCGCTGATAATCGATATGGTCGGTGAACGGCGCATCGCTGATCTTGATGCCGGGGTTCATGACGTTCGCGGGATCGATAGTCCGTTTCACCTCGACGAAGAGTTGATAGAGCTCCTCGCCGAACATCTTACGGACATATTCCGCGCGCACCCGCCCGTCACCATGCTCGCCGCAGATGGAGCCACCGAAGCGCGACAAGACGGTGTGATGGATCTCATGGTAGGCCTGCACCATCTTGTCGAAGTCCTGCCGGTCGTTCACGTCGAGCAGCGGCGTGATGTGCGCGTTGCCGTTGCCGATATGGCCGAAGATCGCCACCGGCACATGCTGGCCTTCAAAAAAGGTTTCGAGATAGCGGATCAACTCGCTGATGCGTTCGGCGCGCACGACGACATCGTCGACGAAGTTGATGGGCTTCTTGCGCGGATCGAACCGGTAGAGCGTGGGATAGAGCGCCTTACGCGCCTTCCAGAGTTGGTCCCGCTGGTCCTTGTCGTAGGCGATGGTGAGGTCAGCGCACAGTTGATACCGGCAGCAGATCGCGGCCATATGGTCGGCACGGTCGCGCAAGTCGGCCTCGCCCTCGCCGCTGTCGAGTTCGGCGAGCAGGGTCGCGGCGGCATCGGCCGGAATCCCGTGCGCGGCCCGGCCGATCAGATTCAACGTGTTGGCATCCATCACCTCCAGCGCGCTCGGACGGAGGCCCAGCAGATGCGGCACCGCCTCCCCCACTTCTTCCAATCGACGAAAATGAATCAAGGCCGTGAGGGTGCCGTGCGGCTTGGGAACGAGCCGGAGCGTCGCCTCGCTGACGATGCCCAAGGTGCCTTCGCTGCCGACGAACAGCTTGGGCAGATCGAAGAGGCCTTGGCTCAGCCCGTCGGCCAACCCGAACAGATTGTAGCCGCAACTGTTTTTACTGACGGTCGGCTTCTTGCTATCGATCAAGGCGCGCTGCCGCTGGACCAGGCCGAGGATCGGCTTCAACGTGGGATGCGCGGTCAAGAGCTGTGCGAGCGCCGGATCGTCCAATCCTATCGGTGCGGCAGACAGCCAGGCTCCCGACGGCAGGCAGACTCGCAAGGCCTGCACATTGTCTTTCACCGAGCCGTAGATCAACGTGTGAGGGCCGGAGGAATTGTTGGCGACCATGCCGCCGAGCTTGCACATGTCGCCGCTGGAGGGGTCCGGACCGAATAGGAGATTGCGCCGCCCCAGCTGTTTATTCAACTCCGCCAGCACAATGCCCGGCTGCACCCGCGCCCACCGCTCCTGCTCGTTCAGTTCGAGGACGCGGTTCATCTTGGAGACGTCGAGGATGATGCCTGAGCCGACGGCCGACCCAGTGAGATTGGTTCCGGCGGCGCGCGGCGTGAGAGGAATGCCCCGCTCTACGGCAAACCGGACGACGGCGTCGATATCCGCCTCATGCTCCGCCAACACCACGGCCTTCGGCGTCATGCGATAGATGCTGGCATCGACGGCATAGGCCGTGAGCGTCGGGACGTCGTCCTGGACCTTCGCAGATCCGAGGAGTTGCCGAAGATCACGGGCGACGGCGGATGAGGTGTTGGGCAGGATGAGGGTCATGCTTGTGTATACGCTGCCGCATTCTAGCAGGATACGGAAAAAGTCCGCCAGCGGCGTTCTCGACCTCCCTGTATCGTGAAGCGTATCTCGTCAAGAGTCGTATCCGGGCTGACAGGAGAGAGGAACGACGTTTCACGAACAACGAACGATGAGGACGGCCTTGTTGCACATCCTGCAGGTGATTGCTAAACCGACACAGCACGGGAGTGAATGAGAGCGTATTGCGCAACAATCCAGTTGGTCCGTAACCTGCTGGCCGCCCGGCTCATGGCAGGACAAGCCGGTTGTTGCCTCGTGCGCATTCCGCTAAGATGCGTGTCAGTCCGGCGAGGCCTCCATGGCAGCTCCCCTCCTCTATATTTCCCGTTTGCTTCCCGATCCGGTCATGGCGGCCGCGCGACAACAGTGCCAGCTGCTCAACGAACCGCGTGATGCGGCGCCGACGGAGGACAGCCTGGCCGCGGGGCTGCGCGAAGCCGACGCCGCTATCTGCACCCTCACCGACCGCGTCGATGCCTCCATGCTGACCGCGGCCTCCCGGCTCACTATCCTCGCCAACTACGCCGTGGGGCACAACAACATCGATCTTGCCGCTGCGTCGGCACGCGGGATCGTGGTGACGAATACGCCGGATGTGCTGACGGACTCGACTGCGGATCTGACCTGGGCGTTGCTCCTGGCGGTGGCGCGGCGGGTGGCGGAAGGCGATGCTTACGTCCGATCGGGGGACTGGTCCGGGTGGGCGCCGACGCAGATGCTCGGCACCGATGTGTCGGGTAAGACGTTGGGTATCATCGGTCTGGGCCGCATTGGACAGGCGGTCGCGCAACGGGCGGCCGGTTTCAATATGCGCGTCTGTTACACCTCGCGCACGACCCGAGTCCCCGGCTGGCTGTCGTCACACTGGGAGCCACGCGCCCTTCCCGATGTACTCAAGGATGCCGATTTCGTGAGTCTGCATGTGCCGCTCACGGCCGACACCCATCATCTGATCGGCGCACCACAGCTGGCCCTCATGAAACCGACGGCGTTTCTGATCAACACGTCCCGTGGGCCGGTGGTGGAAGAGTCCGCCCTAGTCGACGCGCTGCTCCGACGTCGCCTGGCCGGCGCGGGACTGGACGTGTTCGAGCAGGAACCCCTGTTCCATCCCAGCCTCCGGGAACTGCGGCAGGTCGTGCTGCTCCCGCATCTTGGGAGCGCCACACTGGCAACCAGGGTCCGGATGGGGATGATCTGCCTGGAGAATATTGCGGCAGTCTGTGCGGGAAAACCGGCCCCGAATCAAGTCAACCGGATGGATGCGCAATAGGATCTGTCTGGCCTCAGCGCGTAACCTGCGGGGTACTGAACGGGTGCGACGGGTTACCGGCCGGCAAGGGGGAAGGAACTCGACGGAGTAGATGCAGGTACCTCAGCGTGGGCATTGCCATTCAGCAACTGGAGACGCAACGCTTCGACCCGTCGGGGAACATCGTGAAACGTCGGAATCGATTGGTACATGCTGAGTGCCTGGTCGCGGGCTCCGGTTTTTTCGTACAGCAGTCCCAGTTCGTAGCGGACGAGCTGAGCGTTTCCGCCCCGGCAACGCGAGTCGGCCATCAGCCGTTCCAGCAGTTGCACAGCTTGCTCCGGGTGACCTTGCTCTTTGCAGCAGAGCGCCATCATCATGCAGGAATCGACGAAGAAGCCTGAGTCCTTCATCGACAAGAGAAACTCTTCCTTCGCCTCGTCCCACAACCCCATGTCCTTGTAGGCCATGCCGAGGGCGTAACGGGTTTCCGCATCCACGGTTTGGGCAGGAGGCTCGACGACAGGCGGGACCACCGGAGGAGCGGGGGGAGGCGCCGTGTCGAGCACGGGCTCAGAAAGGGTAACGGGTGGCTGGGCAGTTCGTACCACAACTGGCTTGGTTATCGGAGACGGCGACACAGGGGCCGCTTCGACAGGAGTTGCGGAGGCATCCAGAATTCTGAAGGGCGCCTCGACCACCGGTTCCGCCGTCAATACCACGGGCGCCGGTTCCGGCTCAGGCGTCGGCTGCGGGAGCGCCTCCATCATGGGCGCGAGAGGTTCCGGTTCGGGGGTCGACCCGGCACTCGGATCGAACGCCGGCGCAAGTTTACGCGCGATGGCGCTGCCCGGTGCCAACGCCTGGACCTTTTCAAACAACTCAGCCGGCAAGGTGGGCATGCCTGGCTCCGGATGCTCCAACAGAAGTTCGACCGCTCGTCCGAAATGCTGCGCCGCCGTCGCGGGATCGCCCTTTTCCTGGTACAACTCGCCCAGCAGTTCCAACATGGGCACGGACGACGGTTCCACTTTCAGATAGTCGGCAATAAGCGACTCAGCCATGACGTAGTCCTGGGCACGGAGGGCCCCTCCGGCCAGGAATCGATATTCCCCGAGCGCCACCACTAAGTTTCCTTGCAGGAGATGCATGCGCGCCAGGAGCTGGCAGATTTCCGGATTGCCCGGCTCGCGGCTCAACAGTTGGGTCAACATCGCCTCGGCGCCTGCATACTGACCTTCTTCGATGCGGCGGGTGGCTTCAGCCATCAAATCGCCGGCGTCTCCCGGTTTGGACGAGGCGGCGGCCGATTTGGCCGCTCGCGCGGCGGCGACCGACGGACCACCGCCCGTCTCCATCATCGTCGTGATTTCCTTGGCCTCGGCATTCTCCGGGTCCAGCTTGAGCACCACGGTGTACATGGCTTTGGCCTGCTCATACTGTTGCGCGGCAGACTGTTCCCGGCCGAGTTGGAGATACATGCGCACCGCTTCGTCGACCAGCCCCTCTTGCACACAGAGTTCCGCGACGCGGAGCTGTGCCTCCATATTCGACGGGTCCTGCGCGACGATCTTGCGATAGATCTCCAGCGCCTCTTTGTTCCGTCCGTCCTTCGCGTAGTGCTTGCCTGCCGTCAGATAATCCTGGACGGCACTGCTCAACAGGCCGCGCTCCGCGTTGAGATCGCCGAGATGCCGATAGATTTCGATGCGGGTGGGATCGACTTTGAGGATCTTCTTATAGGCGGCAATGGCCTTGAGCACCGACCCTTCCGAACGGAACGCACCGGCCGCCTGGAGGAACGCGGCGACGGCATCGGGGGTGGCGTTGCGTTTGAGTTGGAGGTCGCCGATGGAGTTGAAGATGGTTCCGTCTGCGGGGGTGTCCGTGGTCAGCTTCCGCCATTCGGCAATGGCTGCCTCGTACTGCCCTTTCGACGCGAAGAGCTGCGCGTTCTGAAGCACTGTTCGGCGGTCGACAGCCAAGAAGACTCCTCACCCGACGTTGAGAGTCCACGCTAACAGTCAACCAATTCTTTGTCAAACAAATGGATAAAAGCGCGACATCGCAAACGCGGCGTCTGGAGCGGGTGTTCGAGCGGGTGTCTGCCGGGGAAACCAGCGGCCCCTCGATACGGCGGAGGGGCCGCTGGACTACGTAGCGGCCCAGCCGCCTAAGGAGCCGGCGCGAGGTCCTTCAACACGTTCGCCGCCTGGGGGCCTTTGGCACCTTGGACGATGTCGAACTCGACGTTCTCACCCTCTTTCAAGGTTTTGAATCCGTCGCCCTGCAACGCAGAGTAATGCACAAAGACATCGTCTCCGCCATCGAGCCGGATAAATCCGAACCCCTTGCGATCATTGAACCACTTCACCGTGCCCTTCGTCTTCATACAGCCCTCCTTTTCTCAACACACACACATAATGAGCGCATCGGCGCCTGCTGGCTTACTTGACATGAAAATAATGACGATAAAAAAGAGAGGGAACTGCGGCGGGCGCGGCGGTTCTTCCGGGGGGCGTTGAGACAATGATCAACCCGAACCATCTTGACCTACAGAAAAGTGCGCAGCGGTGTACCATGGGGTGCAATCCTTGTCAAGGGTATCTTTTGGCCCTGGCCTATCTGATCTGTTTACAACCCAGGCAGACTCTTCTATAGTGCAGCAACCAATCTTCCGATGTAGGATCCCGACCGCCCCCGTGCTGCACACCATCCTCGATCGTTACATCTTTCGCGAACTCCTCTCCCCGTTTTGCATCAGCCTGGGGGCGCTCTGCTTCGTGATGCTCACGAAGGAACTGCTCCGCCTGGTGGAGCTGCTGGTCACCAAGGGCATCGGCTTCCTGTCGGTGCTCAAGGTGTTTGCTCATCTGCTGCCCTCGTTTCTTGTGCTGACGCTGCCCATCGCCGGCATCATCGCATCCATTACGGCCTTCGGCCGCCTGTCGCTCGATAAGGAGCTGGTGGCCATGCGCGCCGCCGGGTTCAGCCTGCTGCGACTGTCGCAGGCCGTGTTTCTTTTTGCGGCATTGGTCTGTGGGTTGACGCTCATCATGGCGCAATACGGTCAGCCCTGGAGCAACGTCAATATGAAGAAGGTGGCGCTGAACCTGTTGCGCGACGAACTCGTGCTGGAACTCGATCGCGGCGTCTTCAATGAAGCCATCCCGAAGATGGTGATCTACGTACCCGACGCGCAGGAGGGACGGGACAATCGGGGAATCTTTGTGGCCGACGAGCGCAATCCGGCCGACCCGCGTATCATCGTGGCACAGCAGTACCAGGTCATGACCGACCCGGCCAGCAGCCAGGTGGCTCTTCGGCTGATGAACGGCGTGATTCACAGCCGCCCCCAAAACGCCGAGGAGTATCAGAAGATTTCGTTCGCGGCGTACGACCTGAAGTTGAGCATCAGCGCCGGCCTGTACGGCGCCGAAGAGCGCACCCCGATGGAGGTCATCCGCGCGAAGCTGGAGAGTACGGGCTGGACCGACACCAATGCGCTCCGGCGCATGATGGAATACTACAAGGACCTAGCGTTTCCGGCGGCCTCGTTGGTGTTCTGCATTCTGGGCGTGCCGGTCGGGATCGTCTCCAAACGCTCCGGCAGCATCGGCGGGTTCGCAGTCGGGGTGCTGGTCGTCATCGCCTATTATGTCCTCAACGTCGCCTGTGAATTTCTGGTCACCACGCTCTGGATCTCCCCGTTTGCCGGCGCCTGGTTACCCAATGTGATCTTCACCATCGTCACGATTCTGTGGTTTTATCGTGTGAGCCGGCAATAACACCATGAGCATTCTCTTCCGCTACATGCTGCGCGAATATGTGAAGATCTTCGGCATGTGCTTCTCCGGGCTCATGACGATCTACCTCGTCATCGACTTTTTCGAGAAAGTGCGCCGGTTCCTGCGGTATGACGCCCATGCGCTGGATGTGCTGGCCTACTTTGTCTTGAAGATGCCGGCCATCTCGTATCAGATTGCCCCGCTGGCGGTGTTGATGGCGACCCTGTTGACCATCGGCCTGCTGTCGCGCAGCCATGAAATCACGGCTATGCGCAGCTGCGGCATCAGTCTCTATTGGATCACCTCCCCGTTCATCTTTCTGGGGACGGTGCTGGCGATGATGCTGTTCCTGTTCAGCTCCACCGTCATTCCACTAGCCCTGGCAAAGGCCGAACAGATCAAGACGACCCAGATCGAGAAACGCACCACGCCGGTGTCGCTGAAGGCGGCACAGCCCTGGGTAAGCCTCGGCGGCCAGACCTTGATGAACATCGACACGATCGATCCGGGCGGCGCGGTGCTGCGCAACATTCGCCTCTATCGCCTCAGCCCGACGTTCCGACTCGAAGAAATTGCCGAGGCCAAACGTGCGGTCTATTCAGCACAGGGTTGGGCTTTGCAGGAGGGCATCACCCGGGCATTTCGCGAGGACGGCACCGTGTCGGTCACCAGCTTTCAGACGCAACCGTTGGCACTCCCCCACATTCCCGATGACTTCACCACCTGGGCGGAGTTGGACCCCGAAACGATGACCCTGCGAGAAATTCGGGCCTACGTCGATCGGTTACAGTTGGGTGGGACGCTCTTACCGCGCCTGCTCACGGATTACTACGGGCGCATTGCCTTTCCCTGCGTTACGCTCATCATGGTGATCGTCGGCATTGCCTTGAGTCTTCGTCGTACGGGCGTCCGCGGGAGCGGGATGGCCATGGGCATCGGCCAGGCGATGGCCGTGGGCTTTTTCTACTGGTCCACGCACTCAGTCGCGATAGCGCTGGGACGCGGAGGCGCGCTCGCACCGATGCTGGCCGGGTGGATGGCCAATGGGGTCTTTCTGACGTTCGGACTGTATCTGCTGTTGAAGGTGCGCTACTGACAGAATGCTGAAATTGTCCGCCAGCGGCGCAACCGCGTCATTCAGGCCCACAGCATTGACTGTGGCGCCCCCGTGCGGTAAGTAGACAGGCCGCGTCCACCATCGCACGGCAATGAAAGGGTTCTATGTCGACGAGAGTCGTCATCACAGGTTTGGGAGTCGTCTCCCCCATCGGCATCGGCGTGCCGCAATTCTGGAAAGCGGCGCTGGAAGGCCGATCGGGGATTTCCGCCATTCCCTCCTTCGATCCATTCCCGCTCGAGGGGTATCGGTCGCGCATCGCGGGGCGCATCGTCGACTTCTCGCCCGATCAATATCTCCCCGCCGGCCAGGGCGATCGTGTCGATCGGTATGCCCAATTCGCGCTTGTGGCCGCCAAGGAGGCGCTCGCCGATGCCGACTTCAAGATGGACCGGAAAGACCCGCACCGGGTGGGCGTGATCGTCGGCGCCGGTATGGGGGGGATGGTGATGGGCGAACGCGAAATCACGCAACTCTACGAACAGAAGCGTCCCCACCGGGTACATCCGAATTTCATCCCGGTCATCACGCTGAACTCCGCTTCCGGGATCGTGGCCATGGCCTATGGGGCGAAAGGTCCGAACCTCACGATTTCGACCGCCTGCTCCTCGAGTGCCCACGCGCTGGGGCAGGCCATGCATGCCATTCGCGCCGGCACCGCCGATGCTGTGATTGTGGTCGGGGCTGACGCCAGCATCACGCCCCTGGTTTTCGCCGGATTTTGCTCTCTTCGCGCCCTCTCCA
This sequence comes from Nitrospira sp. CR1.2, assembly GCA_014055495.1. Taxonomy (GTDB): domain Bacteria; phylum Nitrospirota; class Nitrospiria; order Nitrospirales; family Nitrospiraceae; genus Nitrospira_A. Next base: position 76,096 of record WIAG01000002.1, read on the forward strand.
CGAAGTATAACGATGCCCCGGAGCGGGCTTCCCGTCCCTTCGACCGTGGCCGTGACGGGTTTGTGATGGGTGAAGGCGCCGGGGCACTGATCCTCGAATCGCTCGCCCACGCGAAGAAACGCAAGGCCCGAATGTATGCGGAAGTCGCCGGTTATGCCGCCACGAGCGAGGCCCATCACATGGTCATTCCCCGGGAAGACGGTGAGGAAGTTGCGACGACCATGCGGCTGGCCCTCAAGGATGCAGGCGTGACGCCGGCGCAAGTCGATTACATCAACGCCCACGCCACATCGACCACGGTCGGCGACGCGGTGGAGGTCAAAGCCATCCGCTTGGTGTTTCAATCACGAGCAGACAAACTTGCCGTGAATGCCACGAAGTCGCTGGTGGGCCATACACTGGGCGCGGCCGGATCGATGGCCGGGGTCGTGTCTGCCCTCACGCTCACGAGCGGGCAGATTCATCCCACGCTCAATTTGGACGATCCCGATCCGGCCTGTGCACTGGCCGGCTTGTCGAAGGACCCGCAGACGCGCAAGGCAAAGGTAGCCCTGATCAACGCATTTGGATTCGGCAGCAACAACGCTGCCGTCGTGTTAAAGACTGTCCCTTCCTGATCCCTGTCCGGCAACGGCAGCAGTCGACGGGGGACTCACCAGTCAAGGAACGAAGGAACTCGGGCATGGCCAACACAATAGACGTTTCCGGCAAGATCATTCAGGCACTGGCGGATTATCTGAAGCGGGATGCGGCAGCGATCAAGCCGACGCACCACCTGCGAGACGATCTTGGATTGGACTCGATGGCGGTCATCGAAATGTTGTATCGGATTGAAGAGGTCTTTAATCTTCAGATCCCCGACCAGGATCTGGTCGGCCTGACGACCGTCGGTCATGTCATCGCCTACGTCGAAGGGCGGATCGCACCCGCCCCGGCCAAAGCCGCAGTCAAGAAGCCGGCCGCAAAACGCTCGACCAAGAGCAAGAAGGCGTAACCGGATGAGCACGGCACCAAGGCGCACCCCTCTGACAGTCCGGGAATTACACGAGTATGTCGGAGGCGAACTGATCGGTTCTCCGGAGGCGACCGTGACCGGCGTCGCCAGCCTAGAGCAGGCCGGACCGGACGATCTGGCGTTCCTGACCTCCGAGCGGCATTTGAAATCCGCGCAAACGGCCACCATCGGCGCATTACTGGTCGGACGGCGCCTCGTAGACTGCCCCTCCCCGCAAATTGTGGTAGACAACCCCGCCTACGCTTTCGCGCGAGCCGCCCAACAGTTTTTTGCACAACCGGCCCGGGTGCGCGGGATTGCGCAAGGCATCACCCGCGGGGAGGGCGTCACTATCGGCGCCGATGTCTCGATTTGGCCCGGCGTGACCCTGGGAGATCGGGTGTCGATCGGCGCACGCGTGACGCTGTATCCAGGGGTGTTCATCGGGGATGACAGCGTCATCGGTGAGGATAGCCTCCTCTATCCCAACGTGGTGGTACGGGAAGGATGCCGGATAGGCGCCAGGGTCATCATCCACAGCGGCACGGTGATCGGCAGTGACGGATTCGGATATGTGCAATACCAGGGCCGCCACCAGAAAATTCCCCAGTTGGGCGGCGTCGTCATTGAAGACGACGTGGAATTGGGCGCCAACGTCACCATCGATCGGGCAACATTCGGCGATACCGTCATCAAGCGCGGAAGCAAGATCGACAACCTCGTGCAAGTCGCCCACAACGTGGTTGTCGGCGAACACAACATTCTGGTCGCGCAGGTCGGCATCGCAGGAAGCACAACCTTAGGACGCTATGTGATGGTGGGAGGCCAGGCAGGCTTGGCCGATCATTTGCAAATCGGCGATCAGGTGATGATTGCGGCGAAATCCGGCGTCACGAGAAGCTTGGAACCGAACCAAATCGTTTCCGGCGCGCCCGTGATGCCGCACACCACGTTTTTGAAAGCGCAGGCGGTCATTCCTCAGCTGCCTGAGCTCCGCCAACGTGTCCGCGAGCTCGAAGAACGACTCGCGGCCCTGGAACAAGCGGCGAAACCTGCCGCGAAGCCACGCAAACCCCGCCGCAGGTAACGCTGGTCCATCAAGGCTTCATCAGCGACTTCCAGAAAAACAGTTTGGCCCAGAAGAAACCGGCCCACGGAAGAAAATAGGATGCCAGCGGATGAACCGCGCCATAGACCACGGCGACGGTTGAGCCGAACAGCAACAACGCCAAACCCGCTATGTAGGCAACAGGGGCCCAAGGGGATCCGCTCGGAGCATCGTGGCTTTTCCCGCTCTCCCGTTTCGGTTTCCCTGTCTTGGTGAGGCTGGGCTGCCGCATGCGCACGGCAAAGACCTCAGGCCGATTGGCCAAGATCCACCGGTGATACGTCGTCTGGAGCCATCCCAACACCCCGCCCAACAACAGCAATCCGGAGCTTTCGAGAAAGGTCGCCCAGCTGTAGGTGTCGGTGGCAATGAGTTGATAGCCTAAGCCACCGACTCCGCCGAGCAAGGAAATCAGGCCAAGGATACCGGCCGGAAACAACATGTAGGCTTTGATATAGGCCGTCGCGCGAGCGTCGTGCCCTTCCTGCTGCTTCACTGAGACAAGCTTCGGCATGGCCGTGATGGTCGTACAATCCCCTCATGAACCGCAAGAGAAAATGTATCGATCGAGGACAAATTCTCAGGATCGGAGTACGCGCTATGGCTGAATACTGCCTTCGCACGGTGATCCGGTGAGCGACGAGCGCTTACGACTGTCCACAAGAACTGTGGAGGGGCTGTGCGCAACCATGTGGATAGGCCTTCCGCCGCACGTCCTGCCTATGGGGATCGCGCACTGCTCAAGGATTAAGCGAACACTGGCGCACATCGAGAAGGAAGGACCACTCCGAACAGGAAGGGATCGCGACCGCTTAGTCCATCGGTAGGATGTCGAAAATGGCCGCTCGCTCCACCCGTCCGACATCTACCCATTGCTGAGCGAGGGGAATCAGCGTGACCAGCCGCTCTTCCAGAGCTGCGAGGCGTTCTCGGATCGCAGCCGGCTTGTGTTGTGCCGTGACACGCAGAAAGGTTCGGAGTCCCTGCAGAAAAAGCTTGATATTCTCCGCCGATACCTGTTCGGCCGAACCTGACAAGACATCGATTTCGTCAAAAATCGGCTCCAGCGATTGAGGAGACAACTGCCGTTCCTCGCCGGCGCGCGCGATACGCCGGAGCGTTTCGATCACCATCGGCACGCGGGCCTGCATGTGCGCAAGGAACCGTTCATCCAACTGCTCCAGCTCGTCCAGCATCCGTCCGATCGCCCGCGCATCCACCATTGTTGCTCCACCGGCAATCTCCCGCTCCGCCCGATGGATCACCGCCTCCAGGACGTCCCGTACCGGTTCTTGCGAACGGCCACGTGCCAGATGCAATTGCCGCAACGCATCGAGAATGGGCAGCGCAGCCGTCCGCCGAGGCGCCTGGCGCGTTCCCTCGATCGGTTCGATCATCGCCGCTAGGTCAGTAGGCGGAGTCTCCTTGAGCGCCTCATCACTCGCCGTTTCCTGGTCGCCTCGATCGGCAGGTGGTTCAACCTTCTCTGAGACCGGCTCCAGTTCCCGCACGGTCTTGCTGATTTCCAGCAACCCCTCTCGCAACGACGCGACATGATGCGCTGCCACGGCCCGCTCATGTCTGGCAGCCGCCTGCAGGAGTGGGAACAACCTGGTCGCCATCTCTTCCAGACCGCTCAATCCAACGGTCGCAGCAGAGCGCGCCAGATTACCGACACTTTGCCAGAGTATCGTTGCCAACTGCGTACGACGCGCCTGTTCACTCGTGGCATCCAGTCGCTCTAGGGCCGTCTGAATTTGATTGAGCCACTCCCTGGCCTCCAATACAAATAGACCTAGAATTTCCCGTCGGACCGGAATCGTGGCCTCCGCCGCCTCTGTACCTGTCGAGGCCAGCGGTGCAGCCGGCCGAATCGCAGGTTGATCCACGGCAGCCTGAATGACCCCCGCAATGGCATCAAGACTTTCCAGCAAGGCGGCAAATTGATCGGACACGTTGGTCGCCACGGCAGATGCTGACGTGGCGGGTGACACCGACTCGAAGCTAACGCGCTCCAGGGCCGGCGGCTCGACGGTGTCGACCACCGACACATGGGGCTGCAGACTCAAGTCGACCAGTCGCAGTATTTCGGACGTCGAGGTGTCCTCCAGGCCCGTGACTCGCACTACCGGGCGAGAGGGGTAGCGGGCGGTGATACGTACCACCACACCTTCTTCCCCGCTGCTGAGCCGCACCCTGGTCCCAAGGGGATAGACCGACAACTGTTCAACTAACGCTTTCATGATTTCGCGGGGAAAGGCGGTACGTTCCGTCGAGAGCAACTCGCGCACAGCCTCATGCGGCAACAAGCGCCGACGATACGGACGCGGGCTGACCAGCGCATCAAAGATGTCCACCAGACCGATGATTTGGGCTAATTCGTTGATCTCACGCCCCTTCAAGCGATGCGGATATCCCTGTCCCTTTCCCCGCTCATGCGCCTGCAGCACGACTTCGGCAAGCCACTCATAGTCCGCACCGAGCCGCTTAATGACATCGTGCCCCATCCGGGGATGTTGCTCAACGAGGCCCCGCTCCTCGACCGACAGGCGACCGGCTTTCGTCAACAGCTGCTGCGGAACCGCAAAAATTCCGATATCGTGCACCAGGCCGGCCAACGCCAGTCGTTGCAGCTCGGTTCCATAATATCCAAGGCCCACGCCGACTTTCGTGGCCAGAATGCTGACGTTGATGAGATTGGTGATCAGCGGAAGACCGGGGGGGCTCGACAACGCCTCAACGACTAACTGATCGCTTATGTGAAGCGAACCGACGATGGCAGAAGCCAGTTGCATGAGCTCGGAGAGATCGACGTCTTCATGCTGCTGGACGGCCGCGGCCACTTTTGCAAGCGCTACCTCCGCTTGCCGGTAGTGATGCTGTTCCATTGCCCTCGGCCCTCACCCGAATGAACGTGTCAATAGAGTCATCGTTGCGGAGCAAGACCAACAGGCTGGAGAGGCACTCGGCGGAACGCCGGACTCCCTCACGATGTCGGCATTTCCGCTCCACGGGAGCAGGAGTTCCTTGTGCCCCAAACAGGTTGAATCGGCTCAGGCGGCAGGAACGAGGCGGCTCATCGCCTCGAACTCTCTCTGTCCGGTCGTAATCCACTCTTCAATCATGCCCGCCATTACAAGAATCCGACTCTCCACCGAATGCAGGCGACGCTCCTCCACAGGTATACGACGCTGAAGGAGCAAAGAGAGGAAATTCTGAAGGCCGGTGAGAAAGGTCACGAGGACCGTCGCATTCGTCTGCTTCGCCATGCTCTGGAGATGCTCGATTTTCTCCAGCGAACGTCCAAGGGGCGGTTCCGGTTCGGCGACACCCGCGCCCTCAACTCTCAGCCGACTCACAGACCTGGCGATGCCGGGCAACTCCTGCATCAGTGAATTCAAACAGTGCGCATCCGTCTTGTGGAGTTCATCGAGGATCTGTTGAAATGTTGCGGCCTGAATCACTTCTCCTCCCTGACGGGCCTCATGCTCAAACCGCTGAAGCACCAGTGGAATGAGACTGCGGGACATGTTTGGGTTTGTAGGCTGCCGGTCCTGTAAGGCACGCAGCGCATTCAAGAGGGTCAGGAAATCGATGGCGGGCTCTGGTGTCGGCGCGGCCTCTGCGGGTGGTTCCAATTCGAGGGCGATACCCGTGGCATCTTTGACGCAGGCAACGACAATCCGGAACTGCTCACGGACCGTGTTGAAATCCTGTTGGGTGACCGTCGTACGATCTTTGAGCGTTTCAATATAAGGGAGGAGCGCGAACGTGGCCCGCTCGACCTCGGGGAGATCGATCGTAGCGGCAGAACCGCCCAAACTGGTGATGGCCCGTACGATCACATCGACCAATTGTGCGTGTCGCTCGAAGTCCGGTTGGCTTTCGAGCTCAGTCAGTGCTGAATGAATCTGCACGAGCCACTCCTGCGCCTCTTGGCCGAATAACTCGATCAGTTCTCTCTGAAAATCGTCTTGGGTTTGTTCTGCGTCCATAAAGAGGGCAGTATCCAACTTCGATTGATTCACTCTCCGCTAGGTACGGCGGGCGACACTCTTCTATCGCCTCCCGGAACCCAGCTGGGATGCGAGGCCGGCAATCTCTCCCAACTTCCTCGCGAGGTCTTCGAACCGGCGGGACGATTGCTCGGCCATTTGCTCAGCATCGGCCGTGCGCTGCGCCAACTGCTGAGCGCGCTCTTGTTCAGCAGCCAACGCCTGTTCCAACTCCTGGATGCGCACGGATCCCTCTTCCAACTGTTTGACTTGCGCGAGCAACAGAGCGCTCGCTTCACGCTCGGCAGACAACGCGCCCTCAAGCTCGACCATCTGCGCACGAGTCTTTTCAGCAGTTTCTTCGAGGGCGGGTACCGTACGCGCCACCTTTTCCAACTGCGCCAGCGCGTTCCGGTGCGTCTCGGATTCTTCGCGCTCTGCCGCGAGCATCCGCTCCAACTCGCGCACACGCTCTTCAACATGTTCGAGGTTGGTGATCTGTTGAACCAATTGATTTGCAGCCTCCCGCTCTGCCTCCAGATGGGCCTCTAACTCTGCAATTCTTGCCGCGTGGTGTGTCGCATCAGACAGCTGCTGGGACAAGTGCTCCATACGATTCCGCTCTTCTGCCAGTGCCGCTTCCAATTCTTCGACTCGTTGCCTTTGTCTCGACAGGTCTTCCAGTTGTTGGGTCAGGACAGCCCGCTGAGCACGTTCATCCATCACGCTCTGCTCCAGCAGTTGCACACGTGAGGTCATCGCCTCGCCTTGTTCCCGCTGTTCGTCTAATGCCTGCCGAACCCGCCGCACGTGCTCAAGACTCGATTGCCGTTCCTCCGCGAGCTGTGTTTCGAGCTCAGCAATTCTGGCATCACGCTGAGCCAACAGCGCCTGACTTCGTTCCTCGGCCTGAGCGGATACATCTCGCGCGCCATCATGATGGATGGAAGTTTCGTCCACAGAGAGTTCATGGCTGAGGGGCAGCACCACCGCCTCCGGCACATTCATGGTGATGGGCTCACACGACTGCAGTGCTTCCACACGCTCCTGAAGAATCGGAACAGTGTCTCGCTGAATCGAAAGCACCGGCGCCGCTGGCGTAGACTCGCTCAGCGCAGACTCTGAAAGGCTTTCCTGATGAGGAGCCTCGGACATGGCCCCAGACTTGTGCGGCCGCTTGCTCAACAGGTCCAATACGCGATCCTTCAACGAGGATCCCTGAAACGGTTTCTTCAGCACTCCATCGGCCTTGCAGCTCTCAGCTTGGCGTGACACTTCGTCGTTCACAATCCCGCTGATCAGCAGCACCGGAAGGTCCGCCAGATTGGCCTGCCCACGCACGTAGGCGCACACCTCGTAGCCGCTCTTGTCAGGCATGATCACATCAGAGACGACCAAGTCTGGCCGGTCTTTCGCCAGTAACGCCAGCGCTTCGGATCCGTTTGCCGCCAGAGTGACTCCCATTCCGGCCTCAGTCAAAAGGCGTTCGGCTACTTTACGAACTGCGATGCTGTCGTCGGCGATCAAGATCTTTGGCATGTCAATCCTCTACGCAATGTCAGGCTCATCCAGCGTGACGGCTCGATGAAACCCCCAGGGTTGCCAGGTTGATGATAGGAAGCTGTTCACCGGCGGCAACACACAGTCCGGCACAGTCCGGATCGTCGCCGATGTGATACTGTATGGACGAGCGCGACACCATCTGCAACGAGGGCACCTCGGGATCGATACGAATGGCCAGCGGTCCGTCCACATGTTTCACGACCAGGCACAAAGACTCGCCTTCCCGCATCGTTCGTTTGAACTTCTCAGCAAGGTCAAACACCGGCAGACACCCCTCTTCCTGCCGGACCAGCGAGGTCACGAACGGTGTCTCGCTCGGGACTGGAATGGCACCTGTCCATGACACAACACCCGCGACCTCTTCGGTCCTCGCGGCCATTCGTTTCCCGGCTACTGCAAACACGACCATATGCTGAGGACGCCCCCCTCCGGTGCCTCTTGTCGCCGTCGTTTCCTGTTTGCGAAGCTGACCGCGCAACATCCTCGATCCTCGACCGCGGCGATTATCCGGCGTGACCGACCGGGACGGCATCAAGCGTAGCCACGGGTAACTGGAGCCGGCCCTCAGTCTCCCCAGATCGGTGCTCTGACAGGCACAATACGAACACATCGAGTGCATTTTTCCGACTCGGGAAATCCAATATCCAAAATGGGTTGGCAATCAGGGCCACAGAGTCTTTCTCGGCAAACAATCCCAGCAATCGATCACGCTCTGCGCCGCGAAAATGCGCCGGCAGGGGTTGGATCATGGTTCGTTCCACATCGACTATTCCCACCACCCTGTCCACGGCAAAGGATCGGCGCTGGTGATCGTGCCCGTACAAAACCACCCTCGTCTCAGCACTCCGCCCCTGAGACGCCAGCTTCAAACGCCCAGCGAGATCACTGGGCTCGTAGGACGCATCGGCCCAGGTCAGCACCCCATCCCGCCCTACACTTGTCGGTATCACGATACCCCGGACCCACTGTGCCGGGAGTGCGATGGAAGAATCCCCGATCAGCGTCACCAGAAATCTGACCGCCTGGCTGCTGGTCAAGGTGACTGTCTGACTTTGCCTGAGACCCATCTGCGACCTTCATTCTGCCAGTAACGGCACGAATCGCCAAAACGTTCCTACTTTTCCACCCCGGCTTCACGCCCCGTCCACTTGCGCACTTCCTGGATTAAGGCCCGCTCTTCGACCGGTTTGGCGATATAGCCGGACGCGCCGACACTGACGGCCATCTGTCGATGTTTTTCTCCTGCCCGCGTGGTCATCACCAGAATCGGCGTACTGTGGGTCTGAGGCCGCGCGCGAAGAGCCTGAATCACTTCATAGCCATTCAGTTTCGGCATTTCGAGATCGGTAATGATGAGCTGATACGGCTGCACCATGGCTTTCCGGCACCCTTCTTCGCCGTCGGTCGCCGTGTCCACCCTATACCCGGCAGACTCCAACATCCGACCGACGAACTTCCTGATGCTGAGCGAGTCATCGATCAACAGGAGCGGCAATTGAGTGGCCGTGGGCGGTGTTGAATCGGGAGAAACCGGCGGCTCCGGATGAGCTGTCAGGCCCAAGGTGTGGCTGTTGGACAACGCGTCATGATACTCGCGCGTCGTCAGGCGGCTGACGTCCAATACGAGAATCACGCGGCCTTCCGGGTCGATCGTAGCACCGCCGAACACCGACCGTTCATACGGCTTCAGACCGCCCAGAGACTTAATGACGATTTCCTGGCGCCCCAGCAGTTCGTCCACGGCACATCCGAGGACGCCGGTGGAGGTCCGTACGACGACCACGGGGGAGACGCCCTGAATGGTGCCTGCTTCCCGGCGGATGAGACTTGCCAGCGGGTGGACTTCGATCGCCTCGTCCCCGATTTGTAATACGGAGCGATCCCCCATCTGCTGCATCGTCGAGGAGGCGGACATGGTCACTTCCCGCACACTCGGGAGGGGAATCGCGTACCGCTCACCGCCGGCCCGCACCACCAACGCCGTCGCGATCAGCAGGGTGAGCGGCAAATGCATCGTAAATTTCGTGCCCTGCCCGTACACCGACTCCACCTCGATGTGGCCGTTCATCGTCTCGATGACACGCTTCACCACATCCATACCGACGCCGCGTCCCGCGTGCCCGCCGACGGCGTCAGCGGTGGAGAAGCCCGGCAAAAAGATAAACTTGATCACTTCACTTTCGGGAAGCGTCTCGGCTACGTCCTGCCTCACCAGACCCAACTTCACCGCCTTCGCTCGGATCTTTGCGAGGTCGAGGCCGGCCCCATCGTCCTCCACTTCAATGAGCACAGAATTGCCTCGATGGGCGGCGTGAAGATAAATCGTGCCGGCCGCCGGTTTTCCCTGCGCGACACGGAGGGCCGCCGGCTCGATACCGTGGTACACCGCGTTCCTCACGAGATGAACCAACGGATCGACCAACCGCTCCACAACACCGGTATCGATTTCGGTCTGTTCACCGGAGATCACCAAATTGACCTTTTTCCCCGTGGCTCTCGCCATCTCCCGGGCAGCGCGACGAAACCGGGTAAAAGGTGTTCCGATCGGCACCATACGCGCGCGCGCGATTTCATCGCGCATGCTCAAGGTCAACTGCTGCAGCGACCCCATGTCGTCTTGCGCGCGGTGGATCGACCCGGACAGCTGTGCCATGGATTCCGAAATATCGGCGGTCACTTCGCTGATTCGACGCGCCAGAATATTGAAGTCGTCGTACCGATCGAACTCCAGACTGCCGAAATCGCTGATTCCCGACACCTCCGGAGGTATCCCTCCCTCGGCAGGCGCCGGAGACGGCTGGAAGGAAAAGGTGTGTTTGTCCTCGAAGGTGCGCACGGCATCGGTCAAACGATTTTTGTTGGCCAGAACCTGCATGGCAAGTTGATTCAACGTCCGAAGACGTTGTTCGAGACGGCCTCGATCGATGACCAATTCGCCGACCAGATTCAGCAGGCGTTCCAAACGGTCGCGGCTGACACGGATTACCTCCCGCTCTTCTCCCGTTTTTCCTTCCCCTGATGCGACCGCATCCGCGCCGTCGTTTTCGGCTGCCTCACTTTCAGATATCACCTCGGTAAGGTTCTGCGAGGACTTAGGTACGGAAGCCACCGCTGGGAACGCACCGCCTAAATTCGTGAGTTCCAGCAGCGACGCGGCGAACCGCTGTCTGGTTCGACTCAGGAGGGAAGGATCACGCCGCATGAGGCTTCGAATCACATCGATCGCACGGAGTAATACATCCGTATGGCCAGGACGAAACTGGAGACGCCCCTCGCGAACCGCCCCCATGAAGTCTTCGATGTGATGGGTCAGATCTCCGATCGATTGGAAACCGACGGTATAGGCCGACCCCTTCAACGTATGAGCCGTGCGAAACAACTGATGAATCGTGTCCGGATTGGTTGCGTCCTGGTCTACCCGCAACAGATCGGCCTCGAGACTGTCGAGATACTCCTGAGCCTCCGGAGCGAAATACGAAATCACCTCCGCATCGAGCGAAGGGATCAAGTAGGCTTCGGGCAGTTCTTGGTCGTGATTTGCCGCAGTGGAGTGGACAGGCACCGCCGACTCCACGGCTTGTGCCGCCCCCGCCTGCAAAGCAACCTGCTCCTGCCGCGCTCCGAATGGTTCGGCGTCGTTGGAATGGTTCCCACCCTGCTGCAGATCGTGAAGCATGGCCAGGATACAGGGGACGTCCTGCCGCAACTTCGGCAACTGCTTCGGCTCTCGTGCCATCAACGTCCGCATCACATCCACGGCATGCCGAATCGTCGCGATCCAATGTGGCGCCATGCCGGCGGTGCCCTCACGGACTGCGGTCATGCAGGTTTCGATCGGATAGGCCACATCTCCTACCACCTGACAGCCGACCGTGTAGGCAGACCCCTTGAGCGTGTGCGCGACTCGATACAACTGATGAATCGTATCGGCATCGGCCATGTGTTGTTCCAACCGCCGGAGCAGCGTCTGAATGGTGTTGAGGTATTCCTCCGCTTCAGGAGAGAAGTAGGACAAGACCTCGTCATCAATGATAGGGATGAGATAGTCGTCGGCGGGAGCAGTCAGGGCTTGGACCGAATCTGATGCCGACTCCCTCGCCGCCTCAGGCAGCACAGCGGCACAACGGCGGACAAAGCCTTCGACGACTGACGCGTCTTCCCCTCCCCCACGCCCGATGTGGGCGACCTGCGCCCGAAAGGAGACGACAATCTCACGCATGACCTCGATGGCTTGGGGCCATGCGTCGGGAGCGATCTCCCCGACTCGTTCCAAGGTCTCCTCCAGCAACGCGCCGAGTCGCCCAAGACCTGGAAACCCATACAGCAGCGCCGCCCCCTTCAATTTGTGTCCGACAGTATGCAAGTCCGCAACGTCGGCGGGGGCAGGAGTCCCCTTATCCTCAGGGTGCAACGCCTTCCAGAACTTGGCCATATCGTCACCGGCTTCGGCGACGAAGATGCCCAACAGCTGGTCGCGGTCAAAATCAGCGCTCATTGCGTCACTTCACATCCGAGCGGCGACGCCGCTCTTTGAGAGTCTCCCTACACCAGCTTGAACTGGGCGACCGACGAGTTGAGACCTTCGGCCAGTTTGGCCATGTCTTCGATGGTCAACCGGGTCGAATCTGTCTGCTTCTGGGTCGCCACGGCACCGCCGGTAAACTCCTTGATCGCTCGACCGACCTTTTCCGTCGAGGCCGTTTGGTCGGATGCCGCACCGGCGATATTTTGTGCCAATTCGGATGACCGCTTCGCGATGTCGGAAATTTCCGCGAACACGTCGCCGGTTCGAAGGGCGGAGGCCGATCCTGCTTCCACCGCCTGAGTTTCGTGCTCCATCGCCACCACGGCATCCTGCGTTTCGGTCTGAATGACTTTCACCAGGTCGGCGATTTCGCGGGTCGCTTGGGTGGAACTTTCCGCCAGTTTTCTGACTTGATCGGCGACGACCGCGAACCGTGCACCGGCCTCACCTGCGCCCGCCGCCTCGATGGCGGCATTGAGCGCGAGGAGGTTGGTTTGATTGGCGATCTCTCGAATCGTCGACACGATCTGTGAGATTTCGAGTGAGCGGTCGCCGAGGCCTTTGACCTGCTTGGACATGCGTTGCACCGCGGAACGAATACTCTGCATGTCGCGCACCGTTTCCTGCACCGCAACGTTTCCGCGCTCGGTCGCGGACAACACCTGCTTCGCGGACTCGGATGACGCACCGGCTGTGCTGGCGACTTGACGCATACCGGCGGCCAACTGCTCGACCGCGCCCAAGGTTCGCACCGACTCCTCCGCCTGAGCTCTGGCCGTTCCCGACATCTGCCCGGCCGAATCTCGTAAGGTTCCTGCTGACTTGTTTACCCGGTCGGCCGCTTCCCGCACCTGCTTCAACAACTGTCCGAATCGGGCGATCATAAGGTTGAACCCGTCGGCCAGGTTTCCGAACATGTCGGCCGTCACCTCGCCTCGCTTGGTGAGGTCTCCCTTACCGACCTCGGAGACGAGCACAAGGAATTGCATGAGACGCTTCTGCATGAGGTCGCGTTCTTCTTCGGTCGACACCAGCGAGGTAATACGGTCGAGCATCGAATTGAATGCGGTGGCCATTTGTCCCAACTCATCGTGCGACTCGATCTTCGCGCGCGCCTGCAGGTTGCCGCCGGCGGCCTGAGTCGCTACGTTGGCAATGTGTGTAATGTTGCGGGACAAGAACATCGCCAGGAGGTAACCGACGAATAACCCGAGTCCCACCGCCACCACACCGCCGACCACAAGAATGAACGTACCGTTGGTCGCGAGCGCCTGCGCATCGTCGTTGAGGTCTTTGGCAATCGCCTCAATGGTCGTCACTTGCTCGTTGTGTCGCTTCACGACGTTGTCGAACGACGGCGTCAGGTTGACCGTCAGTGCCAGGACACCGAGCGCGCGCATTTGCTCAGCTTGAGATGCGGAAAGCGTGTTGCGATCGAAACTGTCGGCCAGAGCGCTCAGAGCGCCGGCGGCATCCTGAAAGTATTTCTTCAGAGCCGGCTCGAACAGGGCGAGGTCGGCCTGTTCGTCTCGCCCCGTCCGCGACACGCGCAGGTTGGTGCTCTTGTAGCGATTGACCGCTTTTTCAATCTCCGCTTTGAGCGCAGGGAGCTTGGCCGCGTCCTGAGCAAAGTCCCCCTGTTTCGTCGCCGAGGCCACGTCCAGCAGAATTTGATGATGCTTGGTCAGCGCCGTTCCCATCTGAGCAAAATCGGCCAAAGATACGGTGTAGTCCGCGTACACCGTTTGGGAGTGCGTACTCAACTGCTGCAGCGTGAACACACCGACACTGGCCATGATCATGATGATGAGACTGACCAGACCGAAGCCGAGAAACAGCTTCGATCGTGTCTTCATGTCCTGAAATCGATTCGTGACGCCTTGGCCGATCATCGTGCACTCCTCCTTGTTACTGCTGTTCCAGCGATTCGCCTGCCGCTCGGTCAGCTCCCTCCTCGATCGGCAAACGAACCTGTATGGCGTAGTCGTTTAGATCACCGGGAATGCCGCACTGCCTCCGTCCACCTGCGCAAAGACCTGCGGAACTTCCAGCACTCCCCCGAGACGCTGATCCACGCGAAGCACCGCCGACACACAGGGACGCGCACCGGTAGGCCCGGCCTGCATGGCGGGCAGCAGTTGCTCCCGTGCGACAGTGTGAATTTCCGGAACATGGTCGACAAGCACGCCGACCTGCCTCGCGCCATGACGGACCACCACCGCGAACGGCAGCGACGACTGTCCGGTCGAGAGGCCGAGGCTGCCCCGCAAATCCACCAGGGTGATGACGGTTCCCCGTAGGTTGGTCACGCCTGTGAAGTAGCTAGGCATGCTCGGCACGGCAGTCACGGACTCCACCTCAAAGACTTCACTGACATGGCGAAGATCGATCGCGAACAGTTCGCCGCCGAGCGTCAGCACGCACATCCGCAGCGGACGGTCGGTCGACGAAGCGGACGATCTTGATGCGCCGGGGATTCCTGTACCCTGAGCTGACGCGACAGATTGAGATGGAATGGTGGGGACGTCGCTCATGAGTTAATTCAACGCCCGCTTCACTGCGGCGACCAGGTCTTCGGCCTTGAATGGTTTCACCACGTAGCCGTTCGCGCCCTGCTGTTGCCCCCAAAACTTGTCGCTCTCCTGCCCCTTGGACGTGCACAGCACGATCGGGATCCCCTTGAAGCGGTCGTCACTCTTCAGGTCGCGACAAGCCTGAAATCCATTGCGGCCGGGCATCACCACGTCCAACACGATCACATCCGGTTTATCCAATGCCAACTTGTCTTCCAATTTGTCGGCATTGGGATAGGAGACCACCGTATGGTTAGCGGACTTCAGATACCCTTCGATCAACTGCAACTCGGCGTACGAGTCATCCACGACGACGATCTTACTCATGCGTGCCCCTCCAAACCGGCTAAATGTGTGCGACGATCGCTGACCTGCCCAGCGCCTGGATCTATTTCATCGGAATAACAATGCTGATGGCGCCGGCGAGATCCCCTTCATGCCAACCCTCTTTTTTGGCCCCTGTCACATCGCGATCACCCTTGGGATTGCCGTGACAGCTGAGACACGTGGTCGCGGCATACTCCGGGTCCATCATGCGCAGCACCGGCCGTCCGTCGAGCATCGTCGTTCGGCTGTACGGCTGCCCCTTGGGATGGCGCGTGTCGGCAAAGAGTCTCAACACTTCGGCCTCAAAATCATCCGGGCGATTTCCGGGATACCGATAGTCCGTACTGGTCAGCTTCACGCGAATTCCGGTTTTACGAAAAAACCGCTCGCCGGATTTTCTGGCGAAGACCGCGGGGATCATGCCCTTAAACCCGACCCCCTGCTTGTTGATCACGGGCTGCGCCTCATCGATCACTTCCTTTTCCGATTCCACCATGGCAAGGAACAACGGCCCCTGCGGCACCGTTGCAGGCCGGCTCAAATCGATCTTCGTCGCTTTGCGAAAGCGTTCAATCACCTGATTGGCCACGAAGTCGCCGGTAAATCCCTTGTCGCCTTTGCTGGAGTCGTTGATAATCGCCTGGTGTTCTGAGAGGACGCCGCGTCCGACTTGCACCAATTTGATGAGCAGTTCGGCCGTTTCCACTTCGGTATTGGCCGATACGGGCACGGCCATCCCGATACTTGTCGCCGTCAGTACCGCCACCAGGATTCTGCTGATGCAATGGTTCGCCATGGCCCCTCCTTCTCCCTGCCTCCCGGTCGCCCGGAACACGCCATCGCCTAAGTCCGCTGATCTATTGTCAAAGATAGCGCAAAAATATCGATTGACAATTGTATGGACACGGGGAGCCCGCGTCAGTCCCCTGTGACCCCGGGCAGGCTTGTGCACAATTGGTGCCAAACAAAACACATACTTAGCGCGAAGGAGCCAGATCGAGGCCCGAGCATGAAGTCGGCGATTTTGCGGATGAATCGGTGCGGGAAACGACGCTCCCCCGAGTTGTGGCACAGAACCAACCCGGCACCCTCGCTGTTCAAGATTATGAAGGGAGCGCCAAAGTTTGGTCGCTTTGGAAGGGAAGCGTCAAAATGACCGTCTGGGCCACCTCTGTTCCACGGTCAGCGATTACCGGCCCGTCTGTGAACGAAGGATGGTCCAGATTGGAGTGAGATCGAGGTGCTGCTCAACATGGTCGGCCCAGCGGTCCAGCACATGCCGTTGGGTGTCGTTCACTTGCTGAGAACGTGCGCGCTCCACCGGCACGAGTCCTTTTCTACGACGCAGTCGATTCAACCAGGTACGCCGAAACTCCGGGCGATCGAACAGTCCGTGAAGATAGGTGCCCCAGACCAGCCCATCCTCCCGCACAGCTCCGTCCAAGGAGCCACCGTCCGGCCCCCCGCCATGAAACTGATCGGTGGATTGCACCGCGTTCCGATGGAGATGAAAACAGGGACGATGGGGACCGGAATCTGTGCGTCCCATGTGAATGACGTACCCGCGGACCGACACCGGGCCTTCGTCCTGAAGATGCAGCGCAGAGGCGTCGACCTGTCCAGTGATTTTCTCCGGCATCATGATGGTGTCGATCTGCAACAATTCCAATCCGGTGGCCTGCCCGCCGGTCTCTACGCCATCGGGATCGGCAATCCGACTGCCCAACATTTGGTAACCGCCGCAGATCCCGAGCAACTCCCGTCCGCGATGGACATGGTCCCGCACGACCGCGTCAAACCCCTTCGCGCGCAGGTAGGCCAGGTCTGCCAACGTGCTCTTCGACCCGGGGATGATCACTGCATCGGCTCCCGCCGCCTCTGCCGGCGTCGCGACGTACCGAAGGGCCACATCGGCTTCTTGGATCAACAGGTTGAAATCCGTGAAATTGCTCATGTGCGGCAGCAACAGGACCGCGATGTTCACGCGATCGTCCGCAAAGGCCGCCTGATGCCGCGCTTCGACACCCAGACTGTCCTCCTGATCCAGCGTGAGGTCACGAAGAAAGGGCAGCACGCCCAGTACCGGAATCCCCGTCCGCTCATGGAGAAACCGGACCCCGTCTGCAAAGAGTGCCCGGTCGCCGCGAAATTTGTTGATCACGAGCCCGCAGACCCTGGCGCGTTCCTCCGGCGTGATAAGGTCCAGCGTCCCGATCACTTGGGCAAACACGCCGCCGCGATCGATATCGCCCACCAAGACCACTCGGGCATCCGCTAATTCCACCGTCGCCCAGTTGACCAAGTCACGGTCACGCAGATTCACTTCGGCGGCGCTGCCGGCCCCCTCGATCACGATCACGTCAGAGTGCGCGGCGAGCCGTTCGTAGCTGCTCCGCACTGCCTGGAATAATGTCGAATTCCGGCCGCGCGAAAAGTACGCCTGCGCGTCCAACGTGGAATGGACCTTCCCCTGTACCACCACCTGCGCCCTGGCATCGGATTCCGGTTTCAGCAGAATCGGATTCATGTCCACATGAGGAGCAAGGCCGCACGCCTCAGCCTGCAACGCTTGCGCGCGCCCGATTTCTCCGCCTTCCGAAGTCACGAACGAGTTGAGCGACATGTTCTGCGCCTTGAACGGGGCTACCCTGATTCCCGCCCGATGCAGCAATCGGCAGAGACCAGCCACCACCAGGCTCTTTCCGACATCGGAGCCGGTCCCGAGAACAGCTATCGCTCTGGCACGTGTAGCGTGAGCCATCGCACTCCAGCCTGATTTACCGGCGATGCGTCGCCGCCCATTGCGCGGCGCGTGCGAGCCCTTCGATCACACAGTCGCTCACCACAAGGCCGATCATAGAACCGAGGTCGGTATGCGTCCCCGCATACGCATGCCACGGACCACGTCCACGCAGGGCACAGACGGCGACTACCGCATCCGTCCCCGTCCCTGTCGCACCGGGCGAACCGGACCAGCTGGAGACGGCATGATCGCGCAAGACGCCGGTCTTCGCCTCCGTGGCGACCTGTACCACACCGACCAGCGCCGGACCCGCCAGGCAGGCGTTCGTCACCACAATCAGATTAATTGTTCCGGCCTTGCCGTGCCACACAGGCCCTTCCCCATGACCAGGCGGTTCACCGGCCCGCACGGCATTGGTAATCCCGACGGTGGCAAAACATTCCACCCAGAGATCATCTCGTTCCTCTCGGCGGCTCACCACCTGCGTCATGGGCACCGCCGTCATCAGGCCGACGCAATCCGGCTCAACAGCAAGTAAGCCGGCAAGCCGCCGCAGATAGCGAGAAGGATGCTCCCACGTTCTCCCTTCGACATTCGGTGCGGGATTCGAGGGCACCTGATGATTGAGAATGTAGCGAGTGGTTCGCAGGCCTCCGCCCCGTGGTGCCGAGGACAAGACACGCATGCGAGTGCCCAGATCAAGGATCAGCGTCTCGCGGGCTATACGCGATTTGGTGTAGAAGCGATTCGACCGATGTCCGCTCATTCTGCCACTCGTCACACACACGACAAGGCCTTCAGGAGCCGATCATTCTCGCGTCTTGTTCGCACCGCCACCCGCAACGAGCGATCGTTCAATCCCGGGACGTGCGTACAGTCGCGCAGCAACAGCCCCTGCCGTCGCAGCACCGACACCGCTCGGGTGGCCTGCTGTCCGACCGGCAGTTCCAACAGAATGAAATTCGCCTTGGTTGGAAACGCCCGGACGCCGGACAGCCGTTCAAGCCCACGCTGTAACCTGATCCGTTCTCGATCCATGAACTGCAGGCTGCGCCGGCGATGTCGATCGTCCTGCAAAGCCGCCACGGCCACTTGCTGCGCCAGCATGTTGACAGACCAGGGAGGTTGCTGCTCGCTGAGTTGTTGCACCACGACGGGCGATGCAACCGCATACCCCACACGGAGGCCTGGCAGCGCATAAAACTTGGTGAAGCTGCGCAGCACAATGGTCCTGGGCGGAAGGGTCTTCCCAAGAATCGACACCGACTCACAATAGTCAGCAAACGTTTCGTCGACCACACACCAGAGTCCGAGACGCGCTGCCTCACGAGCAAGCGTCCGCACGGCCCCTGCCTCCCAGGCGACGCCGGTCGGGCTATTGGGATTGCAGAGCAGCACGGCATCGAGGGGACGCGATCGCGTCCCCGCTCGTCCGGCCTGTCGCATGGCCTCCAAAACCAGTTCCAGCCTGGGCCGGTAGGAATCCGTCTGCCCGGCCAGCACGGTGCTGACCCGTCCTCCGGATCGTGCCATCGCCGACGTGTATTCCGAGAAGGTCGGACCAACCACCAACAGATGCCCAATTCGCAAGGCTGCGGGCAGAAGATGGATCAACTCCGTCGAACCGTTTCCAATGATAAAGGCCTGCGGTGAACGCCGCCAGTAGGCGGCGAGTGCCTGCCGAAGATCCCAGCACAGCGGATCGGGATAATGGCACAGCACGGTCCTCGCACGACTGAGCATCCGGAGGACGGCCGGTGATGGACCTAGCGGATTAATGCTCGCGCTAAAATCGAGCAATCGATCGGGCGCGCGTCCCAGTTCACGAGCTGCGCCGTACACATCCCCGCCATGGACCGCCCGCCTCATGACACCCACAAGGACAACACGGCAAAGAACAGACCGAGCGCATAGGTGACCAGCATGATGCGGGTTGCCTGATCGATATGTTCGGGAGCCACCTCCGCCGACCCATCACCAATCCGTTCGGCATCGTGGGGGACGCCGTCGTAATAGTTCCGCCCTCCGAGTTGCACCCCCAACGCCCCGGCCATCGCGGCTTCCGGCTGACCGCTGTTGGGACTGGCATGCTTGTCCCCGTCCCGATGCAGGATGTACCAACTCTCATGGATGCGATGCCACTGCCCGGTGGACAAGCCGGCAGCCAGCGCGATGAAGCCGCCCGTCAGTCGAGCAGGCACCCAGTTCAGCACATCATCCAACCGGGCGGAGGCCCAGCCGAAATGTTCATGCCGTTCATCGCGATGTCCGATCATGGAGTCGAGCGTACTGACAGCCTTATAGGCCAGCGCCAGCGGCGCGCCGCCGAGCGACAGATAGACCAGCGGGGCAATGATCCCGTCCGAGGCGCTTTCGGCAATGGTCTCGACGGTCGCGCGCGCAATCTCCGGCTCCGTCAACGCGGCGCTGTCCCGCCCCACGATCATGGCAACCGCCTTTCGCGCTCCGGCCAGATCGCCGGCCGCCAGGGCCCCGGCTACCCTCTGAACATGGTCGTAGAGATCGCGCCCGGCTAATGTCGTCGAGGCCAGGCCGACGCCGATCGCCTGTCCCAGGATCGGGTGGCTCGCAAGAGCCTGAGTCATCACCCATGTGGCAGCCCCATAGACCGCCGCAGGAAGACCGAGCGCCAGACAGACGCCGGCGATCTGGAGGGCCTGCTCGCTCCGGCAGATGGTGCGGATACGATGATCGATCCAACCGATGACCACACCCATCCCCCGCACCGGATGGGGCAACCAGCGGGGATCTCCCACCGCAACATCGAGCACCGCTGCGAGCGATAATTCGATGCCGGTCATCGAGTCATCACCAAGACCGGCACGAAGAGGAGAAACAGGATCTCGATCAGCTCATTGGTGGCACCGAGGAGATCGCCGGTCACGCCGCCGAACCAGGCGCGGCATCCCTGCCGTACCAACAGGATCAGCGCCACTCCCAATCCCATCGTGACCAATGACGACACTGCGCCCAAGGCTGCGCTGAGGGCCACGACCAACACCAGGCTGCAGAGCAGAACATGGTGCCATGACAGGTTCATGAGAAACGCCGATGCCAAGCCTCCATCGCGCCGCGCAGAGGGAGAGCCCCAGGCCACGCAGACCATGGCCCAACGCCCCACCGCCGGCATGCAGAGCAACGCAGGAAGACGCCAGGGTTGCGGAAGGGCGAGTAGGCCGGCATAACGCAGCAAGAGCGACAGAAACAGCCCGGTCGCGCCGAGTGCCCCGATACTCGGATCGCGCATGATACGCAGCCGGTCGTCCACCATCCGTCCCCCCGCCAATCCATCGACTGTGTCCGCGAGTCCGTCTTGATGGAGCCCGCGCGTGAGCAAGGCCAGCAGGACAATCAACAACACGTTCACCACCTCAGGCGCCACCCACCAGCGCAAGCCTTGGTCGATCAGCGCCAGCACCCCGCCGATCATCAGCCCCACCGTGGAATACCAGGCCATCGATGCCGCCAGTTCCTCCGCCGTCACATCATGGTGGCGACGGCTGATCGGAATGGCGGTGAGAAAATGCCAGGCCAAGATGAACGGGCGGACCAAATCATGTCCAACTGGCGACGCGCGAGCACCGTCGCGACGCGGATGCTGCGCGCGGAGCCCGGATTCCACCGGAGACGAACCCACCGTATCTCCGGTGCCTTCGCTCGGCATATCACGCTTCACCTGTCACGCCTCACGACCCGAGACACCGGCTTCGCCAAAGGTCGCCATCTCGGTGAGAATCTTGATCGACGCCTGCACCAGCCCCATACCGAGGCAAGCCCCAGTTCCTTCACCGAGCCGCAGGTCAAGGTCCAGGAGCGCTTTGAGGCCGAGGTGATCCAAGATGACCTGGTGTCCCCGTTCAACCGATCGATGCGAGGCGATCAGATAGTCGCAGCAGAGCGGCTGAATCCCCGCCGCGATCAAGGCCGCCGCGCCCGCAATAAACCCATCCAACACGATCGGCACCCGCGCCGCCGCGGCCCCAAGAATTACACCGGCCAGCCCGGCAATTTCCAGCCCGCCCACCTTGGCGACGACGTCGAGCGCATCAGCCCGGTCTGGGCGATGCCGATCCAGCGCCTCCTGAATGACCTGAATTTTGTGGATATGACCGGCGTCGTCGATGCCGGTGCCGCGTCCCGTGACGTCGGCCACAGCCCGACCGGTCATCACGGCTGCGATCGCCGCGCTCGGAGTCGTATTGCCGATGCCCATCTCGCCGGTACCGATCAGCCCGATGCCTTCCCTCGCCGCCTCGGCCGCCAGATCGATCCCGATCCGGACCGCCTGCGTGGCTTCTGCTCGACTCATCGCCGGTTCTCGCCGCAGGTTCCTCGTCCCCCGCATGACCTTTTTCCGGATCAGGCCAGGAATGATTCCGAAGTCATAGGCCACCCCGATATCCACCACCCGAACCTCGACCCCCGTATGCCGCGCCAACACGTTCACCCCGGCGCCGCCCCGGAGAAAATTCAAGACCATCTGCGGTGTCACCTCACTGGGATAGGCACTCACGCCTTCCATCGCCACTCCGTGATCGGCGGCAAGCGTAAAGACGACCCCGCGCGGCACATTCGGTTTCGCCTCGCCCGTGATCGCGGCGTACCGCACCACCGTTTCTTCCAGCCGCCCGAGACTCCCGAGGGGTTTGGTCAACCCGTCCAGCCGAGCCTGAACTCTCGCGGCAATCTGCGCATCAACCGGTTGAATCAGTCGCACCGTCTCATCGAACGTCATCACGTCATGCTCCTCGTCATTTCAGTCTGAGCGATTGGCCGGCAATGACAACATACACTTCGTCTGCCGCGGCGGCCAATTGCTGATTCACGCGGCCGGCAAGATCCCGGAAGGCGCGCGCAGCCCGGCTCATCGGCACCAATCCAAACCCCAGTTCGTTACTCACCAGCACGACCCTCGCGGGAGTCCGTCGAATAGCCTGGACCAGTTCATCCACGGTGTCGGTCAGATCTTTCCCGACAATGCGGAGGCCACAGACATTGCTCACCCACAGGGTCAGGCAATCGACCACGATCGTGCGGTACTGCGAGCCCTCCGACCGAAACCAGTCCGTTAACGATCGAGGCACCTCCGCCGTCGACCAATCGGCCCCACGTGTCGCCCGGTGCCGCTCGATGCGCGCCTTCATTTCGCCATCCAGCGCTTGCCCGGTCGCCACGAACGCCTTCGGTCCCTTACGGCCGGCCTTGTCCAATGCCGCCTGGCTTTTTCCCGATGCCGCTCCGCCCAGCACCAGAATGAGACGGGACCGCGAACGCCGTCGCGGTCTCCTCGACTTACTTACCGGAGGCATCGGTTTCACGCTGCCACAAAAACTCCGGTTCACCCTGGGTCTTCGCCACCCAGCGCGCCATCACAAACAAGGCGTCACTCAATCGATTCAGATACTTGTTGAGTTCCGCGGCAACGTCTTCTTCCCGGCTCAGCCGGATGCAGATTCGTTCAGCGCGGCGACAAATTGTTCGCGCTTGGTGCAGCGTGGCCGAAACCTTTCCGCCGCCCGGCAGAATAAATTCCTTGAGCGGAGCCAGCTCCTCCTGACAGCGATCGATCATCTGCTCGAGCCTGGTCACATCGCCCTCGGTCACTTTCGGCATGCTCTGAAAACTCTGGCCTGGAGCCGTAGCGAGCAAGCTTCCGACGTCGAACAACTTGTTCTGAATCCAGCGCAGGTCTGCCTCGAGGTGCGCGGAGGCCGGAGACGCGCTTCCGCCTTCGGCGTTCATTGCCCGGACCAATCCTACTGAGGCATTCAACTCATCGACGGTGCCATAGGCTTCCACACGCAGACAGTCCTTCCACACCTGTTGTCCCCCGGCCAATCTCGTTTGGCCCGCATCGCCGGTTCTTGTATAGACCTTGGTGATTCGCATTCGTGTTCCCCAATCCTTTCCTGTATTTCGTCCGCAGTCCTGTTCTGAACGTCGCAACGGCCTGCGGGATCCCCGGTCATCAAGACATTCCCGGTGGACGCTCCGGACCCAACGTCCCGTCCGCCACCTGGTGCAGGCAGGCTGGGCAGAGACAGTCCTGGTAGCGGGCCGCAATCCAATCCATCTGGGCTTCGGTAATTCCGAGCTTCCCGCACCAGCATTGGTACCCCACGCACTCGAACGGCTGCCGGCAGTGCTCACAGGTTTTGGTCACCGGCCCTCTCAAAACTCCACCCCCGCCTGAGCCTTGATGCCGTTTCGAAAGGGATGTTTCACCTGCTTCATCTCGGTCACAAGATCTGCGACCTCGATCAATTCAACCGGCGCCCCTCTGCCGGTAATGACGAGGTGTTGCATCGCCGGTCGCTGCAGCAAGTGCGGCAGCACTTCCGGCATCGCCAGGTAGCCATGGTGCAACACAATATTGAACTCATCCAGGATGACCATCGCATAAGACGGATCGCGCATGAACTCACAGGCCGTGGCCCAGGCCTCCCGGGCGAATCTGGTATCACGCTCACGATCCTGTGTTTCCCAGGTGTACCCCTCGCCCATCCGAAGAAACGTCACGCGCTCGCCGAATGACCTGAGCATCCGCTCCTCGGCCGTGTCGATGGCGCCTTTGATGAATTGCACGACCGCTACCTTCATCCCATGCCCCAGTACGCGCAGGGCCATGCCGAACGCAGCGGTGGTCTTCCCCTTCCCCGCCCCGGTATGGACGATCAGCAAGCCCTTCTCCTCCTGAGCCGCCTCAATACGACGGTCCACCGAAACCTTCAGGCGCTGCATTCTGGCTGCATGGTCGTTATGTTCCGTCATGTCATACCGTCCGCACCGGTGCCATATCTCGGCGCGCTAGACGCGCGACTCCAAGCAGATGCCCGACCACCTCCGGACAACTGCCGAAATGCTGATGACTATACAACGCCAACGTGTTTCGTCTCATCACTCCGTCCGGTCCCACCGGCTTGCCGTCCGCGTCCGATAGCGCACAGACATACTGCAGTTTGCCGGCCGGCTCCAGCAGCGAATAGTGAAACTCATGCCCCCGCAGCACCGTGCCCTCCGGACCGAGCAGACAAGGCGCTGTCAGCCGAAGGGTTCGATACCCCAGCGTCATCGTGTTCTTGCGCATCACCGCCTCGGCAGGCACGGCGCCGACCATCTCGTGCCGATGTCCCGCCGGATCGCGGATCGCCTGCGTCAGATACATCAGTCCGCCGCACTCGGCATAAATCGCCCCGCCCCGGTCGCTGAACGTCCGCACCGCGGTCCGCATGTCTACGTTGGCCGCAAGATCTTCACCGTATAGTTCTGGATACCCGCCACCAAGATAGAGTAGATCGACATCGGGTAGGCTGCGATCGCGCAACGGTGAAAACATCACGAGCTCGGCCCCCGCGGTTTCCAGCAAATCCAGATTATCCTGATAGTAAAAACAAAACGCCGCATCGTACGCCACGCCGACACGAACCAATTGCCGCGTTGCCTCCGGCCTCGCCAAAGGGAAATCTTCTCCCGGGAAGGCACCGGCGGACCGAGCCAGAGCCGCGACGCGGTCCACGTCGATGGTGTCTGTCGCGGAACGACCCAACCGGTCATAGAAATCGCCTGCGCCTTGCTCGATGGCGGTCCTCAGTCCGAGATGGCGATCCTGAATGGTGACTGACTCGTCCGGCCTCAGATACCCGACGACCATCAGATCCGTCTCAGCCTCAACCGCCTCTCGCAACAATCGGTAATGTCCCTCGCTCCGCACGCGATTGAAGAGCACCCCCATCACCTTCAGGCCAGGGTCGAATGACGCATAGCCGGACGCCATGGCCGCAGCCGATCTGGCCATGGCGCTGCCGTCGATCACCAGCAGCACCGGCGCGTTCAGCTGCTTCGCCAATTCAGCCGTGCTGCCCAGCTCGTGGATCGGAGAACTGCCGTCGAACAGTCCCATCATGCCTTCCACGATCGACAGGTCCGCATCGACGGAGGCGCGCGCAAAGATGGCCCGATTGGCGGCTTCCCCCAACATCCAGCCATCCAGATTGCGCGAGGGCCGTCCCGTCGCCATTTGATGGTGGCCCGGATCGATAAAGTCCGGCCCGGCCTTAAACGGCTGAACGACCAACCCCCTCGCCTTCAAGGCGGCCATCAGCGCCAGAGTGGCCGTGGTCTTGCCGACACCGCTCTGGGTGCCGGCGATGATCACACGCGGACGCTGCATCATGCTCTGGCCCTCATGGGTTGTTCATGACTTCCCACCGAACGAGACCCGCACTCCGCCGAAAATCGACCGGATGGGTGCGCCGGCGCTGGCGATTTCTTCGTACTTCTCGTTGAACAGGTTCTCTGCCCGGAGATAGGCCTGAAGCTGCTTCGTGACATCGTAGGTGACCGCCAACGACCACACATCGAACGCCGGCAGCGATTGCCGGTCTCCGGTGGTATTGTATCGCGAGCCTACGTACCGGCCGATCAGCGTGATCCAGAGCGGATCGACGGGCTGGTAGCTGATCGTCGCGCTCCATTGATCGGTCGGCCAGCGCGGTAAACGGCTTTGGCTATCCAGATCGCGCGTGAGTGTATTCGTATATTGTGCCTGGAGAATGAGGCTCTTCACAAACGGTTTGTCGCTTGCGTACGTATAAGAGAGCCCGGCCTCCCAACCTTTGGTCGAGGCTTCCCCGAGCTGCTGCGGGCAAAACCCGAACGTGCTGAACGGCGCGCAGAAAACCGGATCGAACGTGGTCGTGATCAAATTCCGGTAGCGGTTCCAGAAGAACCCTCCCGTGAACTTGATCTGCTTGGAGAACAGATACTGATCGATTCCCACGTCCATACTCTGACTTTTTTCCGGCCCCAGATTGGGATTGCCGAAATTCGGAAAATACAGTTCGTTCATGCTGGGCGCGCGAAAGCCGGTGGAATACCCGGCGCGGAGTTTCGTGTCCGTTTCCTTGTGGTAGTACCCGCCGGTGAAGCGATAGGTCGTCGCATCGCCGAAGACATTGTAACTGTCATGGCGGACACCCGCGGTGGCAAACACCCGATCCCAGAGATTCATTTGCGCCTGCGCAAAACCTGCATGAGAGCTCAGAATGCGATTGGTGAGCCCGCTGTCGTTCTCGCCCTGCTGCTCTCGAAATTGATACCCTGCGCTGAGCAGCAGCAATTTCGTGATCTGCACATTATGCTGCCACTCGAGGCGGTTGGAGAGCACACGGGTTTCATTCGGATCTCCGAACGGGGTGCTGAACGCGCCGTTGACCAGGCTCCGCTGCAACGTGCCGGGGAGAAAGAGCGAGGCCTCCTGAGAGCGGGCGAGCGTCAACTTCTGCGTCCACCAGCTCGTCACCGGCTGCTCATAACTGCCGGTGAACATATATTCCTGACTGCGGATTTTCGAGCCGTACACGTCGCTCGGCGCCGTAGCCGACAGGTTGTCCAGCTGCACATCGGAATTCATCCAGCGCATGCTGAAGTCCAGCCGGCCGTCATGCGGAAGCTCGACGCCGATCCGGCCCGAGCCTTGCCAATTGCGATACGAATCCCGCTCCGTCGCTCCTCGCCGGTAGTTGACGGCGGAAAAGGAGGACATGTCCCAGCGGGAGAGGGAGACACTGTAATCGACCGCCCCCTGCTTCCCGGACACCGTGCCCCCTTCGCGAAGGGAGGCGAACGACCCATACTCCATGAAGCCGGCGGCGGAAAGCGGCCCCTGCCCCTTCTTCGTCACAATGTTGATGACCCCGCCCATGGCGTCGGATCCCCACAACATACTCTGCGCGCCGCGGAGGATCTCCACTCGTTCGATGTTGTCGGTCGTCAGATTGGCGAAATTGTAACTGCCGACGGTACCGCTGTTGACGATGGCGCCGTCGATCAGCACCAGGGTCTGATTCGCCCCGCCGCCTCGAATCTTGGCCGTCACCTCGGTACCGGGACCGCCGTTGGAGAACATCGCCACACCCTGGGCCAATCGAAGCGCGTCCACCACGCTCCTGATGTTCTGCCGTTTCATATCCTGCGCCGTAATGACCTCGACCGCGCTGGTCACCTGGCTTACCGGCAAGGGGGTTTTGGTGGCCGAGATCACGACTTCCTCGGCATGCACGACAGGATCAGACTCCGGAGGCTCGTCGGCATCCGCCGCGGCCGTCCAAACAGGAGGGACACTTGTGACACACACCAACAGGAACAAGACAGACCATGGCCTGATACGTACCACCATCCTGACACTCCCTTTCGCTCGAAGGGATCAGTCGTAACAGCCGGCAGTTGGGTCTCCTGACTTGCGGATCGTCATGGCTCCACGCCTTCCCAACCGGAACGTCAACCGTCTCTCGTGAAGCGTATCTCGCGGACCTCGGTCCTAGGAAATACGTGTCATGATCTACGTCACGAACCAAGCCAGTGGCTCAATGCAGAGACACTCCCCGCTTACAGTGGCGGCACCGTGATGGAATTGCACCATCTTCCCCGACGCTGACGGCGTCTTCCTGACACTCCGTTCTCCAATGATGACACGCCCCTCCTCCTCACACGGGGGGGCCGGGCGCGAACCCCTCCCGCACCATCCGATCACCCCCTGAACGGCATCCCTTGCCTCGGCAACGTGATCCGCGGCAATCCCGACTGCGGATGCGCATCGATCAAGACCTCGCAGCCATACACCTCTTGTAACACTTCCACAGACATGACCTTGGCGGGAGCGCCGATCGTACACATCCGCCCCGCCCTCAACATCGCCACGCGATCGCAATACTGACTGGCCAGGTTCAGATCGTGCGACACGATCACCACCGTCAACCCGCGTTCGTCACAGAGTCGGCGCAACGTCGCACAAATGCCCAACTGGTGCGGCAGATCCAGAAATGCCGTCGGTTCATCGAGCAACAAGACTCGGGGCGCTTGCGCCAAGGCCCGCGCAATCATGGTGCGCTGACGTTCTCCTCCGGACAGATCGGTGACGGCACGCCCGGCGAGATGCGCGATGTCCATCGTGGCCATGGCCTGCGAGGCCGCCTGACAATCCTCTCGATCCTCCCAACCAAAGCCCAGACTCCATCCCGAACGCCGACGGTGGGGAAAGCGCCCCATCAAGACCGTCTCTGCGACCCTGAACGGAAACAGCTGTGGACTGTCCTGCGGGACAACAGCGACGGTCTGCGCCACCTGCTCGTGGGAGAGGCTACGTAACGGTCGTCCGAACAAGGCGATCTCCCCTTCCTGTGGGGCAGCCAATTTCGCCAACAGTTTCAGCAACGAGGTTTTGCCCGACCCATTGGGCCCGACGATGCCCAGAATCTCGCCTTGCACGACCTCCAGCGTCACATCTCGAAGGACCCATGGCTCTCCCTGTAGACGCGATGGTCCGTAACGGAAATGCACCCCGCCGACGGTATAGGCCTGATGCGCCACCAGACCCGACTCCAGGCCTCCTCCCGGGATCTGAGCGGTGGGGTCGATCCGCGTCATGCCAATCGATCCTTTCGCCACACCAGGAGATAGACAAAGAAGGGGCCACCGGCCAACGCCGTGATCACCCCGACCGGCACCTCCGACGGCACAAACAGCGTACGCGCTGCCGTATCCGCCACCATCAAGAACATGCCGCCGACCAATGCCGAGGCCGGCAATAACAGCCGGTGGTCGGCTCCAAGCACGAGACGGACGGCGTGGGGCACAATCATGCCGATGAACCCGATCATGCCGCTGAACGATACTACGGCCCCGGTCATGAGGGCCGACACCAGAAAGATGAACCGTTTGACACGTTCCGTGTCGATCCCCAACGAGTGCGCCGGCTCTTCGCCCAAGGCCAAGATATTGAGCACCCGTACGTGCTTGAAGAGCAGCACGAGCCCGATCACCAGATAACCGGACAAGGCCGCCAGCACCGGATAGGCCGGCGCAGTGAGCGACCCCATCAACCATGCCATCATGCCGAACGACCGATTCGGCTCCATGATGGAGGTGATGAACATGATGAGCGCGGAGAAAATCGCATTGAGGATGACCC
Organism: Nitrospira sp. CR1.2; assembly: GCA_014055495.1. Taxonomy (GTDB): domain Bacteria; phylum Nitrospirota; class Nitrospiria; order Nitrospirales; family Nitrospiraceae; genus Nitrospira_A. Next base: position 105,913 of record WIAG01000002.1, read on the forward strand.
CGGCCAGGAGCACCGAGTGAATCGGCAGCCGCTCATGGGTCGCCGCCATCCGGTAGATCACCGCGAGGGCGACGAGCCCGCCGACAAATCCACACACCGGCAGGATCGACAAGGCCAGCACCGTGGTGCCGATACCGAACAGCACGGCGACGGCGACACCCAAAGCCGCCCCGCTGGAGACCCCCAGCACATAGGGATCGGCGAGCGGATTCCGGAGTAAGGCCTGCAACGCCACGCCGACTGAGGCAAGACAGCTTCCCACCAAAAATCCGAGCACCACGCGCGGCAGGCGGACCTGAAACAGAATGACGCCGGTCGTATCGACCATCCGCTCGTCGACCGGTCGATCGAACAGCAGCGACGAGAAGAGGCCGATGATGCGCCCCACTCCGATATATTGTGTCCCCACCTGTAGGCAGACGAGGCCCAAGAGCCAAGCGACGAGCGACAGGACCGTCATCACACGCCACCAACGGGAGGGCGTCAGGATCGAATCCTGAACCGGCCGATCGTCTGCGATCGTGGGCGGCTCGGATGGCACGATACCGGCGGACAAGGTCGAGGCAGTCAAGGGGGACGTGGGAGGCGTGGGGTGGCGGGCTGCCGGCATCATGGCTGTCCCGGCGCCGGTTCCGACGCGAAGGCTTCGGGGTGGATCGCCCTGGCCAGCGCCTCCAGCCCTTCCATGACGCGCGGACCCGGCCGGTTGAGGGCGTCGGCCGGCACTTCACGAAGTCGGTTGTCCCGAACGGCGGTCACCGTCGTCCAGCGTCTCCAGGCCTCCTGCTCGCTCCGCGGCACGGTTTCGACCGACCCTCTGGGGAACAGCAGGATTTCGGGATCTTCCCGCAACACCGTTTCCATCGTGAGACGCGGGTAGGAGGCCTTCGCCGCCGATGCGATATTCAGCCCACCGGCAAGCCCGATCATCTGGTGAATGTAACTACCCGGTCCCACCGTAATAAGCGGCTGGCTATTGATGACATACAAAACCCGGACACGTGCCAGCGACTCCGTTCTGGCGGTGAGTTCCGCCATCCGGTTGCGCATCGCCAGAGTCATCGCATGTGCGGCCGTGGCGCGATCGAAAATGCGTCCCAAGGTATGCAGATGCGAAAAAATGCTTTCTAACGAGGTGGCCTCCAAGAGCAGCACCGGAATTTTGAGTTCTTCCAGCTTGGCCAGCACAGTCGCCCGATGAAACTCCCGGGGCGCAACGATCAACTCCGGTCGAAGCGCGATCAGCGATTCAAGGTCGGGATTGGCGTAGCCGACCTTGGATTTGGTCTTGGCCGCCGGCGGGAAGTCGCAAAACTCGGTCACCCCGACAATCTGTTCATCCAGTCCCAACGCAAACAACATCTCCGTGATGCTGGGCGCGAGCGACACCACCCGCGCAGGCGCCTTGGCCACATAGAGTTTCCTCCCCGCGTCGTCGATAAACGTGCGCGGCGTGATGTTGGCCATAAACGGCATGCCCGTGAGGATGCCTTGTTGACGGCGTTTCATCACTGCATCATCCTCCAACGATTGCGCGAACACGGGCGCCACACAGGTGAGCAACACATACCAGACGACTCCAAGGATGCCGGCAACGCAGCAGCGAACGGGGATCGGTCGGACGGCGCGCAAATAAAAAAAATCCCCAGGGCCAACGTGGAACCCTGAGGATTGCCCGCACCATCATCCTCGCCTATTCCCCAGCCCACGAGGGAATAAAGGGTCTTCCTCGGGCAGGTCTTCTGGCTCATGGTTCGTCCTACTCCCCGCGCCTTCCCAGCAGGCCGGTGATTCGTCTCTCGTGAACCGTCTCTCGCGTCAGGAACCAGACGCTTCACGAACAACGCTTCACGGCCACGCGAGTGGCGTCAGCGGGTTTCGTCCCCATTTACAGCGGCGGGACCGCGAGGGTTTTACACCCTCTTCCCTTGACCCAAGGTGTCTTGAAACGAGGCAAACTCTAGGAGAGGAGGGCTGATCTTGTCAAGAGGAACCGCGAGCGAAGGCCTCAGCGGAACGTCCACAGACGAACCGCCGGAACCGGAGGCGCAAGAAACCCACTAGGAGCGGTAACGAAGTTTGAGGATGAGAATGGCGAGTGTGAGGACCAGCGTGACAAGGTTCGCGAGGATGATGGGAAGGGCGCCGAGCAGCAGTCCGTAGACCAGCCAAAGAAACACTCCGGTCACAAAGGTGAGTAACATGCCCAAGGACACGTCCTGCGCGGAGCGGGTGCGCCAGGTCTGCTGCAGTTGGGGGATAAACGCGATCGTGGTAAGGGTGCCGGCAAGCAACCCGACGAGCGTGACCACATCCATGGGAGACCTCCGTGACGGTGAAGGGCCTTGCACAGGAAGGAGGGTATCCACAGAGGAGAATTCACCCCGACCGCTTGTCTTAGCCCGTGGCGCTATGGTAGCATCCCGCTTCGTTTACGCACTAGTCGGTGAAAGACGCCGCAACAAAGGAGTAGGGCCGTGGCATTTGCTTGTGATCTCTGTGGGAAGAAACACCAAACCGGTAACAACGTGAGCCACGCGAACAACAAGACGAAGCGCGTCTTCAATCCCAACTTGCAACGCGTGAAAGCGCTCGTCAATGGCTCGGCCCTACGCATCCGCGTGTGCACCCGCTGCCTGCGCTCCGGCCTGGTTAAAAAAGCCGTCTAGTCGTCCTCCCGTCTCCCCGCTCTTTTTTATCCAGGGCCATACTTTACACTCGTGGTGCGCCCGCTCGATTCCGTTAAGCACCGAATCCTATCCGCCGAAGGTGCTCCGTACATCTGAACTCTCCAACGCTTCGCTTCCCGAAAATCAACTCACAGAAGACGGCTTCGGCTGATCGGTGTACAATCCGATCGCACTCACGACAGCACTGGGAAGGTTCCCTTCGAACCGGGAGGCATCATGACACATCTCCGTCGAATGCTCGCTCTCATCGCCATCACCATCAGCGTCGCCGCTTGCAGTCACCTGCAGACCAAGGAAGGGGCCTACCTTGACTCCGCCAAAGGCCGGGCCACGCAAGCGGAGGTTCGCCAGGCACTCGGCGCGCCCAAAGCAGTTCGCAAGGGCGACGCCGGAGAAGGCGTCTGGGTCTATGAATTTCGCGAACAACAGTCCGGCAACCGCTACACCCCGCCCGGCACCTGGTGCGAGGAGTACCTGCTCACATTCGACGACAAGGCCGTGCTGCAAAAATGGAAACAGGTCTCCCACTTCCACGGCGGCGAACTCATGCCGACGGAATGTATTCCGGGGATGGAGCTCGCGAAGTAGTGACGCAACATCCTGTCTCGCCAATCAGGCCAGCAGCCCGTGATGCAGAGGCACCGGCTGAATGGTCCCTCCAGCAATTTGTACAAGAATGTGCCGCTTTGGAGCCACGTCAGTAGAGAAACACCGCCTTTTGTGGACATTCTCATATTCTGGCCGACCTCCCGCATGGTACGACGCTTGCTGAGTATCATTCACAGATACTCGGAGGTACTATGCTAAAAACACACATTGCCGCCATTCTCGCACTGAGTTTCATATCGGGGATCTGGATCTCCTTCGACTCAGTCTCCCCCGCAGAGGCCCAGAACTGGCTTTCCCGCAAAAGACGCCAGCTGCAAACGCAACCGGTCATTGCTCCAGCAACTCAAACGACGACTGCCCGTGACTATTCAGTGCTCAAGGTCGCCCCTCCTCCTGCAGCCGGTCTCTACATAGGCCAGTACGAATGGGTCCAAAATGACATTGCATCGTTTGAATCGGCCAGCGGACGGAAAACTGCGCTCTGGTCGAAGCACCGCGGGACCTGGGCGAATGGGTACGATGCGGCTGGGCAACCGCACTTCGATGTACAGGCCGCGAATCTTGCCTGGCAAGATGGCAAGGTGATTGTAGTTCAGGCCTACAACACCCACCCGGCTCCCGGCGAGTCTGAGGCGCCGGAAGGCTTTACCGTCGACAAACTCCTCAGCGGCCTCTACGACGCGGAACTTCGGAGGTTTGCCGGCGAGCTTCGCCAGTATGGAAAGCCGACCTTTTTCATTTCCGGGCGAGAGCCGAATGGGATCGGTGCCGACTATTTCGGTGGCTTCGGCCCGGCAGGAGACAAGTCCTTGCAATGGGCGATCGAGAACAAGCGTGGCTTTGCGGAGTTCAATCCCTCCTCCATGCCGTATAGTTCGCTCTATAGCGACATCGGCACACCACAAATCTGCGACGGGGTCGAACGCCTCAAAGCCGCGCAACGCTACTACTACGATTTTTTTGTTCGCCGGGAAGGACTCAAGTTTCTCACGTTTGATTCAATGGGATGGGCAGTGCACCAACAGAATCAGATCGACTACGACGTGGCGGACCTTCCGGCCACAGTCGACAAGACCTACGCGAAGCAACTTCTTCAAAGCTGCCACTCATTTGCGAACTTTTATCCGGGCGACCAATACGTCGACTGGGTCAGCCTCGATTTTTATATGATCGATTATTATGCGACGGACTGGCCCGGGCTCACCCAAGACTACGTGATCCCCATTGACAATCACTTCGTAGCGTTGGATGCCGTGCTGCAAGAGGTGAAGACCGTAGCGCCCTCCAAGCCCGTGTTCTTCATGGAGTTGGGGTTCCCCGATGGCACACAACAGAATTCGAGTTGGGCGGCCCAGAAAATCGCGGCAGCGCTTCCCCGCATTATCTCAGGCTATCCGCAGATTCATGGCTTTGCCTTGTGGTCGGCCCATCCCTCATGGATGATCCCCGGGGTCTTCCCCTACGACTGCCTCATCCGACCGGGAACCCAGCAGGCAGCGGCGTTGAAAAACGCCGTCACGAATAATCCTTCGTCCTTTCTTTCCTGCGTCTATCTCTCCGATGGAAAGTTACACCCGAATTGCGCGAATTAGAGAAGTCCGGATAGCAGGTCCTCGCTACCTGCACAGGAGGAGAGACATGCGGGACTCAGCAAACAACTTCACGGATGGTCTGCCGATTGGCTTGAAACCAAGAGATGGTGTGCCGGATCCCGGCGGCAAATGCGACTGTCGCCTCGAATCCGAACAGGTGTTTGGCTCGACTCACCTCGAGGCACCGTCGCGCTTGTCCATTCGGCTTTGAGGCATCCCATACAATTCGACCGGAGAACCCCACGGACTCAGCGATCAGCTCAGCAAGCGCCCGGATCGTGATCTCACGCCCGGTACCCACGTTGACCGGCTCACTGCCGTTGTAATGTTCGGCGGCAAGCACAATCGCGCGCGCCGCGTCATCCACATGCAAAAACTCGCGCGAGGGTGAACCATCTCCCCACAGCACAACCTGATCATCTCCTCGCTCTTTGGCCTCCACGCATTTTCTGATCAACGCGGGAATGACGTGCGACGTCTCTATGTCAAAATTGTCCCCTGGACCATAGAGGTTCACCGGAAAGAGGACAACAGCGTTGAAGCCATACTGCTGTCGGTAGGCCTGGGCCTGGACCAGCATCATTTTCTTGGCAAGGCCATAGGGCGCGTTGGTCTCCTCCGGATAACCGTTCCACAGATCCTCCTCGCGAAACGGCACCGGAGTATGTTTCGGATACGAGCAAATCGTGCCTACGGCCACCAATTTTTCGAGACCTCGCTGGCGGCCGACCTCGATGAGCTGTGTGCCCATCATGAGATTGTCGCAAAAAACACCGCCCGGGGTGAGATTGATTGGCTCCGATCCCACCCACCCGAGCCGCAAGGTGAAGAACCAGATCCGGCGTCGTATCCGCATACAGTTTCCTGACAGCCGCGATGTCGACAAGGTCATAGTCCTGACTTCGAGGGACGAAAATGGTACGACACCCCTGCTGCCGAAGCTGCGCCACGACCACCGAGCCCAGGAAGCCCGATCCACCGGTTACGACGACTCGTCTGTCTCGCCAATAAGACACGTCTATCGCGCTCCCCTCGTGCCATCAAGGATCCCTCGCTCGGCGCGAAGATCGGCCTCGACCATCATCCTGATGAGTTCCCCAAAGGACACCTTCGGTTCCCACCCCAACACCCGTTTGGCCTTTGACGCATCACCGATCAGCAGATCCACTTCGGTCGGTCGATAATAACGGGGATCAATTTTCACATACTGTTTCCAGTCCAGATCGAGATAGCTGAAAGTCTGCTCCAGAAAATCTCGCACCGTATGCGTTTCACCCGTGGCAATCACATAGTCATCAGGTTGATCGGCTTGCAACATCATCCACATCGCCGTGACGTAATCGCCGGCAAATCCCCAATCCCGCTTGGCGTCAAGATTTCCGAGAAACAATTCCTGCTGAACGCCTAATTTGATACGAGCGGCGGCGCGAGTGATCTTACGGGTAACGAACGTCTCTCCCCGTCGGGGCGACTCATGATTGAACAAAATACCGCTACAGGCAAAGAGATTGTATGCCTCGCGGTAGTTGACCGTGATCCAATGGGCATAGACCTTGGCCGCCCCATACGGACTGCGTGGATAAAAGGGCGTGGTTTCCCGCTGAGGGATCTCCTGTACCAGGCCAAACATTTCGCTGGACGAGGCCTGATAAAACTTCGGGTGAATGCCTGATTCACGAATCGCCTCTAACAGACGAACGGCCCCCAGAGCCGTGACCTCGGCGGTATATTCAGGGACATCGAAGCTCACGCGCACGTGGCTCTGCGCACCTAAGTTGTAAATCTCATCCGGCTGAATCATGCGAAGAATTTTATTCAGCGAGCTTGCGTCGTTCAAATCTCCGTAAACCAGCCGCAACCTCGGTTCAGCGACATGCGGATCCTGGTAGATCGCGTCGATCCTGGCGGTATTGAAGGAACTGGATCGCCGGATAATGCCATGCACTTCGTATCCCTTCGACAACAACAGCTCTGCGAGATATGATCCATCCTGTCCGCTGATGCCGGTAATCAATGCCTTTTTCACGGTGTTGCCTCACTCTGTTGTTACAACCTGAATTCTCCGACCGACTCCGCAGACGGCTCGGCTGCCGGCCCTGCCTGACACGATACTCGTCTCCCTATCCTCGTCCCATGCCTTGAAAGATCTGCCGCTCACACCAGGCATACGTCTGCTCTAGGCCTTCTTGAATACTTGTCTTGGGAGACCAATCGAGGAGAGTGTGCGCCCTGGTCCAATCTGCCGCCCGATCGACATCCCCTTCCGGCTTACTGGTATCGAAACGAATGTCGATTGGCTTGCGGGAAATCGCACAGACCCGCTCCGCAATTTCCTTGATCGACGTACTGTAATCCGGACCGATCTGGATGACGCCTTGATTCATCCCCTTGGTGGCCACGGACACCAAGGCATCCACAATATCGCTCACGAATACAAACGCCCGTCGCTGCTTGCCAGATCCCCAGACTACAAACTCTTCATCCGGATGCCGAATGGCTTTGCGAATCAGAGAAGGAATGACCTGCGACTTTTCCGGCGACATTTCACAGTGCGGACCGTACACGTTGTGGAAGCGGAGAATGCCGATGTCGAGCAACTTTTCTTTCCTAGCCAAATCACAACCCATTTCCCCCATCAGCTTGCTCCAACCGTAAGAAGACTCCGGTGACGCGGGATAGACATCGTCTTCTTTGAACGGGGGCGGATTCAATTTGCTTTGGCGTTCAGCGGGATAACTGCACGCAGTCCCGACATACACGTAGGACGAGGCCTTATTCGCAATAGCCGCCCGTAACATGTTGGAGTCAATGATCAGGTTCGTATTGAACAGCGAAAACTGGTTACCGAATACATAGTTGATACCGGCGACCACATCAGCCAGGTGATAGACGATGTCCTGTCCTTCCGTCGCTCGTTCGCAGTTTCGATAGTCCGCGAGGTCCAGTTCCAAAAAGCGGTGTTCCAAATCAATCACCGGTACACCGTCCTCTCCGATCAAGTTTGATTTCTTGCCCCGCCAGAGATTGTCCGCGACCGTCACCTGTGCGCCTTCGGCGGCAAGCCGGGTCACGAGATGAGACCCGATCTGGCCGGCTCCTCCGGTGACAAGTACGCGTTTATTTTTCCAGTACATGGTGTTCCCCTTTCCCGCTGCAATAAGTTCTCAGTCTCGCATGGTGTCCGAATGTGTTTTCTTCAAATGATCAGCAACGCGCAGCGCCATGGCGACGATCGTCAACGTCGGATTGGCGTGGCTGGACGTCGGAAATACCGAGCTGCTGGCAACGAACAGATTGCCGATACCATGCACACGACACTGTGCATCGACTACCCCGAGGGAAGGATCGGCCGACATCCGTGTGGTTCCGATGTGATGCCCAAGGACGGCTTTCACGTCCCGCATCAATTCCGATACATCTGCTCCAAGATACGTCAGATAGCCGCAATCCTGTCGGCGAAGCTCTTGATCCAGCAGCCTGTGGGATCGCTGTACACTCTCTCGATCTTGCTCCGTCACCTGAAAATTGAGCCGCACCCGCGGCATCCCCAATTCATCCTGCACGTCATCCAGCGTCACCCGGTTGTCGGGATGTGGAATCTGCTCGCTCTGGAAATACAGGTAGTATGTATTCGAGCGCGAGCGCATGAGCAGAGAAGGAATACGCCGTCTCTGAAGGAGCCGTTTTCGTCCGAACTTGGGCAGCACCGACAAGGCCTGAGGTGATCCCATCAGAATGTTCTTGAGATGCCGCCAGTAGAGCGCGTACTTACCCGTCCCCAGCTCCTCCTGCTGCCTACCGCCCAGCAGCCGTTTCAGCAAAAACGTGGCGGACAGCACCGCGTTGCCGTGACCGGGGTCTCCGAGCAGCGGTCGATCCAACAACATGTAGAGATTCAGCAGTTCATGGCGTCGCTGTGCGGCCTCAGAGAAGCCGATCCGTCGACGGCAAAACACGCCTTGCGGATCCGCCTCATATCCAAACATCACCTCTTGCCCCCCCGTGAGGGTGATGCTGGCGATCACCCCGTGAATGTGGGACATGTACCCGCGCCCCAGCCAATCCGAATGGTTGCCGATTCCATCTCGATGCACGCGCCGAGAGGCCAGCAACAGTCGGGTGGTTTCCAGTCCGCCCCCCGCCAGCACAATAGTCCGTGCACGGACATGGAAACGACGGCCGGCGAACGTCGCCACTTCGACCGACTCGATGCGGGCGCCGTCCGACGAGGCGTGCAATTCGACCACCGGTGCGTGCAGCAGGACACGCACCTGTTCAGCTTTGGCGAGATCCGCTCGATACGCTTTGCCAAATTGCGTCGGCGGGCTCCATCGTTCGATCCCCGCGGTGCTGACCTCCCCGTCTTCGAAGCCCGGCAACATTGAAGAAGGCGCACCGGGAAGCGCCGAGGCCACCATGTAGTCGTACTCGCCGCACTCGCAGTAGACATGCGCGCGTCGATAGTAGTCGTGCATCTCTTTCTGCGGAAACGGCCAGCCGCTGTGTGGCACCCAGTCGCGCTGATCAAAGTCGAGAGAATCAAAAGGAATACAGCGTCCTCCCCACAGGGACGTGGTGCCACCGAGCTGTCGGTACCGGGCCTGATCCAGGGGCACGTGGCGAACTGCATCATTGAGTGCGCCTTGATACAGCGCCTGACTCTCGCCGGCTCGCGTTTTCCCACCGGCTTCGAGCAGAATGATACTCTGGCCGGTCCCCCGGAGTTCCATAGCCAGAGTGATGCCGGCGGCGCCTGCCCCTACGATGCAGATGTCCGCCGACAGCGGATGCCCGTCGGGGACCGTGTTTGCATCAAGCAACATGGACGCACCTGACTATTTCTTCGATCGCCTGAAGATTTTCACGCAAATGCGCTCGGCACCCCATACCGGCCAGCAACACACCGATTTCCGAACGTTGAACCAGCGGCCGGAACGCGTCGGCTATGGACCCGTCAGGCTGCGTGTTTCGAGACAACACCTCACGCGCAATCACTCCGACGCCGAGCGCACCTGCGCGTTCAAGAATCGGCAGGGCCGAGTCAACTCGACTGCGGTCGAGAGGGACCTGCACGCAGGCGACACCAGATTGTCCGATCCATGAGTCGGCGTCCACTAAGGAACGGCAGGAGACTCCGAAGTGACGCAGCTTGCCGTCTTCCTTCAAGCGCACGAGCAATTCACACACCTCATCGCGCTGCGGAAGATTAATCGGGGGATTGTGTAAGAGGAACAGATCGAGACACTCCACCCCCAAGCGCTGTAAACTTCCCTCGATCCGGCGACGCAGATACTCGGGATCGAAACACTGACGTTCCTGGCGACGCCGCGTGCTTGTAGTGACCCCTCGGGCGGACGACCATCGCCGCAGCAAAACGTTCAGCATCGGCTTGGCCATGCGAACAAGGCCCTCCACCGGACCGACCGTGAGACCTGCCTTGGTGCAGAGAATCATGCCGTCACCGTGATCCCGATAGACACGCCCAAGCAATCGCTCGCTATCGCCTTGTCCATACACGTCCGCCGTATCGAAAAATGTAATACCCGAATCTCTGGCCGCACGAAGCGTCGCTTCGACTTCGCCCCGCGAATGGCGCGTCGCCAGAGACGCGATCATCGAACATCCAAATCCCAGCAGGGAGGGCCTCAGATCCGTATTACCGAGCCTGCGATACTGCACAATCAGCGCCCCTCCTGAGCAGATCAGCATACCGCCCCTCGGTCAGACCCGCGATGGTCTCCCAGGAGATCTCCCCCGCCGCAGCCCGGACATTCGCACGCATCCGCGCATACAGCACCTCATCACGCAGCAATCGCACAATGGCGTTCGCCAACACATCCGGGGCTTTCGGGGGCACGAGCAACCCCGTCGATTCATCTCCCACGACTTCATCGAATCCACCCACCCGCGTGGCGATCACCGGTTTTCCGAACCCGAACGCCGAAGCCAAGACCCCACTGTTCCATCCGTTCTCATACGGCAGGACAAGAAACTTGGCGGCAGTGAAGTAGCCGGCCATTTGGGAGAAAGTTGCGTACTCCGGTACCAGCCGAACCCGCTCCTGCAGCCCCGATTCCGCCAGCTGACGCTGCAAGGGTGCGATATCCATCAGCGGCTTCCCGACGATCAGGATCAGCGCGTTCGGGACCTGCCGAATCACTTCCGGCGCGGCAGCAAGCAGGGTATGGATGCCTTTCCGCGGTTCGATCAGGCCAAAGCAGAGCACCACCTGGGCTCCATCCGGAATATTCGGCGTCTCCCGCGCCACATGCCTACGCACAAACGCCGTCAAATCGGCGATGGGAAGCACGGTAATCCGATCGCGAGACACACCGAAGTGTTGCACCACAAGAGGCTCATTCTGTTTCGCATTCAGAAACACATGCCGCATTCTGGAGTAGAGAAAGCGAAAGGCCTTGATGTGATACGGCCGCAGCGAATTGGGCAGGACATCCTGCGGGGTATACACAAACGTCGCGCGACTCATCAGTCTCAAGACCATCCAGAGCAGAATATAGAGGGCCGGATGTTGAGCTCCCTGCAGGTGAATAATCTGCGGTCGGAACGTCAGACAATGCCAGAGCAACTTCACAAGCCTGCCGGGTCTTGGCCGATATCGATCGAACACTTCGAGGGCTCTGTACCTTCGTGGATAGTCCGCCAGCTCGAATCCCAATCCGGTCACAAGGGTAACACGATGCCCTCTCTCTGCCAGAGCATTGGCCAAGTTATGCGTGTATTGCACCGTGCCGGCTCGAGGAGCCGGTGCAATGAACATGATGCGCAATCCGTCGGTCGCTGTGCCCATGGTTACTGTCGCCTACTGTTGTACATGGTGACTCTCACCGATTCTTCCACAACGCCCACTCAGAACGTCGCGATCAAGCGCAAGCTCACTTTGTTTGCGAGACGATTCGCAGAGGTTCCCAAAATGTCTTCACGCTGGTCGAACATGTCATACCCCAGCCGAGTCACCAGCCAAGAGGCGGGCGTGTACGAAATGCCGACATTCCACTTCAGCGTATGCACGGTCAAATCGTCCGATCTGGTGCTTGTCAAAATCCAGGTCAGGCCGGCATCGAACAGAAAGTCATTCGCCAGACGAATCTTGGTCGAAGCACGAATAAAATCTCCGACAAGCGGTTGACTCAGTCCACCCGACGGCGGAAACACGTCCCGCATATAACTGATCTCGTACAAGGCATCGCCGATCGATTTTTTGATGGAGGCCTGTGCGAGCACTTCGATCGTAGAAGGGTTGGGTTCCACGCGAACCGCACCGATCGTTCCACTCACCACCAAGGTTTCCGACAGATCGAATTCCTGAGCGACCAACGCCGAATGCGAGTGAAAATCACGCCCCTGCTGGAAATCGAAGAAGCGAAACCGGTACTTCACTGTGGTACGACTCCACTGCGCTTCCCGGACTCTCGCCCCGACCTCGCCTTCGTGAGTCATGCTGTTGATGGCTCCGGGCGCATCGGTGGACCACAGGAAATTGGCATAGTTCGTCAACAGATCGACCGACGGCGTCAGGCGATGGCGCACCATCAACGCACCGAGATTGATCGACGTTCGCCCAAATGTGCCCATCACTCCCGGCGTCACTTGCTCAGTCGGATCTTGAAAAGACTCAAACCGTTCGAAGACGGTCAACGTTGTGCGATCGGTCAGATTCCACAGCCCCAGCAGTTCCCCGTTCTGCCGCGAGACCGCACGATTTTGGTTCGTGTTATTCGCGTATACACGTGACTCAATCGAATACTCTGCCCTGAGTTCGCCATCCCGCCCTGACGTGGTGTACCCCAATCCTGGTGCAATTGTGGTGATATAGTCTGTCCCGCGATTCTGCGCGGTAAAGAACACGTTATCCGTATACTGCTCGGTAATGGTCAGACGGGGGGTAAACCCCTCCCGGCGGGTCGGAACCCCCAAAAGTAACTTTTCCGAGACCGGCATCCGTTCGTACCCCATCTGATTCTGCCAAGACGGCAGTTCGCCGAATTCCCGCTTTGGCCGAACAAACTCCCCGTTGTCCGGTTCCTCCGCCGACACGATCGGCAGAGCGAGCCATGGCGCTACGGCCAAGGCCATTCCCGCCATCGGAAGACGCAACCAGCGGCCGACCGCCCTGGCGAGTCTTCTCCCACACTCGAAGCCGATTCCCTGCCCGTCCCTGAGCCCAACGGCTTCGATCAGGCGCTGCATGCTCTGTGACACGTGCTGTCGCTTTCGTCCCGGGATCATGAGTGCAGTCGCCGTCCTACGGAACGATTACCGTGTCTCCAGGCCGAAGCATCACATTCTGGTTGCTATCTTCACCCTGAACGAATTTGCTGTAATTGAAGGGGATTCTTTGCTCTCCACTCCGCCCTGGATTCACGATAAAGATCTTATTCCGAGAGGCAAACGTGGTCAGACCTCGAGCCATCGCCAACGCCTGGATCACGGTCACCGGCCCTTTCAAGTCGAACACCCCAGGCTGCATCACTTCACCCAGGACAAAGATGCGAAAGCTGTGCGTCGCCTCCAGGATCACCGTGACCTGGGGATCCTGGATATGCTGTTTGAGCTGCTTGTTAATGCGTTCCTCGATCTCTCCCAACGTGAGCCCCTTCGCCTCAATTTCGCCGATCAACGGATAGTTGATCTTTCCGTCAGGACGGACCGTGACAATGGTCGAGAGTTCCTTGTGCTTCCAGATGAAGACATTCAGCACGTCGCCCGCACCCAAACGGAACGGACCGCTCCAGTTCACATCAGTCGCCGGCACTGCCGCTGGTTCAGGCTCGGATGCTTGCGCCCCTGCTGCCACGCACAACGCCATCAAGAGAACCACCCAGATCGTGTGAAGAATACGTCGCATGACTCGCCCTCCGTTACATGAATCTTAATTGGTCTTGCTCACTAACATCGGCACGGTTCGCATCAAGCCAGTCGCCATGACGGCGGCCCGACACACTAACAGGAAGGGTGCAGCCAGTCGCAACCCAGTATCCTCAGGCGGAAGCTGCCACAGAAATGGAAGAGCCGTGGCGGCAAACAACCCGCCGGCCAATCCGGCGACATAGGCGGCATACGGCACAAGCGGCATCAACAGCAGCGCGCCCGCACCCAACACCACGGACCCGATCTGCAATTTCAGCGTTTGCGGGGTATAGGAATCACGAATCGCTTTGCCCGGAAACCGTTTGTACACCATTACTCGCCAGTAGGCCCGACTGTGTTTCTTGCGGAGATATTGTTTCAGCGTCGACGGATGTTGATGATAAATAATCGCCGCCGGATTGAACTTGATCTTGTACCCAGCCGTGGCCACTCGATACGACAGATCGGTATCTTCGTTGTCGGCAACCGGGAAACTCGTGTCGAACCCGCCGATGGAGCGAAATACCTCATGGCGAAAGCCCGCCGAGTAGGAAAAAACCACATCGACGTATTCTGCCGCAGCCAGTTGACGATACCGGGCCTCAAACTCGGCCTGCGCGAATCTCGCGACCAGGCTCCGTTGTTTCGTCCTATACGCGCCTTTCACGGCGGCAATCGCCGGCGATTCGAACGGCGCCACCATTTCCTTGATCCAATCCACATGCGGCACACAATCGGCATCGGTAAACAGGAGAAATTCTCCTTGGGCCGCTTGCGCCCCGAGATTCCGCGCCGCCGCCGGACCTCGATGTGCCTGGCGGAGCACACGCACCGTCGGTTGTGCGCTGCCCCACGTTTTCACATAGCGTTCGATATACTCAGGGGTCCCATCCGTCGATTCGTCATCGACCAGTATGAGTTCGACTTCACCGGCCGGGTACGATTGCCTGGCAAAGGCATCCAGCCCGTCATGGATTGTCTTTGTGGCGTTATAAGCCGGGATGACGACCGTGACACGTATTGGCATCAGTGCCTCACTTCCGATCCGTCGCCAGGCAAGCGATTCGCGCGCTCACCTCGCCGCACCGGTGATATTCGCCTGTAATGACCGCCACACGATGATCGTTCCACTGGATCATGCCTTCGCCTTCACCATCGCACCAATCGCAATGGCCATCGGCAATGTCAGCCAAATTTCACGCACCATCGGCGTGATCATAAGAAACGCCATCTGTCCGAAAATGATACTGGACATGAGAATCGCATAGGGCCGCAGTGCAGGCTCGCCAAGACCGCGCCTGGCAGAAATCAGAGCCCAGGCCCACAGCCCCAGAAACGCGGCCAGCGCAAACACCCCCAGCTCACTGGCCACCTCCAAAAATACATTGTGAATCGTGGAGGGATGGGAAGAATGATTCGCCCACGCCGGCAAGTATTTGGTGTAGTGCCAGATAGACTGCCCAAACCCGACGCCAAACCAGGGATGGGCGGAAAATAACCCCCAGCCACCCACGATTGACTCCAATCGAAACTCCCAACTCCCGCTTGCCTCATTGACATCGGCTTTTCCGAAGAGTCCCCCGCTTTCGATGGCATGCACCCCTGTCGAAAACGATTCGGAAATAGCCTGGTAGCTCAGGAACCCGGTAAAGACCAACACCGCTCCAATCAGCAGTAAGATCCTGACGGCGCGTGAGCGAAACGACAGGGCAACCACCGTCATCACGGCAAACCCAATCATCGAACTCCTGGCAAAGGTATAAAACCAGGCGTAGCCCATCAATGCCAGCATGCCTCCAAGCATGATCCGTATCGACGTGCGGGATTCCGTGAGACACAAGAACGCGGTACAGGGAATCGCCATGAGAAAAAAGCTGGCCAACATGATCGGATGAGAGGTCGTGCCTTCAGCCCGGATCTTTCCGTCGAGAATGGCGCTGAGGGTTCCATCCACGCCGCCCTCACCGGGTTGGCCGAGATTCTTCCGCCAATCGCCCGGCATCACGAATCCGTAATGCACCTGCGCCGCAGTGATCAGCGCTTCCCCCATGCCCGTGAATGCAATGACCCAGAGCAAGCGGCGAAAGTGTTCCGGCGTTCGATTAAATGTGAGCGTCAAGAAGAAGAGCGCCCCGTAGACCGGAATTTTTGCCGCCTCTCCCGGCAGGCCGCGCAATCCCTCGGCAAGCACCAAGGACACGATAGACGCCAGAAAGAACAGGCCGGCCAGGTAACCAGCAGGCCAGCGCACGACCAGCGGCCACGGCCCCCGATGGGTCAACGCATTGAATATCACCATGCCGATGGTCAGCGGTGTGATCAATTTGGTGACGGTAATGTTGCTGATCAAATCGACTTGTATCGGGATCGTCGCCACCAGAATGTAGTAGGGAAACACCACCGATGCCGCCATCGTCCCAAAGGCCGTCCCTGCGATCAGAATCGCCAACGCTTTTGTCGACAGCGCAAGCACCGCAGCACCCAGTGCTGCGCCGATGAAGGTGGGTGCCGCGAGGGCGCCAAATGTCGGCTTCATGTTCCTGGCGTCCCCTCCGCCATAGGGTTCCCGCTGCGCTTGGACGACCACAGAAATCCCAACGCATATCCCAGAACCACAATGATGGCCAGTGATTGAAGCATGCGAGCGATCAACGTGGTCCACGCGGCCCCGAGCGCGCCGAAACCCGGAATCAACAAGCACCCGGCGACAATCCACCCCAGCAGCGCAAACCCTTGAATCAAGCCGAACCAATGAGGGCGGTCCATCGTGTACAAGACCAGGTACAGCGGATGGGTCACCAGCGTGCCGAGCGTACCGATAAACAGCACTTGAAAGATCACGATGGTGCCTTCGTAGGCAGGGCCAAACAAGGCCACCACCAGCGGGCGGGCAAAATAAAGGACCGGGAGCAGGCACACCGCTATGAGTGCATACAGCGGAAAAGCTCGTTGCACGTAGGAACGGCACTGTTCGAGCCCGGTAAGTTGAGTGATTTTCGGAAGTAAGGTTGTCACCAGACTGACGGTGAGAAAGTCCACCCCCATCAACAGCGAGGACCCTGCACCATAGAGACCCGCCTCGCGGGCATCGGCCACATAATTCAACACAGGGACACCGAGATTGATCTGCAGAATAAAAAACAGACTGGCCATCGCAGGCCATTTGCTGAACCGGAGGAGATCACGTAAGAGCGCGGTGTCGAGCCGCGGCAGTGCCAGATGTGCTCGCAGCAGCCAGATCCCCCATGCCGTGCACGCGTAATAAAACAGCACATGCAGCCCCATCACAGGCCCCAGCGACAACCACCCCGCCCAGAGGAGAAGTGGAATACCAAGGACGCGCAGCAAGTTGACCAGCGCGACCATAGCCCCATAAACGGCAAACTCCTCGCGCGCTTGCCAGACGCACAGTGCAAAACTCCAGAGCGCGGCGCCGAACGATCCGATCAGACCCAACACCACGGGCAACACATATGAGTGGCGATCAGAAGCGCCTCCGGCAACATGAACGGCGCCAGCCAGGCCCAGCGCGACGATCGGAATCCCGAGCAGGACGCGCAACGCCAGCGCATTGGTGAGCACTTCAGCCGCCCTGGGCGGATCGACCCGCCGGTACATGGAGTAAAACCGCACGACACCCGGACTCAACCCGTCCCCGAGGATATCGTTGCCTAAAATCAAAATCACAATAAACAACGAGAACAAACCGAACTCTTCAGGTCCCATCTGTCGGGCAACGATCAAGCTCATCGCAAAGCCCAGGCAGGCACCGGTCATCTTCCCGGCAAACACCAGGGCGGTCTGCTGCGACAGCGTTTTAATCCCGGACCACGAGTTTCGCATACGCGCTTACACCGACTCCTCGTTGCACATCGCACGGCGAAGGACCCCAGGGCCCCCGCACCATCGTCTTGGCCTGCTCCCTGACGTCACGATCGAACTTCCGTACCTCCGCCTATCAGTCCCCTGGCGACACAGGCAACGTCCGCCGACCACTGCGCGACACACTGCTCCAGGCCCTTAGTAATGTCGTCGGGCTGATAGGGAACGAGATCCAACAACAGCGAGGTGTCCGCCTGCCAGTGCTTAGGATCGCCCGGCAGTTCTCTATTCAACGTGACAATGGCCTTCTGGTTTCCGACCAGACGCGTCACGATCTCCGCCATCGTCCTGACCGACGTCGACACGCCGGACGCGACATTGACGGCCCAGAACCCTTTCGGTTGCCGCTCCGCGATTCCCAGGAAGTATCGGCAGATATCATCAATGTGCAGGAAATCCCGGGTCTCAGTCCCCGTACCTTGAATGGTCAAATAGGGGTTGTCGTCGATGGCTTGCCGAAAGAGCTCCCACACCAGCAACCGCTGCTGAGCAGACCCGATTGTCGAGAAGAGTCTGGCCGAGACCACATTCAGCCCAAAACATTGTGCATACTCCTGCGCCAGTTGCTCGCAAATGACCTTGTGAAATCCATATGGTGAAATCGGGCGCAGACTCGCGCCCTCGGTGACCGGCAAGAGCGTCGGATTGCCATACACGGACGCGCTGGATGGGAAAATGACCACTGGATTCACATCGGATTTTCGAACGGCGTCCAGCACCGCACCCCAGGTCTCGACCGCCTTCAGAAAATCTTCCCGAGGTTGCTGGAATGAATAGCCGACCGAGGCCGAGCCGGCCGCATGCACCACCACATCAGGGCGATACCGATTCATGGCATGGATGAGCTCCGGATGGTCGAGCGCACATCGCGTAAATTCCATGCCCTGGAGCGAATGCCCGCGCTCGGACTGGGCGACACCCAGCACCTGATGACCCCTGCTGAGGGCATATTTCGCCGCACTACTTCCCACAAACCCCTGACAGCCCGTAACCAATAATTTCATGACCGGCTCACTTCCTGCGACGAAGACTTGTGTTCCTACAAGCGATCCCGTTCTCGATCAGACCCACCCATCATTTAATGATGAAGCAGCTGCCCATCGGCGTCTCGTAGAAGAGGGAACAGTCAATGCCTCGCACATATTCATCCACGGCTCGTTTAGCCCCCGGAAACACGCTGTAGCCATAGTCATCGACGACGATGATGCCCCCGGGCATTAGTCTGGGATAGAAAAATTTCAGGCTATCCAAGGTCGGCTGGTACAAATCGACATCGACGTGCACGAACGCGAATCGTTTGTGCTCCACTTCGTGAAATCGCTCCGGTATCCACCCCTTGTAGATTTCAATGAAGTCGAACCCCACGAGGGCTTTCTTCAAGTCATCAATGGTGGACGAAAACCAGTTCTTCTCAAACTCAGCTTCCTCTTTGGTCTGCCGGGCATAGTCGGAGACGTCTTCGCTGGTTTTGTCTGATAACCCTCCTTCGAACGAGTCAAAAATATGAAACGACCGCGAAAAACCATGTCGCGTGAGAATCTTGGAGATGATGTAGGCCGAATGCCCCTTCCAACATCCGCATTCCGCAAACTCCCCGTCGATGTTCCGGCGGGCGGCCAGCTCGGCCATCTGCTGCAAGCTAAACAGGCGGCACTGCAGAGGGAAATTATCGACCCATTCCATGCCCGACTTGGCAAGGCCCTCCCGATACAGCGCCATGCGAGGATGGTCTTGTTGAAAGTATTCCAGCGTGTTCTTGTCGAAAAAGACGATGTCGGTATCGTGCTTCTTCTTGTGAAACTCGGCTTGGAGTCCCAGCATGGCAAACCCCTTCACCAGCGATGTCTTAAGAATCTGCTTCACAACAACCTCCCACCTTCACTCATGACTTACAGGCGATCTCACTCAATTGGCGTCTGAAATCCTCTTGGACCGAGCGCGTCTTATTCCTGTCCGGCCGCATGTTCACCAATCTGTCGTACACCTGATAGGTCCGCTCAGCCATGGCAGCCAAACTGAGGTCCTCAAGGATCTTCGTCCTGGCCCGCAGGCCCACGGCTTTGAGTTGCTCAGGCGATTCCCGCAGGCGCAGCAATGTCTCGGTAAGAACGGCCACATCGCCCACAGGCACCAAGTACCCGGTCTGGCCGTCGGTAATCATTTCGGATGCGCCGCCCACATCCGACGCGACCACCGGCTTTCCCATCGCCATGCCCTCAAGCATCGTAAAACTGAAACTTTCGGCAAAGGACGGCGCCACCAACACATCCAAGGCGGCAAACACCGCCGGAATCTCAGACAGGGAGACATGGGCCATGACAACAGCCGACGCCAAGTTATGTGTGGCGATAAAATCGAGCAGAGACTGTCGGTAGGATTCGAATCCAGGGAGCACGGTGCCGACAATCACAAACCGACTGCGCGGGTACCGGTCAAGGATTGCGCGTGCCGCCGTCAAAAAGTTGAGATGGTTCTTCACCGGATGGATACGGCCGACCATCCCGTACACGTAGTCGCCGCCTGCGGCAAATTCGGACACGGATGAAGGTGCCAGGGTACGAGCGGGATCAAACCAGGCGGTGTCGATGCCATTGCGTATAGCGACCACGGGAGGATCCTGCGTCCCCATCCGCAACTCTGTGCCGATCGCAACTGAGTCGGTGATGACGGCATCCAGTCGCCGGAGAATCATGCGATCGATCCACGGATATACCGTGGCACGCCACGAGCCCTTCGCGAAATTCACCCACCCGAGAAAAGAGGCAACGACCGGCCGACCGGTCACTCTCGCGCTGAGGATGCCGATCAGATCGGAGCGATGGTCCAGCGCGTGGATCACATCGGCTTGAAACTTCCTGATCAATGCGCTTACGGCAATCACATCGCGAAGGTTGAAAGGATTGCCGATCGGAATCGTGACGTACTCGAATCCCGACTGTTTCAATTCCTTCAGCCAGGTGGTTTCACCCAGCGCCGGATTCACGATACACACCAGCAGACAGCGCACCTTTTCTGGGTCAAATCCTTTCAAGAGGGAGAGCAAATAGGTCTCGCCTCCGGTCATGCCGGTGATCCCGCGACAGTTGCGAATGATCAGCACCCGAATCGGTTTCATCTGTGGCTCCTCACCGCATCACAACGTCTCGTTTCACCAGACTGCTTCACGACTGCCTCCGTCGATACGATGCGGCCAGTTCCCCGACCGGCGAGAGCTTCAGCCAGCGTACTCCCGCCGAGCCGATCGAAAGCCCCCATCGGTTCGTTATTGCACGCAGACCGGCCGTCATGAACACGGTCGTCACCGGAACGACAGGAACACTGTATCGGATGGTGGAAAACGTGAGGGCATGGATCGCCGTGAGAAACAGAATCGGCAGGAGCAGAACAACCCAGAGTTCTTTCCTGAACTCGACTTGCAGAATTCCGAGTAGCGCGAGTGCCAAACTCAGCATTTGAAACACGATGATGTACGTTTGCGCCCAGCGGTTGTCGG
The DNA here is from genome assembly GCA_014055495.1 of Nitrospira sp. CR1.2. Classification (GTDB taxonomy): domain Bacteria; phylum Nitrospirota; class Nitrospiria; order Nitrospirales; family Nitrospiraceae; genus Nitrospira_A. The sequence goes on from WIAG01000002.1 coordinate 127,047, forward strand.
GAAGGAAAATTCTGAACCAGAAGCGAAACAACTTTCTGGCACTCAACAGTGCGCTCTCGAATGGATGCTCGGCGATCTCCTGCCACGCGGCTTGAAGAAATGCACGGTCCTCCTCAACCGTAATATGGACCGGTTGAGTCGCGGAAGACGACGCCCAGCGATCCGTCCCCCCCATAAGGGCGCGCGCCGATCCTTCCGTCGATGCCAACACCGCACCACGCAATTCGTTTAAATGTTCCCTGGTGGCGGCATCCACTTCCCAATCCTCACGCCCGTCACTGGCCGTTTGGTTGCCCAACCACAACGCATATCCTCCGCCGGTCGCCACTACCACCAACTGACCCGTGAGTCGATAATTGCGGATCGCCCAGGGGCTGAGCACCAGGAGACAGGCAATGGACATCGCCATCGCGACGGACAGGGCCCGCTTGGGCTGTTTGCGCAACCGGTAGCACGCGGCCACGACCAGGCAAGGCCACATTCCCAATGCCACGGGCTTCACCAATGCCGCCCCGGCAATCAACGCGCCGACCAACATGAACACTGTCGATCGCCGTGTGTGTATCGCAGCTACCCACGCCGCAATCGCCGCCGTGAACACCAGCGTAAACAGCGGTTCGGACAAAAAGCGCAGGGTGTAGTACGCGGACAGCGGATGGAGAGCAAAGAGCACGGCGGACACACAGCCGATAGTCTCGTCGAACTGCCGCGTGCCGATGTACAGAATGAGCACAGCCGTCATGGCATCCAAGGCCGATTGCGCAAGCAGCACCGCGGTCTCGTTATGCTCCCCGAACAGACAATAGAGCACCGCGAGAAATGCCGGATAGGCCGGTGCCCTCCACAGAATCGCTTCCCCCTCTGGCTCGGCCACAAAACCATGCCCACGCGACAGGTTGGCCGCAATGTCGGAATAGACATCCGCCCGTTTGATCACCGGCACCGATGCATCGATCAGCAGGGCGACACCGGCACGAAGCATGAAACACAAGGCAAAGACCGCGCAGATGCAGAGCCATCGTGAAGACCGGTTCAGCGCCATCGCCACACTACTCTCTGCCCTTGAACGAGGCCTGTTTCAGGTAATGCGAACTCTCGCGAACCGCCCGATTCCAAGCGGCCTTCTCATCGGGAAATACACCGAGTCGTGGAACTTCGTAGAAATCTTGGGCTATCTGAAAGTGTGCAAGCGTGACGGCGTGCACACGGTCGAACCGGGGGAGCACCTCGCGAAACACTTCTTCAATGATGCGCGCGCGGCTGCTGGCTCCATCCCCGAGGATCCCGAATTCTGGCAAGAACAGCGGCCGCTGCGTCACGCTCCCCCAGGCCTCATATCCGGGGGTCAAGGCTTCCGTGATCGGGGTACGTAATTCTTGTTGCCGTAGTTTCGGCGGGATGCGCGGATCGATGAAATAGGCGCTTTGCCCGACCCAGTCGATATACTCATCACCGGGATAGAAAAACTTCGGATGGAGCCACGGGTTGTAGTCTTCATGGCGTGGATTCATGTAGTGCGAGCCGGCGTACATGAACCACGTGACATTCTGAGCACCTTCTCGCCGGAATAGTTCGATGACATGGACGAACGCGTCCCGAATGCGCTCCGGCCCATCCGGCCAAGTCGGATCGCCATACAACCGACAGAGATGCTCGGTGTCCTCGAGACGGTCTCCCCCCTGCCTGCCGAACACCATCATGCCCTGATAGTTAAACTCACTGAACAACGTCAGCATGATCGGATGCTGATAGTCCCGAATCTGGCGAGCCACAGTCACAATGTAGTCGTCAAAGTCGCCGTTGAGGAGTCGCGCGACTGTCACCGTCGGTTTCCTGAAGCCATACCAGAAAAGAGTAGATTCCCAGTCACAACACTGGATGGCCCAGGCTACAGCCAGCACACCGCCCTGCTTGCGCAACTCTTCCGCCAGTTGAAGGGGGCTGAGTGAAGCAGACTCCATCGAATCGGCAAAGGTACGCAAATGTGGGGACGACGAGTTCCAGTCTTCGTCGGACACCCAATCGTGAAACGTAAACACAATCGCCGGAAGGTGCCCGGTTTTCGAGCCGTAGTCGCGTTGATCGGCCAGAATCGGGCCGATGCTGTATAGCCCGATGTAGGCCCCCTGGCTGGGGACCGCTAGAGAGAGACGATCTGCCGATGAGGACCGACTCGCTTTCGGAGGCGTGACCTCGGTTCGACAACCGACGGTGGATTCAGGGGCCGGCGCAGCGCCAGCCTGGGCCGCACAAAGCAGAACGCCTACCGAGACCGCCAGAGCCAGCCAACCGGCCGCCTCGGGTCTTAGCACGTAGTTACGCACCGACTGTTCCCTTACCCAGCTCAACAATTTGGAGATACCCATACCGACGCAAGAAGGGAATCGAGCCGGCGGCCTGATCACAACTGAGGAGCAACGAGGTCATCCAGGGCCATCGTTTCTTAAAAACGTAAAAATCAAGTAACCGGAATAACAATAAACTTGGAAAGTGAATCGTGCAGGCACCGGGGAAGGCACTCTGCAGGGTCGCGATATCTCGACGCGTGAGTGGATGCTCATGCTCGTCACTATATTGTGGAACACCGAAGCGGCCACAGACTCTGCTCCGAGCCACCATCAGCAACGGATTCAAGGCTGAATTCTCGATAAATACTGCCTTTCCACCCGGCTTCAACAGGCGCGCGATCTGCCGGCTGGCCTTGGGCAAATCCACGTGATGGAGCACAAACGTCCCAAACACGACGTCGAAGCTCGCGTCGGGAAAGTCCAATTCCTCAAACGGCTTGCACAGGAACATCACCTTCACCCCGTTCACGGTGGCCAGCCTGCGGGCCGTATCGAGCTGGCCGTCTGCCGTATCGAAGGCCGTCACCGTTGCCCCACGTTTTGCCAGCATCACCGACGTGTGTCCTGGCCCGCAACCGCAATCCAGCAGCACTTTCCCTTTGACATCGCCCAGTAGGTCCAACGCATAGGCATAGAGGTCGTAGAGACCCCAGAGCGTCAACCAATAATCATACGGGGCATACCATCCGTCCTCGCGAACGAACCCCTCCACCGGAGCCGCTGTGTCATTGACTTGCATGACCCCCGCCACTCCCGTCATTGACTCACTCATACGCCCTCCCTCCCACCGGCCGCCAACCACCGACCGTATATCCAATCCGGAATGATATAGCGCCGCTTGTTCAACACGAGTCCCAGCAAATGCCCTCCGGCCGCCTCAATCGCAGAGACCGTTCTTGCTGCGGCCACCGACACCGTCCGCTCCGCTTCGATCACCAGAATCGTCCCGTCGATGCCGGCAATGGCCACCCGCATTTCAGGGAAAGACGTCAAAGCAGGTCCGTCGCTGACGATCACATCATAACGATCGCGCATCGTCTTCGCGGCTTCCGCCAGATGTTCGGCACGTTCCAAGGCCGTGCCCTCCTTCTGTCGGATCAGCAGACGATCGAGATGCGGCCAATCTGTCGGCTCTGGAGACTCCTGCAACAATCGACCGGAGTCCGGGCTGCGTTTCACAGCCGCGACCGCTTCACTCCCGGCCGATTTCTCCGGACCGTCCGCCTCGAAGGTGATGAGCAACATGCGAAACTTTTGATCGGCCAGCACTCGAGCCAGGGCATCGGCCAGATAAGAACGGCCCTCGCCTCGCAGCGCGCTGGTCACAAGAATCGTGCGCAACCCACGCTCATGGTACGCACGGATGACGTGCTGTGCCGCATGCCGCAACTCAAGCTCACAACTGTCGGCATCGGAAGTGTCGGAACGGACAATCGGCAAGGCGGCCAGCACGGGTTTCCCCAACGTATCTTCGACCTCCTCCCGGGTCACAAACGTCCGCCGCAGATATTCAGAGGCATAGGCTGAGCCGAATCCCCCGACCACGCCGATCAAGAGTCCGATCAAGATGTTGAGAAACTTACGGGGCCGAACGGGTTTTTGAGGAGCTGTGGCGTGTTCGATCGCGTTGACGTTCGAGATGCCTTTCCGGTCCAGCACTTCGTTGATCCGCGATTCTTCTTCCTTCTTCAGGTAGATGTCGAAGGCCTCTTGCTTGACCTTGACCTCGCGCATCAATCCCTGCAATTCCATCTCCCGCTGATCCAGGATGTTCAGCGAATCTCGATAGGACTTGAATTGCTTGGTCAGTTCCGACAATCGTGGACGCAAACTTTCTCTGCGTCCCTCTTCCATCACCAGGGTGCGCTTCAATTCCTGATACGTCTGGTTCACACCGGAGGTGGCGGCACCGGTGACCTTCGCGCTCTCCGCTTGCAGACGCCCGCGCACTGCGGCGATTTCGCGTACCAGCTCCGCCGCAGCCGGACTATCCGGCACATACTGCGCGTACTCCAATTCCATTTGCATCAACCGGTTCTTCAGTTGATCCAACATCGGATTCCGTTCCGAGACATTCGTCAGCGGAATGGCTTCCTGTTGCCCCGCCAGCCGTTCCTTCAACTTGCTGATGCGCACTTCGGTTTCGGCCACCTGCACCTGACTTTCGCGGAGCGCGGCCTCGGTGTGCGTCACCTGCTGCAGCAGATGCCGCTTCTGATCTTCAATGGACACGATGTTCCATTTATCTTTGAACGCCTGAAGTCGGAGTTCGGCCTGCTGCAACTCTCCGCGCATCTGCTTCGTTTGCTCATCGAAGAACTCGCGTGCACCTTTTCCCTTGCGGATCGACAATTGATGGTCCATATAAATCCCGACTAATGCGTTGAGCGCATCCGCGGAAAAATTTGGATCGGGGGAATCCAAGCTGGCCACAAACACGTGCGTCTGCCGGACGCCTTCCACATTCAAATGAGAGCGGATCTGTTGCACGGCTCGATAGTGCAAATTTTCCGGTTTTGGCACATATCCGATGGTCGTCAAGAACTGGGCGACCGGCGGCAGTTCGGCCAATTGCTTGAAGGCGGATTTCGGCAGATCCGCAAGCCAGTCCCATCGACCGCGCATTGATGCCAGCACGCGCTCATTGCCGAAGTAGTCGACCAGCTTGTCCAGCAGGATCGGACTGGTAAAAATTTGCACTTCGGTGGCCACATCGTCTTTTTGCGTGATGTCCGAAGGGGTAAACACCTGACCGGTCAAAGGCGTGCTCATACTGAACGGTGTTCGCGCGTTCTGCATAAGCAACCGGACCTCTGCGCTATAGATGTTCGTCATCAGAAACGAGCCGGGGCCGGCCACGAGGGTGGCCACACCAATAATCGTCAGCAACAACCGCTTCTGGCGAAATACGGTAATCAAATGCTCTCTTAGGCCAAACGCGGATCGACTCGGAGCGGCGGTTTTCGCTTCAGGAAGCCCAGTCGTGTACGACACGTTCATCACACTCCTTTCAACAACACGCAAGCGGTCCGAATCAGGATGTACAGATCGAGTACCAGCGAGCGCCGACGAACGTACTCGAGGTCGTATCGGATCCACTCAGAAAAGCGATTGCGATTACGCGCCTTCACCTGCCAGAGTCCGGTCAAGCCGGGGCGGACCGTGAGCCGTGCATCACGCCACGTCGGACAGAACTTCATCTCGTCGTAGGCCAACGGGCGTGGCCCTACCAGGCTCATTTCTCCTCGCAGCACATTCACGAGTTGCGGCAGTTCATCGAGACTGGTTTTGCGGAGGAACTTGCCGACCCGTGTAATTCGCGGATCTTCTTCCAACTTGAACATCGGTCCGTCGACACTATTTTTCGCTTTCAGGTCCTTTTGTCGCTGTTCCGCATCCGGCACCATTGTTCTGAATTTGTGCATCCAGAATTCCCGCCCGTCCTTTCCGCAACGCTTCTGCGAAAAAAATACCGGGCCGCGAGAGTCGATCTTGACCGCGGCGGCAATCAGCAACAGGAGAGGACCGACCAAGATGAGTCCGGCTGCGGCACCGATCCTGTCGACGACGGATTTCAGCACCGCATAGACCGAGCGCACCCGCTTCCCCCCGGATCCCGCAGTCGTCGATCGCTGAGTCTGTCGGGGCCGAGGCAACATCTTGATCGAGGAGCCTTGATCGATTGCGCTGCGGGATCCGCGCTTCTCCGGATCTGCGGTGGTCCAGTACGTGCTTCGAAGTCGCATGCCTTCAGGCACCGTTTCGTCTCCACCGACCACCGAGTACTCCACCCTGGCATTTCCCCGAACCCTCGTGCCAGAGCGCAACACGCTTTCCCGCACCAAGCTCCCCTTTTCCAAGTGCGAGGTCGGCCCGATGACTGCCGGTCCGATCAAATGAACATAGTCTTCCACAATACAATTCGGCCCGATCACCAGCGGGCCCAGCAAGAAAGAGTGGGGAGAAATGTCCGCGTTTTCGCCGATGACGATCTCGTCGAAGCCACTCTGGCGACCATCGCCGTGATCAGCGCTTTGTAAATCTTTCAAGAGGATTTCGCGGTTCAACCAGAGGAAATCCTCCGGCCCATGAATGGCGTGCACCCCGCCATCGACTTCATAGGCACGAATGACGCCGCCTCGGCTCCTGACGAGCGGCACAAGCTGCTCGTTCACATCAAAATATTCATCGCGCGGAATCTGTGAGAGCACGTCACGATCAAACACGTACAGTCCGCAAGGAGCGAGCTGGCTGCGGCGGTTCCTTGACCAGTGCAAAATATTCACCCTGGACACGAGCCCGGCAGGATCGATCTCTAGGCTTTCCAATGCCTCACTCGTTCCTGCTCGGCGCTGAGCGACCAAGGTGATGCTGGCGTGATACTGACGGTGAAGGCTGAAGGCCGCCGTCAAATCTACATCCTGCACATAGACATTGGCATGGACTCCCAGGAAAGCCCGCGTATCCAGAAAATCCTTCACGACCTCCATGCTGCCGGCGGTGCCTCGGTAGACGCTCTCCGTCTTCCACAGTATTTCCATGTGCTGGATTTGACCGGCCCGACACACCAACTCACGTATGTGTGGGTCCTGTTCACAGGAGACGATCGCCACTTCGCGGATGCCATGCTTCCTCAACATCGACAGCAGATGATTGATCAGCAATTCGTTTCCCACTGGAAACGTCAGCATCGTCCCGGCCCACGGAGCACCGTCCATGATCACAGCTTTCATGTCGTGGACCCCATGCTCGAAAAACCATGGACGACACGACAAAGCTGACCGACCCGCCGAACAGAACGCGTGCGCCTCGGACGTTGCCCTCTTCCAGACAATTCCGTCTGCTCTTCTCTCATGCGCGGCTGCCCCATATAGCCCACGTGGTCCAACACCTCAGCATTCATTTTTCCTGTCGTTGATCAAAGCCGATCGAAGAATGGTGTAATCCAGCGAAAGTTCCGCGACACGATGTCGAAGGCGTCGATTCTCCAGTTGCAAAGAGCGCAAGTGGAGAGTTGGATCCGTCTCCCGGACGCCTAACCTGCCCCGCCAACGATAAAACGTGCTCACAGAAATGTCGTATTTCTTGCACACGCGTTCGATCGCGCCCATGGAGCGTCCTTCGGATAAAATTTGTTGTTTCTGCTGGTCAGTATATCGAGAGCGCATCCTTCGACGATGTCCGATCGAAATCAATTCCGCTGCCGCTTCTCACCCCGGCTGCTTGAGACCTCCGCCGAACCTTTCCATGCTCGGCCATCACAGCCTGCAGGAGCACGACCGCATGCTCAACGCGAAACCATGCAGACACGGCACCCCTGAAAAACCCCATAGATGAACATCCCGCTCACCACATCCCACACTCACCATCGGCCCAAGCCAACCAAGATTCCGTGGGAAGCCTCTTATACAGTGGTCATCTGGACCCGCACATCGGATATTGGTGCCTATCATCGCTCCGCAGAATCGGATCGTCTCTCGTACGTTTGTGCTGGTCGCGTGTTGCGCAACGATCATCGTCACGAACCGTTGAGAATGCGTCCATTTATTTTCGGTAAAATCCGGAGATGGTTGAGAGGCGCCGCACTTCCCGCCCTGGTAGGCACACCAGCGGCTACCCACGTATCTTGAAAAACACGTGAGCCTATCCAGAGCCCTATTTTTTGAGGGCTCACGATTCCCACATTGCCGATCATCGTTCCGCGGCAAGATGTTCAAGCTGGCCGGTCGACTTCACCTTCGAGTCCACGATCCAACCGCTTTACCGAACGCACTGTGATCGATCCACGCGTCTTGCAGCAGGCTTGTCGTTCGACGTCGCTTCACGAATGAGTTGTTGCGATTCTCTCAGGGGAGTACTGGCATCACCGTGAGGCAGAGCTGCTGAGGGAGCGTCGTCACCACTCCACCACAGGAAATATCTCAGTCGGTTTAACCTGCAGAGGAAGGGCAACACCGCAACAACCACGACTTTCACATCTCCTCACTGAACAGAGAGGGCTCCGGAAATTCGGACAGTGTGATAAGTGATAGCCTGGCTTCACCTGCCCCGCCGTGGGGTGGGCAACGAAAGGAGCGAGGCGATGAAGAGAACGAGACGGAATCACGGAGCCACCTTCAAGGCACAGGTGGCTTTGGCGGCGGTCAAAGGCGAGAAGACGGTAGCCGAATTAGCAGAGCAGTTCCAGGTCCATCCTACACAGATCACGGACTGGAAGCAGCAACTGCTGGCCCGAGCCGCGGACGTCTTTGGCGGATCTCCCCCGCCATCTGACATGCCGGACCTGAAGACGCTCCATGCGAAGATCGGGCAACTGACCCTGGAGAATGATTTTTTAGAAGGCGCGCTCACCAAGGCGGGCTTGCTGAGCGCAAAGCGATGATCGATCGAACCCACGCGTTACCGGTGGCGCGGCAGTGCCAGTTGCTGCAGCTGGCCCGGTCGACGGCCTACTATCGGCCGAGGCCGGTCTCCGAGACGACGCTGACCCTGATGCGCCGGATCGATGAGCTGCATCTGCAGTATCCGTTCGCCGGCGCGCGGATGCTGCGCGATCTGTTGCGGCAAGAAGGGCATGCCGTTGGACGGCGGCCGGTGGCCACCCTGATGCGGCAGATGGGCATCATCGCGATCTATCGGATGCCCCGCACCAGCCAGCGCCATCCGGCCCATCGAACCTACCCCTATCTGCTGCGCCAGCTGACGATTACCCGGCCGAATCACGTCTGGGCGTCTGATATTACGTATATTCCGATGAAACGCGGCTTCGTCTATCTGTGCGCGATCCTCGACTGGGCGACTCGCCGGGTGTTAGCGTGGCAGCTGTCCAACACGTTGACGACCGACTTCTGCCTCGACGCGGTGCGGGAGGCCATCACGCAGTATGGTCCCCCAGAGATCTTCAATACGGATCAAGGCTGTCAGTTCACTAGCCAGGAGTTCACCGGGCTTCTGCAGACTCATGGCATTCAGATCAGCATGGATGGAACCGGGCGGTGGCGGGACAATGTCTTTGTCGAGCGGTTGTGGCGGAGTCTCAAATATGAGGAGGTCTATCTCCATGCCTCTGAGACTATCCGCGACGCTCAGGACGGGGTGGCTCGCTACGTGACCTTCTATAATCAGATCAGGCCGCATCGCGCGCTGGACGGACGCACGCCTGATCGCGTGTACTGGGAGAATCTACCTGCACGGCCCACTGCCGCGTAGGCATCAACGGCCAGGCATCACTTATGAACGGAAAGATTCTGTCCAAACAAGCGGAGCCACCTCAGAACAATCTGGGTGCGCCAACAGTTCTCCGCAGACGGATCAGGGCCCTGCGACATGGATTCCCATGGGGCGAATATCCCCATTGACGTCGATGAATGGACAACGCCCTCAAACTCAACGTCGGGATTCCAGCAGGCTCCCATCGGATAGATGGGCACCGCCCACCGCGGCAGCTGCGGCAGGTAGGGGGACATAAATACTTGCATTGGCAATTTAGCGACCCAACGCGGGGGGCATCCCCGGTATCGTCATGACAAACCGGCTACGGCACTAGGCCTGATCCTCGTATTTCAACGTGCGTACATTATTGTGCAGAGGAGGACTTTCGGCACGAATACGCGGCAATCCCGGCAAACCGAATACAGGCAAGGCTTTCGGTCGATTGCCTGCTGAATAATACCGATTGCCTGGAGCTCGACCGGTATGCGAATATGCGCCGTCGAAGGTGTCTGGAATCACCTATTCAACTTAGCGTCTACTGCGTAATATTTTTTCGATTACGTAGTTTGGTTACCAGTTAATTCGACGGTCTTTACAGGGCAGGTGTCGTCAGGAGGGGTGATGAGGGAAACCGACGCAGACAGAACCCAAACGGTGGTGGCAATCATCAGCAGCAACTATCTGCTGAGGCTGGGCTTACAGCGGATCGTCGAGGGAGAACCATGGATCAAGCTGATCGGGCAAGCAGCGCATGGAGCGAACCTGGATGAGGTGCTGGCGAACGATCACCCGACTATCGCGATTCTTGACGCGGAGAATGATCAGGCCATTCCGGACCTTATCCGCAACATCAAGCAGGCCGTTCCAGCCATTAAAATTATTCTTCTATTGAGCGGATTCGACGACGTGGAGCGCACTCGTCAAGCATTCGCGTCCGGGGTAGATGGTATTGTGCTCAAGGTACAACCCTCCGCCGTGCTCATCGCCATGATCGTCCATCTGACCAAGGCGCCCAAGGAAGCCCCTTTGAGCTTGACAAGACTAGACGGCCGTTCGAACCTGAAGAGCCAGACGGAGTTCCCCACTCTTGTTCCTCTCGCGCCTACCCAATCTAAACGCCTTGATGGACTGACGGAGCGCGAACAGGAAGTCGTCCGATTGGTCAGTGAAGGATTGTCGAACAAGGATATTGCCGATCGTCTCTGCATTTCCAGCATTACCGTCAGGCATCACCTCACCAGCATTTTCGACAAGCTGGGAGTCTCGAATCGTCAAAAATTACTCATCCGTGCTCACCAGAACGGACTCACCCGCCCGCCCGCACTGGCATAAGGCACGCCTTGGGCTGGCTCCAGGCGAAAGGGCGTTCGCCTGGAGCCACGACAGATCCGCACATTTCCCCAGTCGAGATAGGCCTCTGATCCTGTGTCGTAACAGAACTCCCCAGCTGGTTTTCCCCCATTGCATTCCGACTCGAAGATGACTGATAAGGTGACCGTTCACGCTTCTGGCCGATCTGTTCCAGCGAGCGCCGGCTTTCCGGTCAAGCGGCGACGAATTTTTCCGTAGAACAAAACGAGGATGCAGGGGCGAGTTGGAAATTGGATGACTGCGGAGTGTCGAGGGGGGATGTGTTGGAGCGGGCGATGGGATTTGAACCACACTCCGTCGCCGGGTCGGCCCTGAAACTTGCCTCCCGGCTCCCACTGAGGGGGCCAGCCCCCTCGTGTCTCCCCACGAAGGGAGCGTACTCCCTTCGAAACCCTCTGTCGTGGATTCAAATCTGCTGAATGTGGATTGGCTTTTTGGAGCGGGCGATGGGATTTGAACCCACGACAACTTGCTTGGGAAGCAAGGACTCTACCACTGAGCTACGCCCGCCCCGCGAGGTTTTTCAAGATATTACATGATTACGCTTCGTGGTGCAACTTCTCATGTGTCATTACGATGTCATCGCTAGACGACTGATCGGCTTGGTAGATCACTAGCTTATCGACAGCTCGTTGGAGATCCGCCGGAGAAATTTGATTGTATCGTCGATGCATCTTTTCTGACTTGTGGCCTATGATTTTCATTGCCGTCATCGTGTCTACACCTGCTCTTCGCAGGGAAGTCGCTGCGGAGTGCCGAAAGTCATGGGCTGTAATCCCACCATTTTTTCGGCCGTACACAATACCTGCCCTTCTGCATGCAGCCTTGAAAGCGGTCGTAAGTCGGCGCTGAATCGGCCGCCCCTTGTAAAGAAACACTCGTGGGGTATCAAGTCTCCGCTCCTTTAAACACTGTCGGAACGCCTCGTAAACTTCCGGCGTCATTGGGACGGTTCTCGCCTCTCCATTTTTTGTCTCTCGAAGCGTGAATTCCTTCCTCTTCATGTCAACGTCTGACCATTCGAGTTTAAGTAGCTCTCCACGTCGCGGCCCTAGATCGTACGCCACGGTCAGAAATCTTGCCAGATGTGGCGCTGCATGCGCCCGAATAGCCGCCCATTCTTCTGGCGTGACGATCCGATCTCGCTCGTTCTTAGGATCTGGCTTCGGAACTGAAGCTGAAACATTGCGCGAGATCAAATTGAATTGATCGGACATTGCAAGATTCAGCATGCGGGTCAACGTCATATGATCGTGATTGATGGTTTGAACGGATACGCCCTGCCCGGCTCTCCAGGCTCTGTACTTCCTGACATCTTCACATGTGAACGCTGCTAGCGGTTTATCGCGGAAAAACTTCAAAAGGTGGCTGACATGAATGGCCCGAGTGCTAAACGATCGTAGCCGCCGCACCTCCTCAAGGTTCAAGTACTGCTGCGCCCATTCACTGAATAGGACTGGCCTAGACTCTTCTGTAAGGATCTTCCCTTGCAGAAGGTTAATCCGGATGGTTGACTCCATCTCCCTTGCAATAGTTTTATTAAGACATCCGACTTTCCATCGCTTGAGCCTTGCACCGGGTACGCCTGGAGCGAGCTTGAAGGTCTTCCCGTCATCAGAAACAATGACACTGAATGCGACGTAGTATGAATCTTTTCGCTTCGTCAGTCCCATACTGAAACCTTTCCTTCAACTTCGCGCAGGCCGCTTGATGCTCAGCTGCTCAATGGATGTTTGCTGATGCGTTCAACATTAACAACTCTCACCACGATTTTGTAAGTCCTTCGGCTTTACCGTTCACCTCGGTCGACTTTCGGGTTTTTTGGCTTCGGATCTGGCCATTACTGTATGTCCATCTATCCATTGATCCAGGTCTTGCTGCTTGAACTTTACAAGTCGCCCAATCTTAACGAACCGGATCTTCCTTGCTGAAACCCATCCATACAACGTCAGCTTGGAAATGCCTAGATACCCAGATGCCTCATCCATTGTCAGAAGCTTGCACATGTTAACTCCCAAGAAACATTTGTTAAAGATCCCTTTCAGCCAACCTTCCTGACTGCCCACTCACGCCTACCGTTGAAAGGCTCGTTGCTGATGCGACCCGGGTCCGGGGAGCAGTGGGACAGTCCTTCCGTGTCTCCGCCCCTCCAGGCCTGTCCGCTGCGAGAGCCCCGTGCCGCCTCCTTCGATTACGCCCCACCCTTGGTTCGTGAAGGGTGGGGCTAGAACATAATTTCAGAAGGAGGCGGACATGTCCGTTGATAGCTCTCTCGGTTCCTCGAACGGTGGACGGCCACTGAGCCCGGTTCGGAAATACGGCATCCCTCGGTATCGTGTCACACTTATACGCGAAGGCCGTGCCACGCCGGCGGCCGAATCGGTGCATACGTCGGAGGATGCGGCGGGCATCCTCAGGCCCTTGTTTGCCGGTCTGGACCGGGAGCAATTCTTGATCTGTGGCCTGGACGCCAAGCACAAGCTCATCGGGATCAATGTGGTCTCGACTGGCTCGCTGAACCTGACGATTGTCCATCCCCGTGAAGTCTTCAAGCCGCTCATCCTCATGAATGCCAGCGCCTGGATTTGCTCGCATAATCATCCGTCCGGAGACATCACTCCGAGTCCCGAAGACCGCGTCCTGACCAAGCGGCTTCGCGAGGCCGGCGACCTCTTCGGGATTACTCTCCTCGATCATCTGATTCTGGCCGAAGAACGCTACTACAGCTTCGCAGACCAGGGCTGGCCCGGCGCTTAGCGGAGCAGCCGCAACACCCAGGCCGCCCCGGCGGCCACCAACGCGAGCCCGATCGCCGCCGTTCCCCAGGCGACCAGGTCGGTGGCCAAGGCATTGCCGATCGTTTGAATTTGTTGCGCCGTCATGGTTCCCCCACCTCATCATCTGATTCATTTTTGTGTAGTCGATAGAAAGGAGGCAGGCTGCTGCCAGCCTGCCTCGATGGGCTCGCTCAGCCCACAATCGCGCGTACGCGCTTAAAGGCGTAGATCGCCAACGCCACGCCAATCAAGGCCGTGGCCCACAAGAGCAGATCGGCCCGCACCGTGGCCACATCCGCCGACACCGGGAACAACTGCGCCTGCGACAGCGCCGGGACACCCAAGGCGAACACGAACGCCATGAGCAGTCCCCCAAGCCCTTTGACCCAACCCCATCCCTTCATACGGCACCTCCTTGTGCTAATGGTGGTTCCGTCCACCCACGCCGCCGGATACCCCGCCGACGGACGAGCGCCTCAGTGATGTTGAGGCAGAATCAGTTTGATGATCAGCCCAACCGCAAAACCGCCGAGCCAGAAGATCGCCGTGAAATACGTCATCGCCTCAATCGCCGGCAGGTCCATAGAACACTCCTTCGCCAATGAGCCGCATTGAGCCATCTTCATAGACTTCCGAGACCGACAGCCCATATCGACCGGTGATCTGCGCGGCCGTCAGGATCTCGCCGCTGTCCAGGAGATACCGCCAGCCTTGACGATCCTTACTCATCCCAGCGCCACCGAGGATTCTCACGGGTCGCTTCGGGACAGGCGGAGTCGTTGGTGCCGGAGGAGACATGCCCAATGGATTCAGCAGACTGATCGAACCGGCGACTGGGGCACCGATGGTGGTGGTTGGAACAGCCGTTGACCCGGCGGGAATGGGCTTGGTCGAACTCAAGGACGACCAAGGCCGCCAGACCATGAGGCCAATGGCAAAGAGTCCGGCCGCAATGCCAATCGCGACCCGTGCGGACTTAAAGACGGTATGACTGCGTTTCTCTTCTCGAATGGCTGCCGAGGCGTAACTCGAATAGTAGGCGTAGATGGCCGGCGAGTAGGTGCCGACGAAAGCCCGGATCACTTCGTGGTCCTCCGGATTCCCACGCACCTTGCCCTGATACTTTTTTGACAGGCCCACGAAAGCCAGCTTCCGAAACTTCACTGTGGCTTCGATGAGCCGTGTGACGCCTTGCGACATCTGCCGAAAATCCTGACTCATGAGCAGGATATCCACGCCGTAATGCCGATGTGTTTCGAGCCAGCGGAGCAATCCTGGTTCGACTTTCTGCATCGACCGAAACACGGTTTGCGCTTCGTCGATAATGACGGCTGAACCGGGCTGGACATGCTGAAACGCTTGCAACACTTCGACTGAGTCCTTCCAGATCGTGATTTGTTGTTCGAGCGTCTTCAGTTCGATGCCGGTGAACAGTGACAGCCGATCCAGATAGATGCCATCGACCGCGATATAGAGCCGTCGGCCCTGTTTCACCCACGGCAAAAACTTCTCGCAGATCGCGTGATAGGACTTCCCCGATCCTGGTACCCCTTCATACAGTTCGATCATCGAAGACTCCTGAGATACACCCAGATCCACAGCGCGAGGATCACCGTCCACGCATAGGCCCATCCAATGACAAGCTGGTTCATGAGCCCCACCGGACGAACGGAATGGTTTGTAAGATGAACCGGGTCCCCATGGCGCTCGCCACGATGGCCAGCGCCTGACTCATGCCCGTCGCGCCCAGCACCCACGCATATTGATCGGGAATCGCCGGCAGGGTGAGGCCTGCCGTGCCGAGGGTGGCGAGCGTGCTGTCCGCCACGGAGAGCAGCGAATCCCAGATACTCAATCCCCAATCCGTGAGCGAGAAAAAGAACTCCTCCAGCCAGCAATAGATGAGCGTGAGAATCGCCGTCATGTCGTCTGGCCTCCTCCGACGAAAATGATGCGGTAGGCGGCAATGGACGCCGTGGCAATGACCAAGGTGCGCAGGACCGTGAAGAACCAGGCCCATTGGTTGAAGTCCACTTGCTGGCTGCCAAAGAGGGCCGACGGCAAGGCAATCACGGGCAATGTCGAAGGCCAGGTCAACGACTTCAAGAGATTCAGGGTGCCCAAGAGGCCGCTCGTGGACCAGATGGTTTGATGCGCCTGCAAGACCGTCCCAAAAGTCCGGCTCTCATGAGATCCCACGGCACAGGAGGTGGTCGCTTGTGTCTCTTCATGCTGCGTCGTGGAGCCGTCAGGATTCTGCGTCGTCGTGGTGGTCGTAGTTGTCGTCTGCTGTTGCGTGTTCTGTTGCGGCGTACTCGCCGGAGGCGGAACCGTGTCGACCACGACGATGTCCCCGGCAGGGACCGGCTTCGGCTTGACCGTTGTGGGCATTTCCGTTGGTGTCACCGCCTGGGAAATGGTGGTATCGGCCGGCTGCGTCGTACCAGTGGTGCCGACGGGATTCGTATGAGCTTCAACGGACTTTGGATCGCTGGCCGGAAGGCCCCCGATGAAGTTGGCCACTTGCTGCTGCGTCGGTGGAATCAAGCCCTCTTGAATCGGTGAGGTGGAACCTGGAATCCCTTTGCGATGGCACACATACAGGCTGTAGCCGCCGACGGCCGGACCATTCACAAAGAAATTGCCGGTGAAGAAGACGGCCGTACTGAGGCTCTGAAACGGCCCGACCACCCAATCATGCTGATACTCCGTATCGACCGCACAGAGCGGCACATTCGTGGCGCTGAACTGAATGGTCGCATTGGGATAGGCGGGATTGCCTGGCGTGGTCGTCCCAAAACCTGGAAACGTCTGCACGCCCGCATTGGTGCTGGCGACCTGCCAGCCGCCCGGCGTCGAGGCGGCCGTTTTGACGGCGGAGAGGTCGCTTTGTGAGTAATACATTTGGGCCAGCACCAAACCCGCACTGACCCCGAGGGCCGCCCATCCCACAGGACCAGCGACCATGCGCACCGCCATCGAGGCAGCCGAGGGCGCGAGGGCTGCGGTCGCGACTTGGGACGCCAGCGCCGACCGTTGCGCGGCCAGATACGCAATGCGTTCGGCCTGAGCCACCACCCGTGAATACTGCGTCGCGGTCTGGCTGAAGGCTTCGCCCGGCGCAAGGCAGAAGGAGACGAAGAGTGCCCAGGTGAGTGACAGATAGCTGGTAAGTGAAAGCAGTTTCACAATCGTCCGACTCCGAGGCCGGTGAGGAAGGCCAGTAACAAGACCGCCACGAGAATAATGGTGAGATCCACTGGCCTTCCTCCTCCTGCCGTTACTTCAGGACTTCCAATCCAGACAAATCGAAGAACACGCGGCCCGTCTGCTCGAACTTCCGCACTTCGATGGAGGCACGAGCCTGTTTGCCTTCGGCCTGCTTGCAGACCTCGATCAACGGCATCTGATCCTCCGGAATCCCCAACCGGAGCACTCCCGGATCTTTGCCCTTCACATAAAAATCCACCGATCTGTAGACCTTGCCTTCCCGGCTCCTCCGTTCCACATAGCCCTGCACTGCACCCTCCGCTTTGACTTGCATCGTCGAGACCTCCTGAATAGTGAGTGAATTTCGAGTCAGCCAAGCGCCTGACCCACACGCCCCGGCCTTCGGACCGGGCTTTTGGCCTAAGACAGAATTCCGAATCGCATGCCGTACAGCTCAGATACAGGGCGCCTTGTACCCACTTGCACCGACAACCTCTGGTTCCACATCCTGGACACATGCGTCGCCAAGATCCGTTATGAAACTCTAAGGACATAGGGGGTCCCTCGCTTACGCTGCTTCAGCAACGCATAGTGCTTCTGTGTCCATCGTTTGGTACCTGCATAGATCATCTCGAACAGAAACTGATCCCCTCGACAGGCGACCACCACGGCCAGCATGGGACTGATCGCATTGGCCAGCCAGGCGGCCACATCGTCGAGGCGCTGCTGAATCCGTTCGACCACCAGCCGGCATCGCATGAAGCCTTCCGTGAGCGCTTTCCACCAGCCCACCAACGGCGCGCGATACTTCTCGTAGGATTCGGCCTCTCGCGTCGTCTCTCGGAAATCGACATAGGAACGCAGCACCCCGACCAAGAAGGCTCGCCAGTCTTCAGGATCGAGTGTGAGTAAGGCTTTGGCGCAGGCTTGGGCTCGATCCTGTTTGAATTCCATTTCCCAACGGACCCCGTACGAGGCTGCGTCCTCCCGGCCACGACTCTGGAGTTCCAGCCGTTTGTCATAGACGCGCAGCATGGTCTGGCTCTCACGACTGCCGAAGTAGAGCGTCTCGCCCGTCCGGACGCCTTCGCGATGATTCGAGGATTGAATCACCTTGAACTGTTTCGACCGACTCACCGCTTGTCCGGCTTCTACGGCCTGCCGCACGGTTTCGACTGCGACCGTCGCCTCCCGGTCGTCCATGGCTACATCGATGCGGGTGACATGCCCTTTCTGATCGAAGATCCACTTCAGAACCGATTTGAGTGTGGCCTCATCCCACTGGGAGACAATCCCGGCCGAGAGATCCACGTGCACTTCTTTCGGATTGCGAGGCGCACCCGTCCCCAGTTTGCCGACCCCGGTCTTGCCCTGCGTCATGAGCTGAGCTACAGGGTAGCCCCGAAAGCCGGTCTCACTCTGGAACCAGTCACCGCCGACCAGTTTGATTACCTCGTCTACCTCAGCTTTCGGGAGCGTGAAGGCGAGCCAATCGATGGTCTGAGTGAATCCTCCGGAGACTGTCATTTCTTCCTCCTTGGCGTCTGTGCGATAGACGCCCCCGTCTTACCCAGTCGGGGGCTGGGCCGCTGCGCGCGCCGCCCGCTGGCGCCGCCGGTCGCGCTGCGCAGCCCCTGTTCCTGTGGGTGAAAAGGAGTCTGCCCCTGCCCATTCCCCTGCATCGCGGCTTTCACCCGTTCCAGGTCAAACCGCACAAACCGGCCGATCCGCTCCACGGGAATCTCGCCCTTTCGGTAGGCTCGACGAATGGACTTCACGCTGACTTGGAGTTCGAGGGCGAGTTCATCGATCGTGACCCAGGTTTTCTTCATCGCGTCTCCTCTTCGGTTCAGCGCACGACGTATGAGCGGACCATACGCAACGGCGCGTGAGTGGTGAAAGAGCCCGTTCGGGGACACTGGGGGACAGGAGGGGACAGTAAGGGACAAAACTTGTGGACCTGGACAGGATGCGTGTGAGGAAAGATGAAAATGAAAAGAGGGATATGCAAAAACGTTGACAGCCCTGCACGCGGATCGTCAATGTCGGCAAACACCGCTCTGGATGAAGAGAATCGCAGGTTTATGAGAACGGACTACGAGACCGCACTAGGGCGAACGGCCATGACACTGAGTCGAATGCCTCTGCACCCGATAACAAAAATATGGCCATTTTCCGCAAAAAGTTGTGCCAGGGCCAAAAAACTACCACCAGGGCCAGTTGGCCCTACAGATGGCACCATAACGCAGATACGGCAGGACACCAGCAGAGACGATGATCTTTCGGCCACTGTGTAGCCGGGGCAGCGCACGACGCTCCAAGAAGCCACAGCACCGGATCGCACACGAACACGGAAGTTTCACCATCGCCAAACACGATGTGCCCCGCCCCTTCTCAGTCCTCGATAACACGGGCGCACGTTCACGCTTGAGGAGGACCCCCCATGCGACACTGGCTGATTCGAATGCTGTACCGCTGCCTTCACAGATTCCACTGGCTACTGTGGTGGATATGGTCTCCCACACGATCCCACCAGCGAGCCCAGTCCAAGCCAAGGCGAAAGGCCAGGCTTTTTCCCCACCGAAGCCGACGTGGGTCCGCAATGAAGTGATCCGGCTCAAAGCCCTCATGCCCCACGCCGGCTGCCGCACCGTAGCCCATTCCTTCAATCGCCGCTGGGCGAGCAGAAGACAGGCGACGGTTGCAGCATGTGTCTGACAAATGCTCGTGGACGCTACTACAGGAACTGAGTCAGGCCGTGGAGTGGTATGGGAGTCCTCAATACCTTCCTACGGACAATGAGGCGGTGTTCATATCATGGTGGTTCATATGGGGACTGCGACTGCTAGGTATCCGTCATCAGCGAACGGACCCCGGATGCCCGTGGCAGAACGGGCGAGTCGAACGTGTCATTGGGACGATCAAGCCGGCGCTGGCCATGGAGCCGTTGGCAGACAACAAGGACTTCGATGCCCAACTAACCAGCACAAGGCTGTGGTACAACCACGACCGCCCGCACGACCATCTGCAGGGGCGAACGCCAGCTGAAGTCTGGGCGGGCATCGATGTGTTCGCGGCACGATAAGGCTCAGCAGGCGAGAGAACTAGCACAAGCGCGGTCGATCAGGACGTTGTCCGGCAGGATGGGGTCGAAATCGGGTATTTCAGAAGATTCAGCAACAAACCGGCATCGAATGGCCCAAGAAAATGTGAACCGACGATGAAATAGTTCAGGTCAGAGAGAGGAACTCGGCTCGGTCATGGTTAAAATCGTGGCGAGCCGAATACAAAGTGCTCAGTGGACAGGTGGACGGGACACTCCCGCGGCGGAGACGCGGGTGGTGGCCCTCGACCCGGCCGTCCACCAGTTCGTCACCAGTCTCCACTGTGCGCAGCGTCAACCTCGGTCCGCTCGGGTCGCGGCCACGACATCTCTCGACCGCTCCTCGCGCCAGGTAGACAGGTCGAAACCAGGTTGACATGGTCAGAGGTACTGGTAGGTATGGTTGGTATCCGCCGTGAGTTGATTGCCGGGGTTCGTGACACTCCCGCCGGTGGTGCGATTCCCCACGGAGTCATAGGCGAAGGCTTGCGGATCCAGCAGCAAAGGATGGCTCGCTGAGGTGAGCCGATCTAGTTGGTCATAGCCAAACGTCTGCGCTCCCCGTCGGTCGGTCAGACTCGTCCGATTGCCGACTGGGTTGTAGACATAGTCCACCTTGTTGATTTGGCTGCTGGTGGCCGTGAGCTGATGCTCGGTTGACGTCACTTAACCGGCGGCTTGAAAATGAAGCTTAGTATGGGGCAGCCTTCTCGGGCATGCTCAGAATTTCATTCAGCAGATTTTGACTGTCTTTTCGATAGAATGGTCCTTTCATCGAACCAACCACTGCTGTCAAAACCTGAAGCGTATCCTTTTCATTACGGAAGTCATGATGGAATTTCACCATATCACGAAAAACCTGAATGAGAGCCCATTGATGCGACTCATTTTGATCTCTTCTCAGTCTAGCGATAAGCAAAGGGACAGCTGCACTTCCATTCGCTGCTATGTCATCAGAGAAACCGAATCCATACGCAGAAGGTTGAAAATTCTCAATGGCGAAGAGATAAATGTCGATCTGCTTCTCCATCGGTTCCTTGGCCAATGCTCTATGTTGTTGAGCTGACGGGAGGGCAAAAAACCATTGGTATTCTGAAGGAAGCTCGTTTGCCCCACACCCAGCAGCCATGGATAACCACGCGCAAATACCTGTTAGCAACATTCGTGGCGTCAACCAGAAATCATTCTTAGTAGTCGACATGGCAAACCTCTGGTTCGGGGCAAGGATCTTCGTTGCCATACTTTGCTTTCAGGTCATCCCTGATTTGCCTTTCCTTTGCTCTAGCCTTCCATTCAAACGAGATATTCTCGTATGCTTCCTTTTCGCTCATGCCCTGCAACCTACCAGCCAAATATTCGCTGCCGTACTTGAGCACAAAGCCCAAATCACCATACTCAGCATATTGCCCGACATGAGCAGTCTCATGACCGATCAGTGCAATTCCTGCACGCGAGTGGGGATCGTATCTGCCCGGAGCAAAGTAAATGTCATTCCCTCTCGTGATCGCCACCACATTGTCTCGCGCATAGGAGGGTAAGCTTTCGTGAATATCGACAAGATCTAGATTCACACCTGGGAAGTAAGGCGCGAGAAGCCCCTTTACACAGTCAGTCATCGGGAACAAACCCCACGGATCCAATCGATTTGCTGGAGTGTTCCCCACATACGCATAAAGGTTTACCCCTGCAACAAGACCAATGGGGTCCTTTCTTAAAAACCGCCCTATTCGAGGCTCATAATACCGAGTTCTGTAGTAATAGAGCCCGCTCTCGCTGTCGAACTCACGTCCCGTATACGTATACGGCTGTTCGAGGGTGCCCGGTGATTCCAGAATATTCCCATACGCATCGTACGCATAGGCCTTGGCGACGCTGCCGTTGCTATCGGTCAGCTCCGTCACCGTGCCGAGGCCGTCCTGGTGGTAGTACAGCGTGCCATCCGCCACCGGTGTGGTGGTGGGCACCGTCGCCGAGGCCACCACGAGCGGTGTCCCCAGCGGCGTCGTCGAGGCAAACGTGGCACGGGCGGGAAACAGTAGGCGGCTTTCGAGCACCTGGTTCGTGGCTTGGTCCCGCGTCACCAAATAGAGTGGAGCAT
Source organism: Nitrospira sp. CR1.2 (assembly GCA_014055495.1). Taxonomy (GTDB): domain Bacteria; phylum Nitrospirota; class Nitrospiria; order Nitrospirales; family Nitrospiraceae; genus Nitrospira_A. The sequence goes on from WIAG01000002.1 coordinate 149,166, forward strand.
TGCCCCCAATGCCCCCCGTATCGATCAGGTCCACCGCGAGCGTGCCGGTGGCTGCGGCGGCCGTGACATCGATCGGCGCGATCGGCTGTTCGAGGCCGGTGGAGTCGATCGGCTGCCCAATCGCCGGCGCCGGCTGTCAACACCGATGATGGTTGTCCCGAAATCACCGATGTAGAATATCCCCTCTTCACCGGTCTTCTTGTCCACTGGCGAGGATCAGGTGGGGCCCTCGGTGGCCTCGTCGGCCGCGATCGAACGCCGTCCCAGGAGCCCGGCCTTTTTCTTTTCCCGAAGCCGGTAGCTCTC
>WIAG01000136.1 GCA_014055495.1 Nitrospira sp. CR1.2
ACGCGCCCTGTAGCGGCGCATTAAGCGCGGCGGGTGTGGTGGTTACGCGCAGCGTGACCGCTACACTTGCCAGCGCCCTAGCGCCCGCTCCTTTCGCTTTCTTCCCTTCCTTTCTCGCCACGTTCGCCGGCTTTCCCCGTCAAGCTCTAAATCGGGGGCTCCCTTTAGGGTTCCGATTTAGTGCTTTACGGCACCTCGACCCCAAAAAACTTGATTAGGGTGATGGTTCACGTAGTGGGCCATCGCCCTGATAGACGGTTTTTCGCCCTTTGACGTTGGAGTCCACGTTCTTTAATAGTGGACTCTTGTTCCAAACTGGAACAACACTCAACCCTATCTCGGTCTATTCTTTTGATTTATAAGGGATTTTGCCGATTTCGGCCTATTGGTTAAAAAATGAGCTGATTTAACAAAAATTTAACGCGAATTTTAACAAAATATTAACGCTTACAATTTCAGGTGGCACTTTTCGGGGAAATGTGCGCGGAACCCCTATTTGTTTATTTTTCTAAATACATTCAAATATGTATCCGCTCATGAGACAATAACCCTGATAAATGCTTCAATAATATTGAAAAAGGAAGAGTATGAGTATTCAACATTTCCGTGTCGCCCTTATTCCCTTTTTTGCGGCATTTTGCCTTCCTGTTTTTGCTCACCCAGAAACGCTGGTGAAAGTAAAAGATGCTGAAGATCAGTTGGGTGCACGAGTGGGTTACATCGAACTGGATCTCAACAGCGGTAAGATCCTTGAGAGTTTTCGCCCCGAAGAACGTTTTCCAATGATGAGCACTTTTAAAGTTCTGCTATGTGGCGCGGTATTATCCCGTATTGACGCCGGGCAAGAGCAACTCGGTCGCCGCATACACTATTCTCAGAATGACTTGGTTGAGTACTCACCAGTCACAGAAAAGCATCTTACGGATGGCATGACAGTAAGAGAATTATGCAGTGCTGCCATAACCATGAGTGATAACACTGCGGCCAACTTACTTCTGACAACGATCGGAGGACCGAAGGAGCTAACCGCTTTTTTGCACAACATGGGGGATCATGTAACTCGCCTTGATCGTTGGGAACCGGAGCTGAATGAAGCCATACCAAACGACGAGCGTGACACCACGATGCCTGTAGCAATGGCAACAACGTTGCGCAAACTATTAACTGGCGAACTACTTACTCTAGCTTCCCGGCAACAATTGATAGACTGGATGGAGGCGGATAAAGTTGCAGGACCACTTCTGCGCTCGGCCCTTCCGGCTGGCTGGTTTATTGCTGATAAATCTGGAGCCGGTGAGCGTGGCTCTCGCGGTATCATTGCAGCACTGGGGCCAGATGGTAAGCCCTCCCGTATCGTAGTTATCTACACGACGGGGAGTCAGGCAACTATGGATGAACGAAATAGACAGATCGCTGAGATAGGTGCCTCACTGATTAAGCATTGGTAGGAATTAATGATGTCTCGTTTAGATAAAAGTAAAGTGATTAACAGCGCATTAGAGCTGCTTAATGAGGTCGGAATCGAAGGTTTAACAACCCGTAAACTCGCCCAGAAGCTAGGTGTAGAGCAGCCTACATTGTATTGGCATGTAAAAAATAAGCGGGCTTTGCTCGACGCCTTAGCCATTGAGATGTTAGATAGGCACCATACTCACTTTTGCCCTTTAGAAGGGGAAAGCTGGCAAGATTTTTTACGTAATAACGCTAAAAGTTTTAGATGTGCTTTACTAAGTCATCGCGATGGAGCAAAAGTACATTTAGGTACACGGCCTACAGAAAAACAGTATGAAACTCTCGAAAATCAATTAGCCTTTTTATGCCAACAAGGTTTTTCACTAGAGAATGCATTATATGCACTCAGCGCAGTGGGGCATTTTACTTTAGGTTGCGTATTGGAAGATCAAGAGCATCAAGTCGCTAAAGAAGAAAGGGAAACACCTACTACTGATAGTATGCCGCCATTATTACGACAAGCTATCGAATTATTTGATCACCAAGGTGCAGAGCCAGCCTTCTTATTCGGCCTTGAATTGATCATATGCGGATTAGAAAAACAACTTAAATGTGAAAGTGGGTCTTAAAAGCAGCATAACCTTTTTCCGTGATGGTAACTTCACTAGTTTAAAAGGATCTAGGTGAAGATCCTTTTTGATAATCTCATGACCAAAATCCCTTAACGTGAGTTTTCGTTCCACTGAGCGTCAGACCCCGTAGAAAAGATCAAAGGATCTTCTTGAGATCCTTTTTTTCTGCGCGTAATCTGCTGCTTGCAAACAAAAAAACCACCGCTACCAGCGGTGGTTTGTTTGCCGGATCAAGAGCTACCAACTCTTTTTCCGAAGGTAACTGGCTTCAGCAGAGCGCAGATACCAAATACTGTTCTTCTAGTGTAGCCGTAGTTAGGCCACCACTTCAAGAACTCTGTAGCACCGCCTACATACCTCGCTCTGCTAATCCTGTTACCAGTGGCTGCTGCCAGTGGCGATAAGTCGTGTCTTACCGGGTTGGACTCAAGACGATAGTTACCGGATAAGGCGCAGCGGTCGGGCTGAACGGGGGGTTCGTGCACACAGCCCAGCTTGGAGCGAACGACCTACACCGAACTGAGATACCTACAGCGTGAGCTATGAGAAAGCGCCACGCTTCCCGAAGGGAGAAAGGCGGACAGGTATCCGGTAAGCGGCAGGGTCGGAACAGGAGAGCGCACGAGGGAGCTTCCAGGGGGAAACGCCTGGTATCTTTATAGTCCTGTCGGGTTTCGCCACCTCTGACTTGAGCGTCGATTTTTGTGATGCTCGTCAGGGGGGCGGAGCCTATGGAAAAACGCCAGCAACGCGGCCTTTTTACGGTTCCTGGCCTTTTGCTGGCCTTTTGCTCACATGACCCGACACCATCGAATGGCCAGATGATTAATTCCTAATTTTTGTTGACACTCTATCATTGATAGAGTTATTTTACCACTCCCTATCAGTGATAGAGAAAAGTGAAATGAATAGTTCGACAAAAATCTAGAAATAATTTTGTTTAACTTTAAGAAGGAGATATACAAATGAAATTAACGCAAATCCGCAATGCCACTCTCGTGCTGCAATATGCCGGTAAAAAATTCCTTATCGACCCAATGCTGGCAGAAAAGGAAGCCTGGGATGGTTTTGCCGGGAGTGCTCGCCCGCACCTGCGTAATCCCATGGTTGCTTTGCCTGTGCCTGTAGAAGATTTACTGGCTGTTGATGCCGTTATCCTGACCCACACTCATACCGATCACTGGGACGAAGCAGCGCAGCAGGCTGTTCCTAAAGACATGCTTATTTATACGCAGGATGAAAAAGATGCGGCGCTGATCCGTTCTCAGGGCTTTTTTAACATCCGGGTACTGAAAGATGAAAATCATTTTGTTGACGGACTGACGATTTATAAAACTGACGGCCAGCACGGCAGTAACGAACTGTACGCCGATGCCCAATTGGGTGATTTACTGGGTGACGCATGCGGTCTGGTATTCACGCATCATGATGAAAAAACGATTTATATCGCCGGTGACACCGTCTGGGTTAAGCCTTATGTAAAAAGCCTTCAGCGCTTCAAGCCAGAGATTGTGGTACTCAATACCGGCTATGCGGTCAACGACCTGTACGGTCCGATCATCATGGGCAAAGAAGATACCTTGCGCACGCTTAAGATGTTGCCAACTGCGACCATCGTGGCGTCTCACATGGAATCAATCAATCATTGCCTCCTTACCCGCGCAGAATTACGCGAGTTCTCACTTGAACACGGTATTGAAGATAAGATTCTTATTCCTGCAGACGGTGAAACAATGGCTTTCAGCGCTTGGAGCCACCCGCAGTTCGAAAAATAATAAGCTTGACCTGTGAAGTGAAAAATGGCGCACATTGTGCGACATTTTTTTTGTCTGCCGTTTACCGCTACTGCGTCACGGATCTCCACGCGCCCTGTAGCGGCGCATTAAGCGCGGCGGGTGTGGTGGTTACGCGCAGCGTGACCGCTACACTTGCCAGCGCCCTAGCGCCCGCTCCTTTCGCTTTCTTCCCTTCCTTTCTCGCCACGTTCGC
>WIAG01000051.1 GCA_014055495.1 Nitrospira sp. CR1.2
GAATCATGCGGCGAAGGGCTTCCGCGCCCCCTCTGGTACTGGAGCCGCGAACGGCATCCAGCCCGAATCGCGCGATGATCCGTTTGATCAACTCACCGTCCCGATGCTGACTGATCAACACATGCGCCTCCAGCCGCGGGATCGCCAGCGGCATCATCAACTGCTGGGCATGCCAGAATGCGAGGATGACCGAACGCCCCTCGGCGAACAGGCGTGACACATGCTCTCCGCCCTCAGTGTGCCAACTCATCGTACGGCGTAAAAACTGAATGACGGCATAGCCGACCGGCGGGACGACCGCGAGTTTCGCGGCGTTCTCCACGCGCTTCAGCAGCGGCGGCTTCTGTTGCGGTACCGTTGCGGGCTCGTTCGTCACGACTGCCGTTCCCTCTCTGCGACCCGTTTACTGCGGAAGCGCATCGGCAAACTGCATCGCATGCAGACGCTTGTACAAACCGCCTCTGCGCAACAACTCTTCATGGGTGCCCACCTCCGCGACCCGTCCATGGTCCAACACCACGATGCGGTCGGCATTCTGAATCGTGGAGAGCCGATGCGCCACGACCATCGTCGTCCGGTTTTTCATCAGATTGGCCAGCGCCATTTGCACGATGCGCTCCGACTGGGTATCCAGGGCGGAGGTGGCTTCGTCGAGGATCAAAATCGGCGGATCCCGCAGGATCGCCCGTGCAATCGCCAATCGTTGTCGTTCGCCGCCCGATAATTTGAGGCCACGCTCGCCGATCAGCGTCTCGTAACCGTCCGGCAGACGCTCGATGAACTCGTGCGCGTAGGCCAATTGTGCCGCTCGCGTCACCTCTTCCGCCGTCGCCCCCTGCCGTCCATATCCGATATTGTTCCGCACCGTATCGTCGAACAACACCACTTCCTGCGAGACGATGCCGATTTGCGCGCGCACCGACTGCAATGTGCACGAGCGGACATCTACTCCGTCGATCAGGATCTGTCCCCCGGTCGGCTCGTAAAACCTCGGCAACAGACTGACCAGAGTGGTCTTGCCGCTCCCGCTGCTCCCCACAAATGCGATGATCTCGCCCGCGCGAATCGTCAAGTCGATCCCGGTCAACGCCGCCTCCGCCTGCCCGTCATACCGAAAAGCGACCTGGCGGAACTCGAGCGAGCGGGAGATCGCCGGAAGGTCGGTCTGCCCGCCGTTCTCCTGTTGTTCAGACGGAAGGTCCAGGACGTCGAAGACACGCTCAGCCGCAGCCAGCGCCTGCTGGACGGTGTTGTTGGCGCCCGACAACCGGCGAATCGGCGTATAGGCCATGAACATCGCGGCCAAAAAGGAAAAGAATGCGCCGGGCGTCATTTCATCGTGAATCACCAGATACCCGCCGTACCAGATGATTCCCGCGACCCCGAGCACACCGATGACCTCCATGTGGGAAGATCCGAGCGAGGAGACCTGGATCGCTTTCATCGTGGTGTGGATGAACGCGTCGTTGCTCTGGCGGAATCGCGTGGCCTCTTCCTCCTCCCGACCGAACGATTTCACCATGCGAATCCCGGCCAGGGTTTCCTGGAGCGTCGACGCCATGTCCCCCATGCGCTCCTGTCCGCGCGTCGCGAGGCCTCTCAGTTTCTTGCCCATGCGGGCCATGGTCACCACGGACAGAGGCACGACGATCATCGAGACCATCGCCAGTTTCCAGTTCTGGTAGATGATGACCCCGATCATCGCCAGAAAGGTCAGTCCCTGCTGGAACAGATCTTTCAGGACGCCGGCGACGGCGTTCGCCATCTGGTTCACGTCGTTGATGACCCGGGACACCAGACGGCCGGACGTATTGGTATCGTGAAACCGGACGGGCAAGCGGACCAGCTTGGAAAAGAGTTGCTCTCTGATGTCGCCGATCACCTGATTGCCGACATAGTTCATCAGATAGTTCTGCCCGTAGTTGAACACGCCTTTGAGCACCGCCACCGCCAGAATGGCGACCGGCAGCACGAGGAGCAGACTTTCGTCCTTGCTGATGAAGAGACCATCCAACACCGGTCGTACCAGCCAGGCATAGGTCGCGGAGAGTCCGGCGACGAGGAGCGCGCAGGCAAACGCCGCGGCCAGCCGTAGACGGTAGGGGTACAGGTAGCTGAGGAGACGCAGATACTGCTTCATGAACCGCACTCCGCCAACACAGCCTCTGCCGCCCGATGGGAGGCTCCGGGCGTGCCGAGCGCCTCGCGCACGGATCGCAGCGCGGCCTTCATCTCGTCATAGGCGCGACGATCCGTCAACAGCCGCAGAGCCTCCTGCGCCAACCGTTCCGGGGTCGCGTCATCATGGATCAACTCGGGGACGATCCCTCGACCGGCGACAAGGTTCGCCAAACCGATCCACGGCACTCGAATCAACAGCCGCGCCAATCGGTAGGTCATCCAGGATGGCGCCCGGTAAAACAAAATCATGGGCGTGCCCACCACGGCCGCCTGCAACGTGGAGGTGCCCGACTTCACGACCAGCAGGTCCGATGCCGCCATCACCTCACTGGCCAGATTGCGAAAGACCTTGATAGGAACCGGACTGTTCTTCAAGAGGTCCGCAAGAAACTGGTCCTGAACCGAGGAGGCTTGCGCCAGCACGAACTGCATGGTCGGGTGGCGCTCCACGAGACGCTTCACCGTCTCAAGCAGCAGCGGCACATGTTCCAGCAACTCGGCTTTGCGGCTTCCCGGGAACAATCCGACTACCGGTCCATCGTCCGTCAGGCCGAACCGGCGGCGCAGCGCGTCCCGGTCGTACGTCGGCGCCACTTCGTCGAGCAGCGGATTGCCGACGAAGGTACACCGCACGCCAGCGTTCTTATAGAGCGGCTCCTCGAAGGGCAGAATCGCCACCACATGGTCGACCCGCTGCTGAATCCAGCGCATCCGCCCCCTGCGCCACGCCCACACTTGCGGCGCAATGTAGTACAAGACTTTCAGACCACTGGCTTTGGCCACACGCGCAAAATGAAAGTTGAGCCCGGGATTGTCGATCAGCACCACGAGGTCCCAGCGCTCGCGTTTGATCAAGGCCCGGATGCGGGAGACTCGCTGCAGCATGGCCTTCACGGCGGACAGGCCGATCAGTCCCATGACATCCAACTGAGGGATATCCTTCACCACCTCCGCCCCGGCCGCCCGCATCGATGCCCCGCCGATCCCCACGATCTGAAGGTTGGGCGCGAGGGCCTTCAAGGCTTTGACCAAGTGGGCCCCGTGGAGGTCCCCGGACGCCTCCCCGGTGACGATTAGGATGCGCGGCATGTCGTTGTGCTCATGCAAACAGACAAGGAGTGGCCCCTCTACACCGGCTCGTGACCGAAGGCCGCCGCCGTCGCGTCGCCGACGGAATGGCGTTGCGTGAATTGGCCGATGGCATCCAGCACCAGCGCGGCGAGATTGAGCGCCGCTTCGCCGTCTTCGCCGGACACGACGGGGCGTGACCCTGCGGCCACGGCTTGCACAAACGCATCCAATTCAAGCCGCAACGGCTCCTCATCCCCAGCCTGGAAGGTTTCGACATCGATCGTCGGCCGCGGTCCGCTGCCCTGTACCCGTCGAGACACCAGCGCCTGCCGTGTCTGAAAATCGATCGACACATACCGGTCTCGCTGAAAAAATCGCAACCGGCGCATCTTGTTTGTGGACACGCGACTGGCCGTCAGGTTGGCGACACATCCGCTCGCGAACGCAATCCGGGCATTGGCGATATCGATATTGGGCGACAACACCGGCACCCCGGCGGCCCGCACTTCCTCGACCGGCCCCGGGTTGAACGACAGGACGAGATCCAGGTCATGAATCATAAGATCGAGCACGACATCGACATCGGTCCCCCGCTCGCCGAAGGCGCTGAGTCGGTGCCCCTCGATGAAGGCCGGTCGCTCGATATGGGGCCGCATGCGCTGCATGATCGGATTGAACCGCTCACTATGCCCGACCTGTAAGAGACAGCCACGGCGGGCGGCCAGCTCGACCAACTCACGGGCCTCTGCCGAGGTCACCGCGATCGGTTTTTCGACCAGGACATGTTTCCCCGCGTCGAGACAGGCTCTTGCCGCAGAAAAATGCGCAGAGGTCGGCGCGGCGACACTGACGAGATCGACCTGCGCCAGCAGATCGGCGGGATTCGTCGAAGCCTGCACGCCATGGCGGTCGGCGATCAACTTGGCACGCTCGGCCGACGCATCACACACACCCGCCAGAATCACACCGGGCAACGTCGCATAGTGCCGGGCATGGTGCTGACCCAGGTGGCCGACGCCGATGACGCCTGCCCGAAGCGGTTTCATCGCGCCCTCCCCTGCCGCCGACGAGCGACTGCCGCGCTGATGCCGAATGCACTCATGTCACTCCGACGATCGCAATACCGGCGCGGTTCGCCTTCGCGATCGTGTCGTCGCGGTCCAGAAGAATCCCGCGTCCGGCTTCCAATGCCAGGACGGAGGCCTTCACGCTTTCCATCACCTCGATCGTCCGCGGACCGACGGCCGGGAGATCGAACCGGAGATCCTGCTGCGGTTTGCACCGTTTGACGACCACCGCGCCGCCGTGCGCCAAGTCCCCGCCCCGCCGGATCGCCCCATCGGTGCCCTCCACCGCCTCCACCGCAACGATAACGCCGTCCTTCACCACGACACATTGGCCGATGTCCAGCGCGCCGATCTGTTTCCCCACATCCCAGCCGTACTGAATATCGGCCCATTCCTTCTTACTGGGCTCGCGTCGCGTCAACGTGCCCGCTTCCACGAGAATCCCCTGCAGCCCGAACGTCGACTCGCAGATCCGGATCCCTTCCTGTTCGATTTCCTCCGCGACTCGTCGCAGGATATCGTCGTCTTTCAGATGGATCAGTTTCGCCGCCAGCGCCAAGGCCCGAAAGTCCGGGCGGACCGTGGAAAAGACATGGGTCTTTTTGATTCCGCCCAACATGACGGCCTGCTGCACGCCGTCGCCCTTGAGTGCATCGATCAACTTGCCGAATTGGCCGATCTTGATCCAGTGAATGCGATCGACATGCCGCGCCAGTTCCGGGTCGGTTTCCCCTTCATGCGCAACCGCAGTCACCTCGTATCCGAGCCGTCTGGCGTTGTCGGCAAAGATGATCGGAAACCGGCCGTTGCCGGCGATGAGCCCGATCCGCCCACCCTGGGGAGCTGCTCTGTCTGCATGCACCTGCTCGCCCACCGGGCTATTCCTCTTCGTCTTCCTGACCTTTTCCGACCGACCGGCAAATGCCGCGCTTGCTGCCTTGCATAAACTCGGCGACCTGCAAGACGTCCTGGCTCGCGCTGAACTGTTCGCGCGCCAGCTTGACGGCTTCGGAGACGCGATGCCCAGACCGGAACAGCAACTCGTACGCGTGTTTCAGAGCAGCAATACGTTCGGCGGAGAAGCCGTGCCTTCGGAGACCGATGGAGTTCAATCCGTACATGCGAGCCCGGTACCCTCCGGCCGCGCGCATGAACGGCGGGAGATCCTGGCCCAGCGCGCAGCAGCCTCCGACCATGGCATAGGCCCCGATCCGCACAAATTGGTGAATGCCCGAGAGCCCGCCGATGATGGCATGATCGCCGATCGTGATATGGCCGGCCAAACTGGCGGCATTCGCCAGAATCAAATGATTACCCAAATGGCAATCATGAGCCACGTGGACGTACGCCATCAGAAAATTCGCGTTTCCCACCGAGGTCACGCCGCCGCCCTGCACGGTCGCCCGATTGACCGTCACATACTCGCGCAGGATATTGTCGTGACCGATCACGACTTTGGTCGGCTCCCCTTTATACTGCATATGCTGCGGCGGCCCTCCCACGGACACGAAGGGATGCAGCTCGCATCGTTCCCCGATGTCGGTCCAGCCGTCGATCGCCACATGGGACAAGACTCGTGTGCCGGCGCCGATCGTGACGTGCTCTCCGACGACGGAGTAGGCCCCGACTTCTACATCATCTGCGAGCACCGCTTTCGGATGGATCACCGCGGTCGGATGAATCTTCACTCACACCTCCTCACATCGCCCTCGCCCCTGTTCACTTCACGGATACCGTCGAGCCGCATCGGCCGCTCACTGTCCGCCGGCCGGCTTTTCATCCGTCACCATCGCGGTGACTTCCGCTTCACAGACCAGTTCGGTATCGACAAACGCCTTCCCCTGCATCTTCCAGAAGGGCGCGCGTTTCTTCAGGACATCCACCTCCAACCGGAGAATATCTCCGGGCACTACGGGCTTCCGGAATTTCGCCGCGTCGATTCCGGTGAGATAGACCACCGGCCGGCCCACGGAACCGAGCGAGTTGAACGCCAGCACGCCGCCCACCTGCGCCAACGCCTCCAGGATCAGGACCCCCGGCATGACCGGACGCCCGGGGAAATGCCCCTGAAAAAACGGCTCGTTGATCGTGACGTTCTTGATCCCCACGATGCGGCGATCCGGATCGAGTTCACGGATACGATCGACGAGCAAAAACGGATACCGGTGGGGAAGGATCGATTGAATCTCAATACTGTCCATCACTGACATCAGCCCCGCCTCCTGTCTTGCATGAACGATGACGACTGCTACTTGTTCTGCCGGTCGAATTCCTTGATGATCTGTTCCGTAAGATCGACGGACGGGTGACTGTAGATCACGATCTTGAACGTTGTCTCACTCCCTCTGTCGATTACGGCCGCGTAGCCTTCCTTTTGCGCGACCGCCGAGGCGGCAGCCTGAATCTTCTGTCCGTATTCCGCCACCATCGATCGCTGCTTTTCCTGCACCTCACGGTTGAAGTCCTGAATCCGGCGCTGATAGGCCTCCAGCTTGACGCGGAAATGTTCCTGCTTTTCCTTGCGGGCCTCTTCGGAAAGGGTCGTATCCTGCACACCTTTCTCCAGCTCCTTCAATTCCTGGTCGTCGGAATCGATAATCTTCTGGCGTGTCGTGGAATAACTCTTCAACTCCTCCAGCGCGCGCTTCCCGGCCACGCTGCGCTCGATGACCTGCTGCTGATCCATCATCGCCACCTTGATACGGTCCGCCGCCTGAGCCGAATGAACGCCCCAGATCAGCAACACCTGCGCAACCGCGGCAACGATCCAATTTCGTCCGTTCATGCGATCCCTCTTCATGGATACGTTTTATTGAATTCCTCAATCACCTGCGCCGACACATCCACCGCCTCCTCGGCATAGATCGTCGGCCCGCCCCGTCCACGGTCGAACACGGCCTGCAGTTCGAGCCGCTTCGCGACCTTGCCCGAGAGCGCTTCGATCTTGTCCCGAAACCCGTCCAACACTTCCTTCTGCTTATCCTGCACTTCACGGTTCAGGTCGGTCACTTTTTGTTGATACTCGGCCATCCGGCGCCGGAACTGTTCTTCCCGTTCACGTTTGGCGTTCGCGCTGAGCACGCTGCCCTGTTTTACGAAGTCTTCCTCCATCCGCCGCAACTCTTTTTCTTCCAGTTCGATCAGCGCCTGCCGGTTCTTGGCAAACGAGGCCAGCATGTCCTTGGCTCGCTTCCCGGCGTTGGTCTCGCCCAGGATACGCTGGGGGTCCACCACACCGATCCGCGTCGATGCCGGCCCGGACGATTGACCTGAACGGCACCCGCCGATGACGAGTGCCATCGCCAGCAACAGCAGACACAATCCGGCCTGCATGGCGCCGCTCGTCCCCGATCGGTACTGTGCTCCTCCCATGTGCCGCGCTTCCTTTCCCGCGTCTCGACGGACAGGTGCCGCCTTAGAACAGTGATCCGATGGTGAACTCGAAGACACCCATCCGCTCGGTCGGACGCGGATCGAGATTGATCCCGTAGGCGGCCCGCAACGGACCGAACGGAGAAATCCACCTGGCTTCAAATCCGGCCGCGGCCCGCAGTTTGTCGAACCGCACCGGCTCATTGTCGTCGAATCCGTTTCCATAATCGAAGAAGAACACTCCGTTCAACTTCGCTTCCGACGAAATGGTGAAGATAAAGTCGTTGTTGAAGATCAGTTCCTTCGCGGAACCCAAGAGGGACCCGTTCGGCGTCACAGGTCCCGCCCGTCCGAACACGAATCCGCGCATGGTGTTGATACCGCCGACGAAGAATCGCTCGGTGAGGGGAATGGGCCGGCCCCCGATCCCCTCTGTCGAGCCGTAACGAACGTGCACCGAAAACCGCGTGTCGTAGATCAAGGGTGTGTATTTGATCACGTCCGCATAATACTTGAAAAAGTGATTGCTGCCGCCCAGCGCGGGCGTTCCGTAATCCACGCCGAGACTGAAGCGCCACCCGGTGCGTGGATCCAGATAATAGTCGCGCGTGTCGCGAAAAATCGAGGTGCGAACACCCGTCGACGATTGTGTGCCGAGCTGACCGCAGATGAGCGGGATGAGATCCGGGCACAACCCTTCTTGCGGATCGCTGTACTTGAGCTGCTCGCCGAACAGACTGATACTTCCGTTCACGTATTCCGACAACCAGCGGCTCCAGGTCACGCTCGCGCCCGACTTGGATTCGAAATACGAAATATAGTTGGTCATGGAGCGGTACACATCGAGTTGGAGCGCATTGTAGGAATCGTTCACGTAGGGATTCCGGAACGTGATGAGTCCCAAGGAGCGCTGTTGGCCCAACTGTCCACGAATACGGCCCAACCAGCCGTTTCCGCCCAGGTTGCCTTCCGTAATATCCGCAATCGCCACCAGTTTATCCAGGGTGCTGAATCCGCCGCCGATACTGAACTGGCCGGTTGGCTTCTCCTTCACCTTCACGTTGAGATCGACCTTATCGACATCGACCTGTTGGGGCAGAATTTCCACCGTCTCGAAGAAGTTGAGGTTGTTCAAGCGCTGAAAACTGCGCTTCAACGCCAACGTATCGATCACGTCCTGCTCATCCAGACGCAATTCCCGACGCACGACATTGTCGCGCGTCTTGTCGTTACCGGTGACATGAATCTCCCGGATCCGCATCATCTCCCCCTCTTTCACATTGAGGGTGATGGTAGCGGTATGCGCGGCGTTGTCCGGCGTCACGTTGGGGACCACATCGGCAAAGACGTAGCCCTTTGCGCCGTACAGGTCCGTGATGCGGGTGATTTCACCCCGGATCTTCGCCCGTTGAAAGATTTCACCGGGACGGATTCCCAGCCCCTCCCGCAATTCATGGTCTTCGAACACCGTATTCCCGCGAAAGCCGACCTCCTGCACCGTGAAGGGCTCGCCCTCGACGACCGAATAGTTGATCTCGAACCATTTCTTGTCTTCGCTCAATTCCAACGTCGGCTGGCTGATCTGCACATTGAGATAGCCCTTGTTCAGATACACCTCACGGATGCGCTCGATGTCGTTCCCGAGTTCTTCGCGTTTCAAGACGCCGGCATCGGACAAGAGCGAGGGCACCTTCAACTGCGTGATGAGCCCGTACCACGGAATCCACTCCCGGGTGGCCGTCACTTTGAAGACTTCTTCCTTGGTCACGGCCCGCATGCCGTCGAAGTGGATCTGCCGGACTTTGGCCTTGGTCCCTTCCTTGATGAAATAGGTCAACCGCTTCCGATCTTCATCCACCGTCTGGATGACGGGGATCACCTGGCAGTTGTAGTACCCGTCTTCTTGATAGGCGAGCCGGACCTTCTCGGCACTCTCCTTGGCCTGCTGCTGATCGAGAAAGGTCTGGCTCTTGATCGTAATCTTTTCCTTGAGCTTGTCATCGCTCAGTTCTTCATTGCCGTCGAACACGATCTCGGTGATAAACGGCTTTTCCCTCACGATAAACCCGACGGCCACCCCGCCTGCCCCCGACTCCGTCTCCACCTGGACGTCTTCGAAGTAGCCGGTTCCGTAAAGAATTTTGACCTGTTCCCGAAGCGCCTCGGCGGTGAAGCGATCGTTGGGCTTGAGCGTGATACGGCCCTCGATCGCCTGCAATTCAATGCGTTTCTGCCCACGAATCGTGACCGAGGTCACCAGCGGCAACCCGTCCTGCGCGTACAAGAATTCGCCGAGACCGATCGCGTGGAGCACCGCGAGCGCGAGAATGAGAACCGACAGCCACCGCCTGCCTCCCGACTTGGTCACCACAATCCTTCCGTACCGCCTGGGAATGCACGCACTGGTTGCCCTGAATATGAAGATGGGAAAACGCCACGCTTCCTGTCGCCTCTCGAACAGCGAGCCGACCGGCCCTGCGCAGGCACTGACGAACTGTTCCCGTTGCCATCACCGATGCGCCGCTTTCGTTGCAGCACCACCGCACAGTTGCAGAAAAACTCTCGGATTATATTGACCGTATTTTTCAATGTAAAGGAGTTTCCCCGCGTGACGAGCGCGGCACCGCGCCTGAAAAGAGCCGATGGAATCTTGACTTCACCTACCCCTTCACATACTATCGCCCTATGATCAGAACCGATGTACGTAAAGCTATTATTCCCGCAGCCGGACTGGGCACACGCTTCCTCCCCGCTACCAAGGCCTCTCCCAAGGAGATGCTCCCGCTGGTCGACAAACCGCTGATTCAATACGTCGTCGAAGAAGCGGTCGCGTCGGGCATCGAAGACATCATCGTCATCACCGGCCGAGGCAAACGCGCAATCGAAGACCACTTCGACCGTTCCCTCGAACTCGAAGAAAATTTGAAGGGCAGCGGCAAGGGCCAGGTGCTGAATCAGATGCGGCACATTTCCAATCTGGCCAACTTTTGTTACGTCCGGCAACCGGAAGCCATGGGACTCGGACATGCGGTCCTCTGCGCGCAACACTTGATCGGCGATGAACCGTTCGCCGTCATCCTCGGCGACGAGATCATCGACGCGGCCGTGCCAGGCCTCGCCCAGCTGATTCACATCTACAAGCAACGCAAAGGCGCAGTCTTGGGCGTGCAGGAAGTCCCGCAACAAGAAGTCAGCCGGTACGGCATCATCTCTGCGCGCAAGGTACGCAATGGCCTCCACCGCGTCGACGACCTGGTGGAAAAACCGGCCCCCGCCGACGCACCGTCCAATCTTGCCGTCATCGGACGTTATGTCCTGCCGCCGGAGATTTTTCCGATTCTCCGCAAGACCCCGCCGGGCAAGAACGGAGAGATTCAGTTGACGGATGCCTTACGCCAACTCGTAAAACATACCCCGATGTTCGCCCACGAGGTCGAAGGGCAGCGGCATGATGCGGGCGACAAGCTCGGCTTTCTCATCGCCACCGTCGAATTGGCGCTCAAGAACCCGTCCTTGGGACCTGCGTTCGGCGAATTCCTGCAACAGCGACTCCGCCCGACGGCCACCGACACGCGTCGTCGCGGCCAAGGTCGAACACGCACCACCACTACCTAGCCACGGGCAAGACGGATGACCGTCGCCCGAACCGAGCCACAACACGACATCACACGAACACTCTAGATCGGCAGACTGGAGCCTCATGGCTGAAGCAGTAGAACAAGACTTTTCAAACAACCAGAACCTCGAACCGCCGGACCAGCTGCCCCTGCTGCCGGTGCGGGATATCGTCGTCTTCCCTTACATGGTGTTGCCCCTGTTCGTCGGCCGTGACATGTCGATCAAGGCGATCGAAGCGGCGCTCGCCGGCAACCGTATGCTGTTCCTCGCCACGCAGAAATCGTTGGATGTGGAAAATCCGCAGCCGGAAGACATTCACCAAGTCGGCACAGTGGGCATCATCATGCGGATGCTCAAACTTCCCGACGAACGCATCAAGATTCTGGTGCAAGGCCTCGCCAAGGGCCGGATCGAGGAATACATCCAGAGCGATCCCTATTATTCCGTCCGCATCGAGAAACTCGTCGAGACGAAACAACCGGGCTCGACACTGGAGACCGAGGCGGTCATGCGCACCGTCAAGGAACAGATCGAAAAGATCGTGAGCCTCGGCAAGGTGCTCATTCCCGATGTGATGGTCGTGATCGAAAATCTGGAGGACCCGGGCCGCCTCGCCGACATGGTCGCCTCGAACCTCGGCTTGAAAGTCGACATTACCCAGACGGTCCTCGAAATCGTCGATCCGATTCAGCGGCTCCGCCAGATCAGCGAAATTCTCGCGAAGGAAATCGACGTCCTCTCGATGCAGCAAAAGATCCAGGCCCAGGCCAAAGGCGAGATGGACAAAACCCAGCGCGAATATTTCCTGCGCGAGCAGTTGAAAGCCATCCAGAAGGAACTCGGAGAATTGGACGAACGGGCGGAAGAGGTCGCTGAGTTCCGCAAGCGGATCAAAGACGCCAAAATGCCCGAAAAGGTGCTCAAGGAAACCGAGAAACAGCTGAAGCGGCTGGAGAAGATGCATCCGGATACGGCCGAGTCGGCTACGGTCCGCACCTACTTGGAATGGATGGTCGAACTGCCCTGGAATAAAAAGTCCAAGGACAATCTCGACCTGAAAGCCGCGATGAAGGTGCTGAACGAGGATCACTACGATCTGGAAAAGGTCAAGGAACGCATCATCGAATACCTTGCCGTGCGCAAGCTGAAGGAAAAAATGAAGGGTCCGATTCTCTGCTTCGTCGGCCCGCCGGGCGTGGGCAAGACATCACTCGGGAAATCCATCGCGCGCGCGTTGGGCCGGGAGTTTGTCCGGATCAGTCTGGGCGGCGTACGGGATGAAGCGGAAATTCGGGGCCATCGGCGGACCTATGTCGGCGCGTTGCCGGGACGGATCATCCAGGGGATGAAGCAAGCAGGCACGAACAATCCCGTCTTCATGCTCGACGAAGTCGATAAGGTGGGCATGGATTTTCGAGGCGACCCCTCGGCCGCGCTCCTGGAAGTCTTGGACCCCGAACAGAACAGCACCTTCACCGATCACTATCTCGGGGTGCCCTTCGATTTGACCGAAGTCATGTTCGTCACGACGGCGAATCTGATGGATCCGATCCTTCCCGCCCTGCGGGATCGCATGGAGGTCATCGACATCCCCGGGTACACGGAGGAGGAGAAACTCGGCATCGCGCACAAGTATCTGATCCCGCGCCAGATGAACGAACACGGCATCACGGAGGAACATATTCGCGTCTCCGAAAAGGCGATACGTCACGTCATCACGCACTACACGCGTGAAGCCGGCGTCCGTAATCTCGAACGTGAGATTGCGAACCTGATGCGCAAGGTCGCCAAAAAGGTCGCGGAAGGCAAAGCCGAGTGCCATGCGATCGACCACACCAACCTGAACAAATTCCTGGGCGTGGCGAAATTCGTTCCCGAGGCGGAATTGGAGAAAGACGAAATCGGTGTGGCCACCGGTCTCGCCTGGACCGAAAGCGGCGGCGACGTGTTGTATATCGAAGCCACCGTCATGAAGGGGAAGGGGCAACTCACGCTCACCGGCCACCTCGGCGACGTCATGAAGGAATCGGCTCAGGCGGCCCTGAGTTATGTGCGGTCGCGGGAGAAAACTCTCGGGATCAGCCCGGACCAGTTCGCGAAAAACGACATACACATCCACGTACCGGCCGGGGCAACGCCGAAAGACGGGCCCTCCGCGGGCATCACGATGGCCACCGCGATCGCCTCCGCGTTGGCGCAAGTGCCGGTGCGCCGTGATCTGGCGATGACCGGCGAAATTACCTTGCGCGGTCGGGTCCTCCCGATCGGCGGGCTCAAAGAAAAAATCCTCGCGGCCAAGCGTGCGAGGCTCTCGACGGTCGTGCTGCCGAAGCGCAACAAGAAAGATTTGGACGAGATTCCCAAGCACATCCTCAAAGGCATTGAGTTGATCTTCGTGGACACCGTGGACGATGTGATCCACGCCGCCTTGCGGCGGGGACCATCGCGAAAGGCCGGCGCAGCGTCGCCCAAGGCTCCCGCGAAAAAAGCGGTGAAGGCCGCCGGATCGGCTCGAGCAACCGGCTCAACCCGCCGTCGGTTACAGCGCACGGCGGCGCGCGCGTCCCTGGCCCTTTAGTTCCCCTGCGCGTGAGGCGTGTGATCGTTATTGCCGACCTGCCGTTGAGACGAACGATCCGGAATCTGGTGCGCTGATGCCGTCAGGCCGATCCCGCCGGGCTCGCCCGGTCAACAGCGAGTTCGGCTTGATTCGTCGCCTGCATGCCCAGGCGGCCACACCCGACCGGCAAGTGGTCCTCGGCATCGGCGACGACACCGCCATCCTGAAGACATCCTCGACCGAGTGGACGCTCATCACTACGGACCTGCTGACGGAAGGAGTGCACTTCGACCTCGCCACCTCGTCGTGTGAGGACATCGGCTACAGAGCGGCGATCGCCAACCTCAGCGACATCGCCGCGATGGGCGGCACACCCCGGTTCATGCTCGTCTCCATTGCCATCCCGCCGACCTGTTCAACGACGCAAATTCACCAACTCTACCGGGGCATGATGCAGGCCTCCGCCCCCTATCGAGTCTGCCTCGTCGGCGGCGATACCTCGGCCTCCACGCACGGACTCTTTCTCAACATCACCCTGACCGGCGTCGTGCGCCCCGGTCGCGCCCTGCTACGCAGCGGCGCCAGGGTCGGGGATCGGCTTTATGTGACGGGGACCCTGGGCGACTCCCGCGCGGGGCTGGACCTCTTGAGTTCCCGAAGACGCCGAACGCTTCCCGCCGGACAGGCGCGGTTTCTCCTGGCTCGTCACCATCGCCCTTCCGCCCGTATCGCCGAGGGCCGGTGGCTGGTCACACACAGGCTCGCCGGGGCAGCCATCGACCTCTCCGACGGCCTCACCGGAGATCTCCGTCACATCTGTGAAGAAAGCGACGTCGGGGCGGAGATCCTCGGTGACTCACTCCCGATCTCCGCGGCCTGTCGAGCCTATGCGTCAGCGTACGGCCTGCGACCTCAGGAGATTGCGCTGCAAGGCGGGGAGGATTATGAGTTGTTGTTTACCGTACCGGCCGGCCGGCAAGCCCGCTTTGAGCGGTTAGCGAAAACCACCCGGTTTCACTTCAGCTGCATCGGCACCATCACTCCGAAACAGTCCGGTCTGCGCTTGCGAACGGAGCGGGGCACCACGAGTCCCCTGCCGCTGACCAGCTACGAACACTTTCGAAGACCGTCGTGACAGCATCGGCCCGGCAACCGCGTTATGGCTAACGTACGCTCCCTGTTTCGACAAATTCTCCATCTCGATGAATCGCCGCACCGGACGGCGCTCGCCTTCGCCATCGGCGTCTTCATCGGCTTTTCACCGGCCTATGGCCTGCATATGGTCATGGTGGGATTCTGCGCCTGGGCGTTCGGGTGGAATGTGGTGGCCCTGCTCACCGGAGCCTTTCTCAACAACCCCTGGACCCTCATTCCCATTCTCGGCGCCACCTACTGGACCGGCGCCGTCTTACTCGGGGTGCGGGACTTTCCCTCGTTCGATTGGAGCGACCTCTCGTTCATGGGTATTTATCAGCAGGTCGCCCCCTACGCCTGGCCGTTTGCGCTGGGCGGAATGGTGCTGAGCATCGCCGGCGCCCTGCTGGCTTATCCCCTCGCGTATGTCGTGCTCACCAAGTACCGACGAAACCGTGCGGACGACCGCGCACCGCATTTGCCCCCGCCGTCCGGCCTGGGCTAAGATCAGCCATCGGTCGTCCACGCATGAAACTACCTTCCTCCATTCCTCCAGCGCCCTATGACGGTTCCGCGCTTATTGCCGATCCGATCCATGAATACGTCTCGTTCACCGTGCCCTATGCGACTCCCGATCCGTCCGAGCGCACGGAAAAGGATCTGATCGACTCCCCCTGGGTCCAGCGTCTGCGATACATCTACCAGCTGCAGAGCGCCCGATGGGTCTATCCCTCCGCCGAACATACGCGGTTCGTGCATTCGTTGGGGACCATGCATGTTGCCGGACGGTTTGCCCGTCACCTCTATCCCTTTCTACGACAAGCCGTCCCCGACCTTCCCTCCGCCGCATTCGTGGAAGAATTCTTGCGAATCACCGCCCTCGTCCATGACATCGGGCACGGCCCGTTCTGCCACTTTTTCGATGATAACTATCTGCATGGGTTCGGCCTCTCGCATGAAAAACTCGGCCAGATCATCGTGCGCGAGCATCTAGGCGCACTCATCAAGAAAATCCGGCGCAGCCCGTCCGGCCCTTTCGACCGGGGAGAAGAACTGAATCCGGACCACATCGCCCATGTGATCTTGAAGGAAAAGGGCAAGGACAACTCCCGCATTCCGCGCTGGATCAATGTCCTCCAGCCGATCATTTCTGGCAGCTACACGGCCGACAACCTGGACTATGTCTTGCGCGATGCCTATATGTGCGGCGTCGCGGTGGGACCGGTCGATCTCACCAGGCTGATTCACTACACCATCATCACCGACAAGGGATTTACGATCCACAAGACCGGACTTCCGGCTCTGCACATGTTTCTGAACACCCGCATGTATCTGTACTCGAATGTCTACTATCACCGGACGACCAGGGCGATCGACATCCATCTGCGCGATATCTTCGGCGACACCATGAAGCGGCTGTTCCCCGCCAATCCGGCCCGTCACATGGACGACTACCTGACGTTGACGGATTGGTCGCTGCTGGAAGATGTGCGGCGATGGGAAAAGGCTTCAAGCAGCGCACTCCGCCGCCTGCATGCCGAGTGGGCGCACATCCTCGGGCGGGACGTGAAATGGAAAATGGCCTACAGCACGGTCCTCAAGGAAAAAGGCGTCGAACGGGGCATGGACTTCCCCAGCCACGCACACTTTCAGAAACAGATTCAGTCGGCCCTGTCCCCCAAATTGCGCACCCTCCCCTTCCGCGTCGACATGGCGCCGCTCGACCCTCGACCAGACCCCAAAGACACGCGCGGGACTCCTCTGCTCGTCTATGATCCCGGGACCAAGGGGTTATCCGCCGAGCCCCTGGAAGAATTGCTTGATCTGCTGCCGACCAGGCTCGTGCAATTTCGTATTTATGCGTTGGACCACGACCAGGACGCTGCCCTATCAAGAGCCGCAGCCACCGTCCTCAATAAAACCTCCGCGAGCAGCGAGACGAATTTCTAGCCGGTTGCGGAAACACTCACTTTTTGCATGATCGCGCGCGCTGGACTCCAGGTGCCGTCCCGTGTCATTACACGCTGCAATCAGGCCAACCCGCTGTCCCATCCGCCGATCCAGTAACCTCACCCGAACACCCCTAGGCATGTCACTAGGGCATATGGCATCTATCGGATTTTGCTGTTCTTCCTCATAGTGAACCACATCATCGATCTGTCGGGCACCGTGGACGTTTGATCCGCGGTACCACGCGTTGCCGAGCAGGAGCCCCATGACCAGGGATGGTCTCCACGGGCTAACGACCGAGACACTCACGCCTCGCATTGGCGAACTGGGCCTTTTCACGGTGATGGCCGCCCTCGGCGCGGGCACGTTCCTTCTGGACTGCGTCACTCCCCGTGGCGTTCCCGTGTGGGTTCTGTATGTCCTGCCGCTGATCCTCACCTCCTGGGCGCCCCATCGCTGGAGTTCACGTATCGTCGCAGGAATCTGCACGGCACTGACATTCCTCGGCTACGTGATGTCCAGTGACATGCCTGGAGTCCCAACGTGGCTGCCGCAAACCAATCGTTCCTTCAGCCTCATCATCTTCCCGCTCATTGCCTATGTGATCGATCAACAGAAACGCTTGACTCGTGAATGGCACAAATCAATGGAACTGGCCGCGGAACAGGTGGCCCTGCGGGAACGTTCGCTGCTGCTGAAGAAGACGGCCGAGGAGGTGCAAGACCTCTATGACCGGGCTCCTTGCGGATACCATTCGCTGGACTCCACCGGCCTCGTCGTCGCCATGAACCAGACAGAGCTGGACTGGTTGGGATATACGAAGGAAGAACTCATCGGCAAGAGACGATTCGCGGATTTAATTACCCCTGCCGGGGTTGTCCTATTCAAGGAGCGGTTCCCGCAGTTTATCAGGGACGGGCAGATCAAGGATCTTGAGTTCGAGTTCATTCGGAAAGACGGATCGACCTTTCCCATCCTACTGAGCGCCACGGCGGTGACCGACTCCGCAGGGCGTTTTGTCTCGAGCCGCTCCACGCTCATCGATATGACGGAGCGGAAACGAGCCGAGGAGGCGTTGCAGCGGAGTCATCAATCGCTCGAAGCGCTGGTGGCGGAACGCACGACCACCCTCCTCGAGACCAATCAGCGACTGGAGCAGGAACTGGCGCAAAGCCAGCAGATGCATCGGGCATTGACCGCCAGCGAGAACCGGTTTCGCGAGCTGGTCGAATCGCTGCCGTTGCCCATCTGGACCTGTCTCCCTGACGGCACCTGCGATTACCTGAGTCCGCAATGGGCACACTATACGGGACGGTCCGCAGACGAGCCGTTCAGCACCGGGTGCCTCCAGTACGTCCACCCTGAAGACCGTTCGAGAATTACCGAGCAATGGCACGACGCTGTAACACATGCCCATCCTCTCGATGCTGAACTGCGTTTCAAGCGAGCCGACGGCGTCTACCGCTGGTTTCATGCCCACGCGACGCCCATTCGGGACCAGGACCGCCGTGTGCTGAAGTGGGTGGGCACTTACACCGACATGCATGATCGGAAACAGGCCCAGGAACTCCAGGCCCGGCTGGCCGCCATCGTGGAATCCTCCTCCGATGCCGTCATGAGCAAGTCGCTGGAGGGGCGCATCGAGTCCTGGAACAAAAGTGCCGAACGGATGTTCGGGTACTCCAGCGAAGACATCATCGGCCAACCCGTTACGCGGATTCTGCCGACCGATCGTCACGCGGAGGAATCCATTCTCATCGAGCAGATCAAAGCGGGCATCCGTATCCAACAATTTGAAAGCGTGCGCATCCACAAAGACGGCCACCTCATCCAGGTGTCCTTGACCGTCTCTCCCATTGTGGATGGAAACGGCCATGTTACGGCGGTGTCCACAATCGCTCGAGATATTACGGAACGCAAGCGTGTCGAGCACACCTTGACTCAACAGCGCCGGCTCATCGAACTCTCGTACGACCCGATTTTTTCCTGGGATATGGAACGAGGCATCCTTGACTGGAATCGTGGATGCGAGCAGTTGTACGGCTACACCCGTGCGGAGGCGATCGGGCGAAACAGCCATACGCTCCTCAGCAGTACACCCTCCTGTCCCTTTGACACGATTTACACCGAATTGGAAACCACCGGTGCCTGGACCGGCGAGATTCACCATCGCACCAAAGACGGGCGTGAGCTGCTCGTGGAGAGCCGCTGGGGATTAATGAACGCCGGAGGCCAGCGCCTCGTCCTCGAAACGAACCGGGACATCACCGAACGGCGACAGGCCGAACTGATGATCCTGCAGAAAAACAAGGATCTCGAAACCCTGCTCTACGTCACCTCCCACGACTTGAAGGAACCGCTGCGCGCCATTGAAAGCTTCTCGGTCCTGCTCCAGGAACGGTATGCCGACCGACTGGACGAAAAAGGGCAGGATTTCCTTCGTCGCATCGTCCGGGCCACGCAGCGACTCGACCGGTTACTCACGGATATTCTGGACCTCTCTCGCGCGCAACGCATGGACCCGCCTATCGACGAAATCGGCGCTGATCACCTCGTCCGGGAGGTCTTACGCAGGCTGGAAAGCCGCATCAAAGCCACTGCGGCCAGGATCACGGTATGCACGCCCTTGCCGTACCTGCGGGTCAATACGACCTGGGCGGTCCAAGGCCTCTACAATTTGGTCTCGAATGCGTTGAAGTTTGTGTCGCCTGGGGGAGCACCGGACATTGAGATCGCCCCCCATGTCGAAATCGACCCGGAAGGGGCCGAGCGTGTCGGCCTTGTCGTGAGGGACCGCGGCCCTGGGGTTCCCTCCGATCAGCGCGAGCGCATCTTTGAGTTGTTCCGTCGAGCGGTGGGACGCGACATCGAAGGAACCGGGGCCGGGTTGGCCATCGTGCGCCAAGTCGCCGAACGGCATGGCGGGCGCGCCTGGGTCGCTCCACGAGAGGGCGGAGGATCGGAGTTTTTTCTCACATTCGGCATCACCCGGCAGGTTGTGAAAGAGGGAGGCCATGACGTTGAGACCATTCGATATTCTGATCGCTGAGGACAATGAGGACGACATTCTGCTCATCCGGGAGGCATTCGAAACCGTGAATATGACCAACAGAGTCGCCGTGGTCCGGGATGGGGCCGAGGCAATGGCCTACCTGCGCGGAGAAGGCCCCTTCAGCCACTGTCCGATGCCCGGCATGGTGCTGCTGGACATCAATATGCCGACGAAGACGGGGCTGGAAGTGCTGTCCGACATCAAAGCGGACCCACGGTTTCGCGCGCTCCCCGTCGTGATCCTGACGGTGAGCGAACGGGAGGAGGACATTGTTCGCTCATTCGAACAAGGCGCCTGTTCGTATATTCGCAAACCGGTCACCTTCACCCGCTTTATCGCCGTCGTCAAAGAATTCGAACTGTATTGGACGCTGGTCTCCAAGGTGCCCACGCTGAAGAGATGACCCATGCATGTGTTGTTGATTGAGGACAATGAGGACGATGCGGATCTGATCCGGAGCGCCCTCTGCGAACAGGCCCACCACGACATCGCGTTGGATTGGGCAGACCGACTTGATACGGGCATCGCCAAGTTGATGGCCGGCTCGGTGGACGCCGTGCTCGTCGATTTGTCCCTGCCCGATAGCCACGGACTCGAATCCCTGGACCGCGTGCGACCGCACGCCGGCGAAGCGGCGGTCATTGTGCTGACCGGTCTCGACAATGAGGTCGTCGCTGAAACAGCTCTACTACGCGGTGCGCAGGATTATCTGCTCAAAGGCAGGTTGACCGGTGATGTGTTGAGGCGAGCCATCCGTTACGCCATGGGACGACATCGGGTCGAGCAAGCCTTGCGGAAAAGCGAAGAACGCTTTCATCTCACCTGCCTGGCGACGCAGGACGGCATTTGGGATTGGGACATTGCATCCGGCACCGTCTGGTTCAACGAGGCCTATCAGTCCGTCTACGAACCGGCCGCGCCACATCTCCAGCGGAACCAGATTCCCTGGGCCGATCAGGTGCATCCGGAAGACCGTGAGGCGCTCATCGCCGACCTGACCCGCATCCTTGACTCGAAGCAGCAGTTGTGGACGGCGGAATATCGCTTTCGGAGGAAGGACGGCACGTACGCCTATGTCGTCGACCACGGCTATGTGCTGCGCGATCGTGGACAGAGACCGCATCGGATGATCGGAGCCAAGACCGACATCACCGAACGTCGGCAGGCGGAAACGATGCATGCGGTCCAACTCGCCGTGCGCCTGGCTCTTGAAGAGTCGGTGACGCTGAGTGAAGCAGTACCGCGAATCCTCCGCGCCATAGGCGAACTGCAGGGCTGGACCCTGGGCGCCCTATGGCTCGTGGATTCCCGCGATCAGGCGATGCACTGCAACGCGGTGTGGCATCGAGCCGGTGCCGCCATTGGCGCGTTCACTCGAACCTACCAATCGCTTTCCTTGACACACAAGACGGGCCTCGCCGGACGCGCCTGGAAAACCGGCACCGCCGTGTTCTCCCCCGATATTCTCACCGAAACGGAATTCCCCGCGCGAGAGGCGGCACGGCAGGCCGATCTGCACGGGGCCATCGCGTTCCCGATCTGGACCGGGAAAAATATCCTTGGCATCATCGAGTGCTTCATCTCCGAAGTCCTCCGCCCGACACCCTCACGGTTGGAGCGCATCTCCGAGTTAGGCGCCATGATCAGTCAATTCCTCAACAGGAAAGACCTCGAACGGCAGTTGCGGCAAGCCCAGAAAATGGAAGCCCTGGGCCGCATGGCCGGCGGCGTCGCTCACGACTTCAACAACTTGCTGACCATCATCAACAGTTGGGCCGAATTACTCACGGAGGAACCGGGACTCACCTCTCGCGCGCAACGCGGCATGGCCCAAATCAGAGATGCCGGCAACAAGGCGACCGGCTTGACCAGGCAGCTCTTGGCGTTCACGCGCCACCAGATCGTCGAACGTCAACCCCTGAGCCTGAACGACCGTGTGAGCGATATCGTCGACCTCATGAAGCGCGTCATCGGCGAAGACATCCAACTCGTCCTGAGGTTGGATCCGACGCTGGGGCGCATCAAGGCGGATGCGGGGCAGATCGAGCAGGTGGTGATGAATCTCGTCGTCAATGCCCGAGACGCCATGCCGCACGGCGGACGGCTCGAATTAGAAACCGGGGAAGTAATGGTCACCCACTCCGATCCCTTCTGGCCCGATCCGTTGGTCCCCGGTCCCTACGTAACCCTCGCGGTGCGAGACACCGGCTGCGGGATGAGTGTCGAAACCTTGGGGCATCTCTTCGAACCCTTCTTCACGACAAAAGAGTTAGGCAAAGGCACCGGACTGGGCCTGTCTACCGTCTACGGCATCGTCAGACAAAGTGGAGGTACTGTGGGCATTACGAGCGAACTGGGAAAAGGCACGACGTTTACGATCTACCTTCCTCGCATCACCGAGGACGCCGACGCATTCCAGCCGTCGTCGCCGACCAAGCCGGCGGGCGAACGATCCGCGACCATTTTGCTGGTGGAAGACAACGATATGGTACGCGGCTTGGCCCATACCATCCTCGTCGCCCAGCACTACCACGTGGTGGCGGCACGATCCGGCGAGGAGGCCTTACGGCTGGTGCGAGACCAGGGTCGGCATATTGCGCTGTTGGTGACCGACATGGTGATGCCGGGAATAGGAGGCGCGCAACTGGCCAGTGAGCTCCAGGCCCTGCAGCCGGATCTCAAAGTCATCCTCACGTCAGGCTATTCGGAACAGGACAGCGCGCTCCTGCAGCAACTCGATGCCCGGATGGCGTTCTTACCGAAACCCTACACCCCGGAATCGCTGACACGGGCCGTGGCCTGCGCGCTTGAATCGCCCGCGCAGCAGGATACTTGTCGGGATCACTCCCAGACACCCTGATCGTATGGATCTTATCGGTAGGAACCGGTGAGAAGGAGACGGGCTACCGTGTGTCACCGCCGACGGCGGCGGGAGTGACGTCCGGCTGTGCGGCACCGGCGGGAGCCGCCACCACCGGAAGATCGGCGGCGGGATTCTTCGAGAACGGAAGGTCGAGCAGCGTGTAGGGATTCACGCGAGCGCCGTTGACCTTCATACCCCAATGCAAGTGCGGGCCGGTCGCCCGACCGGTGGCGCCGACTTTCCCGATCACCTGGCCGGCCCTGATCAAATCGCCTTCCTTGACCAGCACGTCGGACAGATGAAAATACATCGAGTACAGTCCAAGCCCATGGTCCACGAAGATGCCTCGGCCCGAAAAGATATGATCCACGACAAGGCGGACCACCCC
>WIAG01000052.1 GCA_014055495.1 Nitrospira sp. CR1.2
CCCGCAGCCCCCGCTACACCCACTCTGACTCATCCGCCGACGCAGCCTTCCGCCCGTACAACGCTTTGAGCCGATCCCGAATTCCGCAGCTGACGGGGTTGATTTCCGCCACCTCTGCCTCCGTCGCAATCCATGCATCCTCCGGCGCCAACTCGATCCGGTAATGGTTCTTCTTCATGGAGAACCACTCGATATAGGGATGCGGCACCAAATGCGGGTGCGGATCGAAGGAAATCAAACTGGCCTCACCGACCTGAGGAATTTCGACATCCCCCAGCACCTGTCCGGCGAGGTCTTCATCGGCAAATCGGCTGTTCTTGAACCGGATCACTTTGCCGGCAATCTCCCCATGGCAATTTCCTACCAGATACACATCGACCGGCCCCAACACCGCAAAGGTGATTCGCCCGACCACCGTCCCGTCCGCCCGGTTGTCGAGAAATCCCTCTTGCACCCACCGGCTACTCCCGAACTTCTGCGCCACGTTCCCCTCCCTCAGGGCCCACCGCCACAGGCTCCGCCCGCGCCGCGGTCCCCCCATCTGTGACCCATGACCCAAGCAGGACCCCACCAAGGATCATCACACTGCCAACCCACCCCTGGGCATCCAGAGTTTCGCCCAAAAAATACCAGGCCATCCAGGCCGCAACAGCCGGCTCCGCGGCAAACAAGAGTGCGACTTGCTGGGCCGGCAAAAGTTGCTGCGCCCACATCTGTACCCCGAATGCACCGGTCGCCAGCACCCCGGTGACCACGAGCCCGACCACCAGCACTCGGCTCGGTTCAAACATGGCCGGCGTCGGGTGTTCCCACCACATCGCTCCCAACATGGCCACCGTCATCATCACCAATTGCCAGGCGAACAAGGACACGGCATCGGTCACCCGCGTATACCGTTCCAAACACACGATATGCGCGGCAAACGCCGCCGCGCTGCCCAGCGTCAGTACATCGCCGAGGTTGGCGGAGGCCGTGGGCTTGACCAGGAACCACAGCCCGATCAGAGCAATCCCGTTGGACGCCCACGTAGACGCACCCAGTCGGCGGAGGTAGAGGGGCACAAACACGACATACAGCACCGTAATAAATGCGGAGTTCGACGCCGTCGTCAGATGCAGGCCCACCGTCTGCAGCACATAGCCGAGAAACAGCCAACTGCTTGCAACCAGGCTCATCCGCACCATGTCCGTACTACACGTCAATTCACGGTGCATGAGCAGGAGCACCAGGAACACTACGAGCATGCCGAGGAGAAATCGCAGGAAAAGAAACGACAGCGGAGAGATTTGTTCAAGCGCAGCTTTCGTGGCCGGAAACGTTGCGCCCCACACAATAGTTGTGAGGAGCAGCGCAAGTTGAGGCATGGCAGAGGGAGATGCGGAACGGGAACGACCGAAGGGCGGATCGGGGAGGCCCCGATTCGGTCCTTCAGCGATCACCGTTCACGCATGATCATTCCTGATGTTAGGGCTTGCAGAGCGCACACTTGCGTTCATCGCTGGTCCCGGCCTGCTCCATGGCCGCCAAGGCGCGCTCCTTGTCCGGATAATCGAACCAGCCGCCTTCCCAGAAATCGCTGCTGGAGATGCTGGACGGCACTTCCGAACAACGATCACGGTGCAGCGTGACTCGATCGATTCCTCGTGCAATATGAATCCAATAGACCATGGTACCCCGTGGGATTCCGCCGTCCTCACCGTCACCACGCAACCCTACCACGCCTCTCGCAGGGAGAGCAACGCACGAACATCACCGAACCGCAGCGGCCCCGTGACGGCAATGAATATGAGATTGTGGGATCACACCAGGAGGTCGCGTTAGGGCAGGAGCTGCCACTCGTCCTTCTCGATCACCGTTTTGACGCCGCTTTCCAGTTTCTTGACGTCTTTTTCCTCGAACAGCCGCATATAGCGTTCGATCCGGTCCGGATCGTCGATCCGCTCTTCCTGCATCACACCGCCGCTACCTTTGTACTTTCGAATTAACAGGGGCATTTCCACCGCTCCTCTAAATGTGACTCGCGTTTCGACACAAAGTTTCGGTACAATAGTGCAAAGTTACGCATAGGGTCAAGCGTTTCCACAGAGAGAGCGGACGCGTATCCCGTTATCCAAGGAGTCGGCCATGCCGGTCTACGAATATCGCTGCGAACAATGTACTCACCAGTTCGAAGCCACCCAGTCCATGCACGCCCGACCGGAAGATACGGTCTGCCCCCAATGCAACAAGGTCGGCGCCACCCGGATGCTGTCCTCCTTTGCCTCGAAGGTGAAGGGCAGTCACAAGCCCGGATTCGAAGAGATCAAGGCCTACGACATGCTGAATGAACGCATGGACCGGTTCTCGAAACTTCCTCCCGCCATGGGCAAACGAGTGGATGTCACCCCTGAGATGATGGCCGGCGCGGTCACACCGACGGAAAGCACGCCCCCGTAAACGGCGCAACGCCTGACGACCGCCCCACCGTCGCACGGCCCTCCACGGCCGGCGACCCAGGGCTCCGAGCAACCACCCAGAGGCACAAGGAGAGTTGTTCAGCATGGGTTCCCGTATCAGTGGATTGTTTCTTGCCTCCTTACTACTACTCAGTGCTCTGCCTAGCTCGGCCGAGGTCGCCGGGTCGATGGTGATTGCCGGTCACGGCCCAGAACAGCGGGTTGTGGAGTCTTTGGCCCACGCATTTGAAAAAGTCAATCCTCGCGCCTACGTCGACGTCGTCTGGGATGACAAGTCCAAACCCCTGGAGATGGTGAAAGCCAAACAGGCCCACATCGCCGTGGCCGGATCCTCCGAGAACGGGTTCCGATCGGTCCAGATCGCCTGGGACGGCATTGCGATCATGGTCCATCGGTCGAATTTCACCAAGGAAGTGAGCAAACAAGAAGTCGCCGAGCTCTTTTCCGGCAAGTATAAATTCTGGGCCGACCTGGGCGGGCCGGACACCAGGATTCTGCTGCTGGACCGCCCACGCAATGAAAACAACCGCGATGCCTTCGAGCAGCTGCTCGGCATTGCCGGCAAGATCCCCGACGCGACCAAAGTCGTCGCGAAGGATGAAAAGGTCATCAAAACGGTGGCCGGCACGCTCCCGCCCAACTCGGCCGTCACCTATCTGTCGCTCGGCCAGGCATTGGAGGCCGTGGCATCCGGCGTACCGGTTCGCCTGCTCCCGGTTGATAAGGTCGAACCGGAAACGCCCACCGTCAAAGACGGTCGGTACCCCCTGCGTCGGCCTGTGCTGCTGCTGTCGAATAACGAGCCGGACCCGCTCGTTGAAGCGTTCGAACAATTCGCGCTGTCGGATGCGGGACAAAAGATTCTGAGCGAATCCTATACACCACTTCCCAAGACGTCATCTCCCTAATAGGAGGCTTGTATGCGTACTGATCTTCCCCTGTTCCTCGGTCTCGCGCTGGCTTTAGGGCTGAGTGTTGCCGTCGTCGCTCCGGGGCATACCCAGGAAGGCGCGATGGTGGAAGGCGCCGGGTATACGATGTTCAACACCGAATCGATCAAAGGATCCGATACCTCGAAGCTCGAAAAGGACCCGGTCTGCGATCGCTCGAAGCGCCCCTCCATCGGCAAGGTCGAGCCGGACGAAGCCAAACCCGGCGACAAAGTGACGATCAAGGGCGAAAATTTCGGCAGCAAGGAATGTTTTCATGGCGTGACCTTCAGCGCCGCGCCCAAGGATAAGATCGACTATCAATTCGTGAACGAGACGACGATCGAAGCCGTGGTGCCGGAGGCCAAGGCGGGCATGTCCTTCATCATCGTGGTGGCCGGCGGCGGCAGTGCGCAATCGAAGCCGCTCCTCATTCACGCCAAGTAAATAGATTCCCGGGTAGGAGGCCATCCTCCTGCCCGCTTCCCCCCTGCTCGGACTCATCCTTTTCCCCCCGTTCGTCTCGACAACTCTCTTGACCCTGTGCTAGGTTACGCGATCTTTTTGGAGGCGACCCGGAGGTGAGCTGCGGCTCCGATCCTCTCGTAATCCCATCATGTTCCGGAAGATCCTTGTTGCCAACCGTGGCGAAATCGCCATGCGCATCATTCGAGGCTGCCGCGAGCTCAACATCGCGACGGCGGCGATCTATTCCGAGGCCGACTCGTCCGGCATTTATGTCAAAAAAGCCGACGAGTCCTATCTCGTAGGCCCCGGCCCCGTCAAAGGCTTCCTGGACGGCAAACAAATTGTGGAGATTGCGAAGCGCATCGGCGCGGATGCGATCCATCCCGGCTACGGATTCCTCTCCGAAAATGCCAAATTCGCCCGACTCTGCCATACCTCAGGAATCACGTTCATCGGCCCTTCTCCCGAAACCATCGACCTCATGGGCAGCAAGGTCAAGGCTCGGCAAATCGCCCAGCAGGCCGGCCTCCCGATTGTCCCCGGCACCGAAGGGGGCGTCACGAGCGTCGACGAGGCGTTGGACTTCGCCCGCCGCATTCAATACCCGGTCATGATCAAAGCCAGCGCCGGGGGAGGAGGACGCGGCCTGCGGGTGGTCCGGTCAGACCAGGAACTGCGCGAAAATATGGAAGTCGCCTCGCGGGAAGCCCTGGCGGCGTTCGGCGACGGCAGCATCTTCATCGAGAAATATATCGAGCGGCCGCACCATATCGAATTTCAAATCCTTGGCGACAAACACGGCAACATCATCCATTTGGGGGAACGGGACTGCTCGATCCAGCGCCGCCACCAGAAACTGATCGAAATCGCCCCGTCGCTCGTCTTAACACCGAAACTCCGCGCGCAAATGGGGGAAGCCGCCATTGCCATCGCCAAAGCCGTGCACTACGACAATGCCGGCACCGTGGAATTCCTCCTCGACCACGAGGGGCATTTCTACTTCATGGAGATGAATCCGCGCCTGCAGGTCGAACACACCGTCACCGAACAGATCACGGCGATCGACATCGTCCGTAATCAAATCTCCATCGCGGCAGGAAAGCCGCTGGAAATCCGGCAGAAGGACGTCACATTGCAGGGGCATGCGATTCAATGTCGCATTAACGCGGAGGATCCGCGCAACAACTTCATGCCCTGCACCGGTACCGTCACGGCCTATCTGTCGCCCGGCGGCATCGGGGTTCGCATCGACGGCGCCGTCTACCGCGATTACATCATCCCCCCGTATTACGATGCGCTGCTGGCAAAGCTCACCGTGCGGGGACGGACATGGGAGGAAGCGGTGAGCCGCATGCGCCGCTCGCTCGAAGAATATGTCTTGCGCGGCGTGAAGACGACGATTCCGTTTATGAAGAATGTGATGATGGAGCAGGACTTCCAGGCCGGACGGTTCGACACCTCGTACCTGGACACGCATCCGGACCTGTATCAATACGAAGAATCCGAGGAGCCCGAGGACCTGGTGCTGGCGATCTCCGCAGCAATCGCCGCCTACGAAGGACTCTGACCTCCCAGCCACCGGACAGCACCACCTCAACCCTGTTACGCGAGCGATTCCGCCGCCCCGAGGCCGTCAGCATGGCAACGAAAAAGACTAAGAAAGCCGCCCCCAAGAAAAGCCCCGCGAAAAAAGCGCCGGGCAAACCCAGCCGGAAGACAGCGTCACGCGGCGATCGCCCGTTGCATCCGACGAATCCCGAGCTGCACCTGGAAGCGGCGCCGGGAAAGAAAGTGCTGTTGACCGACGTTGCCTTCCGCGACGGGCACCAATCCCTCCTGGCTACCAGAATGCGCACGGAGGATATGCTGCCCATCGCCCAGAAACTCGACGCCATCGGCTACTGGTCGTTGGAAGTCTGGGGTGGCGCCACCTTCGACACCTGCCTCCGGTTTCTCAAGGAAGATCCCTGGGAACGCCTCCGCGCCCTCCGCGAGGCGATGCCGAATACCAAGTTGCAGATGTTGCTGCGCGGACAGAACCTCGTGGGCTACCGGCATTACGCCGACGACGTGCTCGACAAGTTCATCGAACGGTCGGCAGCCAACGGTATCGACGTCTTTCGCATTTTCGATGCACTCAACGACGTGCGCAATCTCGACCGGGCCATCCGCGAGGTGAAGGCTTGCGGCAAACATGTCGAGGCCACGATTTGTTATACCGTGAGCCCGGTCCACAGCATCGATCGCTTTGTGTCCATGGCCAAGCAACTGGAAGACCTCGGAACCGATACTCTCTGCATCAAGGACATGGCCGGATTACTGGCGCCGCTGGATGCCTATCATCTGATCCGTCGCCTTAAAAAGGCCGTGCAGGTGCCCATCCATCTGCACAGCCACTACACGTCCGGCATGGCCTCCATGTCGGCCCTGATGGCGATCATGGCCGGCCTTGACATGCTGGACACATCCGTGTCTCCGTTGGCAGGCGGCACATCGCACCCGCCGACCGAAACCTTGATCGCCAGCCTGCGCGACACTCCCTACGACACCGGGCTCGACCTGCGGCAATTCGAGCCGATCACGGAGCATTTCCGCAACGTGCGCCGGAAATATCGACAGTTTGAAAGCGACTTTACCGGCGTGGATGCCGAAATTCTCACCTCCCAGATCCCCGGCGGCATGTTGTCCAACCT
Organism: Nitrospira sp. CR1.2; assembly: GCA_014055495.1. Classification (GTDB taxonomy): domain Bacteria; phylum Nitrospirota; class Nitrospiria; order Nitrospirales; family Nitrospiraceae; genus Nitrospira_A. The sequence continues at coordinate 6,547 of WIAG01000052.1, forward strand.
GGCTGCACAGTTGGCCGAACAAAACGCTTTGGATCGCATGAAAGAGGTGCTCGATGAAGTGCCGCGCGTACGGAAAGAGATGGGCTATCCCCCGCTCGTTACCCCGACCAGCCAGATCGTCGGCACGCAGGCGACGTTGAATGTGCTGACGGGTGAGCAGGGCGAGCGCTATAAGGTCATCACGACCGAGACGAAGAACTATTTCCTGGGGTTATATGGTCGCGCGCCTGGCCCGCTCGATAAGGGCATCATGGCCCGCGCCGTCGGCGATGAAGAACCGGTGAAGGGCAGGCCGGCCGATCGGCTGGAGCCTGAATTCGAGAAATTGAAGAAGGATATGCCCCCGACGGCGACTACACCGGAGGATCAACTTTCCTTTGCTCTTTTCCCGGCCATCGCCAGGGATTTCTTCGAGGCCCGTGAACGGGGCGATCTCCATCCTGAACCGCTCGAACCGGCCGAAGCGAAGGGTCCGGCCGTGGCACACGATCTCCATCTCGCCCCCGCGGAATTCAACATCACCGTGCACGGCGAGAATTACCACGTCGTGGTCTCCGGATCCGGTCGCACGACCGATGGACGCAAACCCTACTACATCCGCGTCAACGACCGTTTGCAGGAAGTGTCGCTTGAGCCGCTCCAGGAAGTGCTCGCCGGAGTGCCGGAATCTCCTGAGGCCGGCAGTACGTCGAAACCGAAACGGCCCAGACCGACCAAACCCGGCGATGTCGCTCCCCCCATGCCCGGTCGCGTCGTGAAAATCCTCGTGAAGGAAGGCGCCCAGGTCAAGACGGGCGATCCGCTCTTGATCATCGAAGCGATGAAAATGGAAAGCCAGGTCCCGGCCCCCATGGATGGACGGGTCACAGCCATCCTGGCCGCCGAAGGGGATAACGTCAAAATCGACGAAACCGTCATCCAGCTGGATTAGCCGGTGATACACGCGGCGTCCCTCCCCTGTGCCACGAGGGTGTTGTCGCAGCCTGTCGCGGCCTGGGTCCTTGCGAGCCTGTTGATGAGTGGTTGCGCGGCAGCACCGGAAATCCCGCCCTGGTTCGACGCCATCCAACGAATTTCCGTCCACACAGCCTCCGTCAACGGCCACCGCATCGCCTATCTGGACGAAGGCCAGGGTCCGCCGCTGATCCTCCTCCACGGATATGGCGGCTCCATGTGGCAGTGGGAATATCAACGCCCCCTTACGGAACAATTCCGTGTGATCACGCCGGATCTGATCGGTTCCGGTCTTTCCGATAAACCAGACATCGACTACCGTCCTCAGGATCTGATTGACAGCGTCAGCGGCCTCATGGACAGCCTGGGCCTGCCGACCGCAACCCTTGTCGGCAGTTCCATGGGAGCCGGCGTCGCGCTCGGACTGGCCTTGACTCACCCGGAGCGGATCGACCGCCTGGTCCTGATCGACGGATTCCCGGATCATGTGCGGGAACGCCTCGTGAGCCCCCTCATGCGACGCGCCCTCGACACCCATGCCCCGGCCTGGGTTGCCCGATTCGGCGCGTCGTTGTTCGGGCCGCGCGCCATGGAAGCCATGCTGAAAGAAATCGTCTACGACCACAGTCTCGTGACGCCGCTGGTGATCGAACGCTCCAACCGGAACCGGCAGAGAGCGGATCTGATCACGCCGCTCCTGGCACTTCGTGACAGCCTGCCGCTCTGGGAACAGCAATTCGCCCCGCGACTCTCAGAAATCCGGCACCCCGCCTTGATCCTCTGGGGCGAACAGGATCGTCTGTTTCCCCCGCAAGTCGGTCGCGATCTGCAGACCCTCATCCCCCGGTCGCGCCTCATCCTGATTCCCAACGCCGGCCACATTCCGCAATGGGAACAGCCGCAAGCCGTGAACCGGCACATCACAGAATTCCTCCATCCTTGACAGCGCCGGCCACCGGCCATAGAGTGACAGACTGAACGATCGGCGTTCCTATCCCTGTCCATGGAGACTCCCTATGCCGGCTCACAGTTCTTCGATACGATCTGGTGCGCGTCCGTCCCGAGTTCTTGTCACCCTGTTCTGCCTTGGACTCAGTGCCTGCGGCACCTTGCCGGGTCACGGCAAGAGTGAGTTTTCATACAAGGACATGCCGGTAGCCGACGGCAGCGCCGTGGCCGGTGAAGGCAATAATATTCTCTTTCAAGGCAAACCCCTGATGCTTACCGGCATGGGGGTCAAGGTGGGCGACAAGTTACGCGACGTCAAACTGGCCCAGCCGGACCTGTCGATGATTCCCGTCAACGAGACAAAGGGGAAGGGGAAGGTGCGTATCATCAGCATCGTCCCGTCGCTCGACACGAAGGTCTGTGAGCAGCAGACCCACTACTTGAGCGAGAAAAACATGGGGTTGGACCGCATGGTCGAACTCATTACGATCAGCGTCGACACGCCCTTTGCGCAAAAGCGGTTTGCGGAGGAGGCGAAGATCACAAACGTGACCTTCCTGTCGGACTATCGCGCGGCGGATTTCGGGAAGGCTCACGGCCTGCTGCTCAAGGATCTGCATCTGCTGGGGCGGGCCCTGTTGGTGGTCGACAAAGACAATAAGGTCCGCTATCTCCAGATCACCCCCGAGCTGGCACAACTGCCGGACCTGGAAGAGGCCTTCCGGTTCGCGCGCAAGCTGGTGACGGCCAGCTGAGGACAGCGTCCGGCGTAAAGTGTGGTCGTCCCCCGCATACGCGGAGAAGAAGGTATGGCGAATCGCTGCCGGCGCCGACGGACTGGAGATAGGCTCTCTGAGGGCCGGGCTCGATTGTCCGGCGAGACACGCTTCATGCTTCACGATAGACGGAGACTCATCAAGACATCATGGCGCATTATGACCTGCTCGTGATCGGCACCGGCCCGGCTGGGCAGAAAGCCGCCATTCAGGCCGCCAAACTGGGCAAGAAAGTCGGCATCGTCGAGCGGAAACGTGTCGTCGGCGGCGTCTGCACCAACACCGGAACCATCCCCAGTAAATCACTGCGCGAAGCCGCGCTCTACCTCTCCGGATTCCATCAGCGCAGCCTGTACGGCGCCAGCTATCGCGTCAAGCAGGACATTACCATGGCGGACCTGACCTTCCGCGCCAACCACGTCATCACCCGTGAAATCGAGATCATCCACAATCAGATGACGCGGAACAACGTCGATCTCTGCTTCGGGACCGCGTCTTTTCTCGATCCACACCGGTTGCTCATCGAGCGTACGGATGACCGGGTGGAACACACGGCCGACAACTTCGTCATTGCCTGCGGCACGGTCCCGGCCCGTCCCGCCCATATTCCGTTCGACGACCAGACGATCATCGACACCGACGGCCTCCTGCTGCTGAAGGATTTGCCCAAGTCCATCACGATCATCGGCGGTGGCGTCATCGGCGCGGAATACGCGTCGATCCTCGCAACCATGGGCATCCATGTCACCCTCATCGAACGCCGCCCGCGCCTGCTGGAGTTTGTCGACCAGGAAACCATCGAGGCGCTGCAGTATCACATGCGCAGCATCGGGGTCGTGCTCCGGTTCAACGAAGAGGTCGTCTCCGTCGACCGCACAGCCGGACAACAGGTGATCGTCCGATTGAAAAGCGGCAAGGAAATCGGTGCCTCCACCGTCCTCTATTCCGTCGGTCGCACCGGGGCCAGCGCCACGCTCAACCTGGAAGCCATCGGACTGACGGCGGATGAACGCGGACGGCTCACCGTCAACGAGCATTATCAAACTGCCGTCCCCCACATCTATGCCGCCGGAGACATCATCGGGTTTCCCGCCCTCGCGTCCACGTCCATGCAACAGGGCCGTCATGCCGCCTGTCACGCCTTCGGCATCCCCTGCCAGACCCAGTCGGAACTGATGCCCTACGGCATCTATTCGATTCCGGAGATCTCCATGATCGGCCGCAACGAAGACGACCTGACCAAGAACGGCGTCCCCTACGCCGTCGGCATCGCCCGATACCGGGAGATCGCGCGCGGGCAAATCATCGGCGACGAGATCGGCATGCTCAAACTCCTTTTCCACAACAAGACTCGGCAACTACTCGGCGTCCATGCCATCGGCGACGGCGCAACGGAGCTCATCCATATCGGCCAAACGGTCATGGCCTATCAAGGCCAGATCGATTATTTCGTGGATGCCGTCTTCAATTACCCGACGCTCGCGGAGTGTTATCGCGTCGCGGCCTTGGCCGGCATCAATCAGCTTCCCAGGCCCTGGACGCCGAGAGTGTGACGCACCACGTCTCTCGTGAAACGCCGCCGACCGCAGACACACTATGCAATGTTTACCCGAGAATTGAACATCGAGCACTGATCATAGTCCGGCACGAAGAAGGAGGAACCGGATGTCGTTTTCAACGCATCTTCGTAAATTGGCTCAACCGGTGTGGGACGCCCAACTGACCCACCCCTTTGTGCTGGCGCTCGGAAAAGGCACGTTGTCGGAGCGAAAATTCCGTTACTACATTCTTCAGGATGCCCGCTTCCTTGCGGATCTCGCCAGGGTCTTCGCCGCGGGGTCTTTGCGCGCACCGGATGCCGAATCGGCGTTGCGGTTCGCCAAGCTGGCTGAAGAAACCATCACCGTCGAGCGCAGCCTCCACGAAAACTATGGGAAGCGCTGGAAACTCTCGCCGCAGGAGATGCTGAACGAGCCGATGTCCCCGACCAATTACGCCTATACACGCCACATGCTCGCCGTCGCGCAAAGCGGGACGGCCACGGAAATTGCCGTCGTCGCCCTGCCTTGCGCATGGATCTACTGTGTCGTCGGCAAACATCTGCTCAAACACGGTCCCCCCTCCGCGAAGCACCCCTACCGTGACTGGCTGATGCTGTACGCGTCACCGGAGTTTGAAGCCGTGCAGGAATGGATGCGGGCCAGAATCGACACCTGGGCGCGAACCGCCGGACACGAAGAGAAGAAGCGCATGGAACAGGCGTTCCTCATCAGTTCCAAGTATGAATGGATGTTTTGGGAGATGGCCTGGAACGAGGAGAAGTGGCCGGTGTGAGGGGGCGGGCAGGCATGGCGGCACTCTGCACGCCGGGAACAAAGCACCAGCAGGATTCGGCAGTGAGATGAGCTTTGTCGCCTCAACTTGCTCCGTCCCGTGCACCGCACGAACGGAGCTTCGAACAAGAGGCGCCACCTGCTAGAAGCAGGACAGCTCACCTCGCTGCCGAACGAGTTCCTGCTGCCGCTTTGAGGGCGTTCCAAGCGCCGCCACGCCTACCCGCCAGTCGCACGTCCACGTAGGAGGGGATAACGGGAATAGGATGGGTCGAGATGGCAGATCTCTTCGCGCCTGAGACCGAAGCTTCGGCAGCGGTGAATACTGCGCGGGCCTTGGTGCTTCAACTTGCGCTGTTCCGCGCCACGCGGGGACAGAACTTCGAACAGAAGACACCATCTGCTACAACCGAACCGTTCAGTCTATTGAGCAGTGCCTCCGCTTTGATGACGCTCCGAAACCTCCCCTCCACCCGCCTGTCACGCGTCCAGGGAAGAGAGTAATTTGTAAGCATACTACGGGAAGGACTACAATGTCATTCTCACGTCCAGCACTCTCAAGACAACTGAGATGCTTCGAATTGGCAGGCAACAACCCGCCAAGTAGCCTATCCAATCTTTTACACTTGATTTAGACAGGAAAATTCCAGAATCCTCGATGAGGATCATCAGATTCAGGAGCTGGCTTATTCCGCATTGCCTCTCTTAGTCTCTTCCTCTCCTCATCGCTGTACTCATTCAAGGCCCACACCAATTCCCATTCAGGGCGAATTCTAGACGGGTACACGTCGTGAGATTCGTTTTTCTCGATCCACGTTTCGACCCGGTCAGCCGGTGGATTAGTCGACTGGATTAGCGGGAAGTTGGCGCTGTAAGGACCGCTAACCCACCCTCTCGGCGTCAGATACCACTCCTGATATGTAGTGTCAGTACCCATGTGAGCGCGATAGTAACGATCGTCTTTTATGGCAACAGGTTTGCCGCACTCTTTGTACCAAAAGCTTCTTCAATCTCAACCTCCGTTCCTGTCCAATTCTCGTCTCTCAGGTACTCGATAATAGCATCGTTTAGTGGGGAGCTGAAATCAGACGAGCCACCAGGCTTTGTAACTGTCTCGATTGAGACAGAATACTCTGGGCTATACTTGCCTGTTTTTGCAAATTGGTATTTTAGCGCAACCATTTTCAGAGTGAAATTTGAGAGGTTATAAATCCTTCCAGTGACTCTTGGAGGAAATAGTTCGCCAGAAGGGTGCGAAATTTGAAAATTCTGTATCTGCAGTTCTGATGTGGGGACGCTGAACAGCCGATCACGATCCTGATAGTTCGACCATGCTATGTAAGCGTAAATGAGGAATGCTCCTGCAACGAACGGCATAGAGACGGATATGAGGACTCTCTTCTTGTTCGCTCGCGAGTGCTCCGTCATTGTGTAAATCAGGACGGCCGCAAACATTATGACAGCATAGATCAGGTAGGGATTGTCGCGTGCGCCCGTGATAGCTTTGGAGAACAGAATAACAATGATCGTAATTGCGGAATACCACAGAACGATGAGCTGGCCAGCTGTCATAACGATTTAAAAGTCGACCGCCGTTAAGTCAACGTTCTGTCATCCATTCCTCGGAAAGGAGGCACGAGTATCCAATAGTCGATCGTTAATGTTTCTTTATTTTTTCTTGGAAGCATGCAACAGTACCCCACATGCGAAGCCTAGAACAACTAAGGATCAAAAACTTCAAGTCCATTCACGACCAGACGTTGCGTTTGGGCCGCCTCAATGTGTTCATTGGTGGAAATGGCGCAGGCAAATCTAATCTGATCGGCGTATTTCATTTTCTGAATCGAGTGGTGGCCGGCGATCTTCAAAATTACACTGGTGAGGCTGGTGGCGCAGACAGCATCCTTTACTTTGGACGGAAGCAGTCCAGTTCCTTGTCCATTGAGCTAGAGTTTGGTGCGGGGAATAGTGCCAACGGCTATGCATTTGATCTCCGTCCGACGACCGAAGATCGGTTCATTTTCTCGAAAGAGACAATTTCGTTCCACAATCGAAGCACCTACCACGATCCCACGTCGCGTCCCTTGGGGTCAGGCCATTCCGAAGCCCGTGTTCAGACCTCTACTGAGCCCATTGCTCATCACGTGCGCAAGGATCTCGATAGCTACCGCATCTACCATTTCCACGACACAAGCAACTCTTCCCGAGTCAAACAAACCGGCGACATCGATGACAATCGCCGATTACAAGCTGACGCGGGCAACCTGGCCGCGTTTCTCTATCGCCTTCAGCAGAACGCCTTTAGTTATTTTCGAAACATTGAGGACACAGTCAGGCAGATCGCCCCCTTCTTTGAAGGCTTCCGGCTCGAACCCTCACGTCTGAATGCGGACAAGATTCGTTTGGAGTGGAAGGAAAAGGGAAGTGAAGCGTACTTCAATGCTTCAGCGTTGTCAGATGGAACATTGCGATTCATCTGTCTTGCAACGCTCTTCTTGCAACCGAACCTCCCGGCAGTGCTCCTTCTTGATGAACCGGAACTTGGCCTGCATCCGGCTGCAATCAGTCTCCTAGCCGATCTACTCGAGTCCGTATCTAAAAAAACTCAGGTGCTCGTGGCGACGCAGTCCGTCACGCTGGTCAACCAATTTGACCCTGAGTCCGTTTGGGTTGTGGAGCGCACTGATAAGCAGAGTGTCTTCGAGCACTTGGAATCCGCCGATATGTCGACGTGGCTGGAGAACTACTCCCTGGGCGAACTGTGGGAGAAGAATATTCTCGGTGGCAGACCGTAACAATGAGAAAGGTGTTGATTCTCGTTGAAGGACGAACTGAGGAACGCTTTGTCAAGGACGTGTTACAGCCGCATCTGTGGAATCGGGGCGTTCATCCCGAACCTAAGATTGTCGTAACGAAGCGCGTGAAGCAGGGCTCCAACTTCACAGGAGGTGTCACAGACTTTCAAAAAGTTGAAAATGATCTTCGAAGGTTACTCGGCGATTCTAGCGCCGCTCTCATCACAACAATGATCGACTATTATGGGTTGCCGGATGACTTTCCAGGTATGCAAGGCCTCCAAGGCAGGAACTCGCATGAACGAGCTCAGGAACTGGAATCAGCTCTAGAACGGCACTTCAATGCTTCAACTCGATTCTCGGCCTATCTTATGATTCACGAATTTGAAGCGCTCCTGTTCTCCGATCCAGCCGTCCTCGCTGAGGTCATGAACGCACCATCAGTAAATCGACATCTTCAGACAATTCGGAACGGCTTTCCTACACCGGAAGATATCAACAATGATGCGAGCACCAAGCCATCAGCACGCATAAAGAACCTGTTTCCTGGCTATCAGAAAGGTCTCCATGGTCCGTTGTCCACCGCTCGAATCGGGCTGGAAACCATGCGCCGTGAGTGCATGCATTTTGACCAGTGGGTCGCCAAGCTTGAACGACTCGGATCGGGCTAGCTTCTGCTTACATTCCATTCGTCATGCGCAAAATGGATGAGCCCGATTGGTCATAAAGGTTTCTTGACGCCTATGGAATAACCTGGAGCATTCGATGGGGCTCAGGGGTCTTTTCTTAGACCACCCCCATAGCGGCCGCCAAGGGGGAAAAGGGGTCGAGAGTCTTTTATAAGACCGACTACCACAGGCTGATAGTTACGCCACCCGTGACTCGGAGCGTGGTTTCTGACGAAGGCGCCGCTTGGATGGGACCGTCACGGCTGTCCGTATCATCCTCCGAAATGGATACCGCGGAACACATCTGGTGACAGTATCACTCGACCACTCCCGACCAGAGAGCGTCCATGTGATGCACTGTGGCCAGGCGCTCAACCCGCCTTGCGGTATTCCTGTTCTTCCCTGAAGGGCTCCCACTCCGGTTCGTACTGACTCGCCTCCATCGCGTCATCCTCCTCTGCCAGGGTGGCCCAGACTGCGATCACGAGGATCAGAATCGTCAAAGCGCCGAACACATAGACCGGCATGGTGACCTCCTCTGTTGCTGGTGGTCCTATTCCCATGCTAATCCGAGCAGGACTTCCCCAGATACAAGGGAAATACCCGGTTTTTCCAGACAATGTCCCTAGCCCAAACCAAGCGTTTACCCGTCGCGAGACCGGGTCCCCTGCATTCATCTGCTACGCTTAATCAGCATGCCATCCTTCCCCCCACGGCTTCATATCCTCTTAGCCCGGGATGCACCGGTCGGACTGGTCATTCGCCAAGGGCCGTCCCGACAGGTCTGCACGATGCTCTGGAACCGCCGGACCGATACCTTCACCCTCGGGCAGTGGTTCAAAGGCCGTATCTATGAGCGACGGTGCGATCTCTCACCCGATGGCACGCATTTCATCTACTTCGCCATGAATGGCAAGTGGAGTGACGTGTCGAAAGGATCCTGGTCGGCTATCGCACGGGTGCCGTATCTCAAAGCCCTGGCCTTTTTCCCCAAAGGCGACTGCTGGAACGGCGGTGGGCTCTTTCTCGACAACCAGCGCTACTGGCTGAACGGGGATAGCTGCCACCGACCATCTCGCGACTCGACAGACCTCCAGCGTGAGCGGGCCCATCGCCCCGTCGGTGGACGCGGCAGCGAGTGTTTGAGTGTCTACTATCCCAGGCTGTTGCGCGACGGGTGGAGACTCACGGATCACCTCTCGGCTGGCCCGACCGATCACTACGACGTATTCGAGAAACCGCTCGCTGACGGCTGGCTGCTACGCAAATACGCCCATGCACAGACCGGCAGTCCACCAGGCAAAGGCTGCTACTGGGATAGACACGAGCTTGTGCGGCCGCAATCCGGCCTCTGCCTGACGCAACCGGATTGGGAGTGGGCCGATGTGGACAGTCACCGCTTGGTTTGGGCCGAGGGTGGTCGGCTCTGGACGGGATCGCTCACCGCCTCCGGCCTTCTCGACCGCTGTTCCCTTCACGACTTTACCAACATGCGCTTCGAACACCGCACCGCCCCCTCTTGATCGAACACTCACGCTCCCGCTCAGATTTCATCCCGCAGTATGTTAGGCTGAGACCGTCATGACACCGAGCGCCGACACCGACCGTCGTAAGACCGTTATCGGGCCTCCGGCCAGCCTCCTCACCCCTCGTGAGATGACGCTTCACCTCGCCGGGCTTGTCCTGGTACTTGGACTGCTCGGGCTCTGGTACTGGCTCTCAACCGGACCGCGAGTCGTGCCGACCCTGATTGAGATGTTGAAAGACGACGATCCCTCGACGCGCATCGTCGCGGCAGAGCAATTGGGACAGATCGGCCAGGCGGCCAGGGCAGCCGTTCCGCACTTGCTCAGCCAGGCAACGCAGGACGGAAGTCAACATGCCAATACCACGGCTGCATCAGCGTTAAAATGGATCGACTTAGAGGCCTCTCGCCGCGTCATGACGTACTTCATGCCACGGCTCCAGGATTCAGACACCCAACAACGCCGGACGGCCTGCGCGGTTCTCGGCAGCCTGGGGCCCGTCGCCAAACCCGCGGTGCCCGCGTTGCTTGCCGCATCCCACGATGCCGACGCACTCGTGCGCCGTAACGCACTGACCGCGTTGGCGAGTATCGGTATCCCTCCCGGCATGGTCGGCACGGCGCTCCTTGCGGGCCTACGCGACTCTTCATCGCTCGTCCGCCAAACGGCCGTCGCGCAGTTTGCCTTTACGGTTCCGGTGTCCGAAGAGGCATCGGCCGCGTTGACACCGATCGTGAACGATCCTGACACCAGTGTCGCGACGCTGGCTCGCTCTGCGCTGGAGAAGCCGAAAGCCGGCGATGCGGCGCACATCGAGTCCCTGGGCATGATGCTCCGACACGGCACCGCGCGCGACTATGCGTTGCACCAGTTGACTCAACTGGGCCCCGCAGCCGGCGAGGCTCTGACGCCGATTCTCCCCCTGCTCGATGATGACCAACCCTTGATTCGATATCTAGCGGTGGAAACCCTGGCGGGCATGGGCCAAGGCGCGACACAGGCTCTCCTGGCCTTGAAGCAGCGACACGATGCCGATCCGATCGTTCACGCGACCATCGCCGATGCTGTGGCCTCACTGGAATCTGGAACGACGCCGAGTCGCCTTCCGACCCCGGAGGCCACACCCTAATGACTTCCCCTGCCGTCGACACGTCATCCCGTCTTCGAACGTTCACCAGACTTGGCTTCTGGTTCACGTTGCTGATCGGTTTTCTCCTCCCCTGGGCCCTCATGCTGGGAGTGGATACCTGGGTACACCACGTGCCGTTTGCCCGAGCCTGGCGATCGTTCACGCTGCATCTGTTTGCCCCCGGCTATAATCTTTTTCTCGTGGGCGTCCTGACGGCCATCCCCTTTGTGGTCCTCGCGATCGTCATGCTCCTGCATGTAGGCGCCATCGACAGCCGGAAAGCGTTGATCGCCCACCGCCGGGTACTGGGTCTCGTATCAGCCGACCTCATTATGTTGATCATCGCAGGATGGACCCATATCATGGTGCTCATCTACCCCGATGCCCAAGGCGCCCTTGCCTATTTCTATCTTCCGGCTCTCTTGTTGCTCAGTCTGCCGATCGGCTACGGGATCGGGCGAGCCTTGGCAAAAGTCCTGCTGCCGCGATCGACCGCTTAGCTCGGCACAGGCTGGACAGCATCTATGACGCGAGTATAATGTGGGCCATGCCTAACGTTGAGATGAGTGTCGTTCGATGATCCGTCTGCTCTGGTGCCTGCTCCTGCTTGGCCTCTGGCATTCCCCCTCCCAGGCCGCCTCGAAATACGAGGACAGCGTGAAGGAACTGGCTGAAGGCGTGGCGGCCGAGGCGATCAAACTGAAAAAATCGCGTCTCGCACTCCTGGATTTCGTCGATAGCTCCGGAGAGGTTACGCCCATCGGCCAGTTTCTCGCTGAGGAACTGGCGACCCATTTGCTCGTGGCCGGTGAGCTCAAGGTGGTCGATCGCACACTCCTGCTCGCCACCATGAAAAAGCATCACTTGAGCCACCTGGATACCTCCCAGGCAAAGGCGGCCAAGACAGTGGCCAAGGCACTCCGCGCCGATCTCTACGTCACCGGTACGTACCTCGAACTGCCTGAAGGCATTCAGGTCACCGCGAAGCTGGTTGGTCCGTACACGGTGTACCCTGTCGGAGCCTCTCGCGCGATCGTGCCGAAATCCGGCCCGTTAGCGGCATTCCTGAAACCGGCCACTGCTCCACAACCCCGGACGGCGGTTGCCGCGCCGGAACCCACGGCCCCGGTGTTGATCACCCATGAAAATGAGGTGTACACGGTCACCGTCCTGGGAGTGTCCCGGCAGGACACCCGCATCGAGGTGGATCTCCTGTTTGTGAACCGCACGAAAACGCCGGCGAAGCTCGGCTGCCAACTGCTCGACACGTACCTCGTGAACGAGCAAGGCGAACAGTGGAAACAGGACGTCGCGCAAAGTCGCGAAGGCCTCTGCACCCGCGGGCTCGAACTCACGCCCAGACGACAACACCGTGCGAATCTGTCCTTTCTCGTGGGCGAACAATCGCCCAAGGGCCTGGTGACGCTGCATTACCACGAGACCTCGCCGCGACCGGATCGGATCGTCACGCTGGAGGGACTGAAGGTCGAAAACCCTGCCTCCGCCGATAGTGGTGCGTCCGCCAAGCCGGACACGGCCGCCCCCACACCATAGACGATAATTTCAGGATTTCTTTCACAGGGAACCTCGTCATGATCAAACAAGTCTTATCGATAGCAGGCTCGGACTCCGGAGGGGGCGCGGGTATTCAGGCCGATTTGAAGGCCATGTCGGCCAACGGGGTGTACGCCATGTCGGTGATCACCGCCATCACGGCCCAGAACACGGAGGAAGTCACCGACGTGTTCGAGCTCCCCACGTCCATCGTCGCCGCGCAATTGGATGCCATTTTCGACGATTTCGACGTGGCTGCCATCAAAACCGGCATGTTGTCCTCCGCAGAGATCATCCAGACCGTCGTAAGGCTCCTCAAGCCTCAACAGGTGAAACACCTGGTCGTGGATCCGGTCATGATCGCCAAGGGGGGACAAGCCCTGCTGAAACCGGATGCCGTCGATACCATCAAGAAGGACCTCTTCCCCCTCGCGTTACTGGTGACGCCGAACGTCCATGAGGCCCAACAACTCTCGGGCATCGAGATCACCTCAGTGGCCGATGCCCGTCGCGCCGCCAAGATCATTCACCAATTCGGCTGCGCCAACGTCCTCATCAAAGGCGGCCACTTGCCGAAGGAGCGCGGGACCGATCTTCTCTACGACGGACGCTTCTTCAACATCTACAAGGGGGAATTCATCGACACCCCCCATACACACGGCACCGGATGCACCTTTGCTTCGGCGATCGCCGCGCATCTTGCCAGGGGGAAAACCGTGCCTGACGCGGTCCAAACCGCCAAGACCTATCTCACCGAAGCGATCAGACACAGCCTGGCGATCGGGCATGGCAAGGGACCGACCAATCACTTTTATTTCCTCAACCAGGGGTAGCACGGGTTATGAGTCGCGGGCTCGGATCACCACTGTCGTTCTTACTGGCCGGATGGGGCTGGCTGCTCCTGACCTCGCTCCTCGGACTTGCCACGTTCTGGGGCATCGTCCGCGGCGCCCCTTTACCGCCCGGCCTTCGTTCCCTCCATGTCCACGGGATCCTCATCGGCGGGCTTCTTCAGCTGATGACGGGATTCGCCCTCACGGCAAGTGACCTCACCGCACAGGAGGGTAGCCGTCCCAAACACCGCCTCCTCTTCCTCTGCCTCAATCTCACGGCCCTCGGCTTCACCGCGGGCGCATGGTTGCGAGACCCCAACCTGACCATCCTGGCGGGCTTCCTGCTGGCTGCGGTCTGCATTCCGCTGGTGCGCCATCTCCTTGGCGGGCTACGGACCTGTTCGACCTGGACGCCGCTGTCGCCCTTCTTTTTCGGACTCTCCCTGCTCGGGCTCTTCGGCAGCCTGGTTCTCGGCGGACTGCTTGCCTGGGCCTGGTATCCGACCTGGCACGGCATCATCAGACTCGGCCATCTGCATGCCGGACTGCTGCTCTTCCTCACCCTGGCCGGCGTCGGTACTATGCAACTAACCTTGCCGCTCCTGCTGAAACGCGCGTTGCACAGCACGGTGGTAGGCCAAGCGGTGCTGCTCTTGCTGCCGGCTTGTGCCGCGGGACTCCTGACGGGGTTTCTCCTGTCCTCGATTCATATCCAGCTCGTCGCAGGAGGCGGTCTCCTGCTGACACTGGCCCTGTGTTGCCTCAATGTGCTCCGCACCTGGAGTCAGGCCGGTCAACCCGGCTCCGCCGCTGCGGATCACCTGCTCACGGCGCTCTGCTTCCTGCTTATCATGATCTGTATCGGCCTGGCGCTCGGCATCAACGTCCTCTGGACACCACCGGCCCTGCCCTACGGCACGCTGCATCTGGTGGCCTACACACATACCGCGTTCCTCGGGTTTTTCCTTCAGGCCGTCGTCGGCGGACTCTCCTGGGCCTTGCCCCCATTGCTTGCCGCACAACGAGTCCCGCATCAGAAAAAGCGCGGAGCCTACCGGGACGTCGTGGAACAGGTCATGAACCGCTGGCGAGCCCTTCAGGTAGCGACCGTCAGTTTCGGAGCCCTGGGACTGGTTTTGGTGGCTTCATTGACCTGGAACCTGCCGCTCTCCTCCCCCTGGATCCGTGTCACCACCTGGGGCAGCCTGAGCTTGCTCCTGGTTCATCTCACCATGGTGACCGTCAAACTCACGCAAGCCGTCAACACAGAGCCGGGGCACGAGCGGGCACACACGAACGAAGTGACACATTCGGACAAGCGATAACGGTCACCATCCCCATGGAAGACACCCTACGGCTCCACGACAAATCCGGCGCCACCATCGCCGCCGTGCTGGCTACCCCGGCACGGCCGACGGACTCCCTCGCAGTCCTCTGTCATGGCTTCCTGTCGCACAAAAACAGCACCAGTAATCAGGCCCTGACCACGCTCTTGCTGGAGCGCGGCATCGCCACATGCCGATTCGACTGTTACGGGCATGGAGAGAGTGACGGTCCCTTTGCGACCCTCACGACCACGATTGGAGTCGCCCAGACGCTGAGCGTCTTAGAGTACGTGGCGGCGCGAGGGTACCGGCGACTGGCACTGATCGGCTCCAGTTTCGGCGGGCTGCTCTCGATCCTGGCCGCAGCAGAGTGGACCCAGACGCACGAGACCCAACCGGCAACCATTCCGCCGCTGGCCTGTCTCGCGCTGAAATGTCCCGTGGTCGATTTTGGCGAAGAGCTTCGTCTTGAGCTTGGCGAACAGGGGCTACAAGAATGGAAACGAACGAATAGCATCCCGGATCTTCATGGCGGTCCCAGCCGTGTTCCCCTGCACTACGCGTTCTACGAGGATTGCCTCCGGCAGATTGCCTACGACCCGGCGCGCAAGATCGCCGCTCCCACCCTGATCGTGCAGGGTGACCAGGACGAGTATGTTCCCTTGCATCAGAGCCAACGGCTCTTCGAGGCTCTGCCGGGCCAGAAACACTTGGACATTCTTCCCGGTGCCGATCATCGCTTCACAAAGCCCACAGACTTCCAGCGCATGTTGACCCTGCTCACGGACTGGACGGCTCGTCACACCGAGACCTAGCCCGCATGATTCATGAGCGCTTCTGCTGCAATCGCCGATTCACGACTGCGCCGGGCCTTCGGCCGGCGGGCTCGCCCATCGGATCCTCCCGGCTCCGCGCGCCGGTCTCGCCAGGTGATTCAGCAATTTCGCGACGAACCGTCATGAATCATGCGGTCTAGCGCGGCTTACCCGAACACAGGCTTCACACGCCCGGCATAATCGGCATCTCACGGAAAAGTCCTACGAGGGTTTTCTTTACCTCAGTCTGGGACCATCGAAGGCTTTGCCCTGCAGTACCTGCTCCAACTTGCACATGCTCCAAAAATTGAACGGCGCGCATAGCTGAAATCGTCGCAAATCGGCTCGTGTCGCGGCTTTCTGGCGATTCACACCTCATCCAGGCTGGCATGGCGGTTGCTCTATAGGCGACTCGATATTCTCGGAGGGACCATCATGAAGACGCCACGGAGTGTGTTGGTATTCAGTGTTGCCGGTTGTTTATCTTCCACGCTGTGCGCAACAGCCCTGGGCTCAACAGCCGCTGCCGCAGACACCTCCGCTTCGTTGAGCTTACTGCAGCAACCGTCTCTTCAGGCAGCCGTCACCAAAGCCCAAGGCAGTGGCACCGCGCCCATATTGCCAAGCCCCGCGGCATTGGTCTTGACGGCCCCGAAAGGCAAAACCGCCGTCGGCAGTCTCACGCTCAAAAAATCGAGTGCCGATCAACATACCTACTATCTCAGCACCAATCAGTCGTGGGTGTGGATGAATCCACCCTATGGCAGCACCCAGTCCATCACGACTGAGACCGATCAACTGGTGATCACGGCGCAAACCGCCAATCTCGCTGTCGGCACCCACTTGGCGACCGTGTATGTCGTCGATTCCGGGCCGAACAACTTCACCAACATGATCCGAATCCCGGTGTCTCTGACCGTGACAGCCGGAACAGTGGCGCC
>WIAG01000137.1 GCA_014055495.1 Nitrospira sp. CR1.2
TTGCTCACGAGCCTCCGCCACGAGCCTGACCGCCCGCTCACGCAACTCGTCCGGATACTTCCTCGGTGCTGGCACTGCCCCCACCCTTCCGTGGAATCAGAGCCTCCGGCAAACCCGGCGCGCTTCAACATGCCGTGGATCACCGAGCCGGGCTTGTGGTTGCAGTGGGACTACGCGGCGGGCCCGACGCTGGCCGGCGAGCGGGTGGTGTTGTTCGTCGGTTGGCTGGCGTGGTCGCGGTTCCGGGTCGTGATCCCGCTACGAGACCGCACCATGGGCTCCGTCATCGCCGCCCTTGATGGGACGTTCCGGCGTCTCGGCGGGGCACCGACGTTCGCGTTGACTGACAACGAGAAGACGGTCACGGACCGGCACATCGCCGGCATCGCCGTGCGCAACCCGCAGATCGTGGCCGTCGGCCACTACTACGGTGTCTCGATCGCCACCTGCGTGCCCGCGGACCCTGAGTCCAAGGGCGGCGCCGAGTCCTCGGTGAAGCTCGCGAAGGCCGATCTGGTGCCTTGCGGGCACAACCTGTTGGACGGCTACCAGTCCTGGGACCAGCTCGTCGCCGCCTGTGACGCGTTCATGGAGACGGTCAACGGGCGGGTGCACCGAGCGACCGGGGTTCGGCCGGTCGAACGGCTCGAGATCGAACGCGGCCACCTGCACCCGGTGCCGGCCGATCCGTTCACCGCCGCGTTCGGCGAGACCCGAGCGGTTGGCTGGTCCTCGCTGTTGAACCATCGAGGCGCCCGCTACTCCGTGCCGCACGTGTGGGTTGACCACAGGGTGTGGGTCCGCGTCGAGGGCGACACGCTCGTCGTGGTCGCCACCCCGCCAGCAGGACCAGTCGAGATCGCCCGTCACCGCCTCGTCGGGCCCGGCCAGGTGTCCATCGACCCCGCTCACTACCCGCCGCGCCGCACGGACCCGTTGCACCGCGAACCCAAGGCCCGCACCGCCGCAGAAGCCGCGTTCCTCGCGATCGGGCAAGGCGCGGCCGCCTGGCTGATCGAAGCCGCCGGGGCAGGCACCCGCAGCATCGAGCACAAGATGCGTGAAGCAGTCGAGCTCACCAAGGTCTTCGACCCCGCTGCGGTTGACCGAGCCCTCGGCCGAGCGGCCATCACCGCCCGGTTCACCACCGCCGATCTGCTGTCGATCCTGTCCACGCCCACGCCGGCGACGACCCGGGCGAGCGAGGACCACTCGCTGCAACCCGGCACTGCCGCCTGGCGTCACATCGGCACCCCCAGCGATGGAGACCAGCCGTGAGCGAACCCATCGCCGTTGACCCTGCGGACGCGATCGAGATCGCCGAAGCACTGCAATGGCTGCGCGACTGGCTCGGCTCCGATCCCCATCTCGCCGCCTCGATGCACCGATACAGCTTCGGGTTGTTCACCCTTGCCGAGATCAGCGCCGACCTCGACCGCTTCGCCTCCACCCTCAGCGGGCGGCCATGACCACCACCAACACCACCGCGCTGGAGGAGATCGACCGGTTGTGCCGGCGGCTACGGATGCCCTACATCCGCCGCACCGTCGCCGACGTGGTCGCGACCGCCAAAGCCCAACGCTGGGACCCCGCCGAGATCGTCCGAGTCCTGCTCGAAGAAGAAGCCACCGGCCGAGACGCCTCCACCATTGAGGTCCGCCGCCGCAAAGCCGCGTTCCCTGCCGGCAAGACCTTCGACAGCTTCGACCCCGCCCGCTTCTCCATCCCCGCTCCCACCCAACGAGCTCTCGCCACCCTGGAATGGATCAACCGCCACGAGAACCTCGTGGTCGCCGGACCCTCCGGCACCGGGAAAAGCCACTTCTGCGAAGCGCTCGGCCACGCCGCCATCAACGCCAACCTGACCGTCACCTGGTTCTCCGTTGAGCAACTCGGCAGCCTCGTCGCCCGCCACCGCATCGACGACACCATCACCAAAGCCCTGAAACCAGTGCTGCGGTCCGACCTCGTCATCGTCGACGACATCGGACTTCTCCCGATCACCACCGACGCCGCCGAAGGCCTCTACCGACTGATCGACGCCGCCTACGAACGCCGCAGCGTCGCCATCTCATCGAACCTGCACCCCTCCGGCTTCGACGAACTCATGCCCCGCACCATCGCCACCGCCCTCGTCGACCGGCTCATGCACCACGCCCACGTCCTCGTCACCACCGGCGACAGCGTCCGCCTCACCGACGCCGCCGGCGGGAAAGGAGTGAAACCACTCACCTAAACCAACGCGGGGAACCACGTGGCCGTCCCTGGGGAACCAACCCGACCATCCCCGGGGACGAACCACGACCACCAACGGGGAGAACCCACCGACCGTTGACACGTGTAGTCGATGTCGAAGCTGTAGGCGGGTGACTCGATGCCGCCGGGCGGTGTCGTGGTGATGCGGATCACGCCCAAGGACTGCTCCTCAATCCAGGCGCTGAGGGTCGCTTCGTAGCCGTAGACGCGACTGGCCTTCTCGACGGAGATGCCGATCGTGATGAGGGTCTCGGCCAGGGCCGAAGCGATGATCCCCGCAAGGTGCGTGGCCGTGTGGGTGAAGGTCCGCGTAGCCGTCGTGGTGTATGTGGACGTTGCCATTACCGATTGCTCCTGTTGGCGAGACGGCTGAGATCGACCGCGGCGGCCGAGCGGACGCTGGTGTCAGAGCTGGCAGGCGCAGCGTCTGTCGAGATGTGAGGGCAGGCCGCTGCGGTTCGCTCAACGAGGGTGGCGAGTCCGTCGGGTGCCGGGAGGTGCAGCGTCCACTCGGTGGCGGTTGCTGCACCGCGAGGAGCGGAGTCGTTCTCGGTTGCTGCGAGTGCGCGCTCGCCGACGGGGACAGCGATCGTGAGACGCAGGTCCGCTGCGGCGAGAACGACGCCGTGTCGCTCGAAATGCCCACCTGAAGCCAGCAGGCTCAAGGTCGGGATCGCCAACTCCAACTCGGCTCGGACCTCTTCGGACTCGAGGTGGGGGCTCGGATCGAGGGTCGCGACGACGAGATCGACGGTGGCTCGGGCGACAGCGTCTCCGGTGCGAACGGGTCGTCCGGCGATGGTCCGGGAGGCATTCATCGGCCGCCTCGTCGGTCTCGTGCTGCGCTGACCAGCGCGGTCGCCGTGAGCGATCCCGGGTCGGCCGCGGTTGACAGATCGCTGCTCAGGACATCGAGCACGAACTTGCGGGCTTGGCGCGCATCGATGTGTGCGGAGGCCAGCTCCTTGGCGGCGGTCGAGATGGAGTGGTGGTCGACCAGCGTCTTGAGGCCAGGGAACTCCGCTGCCCATGCGGCCAGGGTCGAACGCAGGATGTCGGCGATGGCTTCGGCGGTCGGCAACGGAACCGAGATCGTGACGTCAGCGCGGGACCGCAACGCGGCATCGACGAGGTCAGGAAAGTTCGTGGTAACCACCGTGATGATGTTTGGGCTGAGGTCCGCCAGCAGATCGAGCGCAGTGAGGACGGCATCGGTGGTCCGGTGGACGTCCACCGGATTCGCTTCCAGGCTCACTGCCCCCGGGTGCATGGCGAGCGATTCCACCTCGTCGACGACGAACACGGTCGGCTGACCGTTCGAGAGCCCGGGCACGACCTCCGTGAGGACCCGATGCACCTCCCGCTGCGTCCGGCCATGCTCGCTGCTCATGGCCTCGTGCGCCGCGAACTCGATCACTCGGACCGGCGCCGCACACAGGTCGCCAAGAGGCGCGCAGAGGTTCCGGGCGAGCGTCGTCTTCCCCGTCCCCGGCGGTCCTTCGATGGCCGCCAGTCGATTCACTGCGGTAGCCGTTCGGTCGAGCGTCGCCGCCCGCAGCGCCAGCGCCGCCCAGGCGAGCAACTGGTTCTTCTGGCCGCCGAGGCCGATCAGGTTGTCCCACGCGGCGGCATGCCGTTCGCCTGCGACCTCGTCTCGAACGATACCTGTGTGCTCCACGCTCGCCTCCTCGCCAGCATCCGCCGACATGATATCGCGACAACGTACTATTACGTCTACGTACTTTACGGGAGGCAGCAC
>WIAG01000053.1 GCA_014055495.1 Nitrospira sp. CR1.2
GGGCAACCGGGTGTAGCGGGCTCGTCGATACCAATTGCCTGGGCACTAGTCAGACCGGTGGCCGCGGCACCTGGGATTTCTTGCATTACTGGGTGAGTGCCGGCATGCGCGTGAACAGCATGTGGTCTCTCGGCGCGCATTATGAACATTTGCTGACCACGCGTGACAGCAGCGCGCCGGGCGCCGCGCAAGACTACTACCGCTGGATCGGTCCGTACGTCGAAATGAAGCTGCCGGGCAACATGGCCTTCCGCTTCACGGCGGGGAAAGACCTGACAGACAATCAAGACTTCTATAAGCTGAAGTTCACGAAGACGTTTTAAGCTCCTGCCGGGGCCTCCTCCAGTGCGGGAGTGACGGGGGAGGCCTTCCGGCAGGCGGCACAGCCGAAGGAGGACATGGTGAAGGCATCGGCACAGCGGAAAACGGTCATCGTGGGTATGGCAGCGGGACTGATCCTGCTCACGGGGCTCTGGGGTGAGCAAGCCTGGGCGGACACGACGCCGCTCAAGGTGGATAGTGGTGATACGGCATGGGTGCTGGTGTCGTCGGCATTCGTGCTGGCGATGCTGATGCCGGGGTTGGCGCTGTTTTATGGCGGGCTCGTGCGCACGAAAAACGTGCTGGGTACAATCATGCAGAGTATCATGATTTTGAGCGTGGTCAGCCTCTTGTGGATTCTGTTCGGCTATAGTCTGGCATTCGGGCCGGACAAGGGCGGGGTGATTGGGGGATTGGATTGGATCGGTCTCAGTGGGGTCGGCAGTCAGCCCCACCCGATTTACGCGCCGACAATTCCGCACCAGGCCTTTATGCTATTTCAGCTGATGTTCGCGGCCATTGCCCCGGCGTTAATCACGGGTGCGTTCGCCGAACGCAAACGGTTTACCTCGGCTGTGCTATTCGGCGCCCTGTGGTCGGTGCTGGTCTATGTGCCGCTAGCCCATTGGATCTGGGGCGGGGGATGGCTGGCCCAGATGGGGGCATTAGACTTTGCCGGTGGCGCCGTGATCCATATCAGTTCCGGCGCGGCGGCCCTGGTCTGTGCCATTGTTTTAGGCAAGCGGCGTGGGTACGGCACGGACTATATGGCACCCCATAATTTGCCGATGACCCTCCTGGGGGCCGGGTTCCTCTGGTTCGGCTGGTTCGGGTTTAACGGAGGTAGTGCGTTGGGCGCAAACGGGATTGCGGTATCGGCCATTCTCGCCACCCATGCCGCGGCGTGCATGGGGGCTATCTCCTGGTGTGGCGCGGAATGGGTGCATCGCGGAAAGCCCACCGTGCTGGGTGTGGCTAGCGGTGCGGTCGCCGGCTTGGCCACGGTGACGCCGGCGGCGGGTTATATCAGTCCGCTATCCGCGATCGGCATCGGCTTGGTGGCCGGCATGTGCTGCTATGCGGCAATTGTTTGGAAGGGGCGATTCGGCTATGATGACTCGCTTGACGTCGTGGGCATCCACGGAGTCGGAGGGGTGATCGGGGTACTGGCTACAGGCCTCTGTGCCAGCAAGGTCGTCAATCCAGGAGGCGCCGATGGATTATTCGCCGGGAGTGCCGGGTTCTTCGGAGTCCAAGTTCTGGTTGTCATCGTGACCGCAGGTTTCACCCTGGTTGCTACCTTCGCTATCCTCAAACTGGTCGATGCCCTGACAGGATTACGGGTCTCGTCGGAGGAGGAAGCGACCGGGTTGGATTTGAGCCAACATAATGAACGCGCCTATTCGTGAACGACGCCATCGACTGAGGGCGGTCGGCGGTCTCAGGAGGCAAGGATGAAATTAATCGAAGCCATCGTCAAACCGTTCAAGCTCGACGAAGTGAAAGACGCCCTCCTTGAAATCGGGATTCAGGGCATGACGGTCACGGAGGTGAAGGGCTTCGGCCGCCAGAAGGGACACAAGGAAACGTACCGCGGCCAGGAGTATACCATTGAGTTCGTACCGAAGGTGAAAATCGAAGTCGCCGTGAACGATGGGCAGGTCCAGCGCGTGCTCGAGACTATCACGCGTGCGGCGAAAACGGGCAGCATCGGCGACGGAAAAATATTTGTGCGTGAGCTTACCTCCGCCGTCAGGATTCGGACGGGCGAAACGGGGGAAAGCGCCCTCTAACGTATGTCGCACGCGTTGGATGCAGATTCCCATATGGTGTACGAGGCCCCATTGGTCGTGTCTCAACTGCTGGCCGAACAACGCCGTGCCATTCAGCAGCGATTGGTGGCCGGTGCCTCTGGTGAAGAGGTGGTGACGGCCACGACGGATTTGGTGGACGGTTTGATTGTCGGCCGTTACCGGACTGCGGCACGCACAGGAGGCGAGGCGCTGACGACGGCGGGATTTCAGCAGTGCTGTCTGGTCGCCATCGGAGGGTATGGGCGGCGGGAACTGGCGCCGCATTCCGACATCGATCTGATGTTTCTCTTTCATCCGGATGCCGCCAAGGTGATGCCGGAGTTGGTAAAGCAGGTGCTTCACCCGCTCTGGGACAGCGGGTTCCAGGTCGGGCATAGCGTGCGAACCATTCAGGACTGTATCGATTTGGGTTTGGCGGATCTCACGGTGCGCACCTCGATGATGGAGGCCCGGTTTCTTGCGGGAAGCCCCGAACTGTTTCAACAGTTCCACGCGCGGTATGTGCGGAAGGTCGTGTCGAGCGGGTTCGACGCTTATCTCGACCAAAAGGTGGCCGAGCGACAGCGTGAGTATCAGAAGTTCGGCGAGACTGTCTACCTCCTGGAGCCGAACGTCAAGAAAAGCCAAGGCGGCTTGCGGGATCTACACCTGTTGCAATGGATCGGTTCGGCCAGGTTTCATGCGCCCACTATCCGGGAATTGTCCGATCGCGGCATTTTGTCCCAGGCCGACTATCGCGCGATCAAAGAGGCGCGGGAATTTCTGTTGCGCGTGCGTTCGTTTCTCCACATTCGTGCCGGCATGGCACAGGAAATTCTCACCTTCGACGAGCAGGTGTGGTTGGCGAAACACTTGGGCTTCACCGATCGGCCTCATCTGCTGGCCGTTGAGCAATTCATGCAGCAGTACTATCGGCACACCATGGGGCTGCATGCCGCCTTGGTGCGATTTGTCGAGCGCTGTCGGCGGCGAACCTTATGGCAACAGGTGGCGCGGTGGTTGCCGGTTCGGCGGATCGAGCAATATTTCGCCATCGACGGCGAAGCCTTGACGGTGCCTGCCGAGTCGCGTTCCCAGGTGTTGGGGACCCCGGCGTTATTGCTGACGCTCTTTGATCTCGCGCGGTCGCGCAAGCTGAGCATCGATCCGTCACTGCTGGAAGACATTCACCGGCATGCCGGAACATTGTCCATCGAGCAGTTCCATACGCTGGAGACCGGACGCACCTTCCTGTCGATTCTAGCCGGGCCCGGCACGGCAAAAACGTTGGACGCGATGCATCGGGCGCATCTATTGGAAAAACTCGTGCCGGCCTTCTCGCGAGTCCGCGGGCTGATGCAGTTCAATCAGTACCACAAATACACGGTCGACGAGCATAGTTTACTGGCGGTGGCGAAGGCCGAGGCTTTGGCTGAGCATCCCGGCGTGTTAGGGGATGTCTACCGGGAGATTAAGCGGAAGGACCTGCTGCATTTGGCCCTTCTGCTTCATGATCTGGGAAAAGGCCATGAAGAAGACCACAGTGAGGTCGGGAAGCGGTTGGCGGAAGAGACGGCTGCACGTCTCGGGTTCGATGAGCGGGAGTCGCGGACGCTGGTGATGCTTGTCCATCGTCATCTGCTGATGGCCCACACGGCGTTTCGACGCGACCCCTATGACGAGAAGGTGCTGTTGCCGTTTGCCCGCGAGGTCGGTACGCCGGAGGTGTTGCGAAAACTGTTGGCATTGACGGCTGCGGACATCGCTGCGGTCGGTCCGGACGTGCTCACGAAATGGAAAGAGTCCCTGCTCGTTGAGTTGTATCTGCGGGCGATGCAGGAGGTCTCCGGCGAGCGTGAGACCGCGGATGAGCCACAGCGCTTGGCGCGTATCGCCGATGACGTGGTGGCACAAGCGCCTGACAACCTGAATCTGCCGAACGACAAAGCCTGGATTCGATCGGAACTCGAACAGTTCCCCTTGCGGTATGCTTACGGCACGGGTCCGCGGCGCATTGCCGCTCATTTGAGCGCCATCCGCCGTCTACAACCGGGTGGTGTCGTGGTCGAGACGGAATTCAATGCGCCGCTCGGTACCTGTGAGTATGCCGTCATTGCGCATAACGATGTGATCCCTGGCCTGTTCTCAAAGATCGCCGGGGTCATGGCGGCGGGCGGCCTGCAGATCCTGGATGCGCAAATCGTGACGCGAAAAGACGGTGTGGTCGTGGATACCTTCCAGGTCGCTGACCCGGACTACCAGGGTGAACCTCCCATGGAGCGCCGCGAGTCGATTGCGAGCACGATTACGGAGGTGTTGACCGGTCGACAGTCGATCGATGCATTGATGCGGCGCGGATCCCGATTGAGTTTGGGGCGATCGTTGCCCGCGCACAGACAGCCGGCGGAAGTGCGTATCGACAACGAGACATCCGACCGCTTCACCATTCTTGATGTTTTTGCGGATGATCGGCAGGGATTGCTGTACATTATCACGAACGCCATTTTTCAGTTAGGGTTGTCGGTCCATGCGTCCAGGATTTCTACCCGGCTGGATCAGGTGGCCGACGTGTTTTATGTGACCGGCATGGACGGGAAGAAAGTGGAAGAGGTCGGTCGCCTGGAAACCATCCGGGCATCAATTCTGAATGAGATTGAAGTGTTTCTCGGGGCTCATGCGGCATAAGGACAGCGAGTGAAGGCGTTTTTTATCGGCGGTTGAAAGGAGGAGGGGATGAACGTTCGTGAGGTGTTAGATTTTGCAAAGAAGAACAAGGTCCAGGTCGTGGACATGAAATTTGTGGACCTGATCGGCACCTGGCAGCATTTCACGATTCCGGTCAGTGAACTGACGGAAGGTTTGTTTAAGGACGGATCCGGGCTCGACGGGTCATCGATTCGCGGCTGGAGGGCGATCAATAACAGCGATATGTTGCTCGTGCCGGACCCGGCAACCGCCTGCATGGATCCGTTTTGTTCGGTGCCGACGTTGAGCCTCATCGGCAACGTCGTCGATCCGATCACGCGGGAAATGTATGACCGCGATCCACGGTTCATCGCCCAGAAAGCCGAAAAGTATCTCCAGAGCACCAAGATCGGCGACACCTCTTACTGGGGACCGGAAGCCGAATTCTTTATCTTCGATCATGCGCGATACGACCAGACGAACCACAGCGCCTACTACCACATCGATTCCGACGAGGGCGTGTGGAATATGGGGCAGGAGGGGGTCAACCTCGGCGGCAAGATTCGCCACAAGGAGGGCTACTTTCCGGTCGCGCCGACGGATACGCAGCAGGATATCCGCACTGAAATGATTCTCGAGATGGAAAAGGCCGGCATCGCCACTGAAAAGCATCATCATGAGGTGGCGACGGCAGGGCAGGCCGAAATCGACATTCGCTTCGACAGCCTGCTGAGAACCGCGGACAAGATGATGATGTTCAAATATATCGTCAAGAACGTCGCGCGTCGGCATGGGAAGACGGTGACCTTCATGCCGAAGCCGATTTTCGGCGACAACGGATCGGGCATGCACACCCATCAGAGCATCTGGAAGGACGGCAAGCCGCTGTTTGCCGGGAAGGAATATGCCGGTGTCTCGCAGATGTGCCTGCACTACATTGGCGGCATCTTGAAACATGCGCCCGCGTTGGCCGCCTTCACCAACCCGTCGACCAACTCCTACAAGCGGTTGACGCCGGGTTTTGAAGCCCCGGTCTTGTTGGCCTATTCGAGCCGTAACCGGTCGGCTGGTATTCGGATCCCGATGTATTCTCCCAGCCCGAAGGCGAAGAGGATCGAAGTGCGCTTTCCGGATCCGGCCGCCAATCCCTATCTGGCTTTTTCCGCGATGTTGATGGCTGGGCTTGACGGGATCGAAAACAAGATCAACCCGGGAGAGCCGGCGGAGAAGGATCTGTACGATCTCGAGGCCAAGGAAGCGGCCAAGATTCGGACGATGCCGGGGAGTTTGGACGAGGCCCTGAATCACCTGGAGAAGGACCATCAGTTCCTGCTCAAGGGTGGGGTGTTCAGCGAGGACCTCATCGAGGCCTGGATCGGCTACAAACGTGCCAAAGAAGTCGATACGATGCGGTTGCGCCCGCATCCGTACGAGTTCTTCCTGTATTACGACGTGTAGTAAGGGTTTTCTTGTGGAGAGTGCTTGACGAATCCACGAGGCAATGGTATACGTGCAGAGGTTGGGTGAGAACAGGCAACGACGCCTGAGTTCACACCCATATGAAATTGGGTACACGGACAAAGGCGTCCGTCATTCTTCCAAGAGTGGCGGGCGCCTTTGTAGTTTCTGCCGACGCTGAAGTCGGCCGGTAGCACCGGGCGAGGTTATCGCGACCTGGCCTAGCAGGACAACGACGTCCTCTTCTCCTTTTCCGGGGATGAGGACGTTTTTTTTTGAGTTGTGCGGACGAATGACACAGCGAAAGGAGCGTCTCATGCATATAGCGGATCACGAGCGGATCGCAGGGGTGGCAGCAAGGAAGTGGTCGTTTCTTGAGCGATCATCGGGAGGATATCTCATTCTTTCGGCGTTAGCCGGGATCTATCTCGGGTTTGGAATGGCATTGATCTTCAGTGTGGGAGGACCGCTGGCTGCGGCCGGTTCGCCGGTGGTCAAGCTCGTGATGGGCGTATCGTTCGGGGTGGCGTTGACGCTCGTCGTCTTTGCAGGGGCTGAGCTGTTCACCGGCAATAATCTCATCGGTGCCATCGGTGGGCTTTCGAAAAGTCTTACCTGGGGGCAGGTTGTTCAACTCAATGCCTGGTCGTGGTTCGGCAATCTGGTTGGTTCGTTAGGGTTGGCGTGGCTCATTGTTCAATCGGGCGTGTTCGCCAAGGGGGCGACGACAGAGCTGATCGAGAAGGTTGCCGCGGTAAAAATGTCCTTGCCGGCCTGGGAATTGTTCGTGCGGGGCATCCTCTGTAATTGGCTGATCTGTTTGGCGATCTGGATGACGGGCCGAACGACCAACGATACGGCGAAGATTCTCCTGATTTTCTGGTGTCTGTTCGCCTTCATCGGCACGGGGTTCGAGCACAGCATCGCCAATCAATCGTTGCTGGGGATGGCGCTGTTCCTGCCGCATGGCGCGGCGGTCACATGGGGGGCCTTTTGGTACAACCAGTTCTTTGTTGTGCTGGGGAATCTGGTGGGAGGCGGGCTGTTTGTCGGGGGGCTGTATTGGATGGTGAGTCCCTATCGGGTGACGGAAACGACGGCGGATCCGGTGTCTCAACCGATGGCGTCGGTCGTGACGGGATCGTAATCACACGTCGTGCGGGAATCGATTCACGGGCGTATCACATAAGGGAGGTCGCAATGGAAAAGACGGCAGTACGCAAGGCGATACGGGCGCAACGGTTGAACAAGAAGGTCACAATTGCAGAAGTGGCGAAGACGGTCGGAAAAAATCCGACGTTCGTCGCCGCCGCATTGAACGGGAATCACCGGCTGTCAGCGGAGGATGCGGGCAAAGTGGGAACGCTACTGGACCTGGATAAAGAACAAATCAGTTCCCTGACCGCATTCCCTGTCCGGACTGATTTCCCGAATGCGACGGATCCATTCAAGTATCGCCTGTTGGAGGTGATCGGTGTCTACGGCGACTCGCTGCGGGAGATGGCGAACGAAATGTTCGGCGACGGGATCATGAGCGCCATCGATTTTACCTTGGATATGGAAAAAGTGACCGGCAGCCAGGGCGAGGCCCGGTGCAAGATCACGCTGAACGGGAAGTGGCTCGAGTACAAAACGTTTTAAGAACCGGTCTCCGATGCGGGGGCGGCGATCAACCGAAGGGAGGGCATCATGACGACGAATGCCGAAGTGGCCGTATTGACGATCCTAAAACGTCAGGCTCCTCAAACATTCGAGAATCTGATGGCCCTCTCCGGTTTGAGCGCGTCACAGGTGTTGCTGGTCGTGGATCAGTTGAGTCGAGCGGGAACCGTGGTGTTGAGGAAATCCGGACCGGACTATTCCGTCGCATTGGGAGGCGTATGATGAATAAGATCGAGGCAATGAAGGCAGAACGGGATGGACTGACAGTACGGGACATGATCGCACACTATGCCGAAGCGGGATGGGAGGCGATTCCCGACGACGATGTGCAACGGCTGAAGTGGTACGGGTTGTTTTTGCGGAATCCGACGCCGGGCTACTTTATGCTGCGGGTGCGCCTGCCCGGCGGGCAGACCACCTCGGCGCAGCTCGACGTCTTGGCCGACATCGCGCTGCACTACGGCAACGGGGTGGTCGATATCACGACGAGACAACAAGTCCAACTTCGCCATCTGACCATTGCCCATGTCCCCGCGGTGTTCAGTAAGCTGGAGGAGGCGGGGCTGACGTCGCTGCAAACCGGAATGGACACGGTGCGAAACATTATGACCTGCCCAGTGGCCGGTCTGAATCCAAACGAATTGCTCGATGGGACCGACATCGTGCGTGCGATCAATCACGAAGTGCTGGGAAATGCGGCCTATACGAATCTGCCGCGCAAGTGCAATATTGCGGTGACCGGTTGTCCCGATAATTGCCTCCATACGGAGACGCAAGATATTGCACTGGTGCCGGCCTATCACGACTTGGGCCATGACAAGTGCTACGGCTACAACGTCCTGGTCGGTGGAAAGCTGGGTTCAGGCGGCTATCGCATCGCCAGTTCGTTGGACATGTTCGTGAACCCGGCGGAGGCCTTGGAGGTCTGTCGGGCGTTGCTGCACCTCTATCGCGCCCATGGACCACGCGAGAATCGTACGCACGCGCGATTGGCATTTCTCGTGGAGGCCTGGGGCGAAGCTCGGTTGCGGCACGAAGTCGAACAGCTCGTCGGGAGAACGTTGCCGACAAGCGGAGTGGATGCGAGGGGCGCGGTGGAACGCGACCACATCGGCATCTTTCGTCAAAAACAACGGGGCATGAACTATGTCGGCCTGAAAGTGTTAGTCGGTCGGGTGAAGGCCGCTGATCTTCGGAACATTGCCGCGATGGCGGTCCGGTACGGCAACGGCGAGGTGCGGCTCTCGCCGGCGCAAGCGTTTGTTATCCCGCATATCAGCGACCGGCTAGTGGGTGAACTGGCGGAAGAGCCGCTGGTGAAGCAATTCGCCTACAACCCGTCGGCGCTCTACAAGGGACTGGTGAGTTGCGTCGGCAGCGATTACTGCAATCTGGCCGTCATTGAAACCAAAAGCCGGGCCGTTGATACGGCGCGTGTACTGGAGCGAAAACTCGGCGAGGGGCTGAAGCCGATTACCCTTCATTGGTCGGGATGTCCGGCCGGCTGCGGCAACCATCTTGTGGCGGATGTTGGACTCCTGGGTAAGAAAGCGAAGGTCGGCGGCAAGGTGGTTGATGCCGTAGATATCTTTGTCGGTGGCCGTTCTGGCCCGGATCCTAAGTTGGCTACGAAGATCATGGAGGATGTGCCCTGCGACAAGCTTCCGGCTGTACTGGAAAGCTTAATGCCCTATCACACGAGGGATAAAATGCATCGGGTTCGTGGAAAGGTTGCGCCCAAAGCCGCGAGCGCGGCGAAGCCGGCGTCGGTCAATGAGGCCGGTGCCATCCTGCCAGGCCTCACGCCGCAACCCTTTTCAGCGTGAGGCTTGAGCCGCTTTCGGACTTGAGTTATTCTCTTGAGCTCAACAAGGAGGCAGCATGGCCAAGAAACTCAAGTCGAGCCAGGAACCGGCTGATGTGCTCAGCCGGCATATTGAAGAAGTCCGCGGGACGTTGGCGACCTTTCAAACGTTTTTGTCACGGCGGAAGGGCACTGCGTCGCTGGAGGCATTTGATGAGCAGGCCGAGGAGTTGTTGAGCGAGGCGTTCGGTGGAGCCTCGGAGGAACTCGAGGCCTATCAGTATGCCAAACTTGGCGAGGCGGCGATTCTTCCGGAGGAGGCGCAGGAAGCGGGCGCGCACAATCTCGAGCGTGAGAGCCTCCATCAACGCAAACAGGTGCTGGAGAGTTGTCTGGCGCAGCTTGAACTGAAGCGCAGTACCAGGATCGGCCGCGACTGGCGGCGAACGCTCGGAGAGCGGATCGACGGCCGTACAGTGGCGGAATTCATGTCGTCTGAAGTCAGAAGCGTCCACAAGGGCGCATCGATCAAGGAGGCCGGCCGCCTGCTGCAGAAGTGGCGCATCGGGTCATTACTCGTCGACGACGGATCGCGATATATCGGCATCATCACGGATACGGATCTGAGCCGAAAGGCCGTGGCGAAGGGGTTGGATCCGAACACGACCACGGTGATGTCGTGTATGAGCCAGGCGGTCATCACTATCGAAGACAGCGAGCCCATCAAGGAGGCACTCCGCCTGATGAAAAAGGAAGGGATTCGCCACCTGCCGGTGACGGAAGACGGTACGATCATCGGTGTGTTGTCCGTGGGAGATTTGCTGCGCGCCTATCAGAAGATGCTGGAGCTGTAGCTGTACGTCCGGAGTCTCTACAGTGTATTCTGCTCGCGCGGAGGCGGACCATACCGTAGAAGGTACGTGTCGCCTCCGTGTTGCTTCTGGCCGTACCTTCGTGGCTACGGTGTATAGCCTCGCCTCATCATTCCTTTCATTCAATCATCCAGAGCCTCGTATAGAACTCGCGAACCCGTGTCCATCCAGACTGGTCGCGCGGCCATTTTCAATGCTACGACCTCAGCACTGGTTCGTTTAGCGACATTGCAGCGATCCGCGTCCCAGAAGACTCTCCTAAGGTGTTGGAATTGAGCACCGGGCACCTGCTGTGGACGACCAGGCCCATGAGCTCAAGCTGTCCCGCGCAAAGGCCTGCGCGCCCTGTGTGGAGTAGAGGCATGCATGTAGCGCTAAGGCCATGCGGAGAGTGGCGCTGGTGGAGTTCGCGTTGGGCGGCCCAAGTGGATTGGTGTGGTCTGGTGGTGATCAGCCCTCCTTGAGGGCCTTGATCACCAAGTCAGCCACGGCACCGCCTGAGGCAGGGTTCTGCCCTGTGATGACGCGATGATCAGCCACGGCGAATGGTTCCCAGGGTTTTCCCGCCTTTTTGTAGGTGGCGCCCCGCCTCTTCAGTTCTGTCTCAGTCAGGAACGGAACGTATTGATCGAGTTGGGCTAGCCGCTCCTCTTCATCGGAAAAGCCCGTGACCTGTTTGCCCTTAATGAGGAGTGTCCCGTCCGACAGGGTGATGTTCAATAAGCCGACGGCGCCGTGGCAGACGGAGGAGACGATCCCGCCGTTCTCGTAGATTGTTCGGCTGAGTGCTTGAAAGTCGGCGTTGTTCGGGAAATCCCACAGCACGCCATGTCCGCCGACGAAATAGATGGCGGCGTACTCGGCAGGCTTCACGTCGCTGGGTTTGAGTGTTGCGCCGAGACGATTCATGAACTGCCGATTGTGGTACCACTCCCAATCAATCGGTTCCGCCATGGCGAGGCTGTGAGGATCAAGCGGCGTATATCCGCCGGCTGGGGTTACGTAATCTACGGTGAATCCCGCGCGTTCGACTTTTTCGACGAAATGCACGGCCTCGCCAAGCCACACGCCGGTTGCCCGGTTCAAATTCGGATATTTCTCCGTCGCCGTCAGCACCACGAGTATTTTCTTCGACATAGGCAGCCCTGTCTGTTGTTGGAGCGATTCCGGATATTAGGACATAATTTCACGTTCGTGCACAAGGACCTGTGCGTGAACGATCAGAGTCCGGCTTCATGAGGATCGCCGGGGGGAGATCACAAGGGCGAGGTGGTGAGGGCGTCAATCGGCCTCGAGCTGTGTGTGGTCCGATTTGCAATCGTTGGCAGCGCCAACCACGCGGGAATGTGTCGGGTCTAGCAGCCGTCGGCTGCTGACTTTGTAGAATGATTTTATACCTCGTACTCCGACCGCCATCGACCGGTTCAAAGAGTTCCTTCGGTGTCAGGTCCTGTAGCAGTCCACTCACACGGCCGGTCCTCTCAGCGAGTAGCAGGAGGCTATCTTGAGAGCCTGAGAGGTCGCAGCGGAAGTTGGGCCAGTCAGATTGTTCCCAGTTATCAGCCATGAGCCGATGATAGGTACATTCGGCTCATATATTGAGTGAGATGTGAGCCGGTATGATTTTTAATCGGATCATTGTTCGTTCCTGTGTTCCTTCACGGTAGCGAGACGGACTGCTCCTTATGTGCGAGTTCGAATCTACGGACCCCTGCCGGGTTGGCTGCAGGCCATACCCCTAGGAGGAGGCCAGGTGAGAGCGGAGACATGCGATAGCTCTCAGGGCTTTGTGGGTGGGGCGTCGAGGGCGAACACTGTTCAACGTTCCATTCGGGCAGAATCAGAAATGCACCGAGTGACACAGCACAAGAAGGCCCAGGGGCCACAAGGCCCGGCAGTTCGAGCCTTCCCCGGAGCCACGAAGCCTGTTCTCCCCCGCCTTGTTCCTTGGCTCACACCTTCCCGAACATCTTCTCGAAGAACTGCCTGTTTTGTTGCATGTGCTCTTCGATATCTGTCTGGAGATGTCTTGCCCCGGCCTGCCAATCTTCGGTCTGGTAGCCGACGCGGCGGGCGAGGAAGATGAATTCGTCGGAGTCGGGCGGCGGGATAACGAGGTCTTTGGTGTTGCCGCGCACCATGCGCAGGCCGTCGATCAGCATGCGGATGAAGAGATAGGACTTGCGCAGGTTTTCACCGGTGGCACGGGGGATCAGGTTTGCGTCGATAAGGGCAGCCAAGGCTCGTAACGTGTTGGGGGTACGCAAGCTCGGGTGGCGATGGCCGTGCATGACCTGGAGGTATTGGATGGCATATTCCAGTGTGACGATGCCGCCGTGGCTATGTTTGAGGTTGATCTGCCCAGGCTCGACGAGTTGCTTGACTTGTTGCCGCCGCAAGTCGATTGCAGTAGCAAGATCCCAGGCGGCGCCGCTGTAGACAAAGCTGTCTCGATGGGCCTCCACCTTCTTGCCGAGTGAGGCGTCACCGGCGATATGGCGTAGCTTGATCAAGGCCTGCCGCTCGAACGGGGCCGCGAGCCCGTCGGCACTGTAGTACGTGCAGACTTCATCAAACGCGTTAGCGAGCGAGCCCTTGCCGCCATGGGGCCGTAGGCGGACATCGATGTGAAAAATGCCTTCCTGTTTGGCTTCGATCCATTGCAGAAATTCCTGCGCGAGGCGCTCGAAGTATTCGCTGTTCTCCATGCCCTGTTTGCCGCTTGTACGCCCCGGCCCGCCGTAAACGAACAGGACCTCAATGTCGGAGGCATAGCCCATTTCCTTACCGCCGAATTTTCCCGCGCCGAGGACGGCGAAGGGGCAGGGTTTCTTATTGGCAAGTCGAGGGGCGCCATAGAGCTTGGTCAGCTTCGCCTGGCAATCGATCAAACTGCGCTCCACAATTACCTCGGCCAGCTCCGAGATCGCGAGCGAGAAGTCGGGGAGGCTGGTTTCCGGTTCGACGATGTGTTTCATGTCGATGCGGAACAGTTCCTGATCCTTGAATCGATTCAGCGCCTCCTTCCGCGCCTCGTCGGTCTTGGCCTTGACGATGACGCGGTGTAACTCCTTTCGCAGCGCGGCTTGAGGCTTGATGAGCGGGGCATCGCGATAGTCTTTCAATAGCGGCAGCAGGTTGACGTGTTGCCGTCGGAGAAAATCTTCCCACAGAAAATCGCTCGCCCCGAGGAGCCGCGCCAGCAGCGGAAAGGTTTTCTTGTCGTTGAGGAAGTCCCAGGCTTGTTTCTTTCCTGCCTGCCGTGACCCTTCGAGCACGAGATCGAGGAATTGATCGAAGGATTCCAGGGCCTTGGCCGGATCCGGCGCCCAGGTCAAGGCATGGGTGAATTGTTTGATGAGCACGGCCGTAATCCGGAGTTGTTCCTGATCGACCGGATCGAGCAACTTTTGCCCGAAACGATTGCGAACGTAAAAACGGTCGTGCAGTTTCCCGTCTTCGATCGCGAACTGCGCCTTGCTGATGTAAACGTTGCGCATCGCCAGTGCGTTGGCAAAGGCATACAAAAACGCCGGTGTGTCATCCGACCGGATGTCCATGATGGTATCGGTCGCCGATTGGCTGTTGTCGAACGTGATGTGGACCGTATGGAGCAGGCCGCTGAAGGAGCTGCGGCGTTTGCCAAGGTGCTCGACCAGCTGGCGGTTGACCTGTTGCCGTGCCTCGTCGAACTGGTTTTCGTCCAGCAGGAGGATCATGCGGGAGAGTTGCTCGGTGAGCCGTTTCTGGTCTGCAGCAGTGAAGGGCTGCTTTTCAGTGGGACTTACCGTGAAGACGTCGACGATCTTTTTTCTGGTGAGGCCGGGTCGGTTCTGTGGTCTGGGTCGCTGTCCGTAGGACGCGCTTGCGCGTGCCGGGCGTGGTGGCTCGCTTTCTGCGGAGGTGAAGATGCGCCCTTCTTCGATGTTCAGCCCGAAGGCGGACAGGAGACCACAGATCGTGGCAAATTCCGAAAAGTAGTCGTAGGCGACGATGGTAATCGTCCAACGTCCACGGTCGAGTTTTGCAAACCGGACTTCGCAGGGATGATCCGGCGTGAGGTGGGCGGCGAGCGCGACATGTGCGGCAATCGAGGTAGGGAGAAAGACCGCGAAATAGTCCTGGTCCATCCGTGAGACGAAGTCATGCAGGATGTCGGGGGCCACACCCTGGCAGAGCGGTGTGAGGGTGGCCAGCATCGATTCGCGATCGGTGGTCGCCTGCAGCATGATGCTGTGGAGTATACCCGAAGGTGGTCTCGTTGTACCGGAAGAATTGCACCAGTATAATGCGGCGCCATGATACGACGCCCCCCTCAGCAGGGCGGACCTGATCTGCGTCCAGGTTTCGCTGCGTCCCCTGTGTACCCAGACCCGACCCCTCTCCTGGTCGCTTCCGGACTTGAACCTGAGCAGGTAGTAAGGATTCTTGGCCCCTATGGTGTGACACATGCGGCCGAGGCGGATGCCAATATCCAGAGCATGGCGGGGGAGCCGCATACCCGTCGACTGCTGGCCACGATTCTCCCCCTGCTGCTGACGGAAATTTCCCGAACAGCCGACCCCGACCAGGCCCTGAATCATTGGGAGCGTTTGCTCGCGGGAAGCGTCAATCGCTCGTCGCTCATCCAATACCTTCAGTCCTCCCCCAAAATGTTGGGTCTGCTCTGCACGATTTTCGGGAACAGCGATTCGCTCGCCTTCGCGCTTATTCGAGATCCCATGCTGATCTACTGGTTGGCGGAGGAAGACGTGTTGACGACGGCTCCGACCAGAGCAGGCATGGTGACGGCGCTTCGCCAGAGTCTCGGCTCGCTCAAAGCCATGGAATTGAAGTTGGATGTCTTGCGGCGGGTGCGACGTCGTGAAATGTTACGCATCGGCGTGCGCGATCTCCTGCGCCTGGCCACCGTTGAGGAGACCGTCGGATCATTGTCCGATCTCGCGTCAGTGCTGATCCATGCAGCTTACGAGATCGTCGACAAGGATCTCAAAGCTCAGCATGGGACGCCGATGCATCAACGGTCGGACGGTACCTGGGTGGAAACCGAATTTGTCGTGGTCGGCATGGGCAAGCTTGGTGCGCATGAGCTGAATTACAGCTCGGATGTCGACCTGATTTATGTCTATGCGTCTGCTGATGGTGAAACGCGTAGGGTGAAGGGCAAGCGTCAGACGAACGTCGAGCCCCTGTCCAACGAAGAATATTTTGAAATGCTTGCGCGATCGCTGACGAAAGCCCTGGCTGAACAGACTCGCGAAGGCGCGGTGTTTCGCGTGGATCTCAGGCTTCGCGCCGAAGGAACCGTGGGGCAACTGGCGCGGTCGGTCGAGGCCTATGCGAAGTACTATGCGCAGCGCGGGCAGGTGTGGGAGCGGTTGGCCTTATTAAAAGCGTGGCCGGTCGCTGGTTCGTCAGCGGTGGGGCAGGCGTTTGTGCAGATGGCGGAAGGTTTCATCTTTCAGCCCGATCCCCACCCTCTGACACGAGAGCGGGCGCTCGCCGTCATTCGCGAGGTTCGATCCGTCAAAGAGATGATCGATGAGAAGATCGCCGTGCGCGGCCATCAGCACCGGAACGTGAAGCTGGGGACCGGGGGCATTCGGGAGATTGAATTCCTGGTGCAGACGATTCAGGTGCTCATCGGCAAGACGGTGCCCGATATCCTGGATCGTAAAACCGTCGGAGCGCTTCACCGGTTCTGCCGCCGTCGCTTCGTGAGCGAGGACGATCAGCAGCAGCTGACTGAGGCCTACTGGTTTTTGCGGGATGTCGAACACAAGTTGCAGATGATGCACGATCTGCAGACGCATGCATTGCCTGACAGCCAGGAAGAGTTGCAACGCTGCGCGATTCGCATGGGGTATCAGATGGAGTCGCGGGAGACGGCGGTGGAGCAGTTCTTAGCGGATCGGCAGCGGCATACGGCAGTGGTGCATCACACGTTCAGATCGCTCTTCTATCATCCGGAAACGTCTGGGCTTCTGAACGCCGTGGTGGCTGCGGCGGAAGGCCACTCCCGCCGCAGCACGTCTCGGCTCGAAAAAGAGACCGGCCCGGCGGGGCCACCGCCGGACCGGTCTTCGACAGCGAAGAAGAAACGGAAACCTTAGTACATCCCTTCCATGCCGTGGTTGTGCCCAGCATGGCCACCGGCCGGCTCTTTCTTCTCTTCCGGCAACTCCGTGATCATGACTTCGGTCGTCAGCATCAAGCCCGCGACGCTGGCGGCGTTCTGCAATGCGCAGCGCGACACCTTGGTTGGGTCGATGATGCCGGTCTTGATCATGTCCACGTACTCGTCGGCGGCGGCGTTGTAGCCGCCGTTCGGATTCTTGTCCTCGCGGACGCGGCCGACCACCACGGAACCTTCGGCTCCCGCGTTGGCGGCGATCTGACGAACCGGCTCTTCGAGCGAGCGGCGCACGATGTCCACGCCCACTTTCTGTTCCAAGGGCAGGTCCTTGAGGGCATCCAAGCCCTTGAGGCAGCGCAGATAGGCCGTGCCTCCGCCGGGAACGATACCTTCCTCGACGGCTGCCTTGGTGGCGTGCAACGCGTCTTCCACGCGCGCTTTCTTTTCCTTCATTTCAGTCTCGGTCGCGGCGCCGACGTTGATCACGGCCACACCGCCGACGATCTTCGCCAACCGCTCCTGCAACTTCTCGCGATCGTAATCTGAGGTGGTCTCTTCGATCTGGGCCTTGATCTGCTTCACGCGCCCTTCGATCTTCTTCGGATCACCATGACCTTCGACGATTGTGGTGTTGTCCTTGTCGATCGTGACGCGCTTGGCGCGGCCGAGATCCGTCAGTTTGACGTTCTCGAGCTTCAAGCCGAGGTCCTCAGAGATGACCTGGCCGCCGGTGAGGATCGCGATGTCTTCCAGCATGGCCTTGCGGCGGTCGCCGAAGCCTGGGGCCTTCACGGCCGACACGTTGAGGGTGCCGCGGAGCTTGTTGACCACGAGGGTCGCCAGCGCTTCGCCTTCGACTTCTTCAGCAATGATGATGAGCGGCTTGCCCAGCTTGGCCACCTGCTCGAGGACCGGGAGAAGGTCCTTCATGCTGCTGACTTTCTTTTCGTTGATGAGGATGAGCGGCTCGTCCATGACGGCTTCCATCCGCTCGGCGTTGGTCACGAAGTAGGGAGAGATGTAGCCGCGATCGAACTGCATGCCCTCGACGACGTCCAGCGAGGTGGTCATCGACTTGGCTTCTTCAACCGTGATGACACCGTCCTTGCCGACCTTCTCCATCGCTTCCGCGATCAGGTCGCCGATGGTCTTGTCGTTGTTGGCGGAGATGGTGCCGACCTGGGAGATCTCGGTCTTGTTCTGGCACGGCTTGCTGAGCTTCTTCAGCTCGCCGATCACGACTTCCACGGCCTTGTTGATGCCGCGTTGGATTTCCATCGGATTGGCGCCGGCGGTGATGTTCTTCACGCCTTCCCGGTAGATCGCCTGGGCCAACACCGTGGCGGTGGTGGTTCCGTCACCGGCCGTGTCGCTGGTCTTGCTCGCGACTTCGCGAACCAGCTGGGCGCCCATGTTTTCGTAGGGGTTCTTGAGTTCGACTTCCTTCGCCACGGTCACGCCGTCCTTGGTGATCGTCGGGGCGCCGAACTTCTTATCCAAAATCGCGTTCCGGCCCTTCGGGCCGAGCGTTGCCTTGACGGCATCGGCGAGCTGGTTCACCCCTCTCAGGATGGCTGCCCGCGCCGCTTCGCTATACAACAATTGCTTTGCCATAGTCGTCCTCCGTTAGTCGTCAGATGATCGTGTTAGCCAGGTGAGTAGGGTTAGTGGGTGAAGATGCCCAGGATATCTTCTTCCTTGAGGATGAGGCACTCTTCGTCTTCGATCCGCAGCTTGCTGCCGGAATACTTGTCGAACAACACCTGGTCGCCGACCTTGATGTTCTCGACCTTCTTGCCGATCGCCTGTACGATACCCCGTTGCGGCTTTTCCTTCGCGGAGTCAGGTACATAGATCCCGCCGGCGGTGCGCTCCATTTCCTCGGTGTAGGTGACGAAGAGACGATCACCCAGGGGCTGGAAATTCTTCGCAGCCGTCGACTTCTTTTCCTTCGATTCCGTAGCCATACCCAATCCTCCTTCTAGATTAATGAGCGTCTCGGCCCTGATGTACAGTTGTGTGAAAGCTGGAAATTCAGCTCTGACGTGTTACTGCAAGGGCTACCTGCAGAAAACTCGACACATAGATAGCGCCAGGAAGAGGCAAGTCAAGTGATGAACTATAAAATTATTCTTCCCGAAGAAGCAATGAGAAAGTGTGATGTAAGTCGTTGATTCTTCAATGCCGATTAAGGCCAGCCCTGTTATGGACCGGGAAAGTTTCCACTGTGGGCTTTGGGAGAGGGCGGTCGGTCAGCGTGGCTATGGGATTGCGTGGGTGGCGCTCGTCGCCAGGAGTTTCAGCACATTCGCGGTAATCTGCCGCGCTGCATCGCTGGCTCGGGCGGTTCGGAGCGATGGGGCATTGTAGTCGTCGAGCCCCCAACTCCATTGAATAGTCCCCGCCGCGAATACCAGGGCTCCACTGGGGGCCTGGTAGAGGATCATATCGCCATAGACGATCTGTCCCTGATACGGGAAGGGGGAATGCGCCAGGATGGTCACGTTGGGGAGACCATCCGGAAAGACCCTGTCGATTTCGTACCCCAGGAGTCCGGGCAGGCGGCGGTCCGGCGGTAGGTCGACGCCTTCAAACAGCGGATGCGAGGGCTGCGTGATGATCAGATCCCCATCGACGGGTACGGTTTCAAACATGACGCCCAACAGGAGATGCTCGGGGCGATTCACGGGTGGCTCCCGCCACTGCACCGTGAGCAGGTGATCGTTAGACGGATCGCCGTCCAGGGCCAGGGAGTCTTCCTGCAGGGCCACTTCTTTATAGCTCACCATCGTCCGGTGCGGCTCGCCCGTGAGCGGGCTGGGCTCCAGTCTGATCTGCCAATAGCAGGTATTGGCCGAAAAAAAGCCGAGCCCGAGTCCTCGGTCCCGCGCCGCCTCTACATGGCGTCGCATGTCCTGTGACCAGTACTCATCGTGGCCAACCGA
The DNA here is from genome assembly GCA_014055495.1 of Nitrospira sp. CR1.2. GTDB lineage: Bacteria > Nitrospirota > Nitrospiria > Nitrospirales > Nitrospiraceae > Nitrospira_A. The sequence goes on from WIAG01000053.1 coordinate 19,677, forward strand.
AAGCCATGCCCGGTGGCCCTTCCAAAAATCGGCCCTGCGGTGTGTATCGATATCGGTGCTATAGGTGACGTCATATCCTTGCCGCTCCAGCCAACGCACCATGTTGTATTCCCAGCCCGCGGTCGAGAGGGCGCGGGTGGGGTGGATGGACATGGCGGTGAGAAACTCTCCTGCGCCGATCCCACTGCCGCCGTGAGGGTGCTGGCTCCGGCCATACGGACGGTTGAAGGAGATCTTGCGGGCCCATCGCTCGTCCTGGCTGTTCGACGGATAGGTCGATTTGCCGCCCCAGTTGTTGTAGGCCTGAAAGGTGGTGACGCTGGATTGAAACAGAAAGTCGGCGGGCCGGTCGTCTTCCCTGAGGACAAAGATAATGTAACTTTGTTTTCCGCTGGTCGATCCGGTCAGCTTCGCGAGATAGATCCCACTGAGCCAATCTTGTGGGTCATTGGTGCTCGTGTGAAGGGTGTAGGACACCTGCCAGTCACATTCGATGAGCCCGGTGACCGGATCGGCGGTGGGCATGGGTTGCCGGACTCCCGGGATGACTATTCCGCCACGCATCAATCTTGCGCCGGTTCCTCCATACCACCCCATGCGGTAGATGGCGATTGCCACTGTGGGGTCGGTGCTGTGAATGTAGAAACGCAGCGGCTCGCCCCGATTGATGCTGGTGTCGGAGGCGTAGCCCTCGACTTCATGGTCGGCAGGATCGGTCAGGACCCAGTCGGACTGCCCTGGCCTGGCATTTTCCTGCGTGATGGGCGAGGCAGCATGGGCTGGAAGGGCACTGAGGAGGGCGAGCATGGTCGCAAGCAGGAGGCCGGTGAGGCCGTTCCTATCGCGGTGCCTCGCCTTACATGCGGAGGCGGTCAAAGTCTTTTACGTCCTTCTTGATGAAATCACGCAATCGTTTGATGATGCGGGCCTCCAGTTGTCTGGTTCGTTCTTTCGTGATGCCATATTTGACGCCCATATCTTCCAGCGTGAGCGGGGTCTCTGACAAAATGCGATTGCGGAGGATGTCTTCCTCGCGCTCGTCGAGCGTCTTGGTGAATTCCGCCAATTTTCGCCGGAAGAGGGCCTTGAGCTGGGTATCGGCCAGACGTTCGTCCGCCGGTTGCTCATGGGCAGGCAGGATATCCATCAGCGTGCCGTCATGTTCCTGGCCGATAGGTTGATCGAGGGATAACTCCCAACTACCCAGCCGCTGATCCATTTCGATCACATCGCGTTCACGCACGTTCAGGCGGTCAGCCAACAGCTTGCTGTCCGGCGCAAATCCTTCTCGCTCGAGCTTGGCCTTTTCTTTTTTCAAGTTGTAGAACAGTTTGCGCTGATCCTGCGTGGTGCCGACTTTGATCAGACGATAGGTATTCAGCAGGTAGCGGAGAATGTAAGCCCTGGACCACCAGGCTGCGTAGGCGTAGAAGCGCACGTTCTTCGTCGGATCGAACTTCTTGATGGCCTGCAGGAGTCCGACATTTCCTTCCTGGATCAGGTCCATATGGTCGGCGCCTGTGTGGAGATATTCGGAGGCGATGGAGACGGATACCCGCAGATTGGCGAGAATGAGCTTCATCGCCGCATCGCGGCTCCCGCGCAGCTGGTATTCCTCAAAGAGACGTAGCTCCTCTTCCTTGCTGAGGTAGGGGTAGCGGCGAATTTCCGTCAGGTATTGCTGCAGGGTCGTGACGGGGACGAGAGACGTGCTCAACGGGGCTGACGGTGACTCCTTCGACGAGTGCCGATCAGCCGCCTCGTGTTCTTCCGTGACTTCCTCGTCCGTGGGCTCCAAGACTTCTGGTTCGAGCGCGTCGTCGTCCAGCTCTGTCTGGAGGTCGGAAGCTTTTCTGTGTTTCGGTTGTGCCATAACGCGTAATTTCGCGAAGTCCAGGGGCTGACTATACCAGATGTCGGGCCTCACGCAATAAGGCGACCTGTCGAGGCCTCTTCGGCTCGCTTGCGTCTCTGAAAGTGTGCCTCGTATAGTGCGTGAGCAGTAGGAGTGCGTCGATCTGTTCCGGTTGAGGCCGGTCGTACCGGAGAATTCGTCGCGATGAGTCTGAGTCCCCTCACCCAAGCCATTCGTAGCGGGCACTGGCCGACGCTGGTCGCCGCCTGGTTGCACCTGACCGTGAGTTTCATGGTCTGGTTACTGTTCGGCGCGCTGGCAGTGGCGATAGATGATGCGTTACATCTGACCGCGATCCAACAAGGCGTCTTGGTTGCGTTGCCGCTTTTGAGCGGGGCGATACTCCGCATTGCCGCCGGCTGGTCTTGCGACTGGTTCGGCGCTAAACGGACCGGATTGTACGTGCTTGGGCTCGAGTTCGTCGCGATTCTCTGGGCCGCGCTCGGTGGCACGAGTTATGGCGAACTGCTCGGCATAGCGTTGTTGCTCGGGGCCGGCGGCGCAAGTTTTGCCGTCGCCATGCCGGTGGCCGGTCGGGCTTATCCACTGGCCCATCAAGGGCTGGTCTTGGGGTTGGTGGCGTCGGGCAATATCGGGACGGTGTTGATCTTCCTGTTGGCTCCACGGTGGGAGTCGGCATGGGGATGGCACGGAGCCTGCGGAATGTTGGGGCTGCCCCTGGCGATGGTCTTCGGGTTGTTCGCCTTCGCGGTTCGGGAGGCCCCGCGGGCCGCTTGCTCCGCTGGGGGGGCCTGGTGGCACGCCGCCTGGGGCATGATGCATGTGCGATCGGTCTCGTGGTTGTGTCTGGTGTACGGAATTACCTTCGGCGGATTCGTCGGGCTGACCAGTTTCCTTCCCGTCCTCTTGCATGAGCACTATGGCAGTGACCCGATTCTTGCCGGTGCCATGGCCGCCCTGTGCGGGTTGGTGGGGAGCCTGATTCGGCCGGTCGGTGGAGCGGTCGCAGATCGATGGGGCGGGGTCCAGGTCTTGGCAGGCGTGTTGGTGGCGCTGGCCCTGATCACGGCACTTGCCGGATCTCTGCCCGCGCTGCCCGTGGCGTTGGTGCTCTTGGTCGTGACGACTGCGGTGATGGGGTTCGGGAACGGCGT
>WIAG01000138.1 GCA_014055495.1 Nitrospira sp. CR1.2
GCGCCGATCGATGTCACGGCCGCCGCGGCCACTGGCACCCTCGCCGTGGACCTGATCGATACGGGGGGCATCGGGGGCAATGCCCCACTCTATCTGGTGACGCGCGACCAGGCCACGAACCAGGTGCTCGAAAGCCGCCTGCTCTTTCCGGCTCGCGCGACCTTTGCTTCGACCACGCCCCTGGGCACGCCGCTGGTGGTGGCCTCGACGACGGTGCCTACGACCACGCCAGTGGCGGACGGCACACTGTACTATCATCAGGATGGCCTCGGCACGGTGACGGAACTCACCGATATCAACGGCGCCGTGGCCAAGGCCTATGCGTACGATGCGTATGGGAATATCCTGGAGTCACCGGGCACGGTGGAGCAGCCGTATACGTATACGGGCCGAGAGTTCGATTCAGAGTCAGGGCTCTACTACTACCGGGCGCGGTATTACGATGCCTTGACAGGAAGGTTTCTGCAGAAAGATCCGATTGGATTTGGTTCTGGAGACAGTAACTTTTACCGTTATGTGCGAAACGCTCCGGCCAGGTTCAACGACCCACGGGGACTAAAACCTGGGGATCCTTTTGACAGCGAGCGGGAGGCAGTTCTAGATGCAATAGATTGTATCTGTGCTAAACCGAAGTCTGCGAGGCGGAATGAGTGGGGAGGGTATGTCAGGAGAGTGCCTACCAACCAGGGATTAAAATACGTAGCATCGGATCCTAAGACCTCGAACAGTCCGGGGTCTGTAGAAATAACTGCTCCAAGGGATGAGTCTGTAACTGCTCTATATCACACTCATAATTCATATTTTGGATCATTAAGGTTCACGGATCCGGATGACTATGCCGGTCCTAGAGGGTGGCGTGAGCAACGAGAGTTCACCAACTACCTTGGAGGGGGAAGCGAGGATCTGAATCCGGGTTGTCGAAAGGTACTCAAGTTTGTACCGGGATATGGCATTATTCCAGTCAGGCAATAGGGGAAGCATTCATGCATTCAAAATGCTACAGACCGACTAGTTTTATTAGAATCGCATATTTTGCTTGTAGCTTGTTCTTCCTGCTTGTTACAGGTTCCCCAACAAAAGCGTTTGGAAGTGTTGAGCTAAAAGCGATAGTCCTGGCTAATGCTGAGTTAGAAAGAATGGGGATTCATCCAGAGAGCTACGATATAGAGGTGGACGACGGTAACCAGCAGTGGGACAGGTTCATGGGGTATATGAAGACCAGCCCAGACATTGAAACGCAACAGCTATTCGAAGTCTATGACACAAAGCTTCGAGGCAAGAATTATTGGGTTGTCTACTACCATCCTAAATCAATTCATGGAGGTATTGTTAAGGGCGGCGGAGTGACCCTTGTCATTGAACAACAGACAGGAGCTCCACTTCTAGTGATCCATGGAGAGTAGTGGCCGATTTAAGCAGCGTTGGTTCTTGGTACTCTCCGGCCAACTCAGCCTCCTGGGAACTCCAGCTACAACCGAACGGAACGGCCCGCTTTGCCGTGGCCGGACCGGACGCAGGGGCGGGGACGACGTTCGTGAGCGGCGGCGTGGCGACGACGCAGCGGGTCAACGATGGACAGTGGCATCGGCTCGGGGCGGTCCGCAATGGGACGGAACTCCGGCTGTATCGCGACGGCCAGATGGAAGGGTTTTGGAACTTTCTCAACGGGCCGCCGGTGTTGACCAGCCTGCCGGCGGGCGGCCTCCGCATTGGCACCGGCGGCTGCGGCACCAATCCGTTCACGGGTCAGCTCGATGAGATCACGATGGCGGATCGGGCCTGGACGGTGGCTGAACTTCAATCGCCCCGGACCCAGGAACAACCGGTGGCGACCTATGTCTATGACGCGCTCTCGCGCCGGATCGCCACGACCCTGTCGAATGGTACCCAGACCACCTACAGCTACGATCCTGCCTCACAGATCACGAACATCCTGCATCAGTTGACCGCCACCAGCAGCCAGATTAATAAGGCCGATTACGTCTACAACCCAGTCGGCAATCGGACCAGTCTGACGGACCGACGGGGCGCACAGGCGTTTGGTTATGACCAGCTCGATCGATTGACTTCCGCTAGTCATCCGCTGTTGGGGTCGCCGCAGAACTTCGCGTACGATCCGGTGGGCAATCGCACGGGTGGGACGGTGGTCAACGCGGGCAATCAACTGACCGTGGATGCGAACTACACGTACCAATATGACGACAATGGGAACCTGACGAGAAAGACGTTGCTGGCGACAGGGAACTACACGCAGTACAGCTACGATGCTGAGAATCGGCTGACGCAGGTTCAGGAATTCGCCGCGGGCAATCCCACGGCTGTCACGACGTCAACGTACCGGTACGATGGCTTGGGCCGTCGGATTGAGAAGGTCGCCAACGGCCAGACGAAGCGATACGTGTATGACGGCGAGGACATTGTGCTGGAGTACGACGGTTCGAATACACTGCAAGCCCGCTATACTCATGGGCCTGGCATCGATGAGCCGATAGCCATTACAAAAGGCAGCAACACGTTTTTCTATCACCAGGATGGCTTGGGATCAGTGACCGATCTTACGGACTCAGCGGGAGTCACCGCCAAGAGCTACAGCTACGACGCGTACGGGAATATTCTTGAATCCCCGGGCACGGTGGAGCAGCCATATACGTACACCGGAAGAGAGCTGGACGCGGAAAGCGGGCTTCTCTACTATCGTGCGCGCTACTATGATCCCGCCACAGCGCGGTTCTTGCAAAAGGACGCGGCTGGATTCTCCGGGGGAATTAACTTTTACGCATACGTTGGTGCCAATCCAACGATCTTTGTCGACCCATTCGGGTTGTTCTCTTCGCCGGAAGGGTTGCTCCATTACATGGGTGGGACTGGCTCTGCGGTTTCTGTGCCCTTCAATGACATAGATACAACAAGTGTGAAGGCGACAAACTTTAGCCAAGTCAAGCCAGCGATTGGTTCATGCTCACCTGGATCCTACCCGGTCAATGGTGTAGCTGGATTCTCAACTGGTGGGGATGCGGCACTCTATCTTGGAAACATTACGTTGAAGTTGATTGGTACCGTTACAGTGAATTGTGACTGTTCTTGGTGCTTCCAAGGGACGCTGTCGGCATATCCTGATGTGTATGACTTCAACGCTTCAAATCACCGCACCCCTGCAGGAGAGTTCTCAACCTTCGTCGGTAGTCTGCTGCCGGGAAAGCCCTACACGATGAACATCGTTGGATCAAAACCGGTCAATCAGTGCTCTAGGTAGAGCGCGGCAAGGAGGAGCATTGCTACATCAGTGGAAATGGCTCTTGGGTGTTGGACTACTCTTGTTGGCAGGGTGTACACAAGTTCACTCCGAAGCCGATGCTAGCGAGCGCGCTAGCCAGGCATTCCGCGAGTTCATTCTGAAAAAGAATCTTGACAAAAGGCAGTATGGTGAACCACGAATAATCTACAACGTTGCAGTTGAAGTATGGGAGGTGTACTACGAGTGGAAGGGTCCGACAGAAGCCTCGAACAGTGTGAATATCCTAGTTGATAAATACGGGCGTGCAGAACTTCATGCCGAGAAACCCTAGACCCTCTCCTGCTTAAATCTCCTCACGGGACGCGACTCTTGCCCTTCGGGTACGACGGTGCGAACGTGCTCCAGGCACGCTACACCCACGGCCCTGGCATCGACGAGCCGTTGAGCCGGACGCCGATGGTGCCGGGCCTCGGCAGCGGGCAGACAGCGGTGCTGGCTTCCACCCCGGACGGCCTGCGGGGGCCGGTGGTGGATGATGGGATCAAGGTGAATGGCCAGGTATCGGTGGGCTTTGTCTTCGTCTCCGGGATGCCGGTGTCAGCACCGATGATAGAAGTCTTCTGAACACCGATCTAGGAAGTCCCCTTCACAGCGACCACAATGTCCCTCGAGTCATGGCTACCATGGGAGGAGGGACGGATGCTGACAAAGGAGGGCTTTATCGTGATTCAGGCGCTCATCCGACAAGGAGTGTATCTC
>WIAG01000054.1 GCA_014055495.1 Nitrospira sp. CR1.2
ATTCAGACCTGATTCAACATCGTGATATGCGGGGCATCCTCCGCGCGTTGGCACGAAATCAGGTGGTCTGGTACGCCCCTGACATCGATGCCGGCACCAAGCGCAGTGTCTTCGCCCCGTTCTTCGGGGTGCCGGCTGCATCTTTGACAGCAACGTCCAGGCTGGCCAAGGTCAGCGGCGCGGCGGTCGTTCCCTGTTTCTACTATCGACGAGCCGACGGATCTGGGTACGACATCGAAGTCGGGCAGGCCCTCGATCAGTTTCCGTCGGGGGAGATGATTGAGGATGCCACACGCATCAATCGCTTGATCGAAGGTGCCGTTCGCCGGGTGCCGGAGCAATATTTCTGGCAACATCGCCGCTTCAAAAGTCGCCCTCCCGGTGAGCCACCGATCTACAGGCGGTAGGTAGTGCCGCAGGACCGGACTGCGCCTGCAGCCAGGATCACCGCCGAGCTGCTGGTGAATTCTCGCGAAGTCCTCGGCGGCTGCTCCTTCCTGCGATATACTGACTCTGCTGCATCACACAGGCGATCACGTCACCCGTTCCGTTATGGATCAATTCAACAAGCGTGCTCCCACTCAAAGGGAGCTGCGTCAGCATCAACGGCGTCTTACACCGCCTGGGTGTCTGCTGTCCTTCGCACCCTTTGCCCCGACCATCAGCTTTAATGGTGATGCAGAAGGAGAGGGCGTGATTCTCGACCTCTCGCCCGGTGGTTGCAAAATCAACAGTGAGGCCGGCGTCAAGGTGGGGGACGCGATGTCGCTGATCATGCTGCTGCCGGGAGAGTCGTCTCCCATGGCAGTGGATCTGGCGTTGGTGCGTTGGGGCGGGGAGGCCTGTTTCGGAGTGGAGTTCGTCTCGATGGGAACGGTGGAGCTGGCTCGCTTGCGGCAGTTCGCGGCGGTCGCTTCCGTCGAAGGCTTGTAGGGTGCGAGAGTCGGCAGTGACCGGACGTGAGAGGGGAGGGAGACGTGGAACAGACGAAAACGCCGCGCAAGTCTCGTCGGGTTGCCACCGACTGTCGCCTGGAGTTTCTGGGAGAGGATGAGGTCGACGGAGAAGCGGAAATGCTCGACGTGTCCTCCACCGGGTGTATGGCACGCTCGGAGCGGACTATGCCGCCGGGTTTTCGCATGCGAGTCGCTCTGTTCCTCGAAGACGGACTGGAGTGGCCGGTCCGTGTGGAAGAGGCGGTGGTTCGATGGGCGCGTGGCGGTGAGTTCGGCATCGAGTTTGTGGTGATGCGCCCACCACAACTCCAACGCATCCAGCAGTTCGTCATCAAGCATCGGCCTGTCTCGTAGCCCTTCCCCGAGGCGTTCAGCATCCTCTTGTCTTGCCCGAGTCGTTCATGATGAGGGCGTAGTGTCCATGGTACGCCGATCTGTAGACCCCGCCGGGACCTCGTTGCTTTACAAGTGATGCTTCCCTACAATTTCGCCGTCACGCAGGGCGTGGAAGCACTGGCTGGGTCCTGGCTGTTGCTCTCCGGGGGAGGCGGCGCACACCTCATGATCGAGTGGGTAGGACGGAAAACCATTGCCGGGTATGCCTACCTGGCGGCGTTGGCCACGCTCTTCATACAAGCTGTGCTGGATTTGTTGTCGCCTGGGCGACAGGGACGGCGGGAAACGTTGCGGGTGTTGACCCGCCAGATTCTCTTCACAGGTGTCGATGCGCTGCCTGTCACGAGCGTCATTGCACTCTTGCTCGGCATCATCATTGTGACCCAGGCCGGGACCCAGCTTCCCAGGCTCGGGGCGGGCGGACTGGTGGGCAGCATCATCGTGATCACGGTAATTCGGGAGCTCGGTCCCTTGATCACCGCCTTCATCGTCGTCGGGCGATCGGGCACGGCCATCGCAACCGAATTGGGTAACATGTCGGTCACGCGGGAAGTGGTCGCACTCAGGCTGATGGGGATTCCTATCAGCCAATTTGTCATTATGCCTCGTATGGTCGGCATGGTGCTCTCGATGTTGTGCCTGACGTTCTACTTTGACGTCGTGGCGGTATTCGGCGGGTACCTGGTCGCCGACGCGCAGCTGACCATTCCTTTTTCCGCATTTGTCGAAAGTGTCACCCGGGCGTTGTCGACAACCGACCTGCTCATGACTGCGATCAAGGGGTTCGGATTCGGATCGGCCGTCGCAGCCGTCTGTTGTTACCATGGCCTGGCGGTGCGGTCTTCTTATACGGAAGTGCCGCAACAAACGACCCGGGCGATGATCAATTCGTTCGTGTTGTGTCTGCTGGTGGATGTGGTCGTCACGGTGCCGCTCTATTTATGAGCGAGGCAGCAATCAGGTTTACGCAGGTCCGAGCCTCTCTTGCCGGGAGTCCGTCCCACTTGCAACTGGACCTGCAAATCGAGGCGGGGCAGTTCGTTGTCTTGGTTGGGCCGAGCCGCTCGGGGAAAAGCCTGGCCATCGAGATGGCGGCAGGGTTGGTGCCGCCGCAATCCGGGAAGGTGATGGTTCTGGGACAGGATTGGAACGCTGTTGAGGGCGCAGACGACGGGCCGGTGCGTCTTCGGGTGGGGACTGTGCTGCAACAGCCGGGGTTGCTGAGCAACATGACGCTCTTCAACAACGTGCTGCTCCCGCTGCGGTATCATTGCGGAGCGATGTCGGATGGTGAACGGGAGCAGGCGGTGATGGCGCAGTTGGAACCGTTAGGATTGCTGTCGTTGCGGGACCGCTTTCCCGCTGAGCTTCATCAAGGGGAGATCCGCCGTGGCGCCATTGCGCGGTCGTTGATGTTGGAGCCGGAAGTCCTCCTGTTGGACGATCCCGTGGCAGGATTGGATGCGGACATGGTGTTGGTCCTGAAACAGTATGTCGACGCACGGCGGCAGCAGCGTCCCCTGACGGTGGTGGCGGCGTTGCGTTCGTTTTCGCCTTTCATCGAAGGCGCGGATCGACTGGTCGTGCTGCAAGAGGGGCGGGTGGTGGCCGACGGCAGTCTGGAGTCGGTGGGGAGCACGGTTCCCTCCGCACTGCGACGCTATGTGGAGTAGGCGGCCCAGGATTTCGCTGTGGTCGTCGGGGTGAGAAAGGGTCGATCATGCATTATTCACATCGGCTGTCGAGCGGGCGATTGGCACAGATCGTCGGGACCTTTGTGGTGATCCCTTTGCTGATTCTGGCCGGGGCGGGTTTTTGGATGTCGCGGGCGGAACATCTCTTTGAGCCGAAGTATTCGCTCAAGGCCAGTCTCAGCAAATCCTACGGTCTGGAGCCTGGGGCTCCGGTGGTCGTCTCGGGCATTCCGATCGGACGGGTCAAGCGGGTGGACCTGAACGATCGCGGAACCGTCGATCTGACGCTGCAGCTGTTGACTCGTTACCAAAACATGGTGAAGGACAATTCAGATTTACGGATTACCAAGAGCGGTGTGGTGGTCGGGCAAACGCAAGTCGATATCGGGATGGGGACGGCCAACAGTCCGACGTTAACCGAAGGCGCGACGATTCGAGCTGTCGAACCGAGGGACATCGGGGATCTGCTTAATGAGGTCGAGCCGGTGTTGATGGCGGTCAAGCAAACATTACTCCGGGTGGAAACCATCACGCAGGACTTGCAGGGCGGGCTCAAAGCCGGCGGCAAGGCCCTTGAACAGGTGGCCGTGGCGACGCAGGATTTGCCGGCGGTGGTGGCATCGGTTCAGCGGACGATTGCCTCGGTGGAGCAAACGGCGACAGCACTGCCGACCATGACCGGCTCCATCAAGCGAACCTTGAGTGTCGTGGACCGCGTGACCGCGGACGTGCAGCAGGCCACCGGCCGTCTGCCGGCTCTCCTGAATAGCGCCGAGTCCACGTTGGCGAGCGTGAAGCGCCTGTCGGATTCCGTGGATGAGGTGAGCCAGGAATTGATCCCCGTCATTCGGACGGCCGAAGGCACCTTGACCGATGTCTCGACCATGGTGCGTGGCGCGAAGCAGACGTTTCCCTTCAGCCGGTTTGCGCAGAACGCCGGGCCGGCGCAGAAGGAATCGCCCCTGCCGCTCCGGCCGGGAACTCAGAGCTTGAGGGGAGATCAACTGCATCGATGATGGTGCGACGAGAATGGTGCCACGCAGGCATGAGCGTCCTGGCGCTATGCGCGTGGCTGGGCTGCGGGAGTGCTCAGCCATCTGCGCCTCTTGAGCCTCAGCCTGGCCTCTGGGCGACACAGGTCGAGTCCCTCCGTCGGCAGGGCGATCATTGGCTCGCGAGGGGGGATCGCGGACGTGCGGCAGAGGCGTATGAGGCTGCACGCCGTGTGGCGGAGAGTCTCGACGACCGGAGGAGCCTCGTCGGGACGCTCAATGATATCGGCCGTGTTGCTCTCAGCCGAGGGGATTCGACTCAGGCGATCGCCTCGCATGGGCGCGCGGGTTCCCTGGCCAGGGAACTGGGAGCGTCAGATCTGTTACTCGAGAGCGTGACGGCGTTGGGGACGGCACAGCATCAGGCCGGACAGAGTGAGGAGGCCGAGCGGCTCTATCAGGAGGCGCTGGAATTGGCCGCGCAGAAGGGGGATCAAGGGGCGGAGGCGACGCTGCGAAACAATCTGGGTGTGCTGCGGCAGGCGAAGGGAGATCTTGAGCAGGCTGCCCGGCAATTCCGTCACGCCATGGTGTTGAATCAGGCTATCGGCAACCTTGCCGCTGAAGCCAGCAACCACGTGAATCTGGGTATCGTGGCCGAGGCGCGCCAGGCCTACGACGCAGCTGAACAGGAGTTTGAACGGGCCCTGGAGTTAGACAAAGCGGCGGAGCATCGGGATGGGATCGCTGCGGATCTCTTACGGTTGGGACGGGTGGCAGAGCGCAGAGGGTTTCCCGATCGCGGCCTGGCCTTGTTCGAGCGTGCTTTTCACAGCTATCTGGCGCAAGGGGATCGGGTGGGTGCCGGGGCCGCACTGACTCAGGCCGTGAGCTGTGCGGAGAAGTTGGGCCGGGAGGCAGATGTCGCGCGATTAGGGCAAGAACTAAAAAAGCTAGGCCAATTGTCTGTGCCCGCTTCCGCGAGGTAGGTAGTCTGACGATCAGAGGCAGGCCGCCTACTTGATAGCGACGGCCTTGACCTCCTTGTAGGTCGTGTGTCCCTGGAGCACCTTCTGAATGCCGTCCTGCACCAGGGTGGTCATCCCATCGTCCATGGCTGCTTTGAGCATTTCATCGGTCTTGGCTTTATTCTGGATCAACTTCTTCATCTGGTCTGTGCCCAGCAACAACTCGTGCAACGCCACGCGGCCCTTCAGGCCTGTCCGGTTGCAGACATCGCACCCTTTCCCTCGATACAGTCGAAAGTTGGCGTCGAAGGGGACTTTCAGGCTGTCCCAATAGTCCGGGCCATACCCCAACCGCAATTCCTCATATTCTTCCTTAGACGGTTGATACGATTCCTTACAGTCCTTGCAGATGCGTCGCGCCAACCGTTGGGCCAGCACTCCCAGCATGGCATCGGCAAAACTGAAGGAGTCGCAGCCCATGTCCAACAGACGAGTAATGGTTTCGACCGCGCTGTTCGTGTGCAGCGTGCTTAGGACCAAGTGGCCTGTCAGTGAGGCTTCGATGCCGGTATCTGCCGTTTCTTTATCCCGCATTTCTCCGACCATAATCACGTCCGGGTCGGCGCGGAGGAAGGCACGCATCGCGGCTGCGAACGTAAAGCCGATTTTAGAATGAACCTGCACCTGGCGCAGTCCGTATTGGGTGATTTCGACCGGGTCTTCCGCCGTCCAGATCTTGATGTCCGGGGTGTTGATATATCCGAGCACGGAGTGCAGCGTGGTGGTTTTTCCGGAGCCGGTCGGACCGACGCAGAGAATGATGCCGTACGGTTTCTCTGCGATGCTTTTAATTTCGCGCAGGTTGCGATCCGAGAAGCCCATCTTATCCACCGGCAGCGGCTCGCTCGCGGCCAGAATACGCATGACGACGTCTTCGTTATAGCCGGCGGTCGGGATGGTGGCGACACGTAGCTCGATTTCCTTGTTCTCGCCGATCTTGAATTTGATTTTTCCGTCCTGCGGCTTGCGTCGCTCCGCGATGTCGAGGCTGGCCATGATCTTCAGGCGCGACACGATGGCGCGACGATAACTCGGTGGAATTTTCATGTACTCGAAGCAGTCGCCGTCGACCCGGAATCGGACGAGGGTATCGCGTTTCTCACCGTAGGGTTCGATGTGAATGTCGGAGGTGCCTTGGCGGAATGCGTCGGCGATGATCTGGTTGGCGAGACGCACGATGGCGTTGTCGTTCTCATCGAGTCCTGCGCTGGATGCTTCTTCCTGCGCTTCCAGTTGGGATTCGCTGACCAACTCGCCGAGGATGTCCGAGACATTCTCGTTCATCTTGTTGGCGACGTCGGGAGTTCCGGTGGTGCTTGCCAGGAACAGGGCGATGTCGCGGCGCAGACTGACGGCAAAGCGGATATTGAGCCCCGGGAAGGTGCGCTTGATGTCTTGGACGCGATCCAAATCACCGGGATCGTCGGTCAGAATCTCGATCGCGGCGCGATCCCGCTTGAGTGGCATCCAGTGGTTTTTCTTCAGATAGTCGACGTTGAGATTCTTGAGCAGTTCGATGTCGACGATGGTCCGTTCGTTGTACTCGATGTAGGGGCACTTGTGGAAATTGGCGAGCGATTTGCCGAGTTCGGCTTTCGGCACTTTATATTTCTCTATCAGGAGTGATTCGATGTCCGTGGTGCCCTTCTTCGCATCGTTGAGGGCGACATCCAGGTCCTGCTGGGAGATCTTGCCGTTGGTCAGGAGATAGTCGAATTTTGACGGTGGTTTCTTGGAGGTCTTTCGTAACGTGTGAAAGGCCGTGCCCAGGGCCTTCGCGATTTCCGCGACGCATTCCTCGTCCTTGCGGGTGAATCGTCCGCCGCTCTTCTTGTTGAGGAGCTGGATGACGCCCATGAGATACTTGTTCTCGGCTACGACGGGATAGGTCAGGACCTGCTTGGTCTTAAACCCCGTGTTCTTGTCGTATGTCGCGTCATGGGTCAGTGCCGGGTGGATGGTTGCAAGCTCCGCCACGCTATAGGCGTCACCGACATTGACCGGGCGGAGGTATTTGGCGCAGAAACCCGGAAGGCTTTGTTCCGTAATCGGCGTGCGGACTTCCTGGACCGTATCGAGGTGGGGAATCTTGGAGAAGATTTCCTTTTTATCGGAGTCCACGACGAAGAGCGTGAGATCTTCTGCGTCGAAGCAGCCGAGAATGTCGTGACGGAGATCCAGGAGGATTTGATCGATGTCTGCGGCGGCGAGAATCTGGGCGCTGATTCGCTTGACGTTTTCGGCGTTTCCGACCTTGATCGTGGTCTCACTGACACCAGGCAGCGGAGCTTTGGGCTGCATCAAGTTCTCTCCAAACAGGCTGAACGGAACGCCGAACGTGGTGTCGGGATCGCGCTGTGGAATCGGGAACCTGCGCCTGGCACGGGTTCCGGGCCGGGCTTTGTCCGTGTGTGTCAGTGTATCGCAACGGCAGGTCAAGGCAAGCAAAAGGCATTTTCTCAAACCTGTCCAAGCCGACTTCGTGTCGTCGGTTTGTCCGAGGCCTGCCGAGAAGAAGGCAATAGGGGGAGTGAGCCGGGGGAGAGTGGGAACAGCTAGGATGCGGCCTGGATCAGCGCCGTCAGCGTGGTGAGCACCTGATCCGGAGCGAGTTTCTTGGTTTCGCCGGTATGACGCAGTTTGAGCTCGACCTGCCCCTGCGCCAGGCCCTTTTCACCGATCACCAGGTGGAACGGAGCGCCGATCAGATCGGCATCGTTGAATTTAACGCCGGCCCGCTCGTCGCGATCATCCCACAGGACTTCGATGTCCGATTGTTCCATGGTCCGATACAGGGTCTCGGTGAGTTGGGTAACCGGTTCGGACTGACTGAGCGGCAAGAGGGTGACATGAAAAGGGGCAATCGGAATCGGCCACTTGATGCCCTTGGCGTCGTGATTTTGTTCGACCGATGCGGCGGAAACCCGGCTCACCCCGATGCCATAACAGCCCATGACCGCCAGTTGTTCCTGGCCATGCGCATCTAAAAAGGTGGCCTTCATCGCCTGGCTATATTTCGTGCCCAGCATGAAGACATGGCCGACTTCGATGCCTTTGGCCGTTTTCAGGATGCCGTCCTTGCGCGGGGAAACATCCCCGGCCTGCGCATTGCGGAGATCGGCGAATTGGTCGATTGTGAAATCACGCTCCCAGTTGGCATCGATGAAGTGGGTGTCGGCCTGGTTGCCTCCGACGACAAAGTTTGCCATCGCTTTTACCGCCCAATCGGCCAAGATTCGAATCTGCTTCAAACCGACCGGTCCCGCAAAGCCCACGGGTGCACCGGTCAACTTGGGAATCAGCTCCGGCGCGACAAGCTCGATATCGGTGGCACCGAGGAGGCGCTTGACCTTGATCTCGTTCACCTCATGATCGCCTCGAACCAGGATGGCGACGGTGTCCTTGCCGGTGCTGTAGAGCAACGTTTTGACGAGTTGTGCTGGGGCAATTTTCAGAAACCTGGTGACTTCCTCCACCGTCCGTCGCCCCGGAGTCGATACGGCGGTCAGCGGACGAGGAGCCGGCAAAGCCGATTCATCGGGCGGAAGAACCTCGGCCCGTTCGACGTTGGCGGCATAGGTTCCGTTCTCGGCGTAGACTATGGTTTCTTCACCGGTTTCCGCCAGCACCATGAATTCGTGGGAGGAGCTGCCTCCGATCAATCCGGTGTCCGCTTCCACGGGGCGGAACGTCAGTCCGCAGCGAGCGAAAATGCGGTTATAGGCATCATACATTTTTTGATAACTCAGCCTTGCTCCGGCTTCGTCCCGATCGAAGCTGTACGCATCCTTCATGATGAACTCGCGTCCGCGCATCAATCCGAAACGGGGGCGGATTTCATCCCGGAACTTGGTCTGAATCTGATAGAAGTTGAGCGGCATCTGGCGATAAGAACGGACTTCCCGGCGGAAGAGATCAGTAATGACTTCCTCATGCGTCGGACCGAGGCAGAAGTCACGCTCGTGCCGATCTTTGAATCGCAGGAGTTCCTTGCCGTAGAAGTCCCACCGTCCGGTTTCACGCCACAGTTCGGCGGGGGAGGCGACGGGCATCAGCACTTCCTGCGCGCCGGCGCGATTCATTTCCTCGCGGACGATGCGCTCAATTTTCCGGAGGACGCGCAATCCAAGCGGAAGATAGGTATAGATGCCGGCGGCGACTTTCCGGATCAAACCGGCGCGCAGCATGAGGCGATGGCTGACCGTTTCAGCCTCGCCCGGATCTTCACGTAATGTTGGAATAAGAGTTTCAGAAACGCGCATGTGGGGTTACGGGGAAATCAATCGCTCGATGTCGTTCCAAAAGGCGAAAATCATGATACCGACCAATAGAACCAATCCCACCTGTTGTGCCAGTTCTCGTTGCCGATCTTCAAGTGGTTTTCGCCGAATCGCCTCGATAAAGAAAAATAGCAGATGACCGCCGTCCAGAATGGGAATCGGCAGCAAGTTCAGCACACCCAGGTTAATGCTCAGCATGGCCATCAGGAACACCAGACTCGAGGTGCCCTGTTCCGCGGCATCGCCCGCCGTCTTGGCGATCGTGAGGGGGCCGCCGATGTTTTTCCGTGAGATATCTCCCGTAATGATCTTGTAAATGCCCACCACTGTCAGCTCGGTCCATCCCCACGTCGCCTGCGCTCCGAGCCAGGGTGCCTTCAGTGGTTCATTGGTCTGGAGAATCGTCTGGTTCTGCGCCGAAATGCCGATCTTTCCCACCTCGGTCGGTTTCCCGTCCACGGTCGCCTTTTCGCCCATGGGAGTGACGGAGACCGTCTGCGCGGACCCGCTCCGCTGAACCTCAAACTGCAGAGCGTGATTCGGATTCTCTCGCACCAGGGCGGTCATTTGGGACCAGGTAAAGATGTCATGTCCGTCGATACGGATGACGCGGTCTCCGGCAAGAAGCCCTGCCGTCTGAGCGCGGGATCCGGGGATGACGGCGGTAATGAGCGGCGCCCGCTCCTCGATGCCGAGCTGATAGATCGTCGCAGGCTTGCCGTTGTCCTGCACGGTGGTTTTACTCGGTGTCACCAACACCGTCTTGATCTGTTCCCCGCGCGTCAGGTCGAGCGTCAGTTGTTTGCCGTTGCTTTGAGCAATGAATTTGAGCAACTCCGCATTGGTGGAGATTTCTTTCTCATTGACCCGGATGATGCGGTCGCCGGGTTTCAGCCCTGCCTGGTCGGCCGGCGAACCGGGGAGCACGGCCTCGATTTCCGGAATGATGTCCTTGAAGCTGGGAACCGGCAGGGTGTAGCCGAGCCCGATATAGGCCGTATAAATTAAATAGGCCAGAATGAAGTTGAAAATCGGTCCGGCCGCGACGATGAGGGTCTTGCCCCAAAGGGATTGATGGACAAACGCCCGCTTCTTTTCTTCAGGTGTCAAGGGTTCGTGTTCGTCCTCGCCGAAGAGCTTGACGTAGCCACCGAGGGGGACGATCGAGAGAAGGTATTCGGTTTCACCGATTTGCCGTCCGAAGATTTTTGGTCCGAAACCGAGGGAGAACTTGAGCACCTTCACCCCGACCCAGCGTGCGGCTAAGAAATGCCCCGCTTCATGGAAGGCGACGAGCACGCCCAGGACCACTAGGAACGGAAGGGCCCAGTAAGTCAGCATCGACACCACGTCAGGGGACCAGGCAAAGGTTGTTCCCACCACAACACTCCTTGGGTTCAGGGTATCACCGCGTCAAGGTATGGACCAGGGACTCGGCTTTTTCACGAGCCCATCGATCGGCCTCGAGCGCATCATCCAGACCGGCTATCGGTCGCGGGGTATGAGCGTCCATTGTACTCCGAATAATCTCCGGAATATCCAGAAAACGAATTCCGTTCTGGAGGAAGGCGTCCACGGCCACCTCGTTGGCAGCGTTCATCGTAGCCGGCATGGTGCCTCCGATTCGTAAGGCATCATACCCGAGTTGCAGACAGGGAAAGCGGTCGTGGTCCGGCTTGAAAAAGGTCAAGGTGGCGACCTCGGTCAAGTCCAACGACGGCAGATCCAGCGGCATTCGCTCAGGATACCGCATCGCATAGGAGATCGGTGTCCGCATGTCCGGAAGCCCCAATTGTGCGATCACCGATCGGTCTTTGTATTCTACCAGAGAATGGATGATGCTCTCCCGGTGGACCAGCACTTCGATCTGCGTCTCCGGAATATCAAAGAGCCAACGCGCTTCTATGACTTCCAACCCCTTGTTCATCAAGGTGGCCGAGTCGATGGTGATCTTGGCGCCCATTTTCCAGTTCGGATGCTGCAGCGCGCGTTCGGGTCCCACGTCCTGCAGTTGCTCGCGGGAGAAATTCCAGAGCGGCCCCCCCGAAGCGGTGAGAATCACGCGTTTCACGTCTTCGCGGCGATGTCCTTCAAGCGATTGAAAGATGGCGCTGTGCTCGCTGTCGATGGGGAAGATGCGGACATGGTGCTTCTTGGCCTCCGTTTGCATCAGCGCCCCGGCCATGACCATCGGTTCTTTATTGGCGAGCGCAATCTGTTTGCCGGCTCGGATGGCCGCCAACGTCGGGAGCAGGCCGGCCCCGCCGACAATGGCGGAAATCACCAGCTCGGCGTCGGGTGATTGCGCGACCTGCGCGACACCCTCCTGCCCAGCGAATATGTTGACCGGGAGGTCGGTGCAGCGCCGGCGCAACTTTTCTGCGGCGGCTTCGTTGGCGAGTGCCGCAAATGCCGGACGGAATCGGCGAATTTGGGCCTCAAGTTTGTCGTCGTTCGAGCCGGCGGTCAGGCCGATGACGCGAAATTCCTCCGGAAACCGATCCACGATATCGAGCGTGTTCGTACCGATTGATCCGGTCGAACCGAGAATGACGATGTTCTTCATGGCATGCTCCAGAGCAAGCGGACAATCATGTGTTACTCGGCGACGACGATTGCGACATAGTAGTAGAACGCCGGCCCCGTGAACAAGAGGCTGTCGAGTCGATCCAACATTCCACCATGGCCGGGGATCAGCGCGCCGGAATCTTTGAATCCCGTGCTGCGTTTCATGGCTGACTCTGCAAGGTCGCCGATGAGGCCGGCGATCGTAAGCAGTACGCCGAGCATGAGACAGTCGGCCAGCGAGAAGCGTGGCAGAAACCAGGCCCGTGCCGCGACGGCGGCCAGGCATGCGAGGGCAAATCCGCCCGCCAATCCTTCATACGTTTTCTTCGGACTGACGATCGGCGCGAGCGCGTGCCGCCCCAGGGACTTTCCCGCAATGTACGCCCCGGTGTCCCCAGCCCAGGTCACGAGGACCACGAAAAAAATCAGCATGGCTCCATCCGGTTGCGCTCTCGTCAACAGGAGATACCCGAGCGAGAGGCCGACGTATAAGACGCCCATGATCAGCACCATGCCGTCGAGTAACGACTCCTTCAACGGCTTGTCGGACAGCAGCGGCATGCAGAGGGCCATCGCGAGAGTCCCCATCAGCACCGAGCGGTCGCTGATGAATGCGGGCCACTGGGTACTGCTCAAGAGGAGCCCGGTGGCGGCGACACCCATCCAACCCCACCAGGGCCAGGCGGCAGTTCCGAGATGCAGGCGATAAAACTCGCCCACGGCGAACAGGCCCGAGACGGCGACCAGCACGAAAAAGGCCATCGGCCCGAGGTCGTGCACGAGGACAATGAAGATCGGAACAAACACCACCGCTGCCAACACGCGGCGAATCGTTTCCGACGACGAACGTGGACGCGTATTGTCCTGGGGGGGCGGCATCGTCTCCTCGACCTGGCATGCTCCGGGTTTCACCACGAAGAGACTAGGAGGACACGCTGCTGAACACTCGACCGAAACGGCGCTCGCGCCGCTGGTATTCAATCAGCGCGACCAACGTTTCGCGCCGACGGAAATCCGGCCAGAGAGTCGGGGTGAAGTAAAGCTCTGTATAGGCCAGTTGCCATAACAGGAAATTGCTGATGCGGGTTTCCCCGCTGGTACGAATCAAAAGATCCGGATCGGGAAGATCGTGGGTATACAGCGCCCCTTCCATGGCACGTTCGTCGATCTGGTCGATCGAGAGCCGGCCTCCTTGTACGGCCCGCGCGAGATCCTTGGCCGCATCGACCAGCTCCGCCCGGCCGCCGTAACTGAGGGCGACGTTGAGGATCAGCTTGTCCAGGTGCGCAGTGTCCTGTTCGGTGGTGCGGACCCACTGCAGCGCCGACGCGGGAAGTGCCGTGACGCGGCCGATCGTCTGGAAGCGTACGCCCTTTTCGACCAGGCTCGAGCGCTCGGTCGAAAGATAATGTTCCAAGAGTCCCATCAAGGCCGTGATTTCCTGCGCCGGCCGGTTCCAGTTCTCCTGCGAGAACGCGTAGATGGTCAGGATTTTGATGCCGAGTTCGAGCGAGAGCGAAATGAGCTCCCGCACTGATTTGATGCCTTCCTGATGACCGGCGATGCGAGGCAGTCCCCGAAGCTCAGCCCATCGACCGTTGCCGTCCATAATGACGGCCAGATGTTTAGGCAACAGGTCCGGGTCGAGTTGCGAGAGCAGGTCAGCGTCGGGGGGTGGCTCAATGTCGGGGGACTGCGGATCGTTCATGGAACGGCGTGGGCACCTGTGACTGATGCATGTGTTTTCTGCAGCGGAAGCCCGGATCTCGTAAGCCGAGTCTAGCGGTGAGGTCTGGTAAAGTCAAACAGTATTTCCCGATTTCGCTGTATTTGCAGATGGTTCGAACGTGTTCGCATTGCGCCTCCGGAAATGAGTACGTTATACTCACGCACCGTAGGAGAGGAGAATGTTCATGGCCAAGGACGAATCGGGGGCGTTGGCGCGTTTCGGGGTCACCGATCGAGACATCGAGCAGGCGTTGGGGCGGGTCAAGGTCTCCAACGTCGACTACGCCGACCTCTATTTCGAGTATTGTCAGTCTGAATCGGTCTCCATGGAAGAGGGGATCGTCAAACGGGCGACGAAGAGTATCGGGCAGGGTGTGGGGGTACGGGCCACCGCCGGTGAGAAGACCGGCTTTGCCTATTCCGATGAGCTGACCTCTAAAGATCTCAACATCGCCGCCGATACGGCGCGGTATATTGCGAACTCCACTCAAGGGACCGCTCCCGTTCCCGTCACGCATCGCCCGGCCCTGGCGCGTAATCTTTATCCCCACGATCGCGCGAATGTGGAGGTCGCGACCGGGGATCGCGTGACACTCCTGAACGCCATTGACGCTGAAGCCAGACGCTACGATCCGCGGATCAAGAACGTCATGGCCGCCTACAATACGGAATACAAGGTCATGCTGGTGGCGACATCCGACGGGGTGATGGTCGGCGACATTCAGCCCTTGTCCCGGCTGCAAGTGACTTGTATTGCGGAAGAGAATGGAAACCGCCAGGTGGGGACCTTCGGCGGTGGAGGGCGGATCGGTTTGGAATATTTCCAGAACGATCAGCGGTATCTCCAGTTTGCCAGAGAAGCGGCTCGAGAGGCGATTCTGAATCTCAGTGCGGTGGATGCTCCGGCAGGGGTGATGCCGGTCGTCTTGGGAGGAGGCTGGCCCGGGATTCTGCTGCATGAGGCCATCGGCCATGGGCTGGAAGCGGATTTCAATCGGAAGAAGACCTCGGCGTTTTCCAGCCTCGTGGGGAAGCGCGTGGCCTCAGACGTCTGTACGATTGTGGATGACGGAACGCTCCCGTTCCGCCGCGGTTCCCTGAATGTGGACGACGAGGGGACGCCGACCAGCCGCACCGTGCTGATCGAACGGGGGATTCTGCGCGGGTACATTACCGATAAGTTGAATGCGCGGCTCATGGGCATTCCCCTGACCGGCAACGGCAGGCGAGAAAGTTATCAGAGCGTGGTTCTGCCGCGCATGACCAACACCTTCATGCTGGCCGGAGAATCGGACCCGGAAGACATCATCAAGTCCGTGAAGAACGGGCTCTACGCGGTGTCATTCGGCGGCGGGCAGGTCGATATCACCAACGGCAAGTTCGTGTTCTCGGCCAGCGAGGCCTATCTCATCGAAAACGGGAAGATCACCAGGCCGGTCAAGGGTGCCACCTTGATCGGCAGCGGCCCGGACATCCTGACCAAGGTGTCGATGGTGGGACATGATTTGAAGCTCGACGAAGGAATCGGTACGTGCGGAAAGGAAGGGCAGTCGGTGCCGGTCGGCGTCGGGTTGCCGACCATTCGGATCGATGAAATCACCGTGGGTGGAACCAAAGCATGACCATGACACGTGAGATCGCAGCACCGGATTATACACATCTTGCTCAGGATTTGCTGGCACGGGCCGGAAAACATGGGGCGACCGCCGCGGACGTGATGGTCGCCGACGGAGAGACCCTCTCGGTGCAAGTCCGCATGGGGGCCGTCGATCGCTTAACGAAGGCGCGTGAGAAGCGGTTGGGACTGCGGGTCTTTTTCGGCCAACGCTCCGCCAGCGCTTCGACCTCCGACTTTTCTCCCGATTCCCTCGATCGGTTCGTGGGAGAGACCTGCGCGTTGGCCAAGGCGGTTGTGGAGGATCCCGTGTCCGGATTGCCCGAGCCGGGGCACTATGCCGCCGAGTGTCCGGACCTGAATATCTACGACGCGACGAAACTTCAAACCGATCAGCAGATCGATCTTGCGCTTCGCGCCGAACGGGCGGCGTTTGCCGCCGATTCCCGGATTACCAACTCGGAAGGCGGCGAATGCGATTCCTCCTCCGGGCGGATCATCCTGGCGAATAGTCACGGATTTTTCGGCCACTATGCGAACAGTAGCTTTTCCCTGTCGGTCTCGCCCATTGCCTCCAACGACGCAGGTATGCAACGAGACTATTGGTACGGCGTCAATCGCGCCTTCTCGAAGCTGGAGAGCCCTGAAGCCATTGGGCAGGAAGCCACTAGACGAACGGTCAGAAAACTGGGGGCGCGCAAAGTGCCGACCGGGCGAGTGCCGGTCTTGTTCGATCCTGAGGTGGCCGGGAGTCTGCTCAGCCATCTCAGCAGCGCACTGTCGGGATACGCCCTGTACAAAGGCGCTTCGTTTCTTATCGGGCAGCTGGGCCGGCAGATCGCTCCTGAGTTTGTGACGATTTACGATGACGGGCGGATGCCCGGGGGACTCGGTACGCGGCCGTTCGACGGTGAAGGCCTTCCGACGCGGAAGCAGGCGATGGTGGAACGCGGCCGCCTGACGAGCTATTTGTTGGATACCTATTCGGGGAAAAAACTCGGGTTGCCTTCCACGGGAAACGCGTCACGCAGTATCGGGGAGAGTCCCTCCGCCGGTCCGACCAATTTCTACATGGTGCCGGGAACGACGGGGCCTGAGCAGATTCTCGCAACGGTGAAGCAGGGACTGTATGTTACGGATCTGATCGGGTTCGGGATCAATATGGTGACCGGAGACTATTCGCGCGGTGCGAGCGGGTTTTGGATCGAGAACGGGGAGTTAGCCTATCCGGTCGAAGAGATTACCATTGCCGGTAACCTCAAGCAGATGTACGCCACGATCGAGACCATCGGATCCGATTTGGTGTTTCGTGGGCGAATTGCCAGCCCGACGGTGAAGATTGCGGAAATGATGGTGGCGGGAAACTAGATCGCTTGGAAGGCCGGTGATGCGGGGACAGGCTACTGTCCAGAGAACGCCGCACTCGGCAAGCAGCAATCGTCAGGAGACAGTGAGGAAACACATTATGGCGCTGGATGCCGAATTCGGGAAACACATGCTGCAGTTGATTACCTCGCGGTACGACAATCGACATTGGCGGAAGAAGATCGAAAAGACGCTCAGTCTGCCGCAGAGCGGAGTCGGCGATGAGCGGCAACAGCAGACGTTTGTGTACTTGAAGCTGAATCTCAAGGCGTACAAGTCCAGGCGAGCGGATCCGGACTCATGGATTCTCGGTGGGTATGCCACGAAAGAAGTGATCGATCGAGCGAAGTTCCAGCCGCATCTCGTCGGGCCGGAGATGACCGCCGAGGATGTCGCGTTTCTGGGGACCGATCCCGGCCCGGAGATCGATGAGGCCTGGTGGGAAGAGATGCTCGTGCAATGGTTCGGCGCTCCGGAAGATGAGCAAGCAGTGGAACCGACGGCCGCGGAGACGGCCTCAGAAGCCGGCACGGAGAGCAGCTCCGCCCGCAGCTGACCCCACCTCACGCCGGCCGTCCGCTGTTTCTGTTCAGGAGAGGCGGGCGCCCATTTGTATTGTCGCTACGATCCGAATAAATCCATCTGCTGCGCAGCGGTGGTCGGGGGCTCGACCTGGACGGTGCGTGCTGCGCCGGACGATGTCGCCGGCCCCGGTTCAGCGGGTGTGCTGTGCCGGTCGAGAAACGCCTTCAGTTTTTGGAAGTCCTCACGCAACGGCGGCAGCATGGCGGCCTGGTGCAATGCCGCGGCTGGATGCAACAGGGGAAAGAGGACGAAGTCCTTCAGGTAGAACACCTGTCCCCGCACTCTCGTAATGCCGACTTTCCGTTCCAGCAAGGTCTGGGTGGCCCAGTTGCCGAGCGAGCAGACGATCTTCGGGCGGATCAGCGCGATCTGCTTCAGGAGAAACGGCTTGCAGGTGTCGACCTCTTGAGGTTCGGGGTCACGATTGTTGGGCGGGCGACACTTGATCACATTGGCGATATAAATATCCGCCCGGGATAACCCGGCCGACTGAAGCAATTCATTGAGCAACTGGCCGGCTGCGCCGACGAACGGCTCCCCTTTCTGATCTTCGTGATACCCCGGCGCTTCTCCGACAAACATCACCGACGCCTGTGGGTTGCCCACGCCAAAGACGACCTGTCGCCGTCCGAGTGCGGCGAGAGGACAGCGTTGGCAATTGTGCAGCGACTCCGCAAGTTCTTGCAGCGCGATCTGAGGTGAGGACATGGATGACAGGTCCGGTGGAGAGCCGAATCTTAGTCGCGGCCTCCCGCCTTGTCAATGTCACGCGCGAAGGAAGCGTCGACACTCACAGATGTGACCCCGGCGGCGCGGCGGCGAGTGCGGTTGCGCAACGCTGTCCGCTGAGAATGGCCGATTCGTAATTGGCCGGCCAGCCCGTATCGGTCCAGGCGCCGGCAACCAACAAGTTGGTGAAGGGGCTGGTCGAGAGCGGGCGAAATTGTTGCGCGCCCGGTCTGGCCGCGAGCATGGCCGACGGCAGCCGGAGAATCTCCGCGTTCAGGATACGGGGGGATGGTCCCTCTGCCGGAAACGCGGCCGTCGCATCGTCCAGTGCGAGACGGATCAGATCCTCTTGCGGCTGCGGCAGAAGACTAGGCTCCCCGACGGCACTGGCCCAGATCACCGACGCCTGGTTGTGCCGTGCCTCATCGGCGTGCCGGATCATCCAATGGAACGTTTTCCCTTCCACGAGCACGAGCTGGGTGTGGTCGGCCGGCCGGTCGATGTGGAGGCGAACCACCAGCATGGAGGATTCGCTGAGGTGGCTCAGTTGCTGGAAATAGGCATAGTGGGTCACCACCCGTTCCGGCAGCAGTGGGGTCAAACGGTTGTGGGGAAGCGCGGCAATGTACCAGTCGGCGGTGAGCCTGCTGCGATCCGTCAGTTCGAGGTTCGTCACACGGTGTTGGGCAAAGTGCAGTTGGGCGATCGCCGCATTCACCCGAAACTGTACGCCCAGTGCATCGAGGCGGGCCTTGAGCGGCGCAAGCAAGAACGTATCGACTCCCTGCGGAGGCACGATCAGCTTGGTGGCGCGAGCACCGGTCAGGAAGCAGCGCCGCAGCGTGCGCATGAACAGGCCTGCGGACACCATGGGCAGGGCGGCTCCCACCAGCAACCGGGCGAGACTGTTCCAGACGCCGTGCCGCGCATGCTGAGACTGGCCGATGCTCGTGAGCCATTCGTCGGCGGCTCGTGAGTCGAGGTCGTTCGGCAGGGGAGGATCCTGCTCCCAGGTCCGTTCGAGAAACGACAGCAGGTGCCACCGATCGCGCATGGAGAGGCCTTGGAACAGGGTCGTTCCGAGCAAGGTATTGAGCGGGCTGGGCAGGGGAAGATGAAGAAACTGGACGCGGGCGCCGGTGGCTTGCAGAAATTCGAGCGGAGTGTGTCGCAGCTGTCGAGCGGCAGATTCGTGGCCGAGGCTGTTCAGGAGAGACCAGGTGGCGTGGTGGGCTTCGAGGAGAATCGGCGGCGGCGCATGGCGGAGACGGCCGCCTACGTGGTCGGCCTGTTCGAGGACAGTGACGGCATGCCCTGAGGTGGCAAGGTGCAGGGCGGCGGTGAGGCCCGCGAGTCCTCCGCCGAGGATGAGCACCTGACGACTCATGGAGCCGTAGACGGCAGGCGCGAGCGTAGCCAGACGCCGGCGGCCACTGCCAGGCGATGGCTGGACGACAGGGTGACGCGATCTCCCAGCACGCGATAGCCGGAATCCTCGATGCGCTGCAGAATTCGGCCATACACGCCGCGCATGATTTCGGCCACCGTCAGGGCTTGGCGTTCGTTCCGCGGAAGGGAGTCGAGGGCCCGTGCGGCCTTGGCATAGTATTCCTTCGCTCGCCCGACCTCGAACGTCATGAGTTCCGTGAATGCGGGCGTATACCGCCGGTGAAGCAGATCGTTTTCTCGATAGCCGAAGCGCACGAGATCCTCCTGGGGCAGGTAGATGCGGCCGCATTCGGCGTCGTTGCCCAGATCGCGCAGAATGTTGGTTAATTGAAACGCCATGCCGAGATTGACCGCATAGTCCTGCGCCCGGGGCGAGGTGGTGCCGAAGACATGCAGGCAGATCAATCCCACGACGGAGGCGACGCGATAACAATACAGCGACAGCTGATCGAAGGTAGCGTAGCGCGTGATCGTGAGGTCCATCTCGACGCCTTTGATGAGCTCCTCGAAGTAGGCTTGTGGAATGGACAGTTCACGCACGTGCTGGGCAAGGCTGATGGAGACGGGAACGGTCGGGGTGCCGTCGTATGCCGCGGCCAGTTCTCGGCGCCAGCGGGCCAACTCGTCTTGGGGGTGGCTGCCGGCAGGCGGTTCATCGACCGCATTGTCCACCTCTTTGCAGAAGGCGTAGACGGTGTACATGGCCTCTCGCCGAGCCTTCGGCAGAAACAAAAACGAATAGTAAAAGTTACTCCCGCTTTTTTTGGTGAGGGTCGTGCAATAGGTTTGGGCTTGAGTCGGTGTCATCATCATAGGATCGGGGTGGAGGTCTCAGGCATTGCAAGTCGTTCGACGGCGGCCGGGAGGCGGCGGTCGTAACAGGACGGGTGAAGGATGGCGGCCAGTTGTTCGACCCCCTCGACCAGTCGCGGGCCTGGGCGGCTGAAGTAGGAAAGGGCATCGACCAGATACACCTCGCCGCGCTGGACCGCCGGGAGGTGTTGCCATTCAGGATGGTGAGTCATCTCGGCCAATTCGGCTTTGGCGCGCGCGACGGTGAAGCCGCAGGGCATGAGGACAATCACCTCCGGCGCGCAAGCGGCGAGCGCCTCCCACTCAATTTTCCTGGAGGGGAGTCCTGCAGTCGCCAGTGCATCGGTGCCCCCGGCGGCTTCCACCATGTCGGGCACCCAGTGACCGGCACTGTACAGCGGGGAGAGCCATTCGAGGCAGGCCACTTTTATGTGTCGCGATTCCGCGCGCACCGTGGTCCGTACCGTATCGAGTCTGCGGCGCAAGGCGTCGGCCAATTGTCTCCCGGCCTCTTCCCGTTCCATCGCCGCACCGAGCCGTTCAATGTCGAGCAGCACATCCTCCAGCCGGTGCGGATGAAGGGTGACCATGCGCGGCGTCGGCGACAGTGCGCGCAGAACTCGGGCCACCTGCGCCGGGGTGATCGCGCACACATCACAGAGATCCTGCGTGATGAGGAGATCGGGCTTGGCGGCCAGGAGTCGCGCCTCGTCCAACTCGTAGAGCCCGGAACCGCCTGACAGCAACTCGCCCACGTGCGCATCGATCTGCGCGCTTGAAAGCCTGTGGCTGTCGATGCGTCCACGCACCATCACCGGAACGTGGGCCAAGGTCTGAGGCGTATCACACTCATGACTGATGCCGACGAGCCGATCTTCGAGTCCCAGTGCGGCCACGACCTCGGTGGCTCCCGGCACGAGTGAGCAGATGTTCATGCGCGGCCTTGGGCCGGCCCCCACAGCCGCGACTGGAGGTCGGCGAGCCGGGTGTCGGCGAGGGAATGGGTGATCGCGTCGGCTTCACCCAGGTCCTGCACGGTGTGGGTATTGGCGACGGCCAGTACTTTCATGCCCGCCGCCCGCGCGGCCCTGATGCCGGGCAAGGAGTCTTCGATCACCAGGCAGTCCTGCGGGGTCAACGTCGGCTGAGCCGGCTGTCGATTCAACCCGGCCATGGCATGAAGAAACGGGTCGGGCGCAGGCTTGCCTCGCGTCACGTCTTCGGCGCTGGTGATATGACAAAACGCCTTCCGAAGTCCGGCTTCCTGCAGAATCACGTCGATTTCATTCCGGAGCGCTCCCGAAGCGATGGCAAGCGGAACACGCGCGGCGGCGTCATGCACGAGTTCACGCACTCCGGGAAAGATGGCGAGATGATCTTTGATGGCGGCGAGGTAGGCCTGCGCCTTACGATCCATCAATTCGCCGACGAGGGCCGGTGAGGCCTCACGTCGATGAGTGCGCAAGGCTGCCAGGAAGCAGCCGCGATCGTCGAAGCCGAGATAGTCTGCGTAGTACTCCGCTTCCGTCAGCGTGATATCAATGCCGGCCAAGACCCGCTGAAGGGCGGCAAAGTGGAGCGGTTCGGTGTCGGCAATGACTCCGTCGAAATCGAAGATAATAGCGCGTAGTTCATTCATGTTCGTCCAGGTGCGTCCCTATGCGGAGATCCCCGCGAGTCGCGGGCTGGTTGAGCGGGCGCGGCATTATAACAAGGGGAGATCGGCAAAAAAAGACAACGGCCCGTTCCGGGAAGGAACGGGCCGTTGTCTGGAAGGCGAACGACCGAAGCGAGGTCAGCGCTTCAGCCTCAGATGGCGTTCTGAGATCCAGCCCTTCTTGCCGTCCTGCGTTCGTACGGAATAGACCCATCCGCGGGTCTGATACTCGCCGTCCAAAATAATGAGCGTCGCGCCCGCCGATACCGTCGCGCTGGTCTTGCTGCCGATGGCGTCCGTGAACAACGGCATGGGGGCCTTGGGTCGAGCAGCATCGGCCACGACCGTGACACGTTGGCTCTCGGCGAACAGAGGACCAGCCACGCGCACAGTCGGCGTGACCGGCTTGGGTTTGACGATCGGGGCAGGAGCCGGGGCCGCAGCGGCCGGGATCGGCGTCGGAGCCGGCGTTTCAACCGGGGCCGCGGGTGCGCGATCGACCACCGCGGGTGGAACGATCGTCGACGGAGCCGGGGCCGGTGCTGCGATGGGCGCGGGCGTCGGCGCCGCAGCCGGCTTCGGCACGGGCGGGGCAGGGCGTCGGGCGACCGGCGGAGCGGTATCCGCTCCATCCTCCAGATAGGGCTGGATGAGTTGCATGGCTCCATCGGGATCCATGGCGACATACCCGATGCCGCCCACGAGCAGGAGAAGCAGAATCCACAGCAGCGGTCCCTTC
>WIAG01000139.1 GCA_014055495.1 Nitrospira sp. CR1.2
GAGGGAGCGGCGCATACACCACCGCCATCCCCAACAGTCGCTCCAACCAGCCGGCCATGTGCTCTTCGGCCAAGGGAGCCCGATTGAGCCGCGCCTCCAACTGAAAACCGCCGGCCCCTCCGACAATACCGATGATCGCCGAGGCATCGGCCCCTTCCGGCATGAGATCCTGGGTTTGAAATTCACATAGAGTGCTGTACAGACGTCCGTGCGGTTCAATGGTGGTCAACACTTCCGGCAATTCCCCCAGAGCGCAGTGCACGGAGCACCGGTAAACCGAGCGAGCACCGGGTTGCACCCCGGCGAACGCCTCCAACGCCGGTTGGGAAAACCCTGTGAGATAGGCCCGCACTCCGGCCGGCTGCGGCGCATAGGTCGCGGCTAACCGGCTGGCGGGGACCAGAAATTCATAGGCGTCCAGGGTGTTGTACTCGAACTGACAGGGCCCGAAGGCATCGGGCCAGGAGCAGAAAAACGGGGTCGCCGGATCTGAGGGGCGTAATACCAAGTTGTCTTTCTCGACGGACGTCTCGACCGGCACCTCCAACGTGGCGATGGCATCGAGAAAGATGGCCCGCCGCTCATCGATCCACTCAGTGCGCCGTGCATCCTCCCGCGTCTCCCCCGGTGTCACGACCTCCTGTGTATGGAGACGCACACGGATGAAGGCATGGTTGTGCCGGAACCCAAGCCAGAACATAGACACGGGGTGATGAAATCTCAGACCGGGTTTGGTGCGCCAGGGGTGGCTGATGGAGCAATAGGTGCCGACGTCCTGGTAGCGCTGATAGACGGTGTGGTATCCACCCGCCAGCAGAAAAAAATCGCCCTTCCAGGATTCGCGAACGTGGACCAGGGTGACATCTTCCGTAGCCCAGTGGTCGAGCAGGTCGAAGGCCTCGGGGGAGTCGACCGCCCAGTCTTCCACGTAACAGATGACGTCCTTAGCAGGATGCGCCGGTTTCAGCCCCAAGGCTGCGAGGCGCTCCCCGACCGCGAGGACCTCGTGGAAGGTCAGCCGACCGGGGGTTTCCCACCGCCGTTCACGCACAACGTCTCTCCGGAGGCTGCGCACCGTTCTGGAACCAGGGACGCGTCACTTGACGGACTTCAGGCCGCGGCCCTCGATTTTCGTATCGGCAATGAAGCGCTCGATGCCGTCCTGCAGGAGGCCGGACATGAGGCTTTCCACATCCTCGCTGGTAAACCAGAACACCAGCTTGGTCTGTTCACCCTGAACGTTCCGCTGCGTGCTGCTGTCATCCGCGAGATTCTTCACCTTGATAACCAGCCGGCTCTCACCCGTCAATTTGGTATTGAACACGCGGCTCTTAGCGTTCGCCGAAAAATTGAGAATTTCTCCGCCGATGACGATATCCGCACCCGACACCCCCACGCCCGACTGCACCACGCGCGCATCCCAGCCGCGACGATTCCACCCGCGCCACCGCAAGGCTTCGGCCAAAGCTTCGGCGACCGTCACGCCGGGAGACCCGCCGGTGACGTTGAAGTTGGTCACGCCACCGCCCAGGTGAGTGCGCTGCCCGATCTTCGCCCGGTCCGCGCGAAGGTCCTCAAACGGCTCGATGACGATTTTTAACGGCTCAGGCTGGCCGCTCTGCACGAATGGTTGGTTCGGTTGGACATTGACCGACACCATTTCCCCGGTTCCGGCACAACCCCAGAGCAGCGCCAATCCCAGCGCCAGACTCCATTGACTCGCGATTCGACATCCCTGTGCAATCACACATGCCTCCCTGTCAGTATGTGGCGTACACAACCGCGCCCAGTCTACCCAAGTCCCGGCCGGATGACAAACGGGAAGGCGGCCGTTTCAGCAGAATTTCACGATCGGCCCGGACAGCGGCCCGATCGGAGTCAAGCCCGGCGGGTAGGTCAGGGGGTCAGAAGGGGAAGGAGGCTCCGGAAGGTGTTCCGCCCGAGTTCCGGAAGGCGTCCTTCGCGCAAGGCAGGGGAGTCCAGCGGCACGAACCGGGCGATCTTGAACCAGGCCCGCCCGGACAACACCGCAGCCAATTGGGCCTTCCGGTCGTGGGTGATCGGCAGGGTATACCCTTCGCCCCGCTTCCACTCCCACAGCGTGGGAGCGAGTGACAGCTCCAGCCCATGGCCGGCCAGCTGGTGGAAGCGGTCGACGAAGTTCTTTTTGCACTGTTTCACCTGCCCGCCCTCGACGATCATCGCAAACACCAGGTGGTGGCCCCACCAGCACAAGGATCGAAACGTGAACTTCTCGTCGCCGAGAAAATGTTTCGGGTAGTCGAGGTATTGATAGGGGCACTGTTCGAGGCGCTCGCCTTTCACGGACTGGGCCTTGGCCGGATCGAAACCGGGCGGCAGCAACAACGTCGTCCCTGCCAGATCCTCCTGCAATCCCGCCTGGAGCGTTGCCAAAAGTGCTTGCACCTTGAGAATCGTCCGCTCTTTGGAACGGAACAGATCGCGATCGCCGACCAAGGTGAGTTCAGCGGCTGTCAGAGATTGTTCATGCAAGGGAAGGAACCTTCTCGTTCGTCACCTGATGGAGCATGATGTTGAATGGGATGCGATTGAGCGGGCTGTTGCCGGATGCTCAAACGGACCATCCGGCAAGGCCGCAGACGACGACAAGACCGCGGGCGTACCCTTCGCGGTACGTTGAGGATCTTGTCGAGGCGAGAACGCAGCCGGTGGACCGTTTCAACATCCGGCTAAGATTTTTGGAGAGACTCAAAGGCCGACACCTGCATATCGAATATGCGCCGACATTCCCCGCAACGCAACCCGACCGTGTCACGGATCACATCCAACTCCCTGATCGTCACGGACACAGGATGGGCGCGCAGACAGCTTTCCAGCGATTCTTTCGCCGTGGGCATCGCGTCGGGACTGTCTACCTCGCCGCCGAGCGGCACGGCCGCAACGCGTCCCACGACCTGGTCGGCCGTCATGAGATGCATCATGCGGCAGGAGGTGCAGGCCACCACGAGTCTCCCCTGGTCATCGATCCGCTTCAGCGCGAGGCACAAGGGATGGACGGCGAAGCACTGCTGAACGAATGCGCCGCTTTGAAACCGCTGCGTCATAACCACCTATCGAATCGAACAGCTAAAAGAGCCTATGACGTATACCAAATAGCGTACGGCAAGACATCAAGCGTCGGGGTACTGACTATCGGCTGGAGGCCATTACCCAAACGCTCTGTTCCTGCCGCGTTTACGCCTTACGACGCTACAGCTTCGCCAAGCCCAGCATCATCAGCACGCCAAGAGCATAGGGAATCATACAAGAATAGAGAACCCCATTGAACGCTCGATCCGGAGTATTCGCCTGAATGGTGCGATCCTTGTAAATGAATTCGTAGGCGAGAATCAGCAGCGTCAGGGTCAAGACAAAGACGCGGCTGGTGCGGGGCCATGTGTAATGGCCGCTCACGATGAAATTGGCCGTGAAGAATCCGCTGGAGACGAACAGCAGCGGCGCGAGCACATACCGAAGAGTGTGGGAAAAGAAGACGTGCCAGGCAGGCCTGGTCGAACGTTGTTGCGGATCGAGTAAGAGGGTCATGACCCGACGGGTGCGGGGTGGCTGGACGGAACGGCCTGTTTTGCCTGCTCCTCGGCCGTCCGACAGCTCTTACAGATACGGGGACGTTGCTTGAGGAAACTGACTTTCCCGCTCGCGAGGCAACTATAATGGACAAATTCGTCGCACACGCTGCAGCGCGACCAGCCGCCGCGAAACATCGTCTTATCCCGATAGAGACCCTGCTGGCACACCTTGCAGGTGCGGGGTTCAATCCCCAGCAGCATGGGCTCCCAGTCACCACCGGCCTTCCGAATACTCATGACGCGGGAGTATAGCGAAGGGG
>WIAG01000003.1 GCA_014055495.1 Nitrospira sp. CR1.2
CACAACTGCGAGCTCACACCTGATAGGGAATCCCCATAAACCACGCCAAGAGTCGATCCTGTGCGCGGTCAGGGAGGATCCGCTTCAACAAGGCCCTGAACCGCGCGTCGTGACCGACCAGATATCGCGTCCGCGGGCGGGAGGCCGTCAACGCGTGGGCGACGGTACGAGCCACCACGTCAGCGGGGATCGCACGTGCGGCTGCACCGGCGATCACCTTCTGCATGCGATCCAGCGGCTGCGCATACAGGGCGAGCGACTCCGGCGCCACCTCGCCGAGCGTGCGCGTCGCCGACATCGTGGCCCGCTGCCAGATCTGAGACTGAATGGCACCGGGTTCAATGAGCGAGACCGTCATGCCCCAGGGCGCCAATTCCAACCGCAACGCATCACTCATTGCCTCCAGCGCAAATTTCGATCCACAGTAGGCGCCGAGAAACGGCGTCGCCGCCAGGCCGGCGATCGAACTGATATTGATGATACGGCCGCGCGCGAGTCGCAGGGACGGCAGGAGGGCCTGGGTGACGGCAAGTGCGCCGATGACGTTGACCTCGAACTGCATGCGCACGTCGGCGAGAGGCAAGAGTTCAAGGGGCCCGGCGACGGAAATGCCGGCATTGTTGACCAGGGCTGCCAGACCCGATCCCGAGGTCTCTTCAGCAATGGTGCGCCCTGCCTCAGCGACGGAGATCGGATCGGTCACATCCAGCATCACGACACGGAGACGCGGAGAGGCCACACGAACCAATGCGTCCCCATCCGCTTGGCGACGTACGCCCGCCCAGACAGTGAAACCCAGCTGATCGAGATGCCTCGCGCAGGCCGCGCCGATTCCTGAGGACGCACCGGTGATGACGACCGCTCCTCCCACTCACACGCCTCCTTCACATCACACACAATTCCGTCGATACGGTCTCCGGCGATGGCGCGGATGCCAGGCATCGCTCGGCCGCTCGGCGCACCAGATTAGCATGCGCGCAGGGCACGTGGCATCAGGAACTCCGACAGCACATCCCTTCACGCAATTCAGTAGGGGAATTCCGGAGCAGAAAAAAGAATTCAATATTTTCACTTCCTTGCTCCGCTCATCGCGCGGATGACTCCTACGCGGCCGGACTCAGCGCACGGACCGGATCGAGCAGATTTGACAATCGAGCATCCTCATCTAGACTTGATTCATGCGCACGCACACCGTCTTTTCCAGAAGCGGCACAGGGTCACATGCATTGACCTTTGTACTGGTTTCGCTGGTCGGTTGCCTGTTGTTCCTCCCTTCCCCGGCTCTTGCCAATCGCACCCTCATCGTCCCTATCTCCGTCGCCGCGTACACGGACTCTCAATCGGGATTCCCGACGTTCGTCATGAAATGGGACGAAGGTCGCCAACCGGATCCGCTGGGGTTGAAATGGGGACGCAGTCAAGTTCCGGTGAGAGGCACCGGGATGAGATCCATTCAGCATGCCTTTCAGTTTGCTGTGGAGCGGCTCAGTCCTACCATCCACCCGACCGGCACTGTGTCGCTCTACACGACATATTCAGGACCACTCAGCCCCGAGGGATCGACCGCCGAGGCGGCACTGGCCATCGGTTTCCTCGCATTGCTGAAAGGCGATCACCTGAAGCACGACATTACGATTACCGGAACGCTGGAAGATGGCGGGCGGATCGGGCAAGTCAGTCAGGTCGCGGAAAAAACGACGGCGGCGGCGCGAGCGGGATACCACGTATTGCTGGTGCCGCGAGGTCAGTTCTACGCGCCTCGCGTCAACAGAGTCAGCCTGTCGCTGGAGTCAACCGTCCTGGTGCGCGAAGTGGACACGATCGAGGAAGCCTACGAGATTATGACCGGCAGGAAGCTCTAGCACCCGCCCTGCAGCCCCGTACACCACCCTCGCCCTCGCACAGCTGAGCAAGCGAACACTCGCCGATTGTCACATCCAGCTATTGATCAGCAGGAATGCCGACCAGAAACTGGGATGGCTATGTCCGCGCTGAGAAAGAATTTTCTGCTGGGCCCGCTGCAGCGCGACCGCCTTGGACACGGTTGGATCCTGGAGCTGCCGATAGAACTCCGACACAAGCTCGGTGGTCGTTTCGTCATCCGACGTCCACAAACTCGCCAATGCCGTTCGCGCCCCTGTTTTAACGGCCACACCGGTCAACCCCAGCGCCGCGCGATCATCCTCGGCCCCAATTTCGCACGAGCTGAGCGTCAGGAGATCCAGCGGCTGCTGCCGGTACTGCTGGAGTCCCACCAACTGCGACAACCGATCCATCGTGATCTTGCCGTCATGAGCCAGCACGAAGGAATCCCTTGCCTCGGTGCCGACGACCGTGTGGGACGCCACATGGACGATCCCCAGTCCCTGGTCTTTGATCTCTTCTTCTAAGGCAGGCGACGAGAATTGCTTGTTCATCAGCAGCTTCCCGCCATACATCGTTCTAATTGCCTGCACTTCGGTCTCTGCGTAACGCGGAGCAGACCGGCCTTCGACCGACTCGGTCAGGCCGACCGACAACAGGCCGCCTTTGCGGCGTTGGGCAGAACTCATATCGGTTAACGCCAGACTCGGCGTGACCGCCACTGCAAGTGAGTCCACGAGAAAATGCCGACCATCATGGAGCGCCCCCATCGGAATAGTCCGGAGCGATCCCTCCGCCACCATCACGAGGGTATGGACACCGACCCCTTGTAACTCCTGCTGGATGGGCGCAATCAACCACCCATGCAGGGTCTGCGCAGAAGCCAGGTAGTTCTGCGATTGCGAGTCCTGAATCAGCCGCCTGAACGAACGAATTTCATTCGTCAATTTTTCACCCGCGACAGGAACCCTGAATTGCTTCAGTCCATTGGCTGTTTCCAGGAGCAATTCAAGCCGGTCAGGGAATGCAATGGGATAGACCACTGCCGTATCGGGTGCCAATGCACCGGCCCCTCGATGACTCGCAACAGTCGCGACACAATCGTCCTGGAAATAGTCCTGCAACTCGGCCGCCCGAGAGACTTCAATCGTCTCTTTGACCTTCACCAGCAACTGTTCGTTCTGATCCGGTGTCTTGGCTGCTGCCGCCCTCCGCAACAACGCATCCTCGTACTCCACAAACAACGGCGCGACGGATTCATAGTACGAATGATGCCGTCCCTGATGCCCCACGGAGTATTCGTAATGAATCGGCTTCAGGAGAGTGACGGCACGCTGGTAGGCAGTCAACGCTTCCTCTTCCTTGCCCTCCGCACGCAACAATCTCGCTGTTTGCCATTGCCAACGGTACAGCGATTCCGGCGCACTCACTTTTTGAGCCGCGAAGATGGCCTTCCGCGAATACTCCAGAGCCTCCGGATGGCGATGCTCGCGCTCCCGCAGCCCCCCGAGATATCCCCAGGCATATGACTGACCGCGCGCATCGCCCACGCGCCCGGCGACCTCACCGGCCGCGGTCAAGGCCTCCGCCGATTGACGCAACAGACCGGCTGCGGGACCGGCAGCAGCCACAGCTTCCGTCACGCGACCCTTCGCGGCATCGGCTTTCCCGACCCCGCCGGCTTTTCCGGTCATGGCGGCAAACAACTCCTGATACCCGAGGCCGATATTCAACAACCCGGCGGTTTTTGCTCGACCGTCGCCCAGCGACTGCATCTCGGACCAGGCTTGATCCAAATGACGATGCGCTTCACCCAGTTGCTGGTTCTGGAGCAACGCCATGGCGCCGTTGAGCTGCGCCGTCGCCGCTAACTCCTGCTGCTTGCTCTCAGTCGCAAGGGTCCGGCTTTCGGCATAGACGTCGATCGCTTCGGCGAACTGCCGCCGGGCAGTCAGCGCATTACCCAGATCGTTCAAAATCCCGGCGACCAACACCGACTTGTTCTCTTCTCGCGCCAGCATCAAGGCTCTGGTCAAATGTTCGGTCGCTGGTTCGTCTTTCCCGAGCACGTGGAAGGTATTGCCGAGTTGGGCGAGAATGGTGGCCGTGAGACCGCGCTCACCGACTTGTTCCGACAGTTTCAGCGCGGCTTGTAAGGTTCCCTGCGCCCGACGGATCTGTCCCTCCTGCTGAAGCGCATGCGCAACGTTGATCAATGCCTGACACTGCAATTTTGGGTGTCCGCTTTCTTCGTATCCACGCGCGGCATTCATCCAGTGCGCGGCCGCTTGAGCAAAGGCACCCTGTTGAAATTGCGTGGTACCCTGCCGCATTTCTGCCGCGGACGTGATCGACGAGCCGGAACCGCCCAATGATTCCAGCGTCATCCCCTGTGCAGGCCAGGCGAATCCGCATAATGCGAGCACCCCGAGGCTGAATAGCGTCACCGAGGAGGAACGTGCGCGCGGGCCGGCGGGATCAGCGGCCCTATGGCTACGCTTCATGCCGCGCCGAGTGAGAATGGTACGCGTTGTAGGCATGACGTTCTCCTTGGGGGACTAGCACCCCTGCCATGATTCCATAAGTTCTGCGGTCGTCTGAGCGCGAAACTGCGCTGCCGGTGCGAGTGCCGTCGGAGCGCCTGGCTCGACGTCGCCGCCGATCTCTTCCAGCACGATAGGAGCTGCCAGGGATCGGCCGGGTTGCGACGGCGTCACATCGCGCGAAGCTTGCACCAGGCTACTCAATGCGCCGTCTTTTCGCGCTGCGCACCGGCTGGTCAGTAAGGGGGCCGGGGAAGCAGGAGCCTCCTGCGGAAGCACGATGGCCGCGCGATTCAGGAATGCGAGCGGTTCGACGGGATTAGCCGGACTCACGTTGGACACATTCGCAGTCGCAAGAGGCGGGAGCCCGCCAAGATTTACCCCCACGACCTGGATTTGCGTCACACGCTGGGTAAACGGATTCGTCGTCGTGTTGATCTGCGCGCCCGTCGGCACGGTGACATTCGGGCTCACATCGACGGAGGGGGGAATCACTCCACCTCCACCCGCGACGATCAGCGTTCCAGGTAACGCCTGGATCTGCCCGTTACCCACCGCGCCGGAGAAGGGATCACCGACAAACGGCTGCGTGGCCATTTCCCCGGCGGAGCTCGTGCTGCCTAACATGACTCGCTGTGCGCTGATTTTCGATCCGTTGATTTGGATTCCGCCTCCCATCAAACCCAGTACAGCCCCTGTCTGAAGCACCGTCGAAGGAGCCGACAGGACGATCGAACCATAGGGGCCTTGTCCCAAAAACCCGAAGGACACCGGTGAACCGACTGATAACGTCGAGTCGAAGGCCAGAAGAGCGGTATTCGCGGAGAAGATCCCGCCGTCGCTCAAGCGTAATTGCTGAGCGGTACTGAAATACGCAGATCCGGATACATTCAACTGAGCCGAAGGGCCGAACACAATTCCGGACGGATTGACAAAGAACAAATTCGCATTGAGAGCTTGAACGGTGCCGTTAATGTTGGAGGGGGAGCCTCCGATCACTCGACCAATGACGTTGGACACGCCGCCGGGGTTCACAAATGCCGCGACATCCCCCGCCCCGACGGAGAACTGATTGAAGCTATGAAAGAGGTTTGGGCCGCCTCCGGGTCTCGTGCCGCCCGTAATGTTGGTCGTATTGCCCGACGTGTTCAGGGTGGTTCCCAGGCCGCCGGGTCCGGGAGGAGTTGCGACGATGTTTGTGGCCTGCCCGTAGGCGATCGACCCAGTTGAGCCCAGAATTACCAGAAAGGCAAGAAACCCATAAACCAACAGCGGCAACCCGGCCGGGCGACAAATCATGGTCGATCTCCTCATGTGATAGGGAGGCCCCCTCTCATACCCTAAACGCCGCGCAACTTCAACACGCCGACATCCCGCCCTCGACGGTTGCGAGGACACAGCTCGGGCCGATCAGCCCCGGCCATTTGCCCCATTCCGAGACAAGTGAGTCCCCGACGGCCGTGCCCGCTAGAATGCCTCAACCACCAGCTGCAAATGAATGCCGTGATCCTGCAGGTTGTTGCGATCCGTATCGTATCGTTTCAACTGTTTTCCGTAATAGAGTTCGAAGTGACTCCCCCGCCAGAAATTCCAAATGACCCCGGCACCGAGACTGGCCAACGTCTTGGGAGGAGAGCCGGGCGTCTGAACCGTCGTTTGCCAGCCGTGGCCCAAATCGAAAAAGGGCGCGAGAAACACCGAATCGACGCCGGCCTTCGTCGTATAGACCGGAACGCGGGCCTCGATCGACAACATCGCGGCGTTGTCACGAATCAGGGTGAATTCCCGATAGCCTCGGACGCTGTACCGGCCGCCGACCGCAATCTGTTCGAGAGGGAATAGGTGGTCGTTGGACAATTGCACCACGCCTCGACTCACCAACTGCGTCCGCCACAAGGGGAGCTGGCGGATCCACTGAGCCTCGCCCAACCAGGAGAAGAACCGCGCATCCGGCAGGTTCGGGTCGCCGTTCGCGGTCGCCCCCATCGCTCCGACACCGACGGAAAATCGTGACAACAGGGAGATGACCTGTTCGGCCGAACGCCGCGCATACTCCTGACCGAAACGGAGCGATGTCACACGGAACTTGCCGTTCGGCGACCCCACGATCAATTCCTGCGGAACGCCTCCCACGGTACTCTCATTCCGGGCATGCTCTCCGGTCAACGACAACGCGAGTTCCTCGTCGGCCCTCCGGATCACCGGATGCCTGACGGCTACGCCGAAAATTTGCGCTTTATTTTTGATATCCAGGGAATCGAAGGGCGACTCTTCGACTCCGAAATCAAACCGACGGTATTGCAGCGCGACCGTGGTGTCTCGGGGCCCCACGGGGATTTCGTACTTGAAATTGAGCATCGGGTTGACCCCCGCCGAGCGACCATACTGCAGGCTCAGGGTATCGCCGAATCCGAGAAGATTCCGGTGCGCCAGCGTGACAAAACCTTGCTCCGCACCGACCACGGGAGACTGATAGTTATTGAATTCC
The DNA here is from genome assembly GCA_014055495.1 of Nitrospira sp. CR1.2. Taxonomy (GTDB): domain Bacteria; phylum Nitrospirota; class Nitrospiria; order Nitrospirales; family Nitrospiraceae; genus Nitrospira_A. The sequence goes on from WIAG01000003.1 coordinate 6,895, forward strand.
AACCAAGCCTTCAGCGGGTTGGCTTCCTTCACCTTCACATTCAGGGTACTCTCTCCCAGAGTCGCACCCGGTAGGAGTTCGGCATTGATCCGATCGATCCGGGGATTGGCCTGCATCACGCGCAACCGCTCCTGGAGTGCTTCGACATGGAGCGGAGGACCGGCCGCCAAATTGACCCGGCTCTGAAAATACGAGGGCCGGAACCACTTGGTATCCTCGACGTTGACCTGCGTAATTTTCCCTTCGATGATCTGCATGGTCAGCGTGCCGTCGGCGACATCCTGCTCCGGGACCACCGCCCCGGACGTCAAGTAACCATGGTTGACGTAGTAGTAGGTCAGCGCAAGCCGCAACGCTTCCAAATCTTCCGCCGTCAACTCTCGATTCGTGTAGGGAGTGGTTATTTCCGAGAGTTGTTGTGAGGTGAAGGCGGTATTCCCGACGAGTCGAATCTCCTTGACCATGATTTTCGGCCCCTTTGCCGCCTGCTCGAGGGCGCCCGGGGGAGTCGGCGACGGGAGATCGAGCGCCGGGGGCTGTGCGGGAGGGGGGACGACAGGCAACTGAGGCGGTTTCGGGGGCAACGGACCGAGTTGCGAGCCGGTTTGCGCATGAGCCGGCCTCGCCCACGAGGCAAGCAGCACAAGGGCCGCCACACCAACGAAGAGTCCACGCCATCGACGCAAAGGCTGCTCATGGTTCCCACGAACGACTGGACTGTCATGCCCAACCGGACCGGCATCGGCCGACATGTGCATGTGCGATTCCTGCATCACTGATTTCTTTACACAAGCCATCAAGGCCTCCCCTCTTTCTTGATGACAGGGCACGGACATTCGTTGATCAGTGCCCACACAATCATCTGCTCGCAAACATATCTCCTGCATGAGACAGCCGCCGCGCCGCGCATCACGCACTCTCGAGAAACAACACACAGTCGCGCGGCAGTCGTGTATCAGCCGAGGCGATACGTAGCTGTTTGGAGAATCCGTGCTGGAAGGAATTGCTTATAACATGTCTCGAAACAAAATACTTCTGGCACAGGAAGTTTTTTGGTCGGCAGGGATGACGATGAATGCTCTACGTACCGCCTCGCCTATCCCCGTGGCGTTGCGACGACGGCGTACGCACGAACCCTACGCCGGGCCATCGATTCCCGGCAGGAACGTCCTCTTTAAAACGGGCCGTGAAGTGCCGCAACTGAGGAGCCCCATAGGTCATGACTAGCCCCCCAATGGTGTCCCGGTGTCGGAACAGATCGACGACCGATTCCGCGACGTACGTCAGATGAGAATTGGTATACACGCGGCGTGGGATGGCCAGCCGGACGAGTTCCAGTTGTGGATACGTGGCCTGCTCTGTCAGCGGATCCCGCCCCCCGAACATGACGGATCCGATCTCCACGCCTCGAATGCCGTACTCGCGATAGAGGGCTACGGCCAGCGCCTGGGCCGGGAACTGGTATTGTTCGAGATGCGGCAGGAACTCCCTGGCATTGAGATACACGGCATGGCCCCCGATGGGTTTGAGGATCGGCACTCCGCTACGTTCCAGCAAGTCCCCCAGATAACGCACCTGACTGATCCTGAACCGCAGATAGTCCTCATCCAGCACTTCTTCGAGCCCCCTGGCCATGGCTTCCAAATCACGCCCGGCAAGCCCCCCGTAGGTCGGAAACCCTTCGACCAGGATCAGGAGATGGGTAATAGCCCGGGCCCAGCGCTCATCGTTCACACTCAAGAATCCCCCGATGTTGACCAACCCATCCTTTTTCGCCGACATGAGGCAACCGTCACCCAGGCTGAACAGGGACCGGGCAATGTCCCGCACCGGCACGTCGGCGTAACCGGGCTCGCGTTCTTTGATGAAGAAACAATTTTCCGCAAACCGGCAGGCATCAAAGAGCAGAGGGATACCATAGCGCGTCACCAACCGGCTGGTCTCGCGAATATTCGCCATCGAAACAGGTTGCCCGCCGCCGCTGTTATTGGTGATGGTGATCAATACGAACGGAATCCGATCTGGCCCGACCCGCTCGATGGTCGTTTCCAGTCGGCCCACGTCCATGTTGCCTTTGAACGGCAGCTCACAATGCGGATCGTAGGCCTCCTTGATCACGAGATCGAGCGCCTCGGCATCTCGGTGTTCGAGGTTCGCCCGCGTGGTGTCGAAATGCATATTGTTGGGCACGCACATGCCGGGCTTGACGACAGCCGCAAAGAGCACATGCTCCGCCGCCCGCCCCTGATGTGTCGGCACCACATAGCGATACCCGCACAGCGAACGAACAGCCGCCTCGAAGCGATAAAAATTCTTGCTGCCGGCGTAGGATTCGTCGCCGAGCATCAGCCCGGCCCATTGAGAATCGCTCATGGCGGAGGTGCCGCTGTCTGTCAACAGGTCGATCGCAACACTCTCCGCGGGAAGCTGGAAGAGATTGTAACCGGCGTCGTGGAGCAGCCGGCACCGCTCCTCGCGACTGGTCGGCTTGATCGGCTCGACGACCTTGATCCTATACGGCTCGGATGGGTAGTTCACGGATCGACCTCTTGAAGTAGGCCAACTGCTCGTGAAACGGACCAGATCCCTGGTAGTCGAACACGTAGCGGGTCATGTCGAAGAGCGGCGCCGGATCGAGCTCCCTGATCATCTCCGGCTTCCAGGAAATCTGTAGGCGATTGATCATCGTAATCGGGGTGGGGGTTCCGACCACGCCCAATGGAACGGTGCCGTAGGTTTGAGAAAAGATCAACACCTCGCGATCGAACATCGCGGTGTTCATATCCTCGGCTGCGCCGTATTTCCTGAAGTCCTCCTCCAGTCGCTGAAACGTCGGGGACTGGACCAAGGCCTCGCGAAACGCATAAAAAATCTTGATGCCTGCACGCCGCTGATCGTCCATCACATGGATGGCATCCGCGACCGTCGCCTCATCCTGCATTTGCGCCTGCGTCAGGATGAGCAGGCGTCGAATCCGCACATGCCGGCGCGCGGCCGCCTGGTTCGCCAGCAGATAATTGGGATAGAGGGCTTCGCCCTTTTTCCAGATATTCCATCGCTCCATCATCGCATCGACCGAACGCTCGGCCGTCTCCATCAGCCGCACCGCCTCGGCGTTCGCGGCCGCGCCCTCATACGTGAGGGTTTGCGCCTCCAGCTGTTTGAGTTCCCGCCCGATGGCTTCGACCTTCTTCGGCAGATAACGCGGGTGTTTCGGAACGTGCAGCATCACGTCCACCGCCGTCAGGGCCAGGGTCCAATATTCCTTGGCCTGCTTGGGCGCCTTGTCTTTCTGCGCAATCAGCAGGAGCTCCACCGGATTTCGGTCGAGCAACTTGGCCATCTTGATGCAGAGTTCCGGCTTGGGAATTTTCAGCCCGCGCCGCATCAGGTTGGCTTCCGGTTGGGCAATGCCCAATTTTTTCGCGAGGGCATAATCGCTGCTCAGGCTATACCGTTCCTTGACCGCATCGAAATACCGGGCAATCTCCATCAGTGCTCCCTCGTCGACATCGTCATCACCGTCCGGGACGGCGGAATAGACCTCATGTGGGCCCCCCCCGGCGTGAGGGGCCGGCCCCAGGCTCACTCGGAAAGAGAGGCACCCACCAACCGGTCCGCCCCACTCGCCATACCAGATTCGACCGCCTGGCAGCGAATGATGCCCTCCTCCAGCCAATCCAGCCGACCGGACACAACGGCTTTGGCCAGTGCATACACATGGGTATCGTCATCCCACCACGACGTGCGCCAGGACAGTAAGGGCGCGGGATTAAACTCCCCTTTTACCTTTGAGCAGAAATACGTCACCAGACTCTGGATATGAGGCCGGTCTTGAAGCGGCTCGCGCGACTTGTACCACAGCAGCGTTTCAACGGCAAAGAGATCCATCGCGGCTTTGACCAGACGAGCCGTCTGGAGCTGCTTCCGTGCCAAGCCCTGCCGATCGCGTATCGCGACCCACAACGTGGTCTGCGCCAGTTCCCGACTCTTCCGTGCCACGAAGGTCTCCCACACATTATCGAAGGCGCCGACCGTCCCGCCGTCCTGCTCGAACACAGGCAGCACATGGACGGACCTGGCTGCAGTCCTCACGAAAAAGGGCGCGGCGCGTAGCATCTCAGCAACCTGGTAGTCGAGGAAGGCCTGGCCATGCGTAAAAAACTCAGCAAGCCCTTCCCGTCCGATCCAGAGCGTCAAGATGCCGTTGGTTCCCTCCCAAATCACATTGATGAGCGCGTCGCGGATCATCCGTTCGACCGGCACCGGCAGATCTCCATGAAGCCGAAGCGAGTCGGGCGTCTCGAACGCGCGCCCGCCATAGATGCGAAACAGATCCAGCAACGACTCCAGCAGCCATTCCGTCGCGAGAATTTTGGCGGCCGCAGATTCCAGCCGCACATCCTGCTTCCCATCCGCCCAGATGCCTGTGATCTTCACGATGGCTTCCAGCGCCAACACACGAGAGGCCATCAAGACCAGCTTGGCACCGATGTCCGTATGTTCACCGATCGGACGGTCGTATTGCACACGCTCCTGCGCTCGCCTTCGGGCCAACCATAAACATTGTTTCAGATTCCCCAGGCAGGCGGCAGGCAGCGTGAGCCGCCCCACGGTGAGACTCTCCAAAGCACGCCGCAAGCCGTCGCCTTCGCTACCTAGCCGATCGACCACCGGCACGAACACCTCGCGCAGGCGCACTTGCCCGTTATAGATGCCCCGCACACCCATAAAACTGAGCCGCGTACAACAGCATCCTTGCGACTGCGTATCGACGATGAACGCCCCGAACGTTCGGGCTTCTTTGGGGCGATGCACCTCGTGAGGCGCGTCTACGATTTGTGCAATGACCACGAGCAGCGAGGCCAGGAAGGCCTGGTTTCCCCGCGGCGCATTCGTCGTATACAACTTGTCTCCGGTCAGCCGGTAACCGACCCGGACACCCCCGACATGAACCGGAATCGCATAGGTGTGCAAGTCCCAGATATCGCACCCCGCCTCCTTTTCAGTCAGCGCAAATCCTGAAATTTCCCCTCTCGCCAAACGCGGCAACACTCGTGCTTGTTGCTCATGGTTCCCGACCAGCTTGACGGGTTCGGCCGCCCCGATCGAATTGTGGGCCGAGAGAAGGACGGTGGTCGCCGCATCATGGCTGCCCAGCAGAGTTGCCACCGCGTGGTACTCCGACTGGGAAAGCCCGAGCCCTCCATAGCGGCAGGGGATTTTAATCCCGAAGGCACCGACCTCCCTCAACGCGGTAAACACGTCCTCGCCGATGGCCCCCTCCCTGTCGATCGCTTCCGGGTTCACCCGCTCGATCAGCACACGTCTCAGCCGGTCGATGAACACATTCGCAGTCTCGCTGCTCACGGGAAGCGCGGCATCGGCAAACAGATGCCGGCGAACCTTTCCCTCGAACAGGCCTGAAATGAACCCCGAATAGGCGCGGGTATCGCGCGCAGCCTCGGCAGCCGCCAGCGAACCGTTGAAGAGCGGCCCTTTGGTCGCCATCGGCGCCCTCCGTCGCTCCCGTTACTTCGCCTTCCGCCAGGCCACCCCGACACCCCCGACACCGACCGGCGCCGCAACGGGGTGAGGCGGGCGCGGGGCGACCACCGTTCTCTCCAGGTCGAATCCGGCCAGACGTCCTCGGGCCCGTTCCTCGAATTTCACGCGTGACAGGGTCACACCGTGGCGGGCGAATTGTGCCGACACCTCTTCGAAGCGGTCCCTGGCCATCATCGTCACCGACATGTATCCGGCTCGAAGAAGATGAATGCGGTCGCGGTAACTCAGAAAACTCCGCTCGAACAGCAACGCATCTTCTTCCACCGGAGAAATGACCAGGACTTCCTTGTCCGGATAGTCATGTTGGAAACGTTCCAACGCGTGCGAAAAGCGGGCATCGAAGTTGATCCTGGACGCCTGCTCGCCGATGGACAGAAATCCCCGCTCCCGCACTCGCTTCTCGGCTGTCCCGACAGTCACCGGTCCGGGTGACGACCGACGCTGAGGTGCCCGTGCCATGGGGTTGATCATGACCATGAAATCCACGTGCTTTTGCACGGCGATCTCAAAGAACGCCATGCGACCGATTCCTGCATCGATATAATCGCGACCTTGAATCCGCACGGGACAAAAATAGATGGGCACGGCGGACGAGGCGGTCACGGCACGAGAAATGGGAACCTCCCGCCAGCCCTCGTCGCCGAACATCACTCCGTCGCCGGTCTCAAGATCGATGGCCGGGATATAGAGTTCCTTTGCGAGTCCGGCAAACGTGTCGCTCAGTTTTCTCGCCCTGAAGATCCCCGAGAGATAGGCCGCGAACGGCTCCAAGGTATAGATGCCGCTGGGAAGCGCATCCTGCGCCTTATCGAGAAGGTCAATGAGCGTCATTTCGCGATAGTGCCGCACGTAGAGCTTGAGCAGCGGAACCAACTGGCGGGTGACACGCCAAAGAGTCTTGAGCCCTTCCCCGATTGCAGGCGAGAAGACGTTGCGATGGTCGAAATAGTAGGGTCTGGTTCCGGACAGATTCGTCTCCAGGATCTCACGCGGGGTGACCCCATTCGCGATCAGAGACGCCGCCGCAGCTCCGGCACTGACACCGACATACAGGTCGAGGTCATTCATGCCGACACCGTCCTCGAACAAGTCGTCCAGGGCGGTCAACGCGCCGATCTCGAAGAGATAGCCCGTGAAGCCTCCTCCCCCCAAGGCCAACGCCCGCTTGCCGCGCGCCGGTGCCATGTCGTCCCTTTCATGTCATCGACTGCCTCATCCTCACCGGTGCTCAGCGGTCGAGGAAGTGCGGTTGACGTTTCTCCAGGAAGGCGGTCACGCCTTCCCTCTTATCCTCCGTCTCACAGAGCCCGCCGAACAGGCGCGCCTCCAACGCCAGGCCTTCCTCCATCGTCAGCGCACTGCCGCCACGCAACGCGCGCAGCGAGGCACGTAGCGCCGCCAGACTCTTGGAGGCCATGTTCCGTGCCATACCATGCGCATGACGCAGGAGATCTTCCGGCGGGATGACCTGCGACACCAGCCCGAGCGTCTCGGCTTCCTGTGCGGAAATCGAATCACCCGTCAAGATTAACTCCATCGCCTTCGATTGACCGACGAGCCTCGGAAGCCGCTGAGTGCCCCCAAACCCGGGCATGATGCCCAAGGTGATTTCCGGCTGGCCTAACCGGCTGCCTTCCGCCGCGAGGCGAATATGGCAACACATGGCGAGTTCCAGACCTCCCCCGAGGCAGACACCGTTGATCGCCGCGATGACCGGCTTGTCCAAGGCTTCGATTCGATTCAAGATGGCCTGTCCCTGCTGCGCCATCGCTTCGCCTTCCTGCGACGAGGCAATCGACGCCAACAGGCGAATGTCGGCCCCCGCGATAAAGAACCGGCCCGTCCCGGTCAAGACCACCGCTTTGACGGCATCATCCTCAGCACAGTGACCGATGGTCCTGTTCAGCTCGGCGAGAAGGTCGGGCGTGAGCGCGTTCGCCGGAGGACGATTGATCACCAGCGTGGCCACCGCCCCGTCCACGCTGCACGAGAGCATCGAACCGGTCGTTGTGAGCATACGAACCTCGCATGATTCAATGTTGATTCCCCTGCTCGTGGATCGACGAGTGACATTGCATAGGTCCGTCGCGCTCGTCACCGACGAACCGGCACGGGCACATCAGTATTGGAAAATGCCCCTCCCGGCTAGCTGCCCGGTAAAACCAGCGTCCACCATTCGTCGCAACATCGGCGCGGGCCAAAACCGGATTCCCAGGCTCTGCGTGAACTCGTCCAGCTGCCGAAGGACCTGATCGATTCCCAGCAGGTCGGCAAGGTGCAGCGGCCCGCCCTTGTCATTCGGATAGCCCGTTCCCGCCACGACCGCGAAATCGATATCACGCGCCGACGCCACACCTTCCTGCAGCGCGATGACCGCCTCATTCACCATAGCCAACAGAAGCCGTGCCCTCGTCCAATCGCGCCGATGCGATCCGTTGAGCTGCCGAAACTGCTGCACGAGGTCTTCGAGGCGTTGAGTACCGGCTCGGTCGTCTTCGCTCCCATACTCGTAAAAACCATGTCCCGTTTTGACGCCCGTTCGTCCCGCCTTGACCAACGCCTCTAACAACGGCGCCGGGGCCATCCGTGGCCCATACGATCGGTGAAGAATCCTCGCCACCTCCAGCGCAATATCCAAGCCGACGCTATCCAAGAGCGCAAAGGGACCGACGGGCATGCCGAAGGACACCATGTCCTGGTCGATGTCTTTGATGGACAGACCGCTGTCTTGAAGGCACCAGACAGCCTCATTCAAATAGGGCAAGAGCAGCCGATTGACGAGGAACCCCGCGCACTCCTTCACGATCACCGGCGTCTTCCGGAGACTCTCCGCAAAACCGACCATATCATCCACGGTGTGCGGATCGGTCGCCATGCCGGGAATCACCTCGACCAGCGGCATCGCATAGGCCGGATTGAAAAAATGCAATCCGATCACATGACTGGGCCGCCCGGTTCGAGCCCCCAGCGCTGAAATGGAGAGTGCGGAGGTGTTGCTCGCCAGGATGGCGCTTCGCGGACAGATTCGATCGAGCTCGTGGAAGACCTGCTGTTTGAGCGCCAGATCCTCCGGCACAGCCTCGATCACCAAATCGACATCCTTGAGGTCTTCGAGGTTCGTCGACGCGCCGACCAGCAACATTTTTTCTTCCAGCTGTTCGGGTGTCATCTTGCCCTTGTCCACGCGGGCTTGATAGATCCTGCGCACCGCAGCAACCCCTTGCGCGGCCAGTGCCTCCTGTCGATCCGTCACCAGCACCGGCAGACCGGCGTAGCTCACGACTTCCGCAATCTGCGCACCCATGGTGCCCGCCCCTACCACACCGACTTTATAGATGTACATGGCGTCACCGCACGTTTCGGATAGGGACCATCCTCGTCACTGCGGCTCATTCACAACTGATCACTCAACACTCTTCCTCAGACCCGCTCCAGCACCATCGCCGCCCCCTGTCCGCCTCCCACGCACATGGTCACTGCACCGAGCGAGGCGCCGCGCCGCTGCATTTCATAGAGCAGCGTGAGCACCAGACGCGTCCCGGTCATACCGACCGGGTGTCCCAGCGCGATGGCTCCGCCGTTCACATTGACGCGGTCGCGCTTCAGCCCCAAGACCCGCTCCACCGCCAGATATTGTGCGGCAAAGGCTTCGTTCACTTCGATCAACTCCAGGTCAGTGAGACTCAAGCCGGCGCGCTTGAGGGCCAACGGCAACGCTTCCGCCGGGCCGATCCCCATACGGGTCGGATCTACGCCGATGAACGCGTAACTCCTGAGACGTCCGAGCGGCCGGCAGTTCAGCTCGCGCGCACGGACAGCAGACATGACCATCGCCGCCGCCGCGCCGTCGTTGAGCGGGCAACTGTTGCCCGCCGTGACGGTGCCGCCGTCTTCGAACAGAGGCGGATAGAGCGCGAGTTGCTGTTCGGTCAACCCGACATTCGGCCCTTCATCCTGCGTCAACGCGACCGGCGACACGTCCCGTCCGCCCACTGATTTAGGGATCATGACTGGGAACAGCTCGTCTTTCAGTCGGCCCTCTCGAATGGCTTTGAACGCGCGATGATGGCTGTCCACGGCAAAACGATCCTGTTCTTCACGGCCGATGCCGAATTCTTCCGCCAGATTTTCCGCCGTACGGCCCATCAACTGACCGCAGAACGCATCGGTCAATCCTTCCCAAATACTGTCGATGAATTCCGCATGGCGCAGTCGTTTACCCCATCGCATGTCCCGCGAGATAAACGGGGCGCGGCTCATGCTTTCGACCCCGCCGACGATCTGCACATCTGCATCCTCGCTCTGGATATTCTGGTATGCATTGACGAACGGTTGGAGACCTGAGGAACAATTGCGCTGCACCGAATAGGCCGGCGTCCGTACAGGGATGCCGGCCAGAAGGGCAATGACACGCGCGACGTTGTAGGCATCGCTCGGATGTCCGACAGACCCGATAATCACCTCGTCGATGAGTTGAGGATCGACCTGGGCGCGACTGATGACTTCCCGCACGGCTAACTCCCCCATCCTCTGGGGCGTGACATCCTTCAACGCTCCCCCGAAGTTGCCGATAGGAGTGCGTGCGCCGGCCGCAACCACCACCTGTTTCACAGAGCCTCCTTCCGGCCTGTCACATCGCCTTCCGTGACGCCGGCGCATCCACGACAGACGCCCAGGGCTCATCACGGAGCGCTCTTCGCAGGACCTTGCCGATTACCGTCCTAGGCAATTCGGTGCGGAACTCGATCACCGCAGGAACCTTGAACCGAGCCATCAACCTGCGACAATGCTCGAGCAGCTCCCGTTCGGTCACAGATGCTCCTTGTGCACGCACGACAAACGCCTTGACCGCTTCTCCGTAGTGGCGATCGACAATGCCCACCACTGCGGCTTCGTGCACGGCAGGATGCTGAAGCAGGATCTCTTCCACCTCCCGCGGGTAGACCGTCTCACCCCACGGCTTGATCACATCCTTTTTGCGATCCATGAAAAAGAAAAATCCCTGCTCGTCCCGTCTGACGATGTCTCCCGTGTAGAGCCACCCCTCCCGCAACACGGCCTGCGTTTCCGCCTCCTTCTTCCAATAACCCTGCATCACCTGCGGCCCGCGAACGATGAGCTCCCCCGCCTCGCCTATCGGCACATCCCTGCGCCCGTTCTCCAGATCGACAATCCGTGCGTCCGTGTCCGGAAACGGCAGTCCCATCGAGCCTGAGGGATGTGGACCCTGAATCGGGTTGCAGTGGGTCGTGGGCCCCGCTTCGGTCAACCCATACCCTTCTGAAATGGTCACCCCGCTCAACCGCTCAAACTCCTCTTGCACGTCGGCCGGGAGCGGGCTGGCCCCGCTGAGACAGACCCGAATCGAATGCAGGTCGTGCCGCCGCGCCTTGGCCACATCGATAATCATGGAAAACATGACCGGCACTCCGGACATGATGGTGACATGATGTTTCTTGATGGCCTTCACCGCCTCGCCGGCGTCAAAACGCGGGAGCAGCACGATTTGAGACCCGGTCGCCACGGCAAGATTCTGGCAGGTGCTCAATCCATAGCAATGAAACAGCGGCACCGCGCCCAGGAACACCTCCTGGCCCTCACGAAAATTCGAACACCAGCCCCGGCCCTGCAGAGCGTTGACCAACACGTTTCGATGCGTGAGCATGACGCCTTTGGGCGAGCCGGTCGTGCCGCCGGTGTATTGAATTTGAGCCAACGCGCCGGGCTCCACGGTAGGCAAGGACGAGTCACCAGCGCCCATCCCGGGGAATGCCGGATCGAGGAATTCGAGAAAGCCGTAAACCGGCGGACTCTTCTCCACCACGATCCAGCGATTGGTCCACCAGGCTTTGATGGGATACAAGAGTCGCTTCGCGGTCGGCAGAAAATCCTGCAGGCTGGTGATAATGATGCGTCTCGGCAGGCCTGCTCGCTCGCGGACGGCACGGATGCGCGGATACAACAGATCCAATGCAATGATGGTCTCACTGCCTGAGTCCATCACCTGACTCTGGAGTTCGCGCTCGACAGAGAGGGGATTCATCGGTGCGACCACAGCCCCGGCTTTTAACACCCCGTAGTAGGCAATGACCGCCTGCGGGATATTCGGGAGCATGAGTGCCACGCGATCACCCGCCTGCACGCCAAGCCGACGCAGACCGAGGGCACAGCGGGTCGTGAGATCGTTCAGCTCCCGGAAGGATAGGGTCGTCCCGTAGAAGAAGAGCGCAGGAGAATCGGGGAAGCGTGAGGCAGAGCGCCGGAGCAAATCCGGAACGGTCCATTCCGGATAGTCGAAAGTGGCAGGCACACCCGGATCATACCGGCTGATCCACGACCGCGGCATGGACGCCTCCATCCCTGGCCGGGCGACGGGATTATCCGCGCCACTCACTCGGAAGCCGTGGCCCCGGCCTGCTCCATCGCTGCGTGGCACCAGCCGGTTCCCGTTCCAGCCCCATCCAAAATCCTTCGAGATAATCGAGCACCGCGTTCATCCCGACGCGAAAATCATGCTTCTCCAGATCCGTCATGCCAGACTGTGAGACGGATCCTGTCCCGTCGACTGCCTCCATGGCCTGCGCCATGGCTTTTTCGTGCTCGGATTCGAGTTGTCGGTGAAACGTAAAGTAGGTCATGTCCATCTGAGGGTATCGGGTGGTGCGCATCATCGTGAGGCCTGGAATCAGCTGATCCCACATCGTGATGGCCATGTTTTCCAGAGCAAACGATGCGCCCAGTGCCGACGCATGGTTTCGACTGGCGTACAGGCCTTCCATGCCGTCGATATACGCGCGTGTGGAGGTACGCATCGGCGTCACCATCGCTTCGTGAATGGAAACCCCGATGGAGCGTAGAAACCGCCGGTACAGCAATTCATGCCGATTCTTGACCAGTCCGTCGCCAAGTTCGGAATAGAGAACCTTGGTCAATTCATCGGCAATTGCCTCATCCTCGGTGTTGACCAACTGGGCGGCCAGGATGCGAGGAAAAAATCGCGCGAAGCTGTAGAACTGAACGGCGAAGTCACAAAACTCATCGTCGCTCACCTCGCCGGCTCGAAAGCGCGTCAGAAATGCATTATGGATCGCACCGTGCCGAAGCACCTCAGCACGAACGTCGTCGTAAAACGGCATAGCGCACCTCCCCGCCTGTCAGAGGATTGTGTTTCCGCCACCGATCCGAGTGATGCGTTCTCCATATCGCTCTGTCCTGCTATGCGTTCCCTGGATCACAATCGTCTTTGGGGGAAATTCACCTTCGAACACATCCGACCTCGCTTTACTGCACAATGCCTGCTGCGACACATCAAAATAATACAAAATCTATATTGAATGATGCAACTACATTGTTATATAGTCTACTCATGATCGATGCGCGACTGCGGCAGTGGGTAAGACGACGTGAGGTTCCAGGAATACCGATCAGGAGGAACCGTCATGAAAGAAGCCATCGGCATTGACCACGTCACCTTGTGCGTAAAGAATCTGGCGGCCACACGGTTCCTCTTCACCCAGATTCTCGGATTTCATGTCATCTGGTCGGCGCAGGATGTAGGAAGCGACAAGTCTTCCATGGACACCGTCGTCGTCCAGAGAGGCGATGCGAAGATCGCCTTGATGCAGGGGCGAAACAAAGAGCAGAAGTCCCAGATTTGCGAGTTCATCGAGAAATATGGCGAGGGCGTCCAGCATATCGCGCTTGAGGTGGACGACATCGACGCAGTGTGCCGCGAATGGGAAGCCCAGGGCGTCAGATTCAGCGGAGATATTAAGGACGGGAGAGACGGGTTCGGGCCGCTGAGACAGCGATTCACCTACCCCCTCTTTCCTGGATGCGGCCTCTTTCTGGAATTGACTCAACGGCAGCACGGGGTGGAGGAATCCAAAACATTTGTGCGAGCCACCGTCGAAGCGCTCTATCGAGACATTGAGCGGGATCAACACAGAGGGATCGCACGCACCATCGTCGACTACGAGACCTTGCCGCTTCCGTTTGAAACGGCTGAGGCCACATCCTTTCAGCACGCATCCTGAAACATCGCGCCACACCTGACCAGTCAGGAGGTTCCCGATGTATCTGGTGAAACAAGGCGCCGCCCCCGATCAGGCCCACGTGGGCATTCCCGATGGCCTGTACGAGGAAGAACACGGTCGGCAGGGATTCTCCGGCCCCTCCTCGCACCTCTACCACCGTCATCCCCCGACGGAATGGAGCAGGATTGAAGGCCCCTTGCGGCCGAGAGCATGCACCTGCACGGAATTACTCACCCCCGACCAACGCACTCCGGATGGGCGACCGGTCACGATTCTCCACAGCGCTGATGCGCGTGTTCGTATCTCGCGTCGACAAAACACGATGACACATTTCGTGCGTAACGCCGGGGGCGACGAGATCGTCTTCGTCCACCATGGGCAAGGACGCTTCGAGACCGACTATGGCCTGTTGCCCTTCGAGCCAGGCGACTATTTGGTCCTCCCCAAGGGGACCACGTATCGGGTGCATGTGGATTCGATACAGGACGAAAGTCTCTTTCTGATCGTCGAAACCCGGGCGCCGGTCACTCTGCCGGAACGGGGTCCGCTCGGTCGGCATGCGCTGTTCGATCCGGGCGTCATCAGGGCACCGAAACTCGGTCCACCGCCCGAGGATATGAAAAGCAGGCGTGAATGGGAGGTGCGGATCATGCGCGACGGGGAAGAGACCCGCGTCGTTTACCCCTACTATCCCATGGATGTCGCCGGCTGGAAGGGAGACCTGTGGGCGGCGAAATTGAACATCCGTGACTTTCGCCCGATCACCAGCCCGCGTTATCACCTTCCCCCCAGCGTGCATGCCACGTTTCAAGCGGGGGGATGCATGATCTCCACGTTTGCACCACGACCCCTGGAGACGGATCCCCAGGCACTGCGCGTGCCGTTCTACCACCGCAATATGGATTATGACGAGGTCCTGTTTTACCACCGGGGAGAGTTCTTCAGTCGGGCCGGCATTCGCGCCGGCATGTTGACGCTGCATCCCCAGGGCATTCATCACGGGCCGCACCCTCAGGCCGTGACCGCCAGCAAAACGAAAGATCAGACCAGCGAAGTGGCCGTCATGATCGAATCTCGACAGCCCTTTGTGGTGACCGCGGAATTTGAAACGATTGAACTCAAAGATTACGCGATGAGTTGGAGTCGTTCATGAAGCTCGTGAGTTTCAATGTCCGCACCCCGGTCGGCACGTTCACCAGAATCGGCGCAGATCTGGAACAGGTCATCATCGATCTCAACATGGCCTATGCCCGTTGGCTGTCCGATCAGGGAGAACCGCAGCCCCGGCGCCTGGCCGATGCCCAGCTCCCGCCTACCATGTCGGAGTTTTTAGCGGGAGGCGCCTCCGCAATGAATGCGGCGCGACAGGCGTTGATCCATGCGGCACAGTTGGGCACATCCGCCACCGGTCCGGCCGGTGAAACGATTTCCTACGATCCGGCAACGGTATCCCTGACGGCGCCGCTCCCTACCCCGGCATCTCTGCGCGACTTCATCGCCTTCGAAGACCACATTGCCGCCACCTCCAAACGGCGGGGCCAACCGATTCCGCCGGAGTGGTACAAGGCCCCCGTCTACTACAAAGGCAACCACCGGACGATCATCGGGCCGGACCAACGGCTACGATGGCCATTACGGACGCAGAAACTGGACTACGAGCTCGAG
This sequence comes from Nitrospira sp. CR1.2, assembly GCA_014055495.1. Lineage (GTDB taxonomy): Bacteria > Nitrospirota > Nitrospiria > Nitrospirales > Nitrospiraceae > Nitrospira_A. Next base: position 22,164 of record WIAG01000003.1, read on the forward strand.
CTGGCCTGCATCATCGGACGTGCAGGCATGAATATCTCCGAGCGTGATGCACCCGAATACATTGCCGGCTACACGATCATGAACGACTTCAGCGCGAGGGATGTCCAATTTCAGGAGATGGCCTGCCGCCTCGGTCCCGCCAAGGGAAAAGACTTCGCGACGGCGATCGGCCCCTGCATCGTGACGCCGGATGAGATTCCGGATCTCGGTGCCCTGGAGATGATCGCCCGCATCAACGGAGAAGTCTGGTCGCGGGGACGATTCGGTTCGATTCACTGGTCGTTCCCGCAGATGATTGAGCATGTGTCTCGGGACGAGGCGATTTACCCCGGTGATTTGCTGGGCTCCGGCACGGTCGGCGGTGGATGTGGCTTGGAGCTGGATCGCTACCTCAAACCAGGAGACGTCGTTGAATTGGAAATTCGGCCGATCGGCATCCTCCGCACCACGATCGCGGCCCCGGACGAGAGGAGCGCGTAACCATCATGCTGCCATCCATCGAAAAGCCCGCGGATGCCGCCGCCATGGAGATCGTGGAACGGCAGAGAACGCTCTATGAAGGACCCGAGATCGACAGCATGCTCGAGCACCTCATTCGCGAGACCCCGCATCCCACATTGTCGCCCTGGGATATCCAGCAACTGCTGCGCAGCTCCCGGGCCCTGTACTTCGACAGCCACGTCGAGGTGGTCTCAGGTCACCACACAGGTCTGTACCTGCGCTTCGAGTCCATTGCCCGGTCTCCGGACCTGATCACGCGCATCGCCGCTAACATGGCCGAATGGATCGTAGACACGTTCGGAAACGATCCGCCGGCCGGGATCATCACCACATCGTCGGACGCTCGTCTGCTGGCTCAACGCACGAGCGACCTCCTTGCCACGCGACTGCCGATCCGCGTCGTCCTGACGCCGTTCGATCCCCAAACGGGCAAAATCGGTACCGACATGGTCCAAGGCAGCATTGCAACCGGGGAACGTTTCCTCGCCTTGAATGATGTGACGACGCGGGGCATATGCGTCAACAAACTGGGGACCGTCGTCACCGCTCACGGCGGGCAGATAGCGGGCATGATGGTGTTTGCCAGACGTGACAGCGGCCAGTTTCCGTTGCTGGCCGAACTGACCGGCACCTACCCGTTTTATTTCAGCGTCGATCTGGAGATGCCTCAGTGGGAGCCCGCAGACTGTCATCTGTGCAAAGAAAAGAAACCGCTGGTCCTCTGGAGGGATTTGCCCGCGTGGTAACGAGGCCAGAGACACCCGGGACAGGAAGGGGGAGTTATGGATCAGGCCGCCGTCTCGAACAACATCCCTCGCAGCGAGCTCCTGAACATGTACTTCTACCTCCGGCTGACGAGAAGCCTGGAGGACCGGATCACCGCCCTCTATCGACAGGGACGCATCGTCGGCGGGGTCTATACCAGCCACGGTATGGAAGCGATTGCTGTCGGGTATGCCTCGGCGTTGCATCCCGATGATGTCATTGCCCCGTTTCATCGTGACATGGGAGCCTTTTTGATTCGCGGATTCACGCCGGGTGAAATCCTCGCGCAGTACCTCGGCAAACGAACCGGCCCCACCAAAGGCAAAGACGGGAACGTCCACATGGGCGACATGAAGCGGGGGATGATCGGATTCGTCAGCCATCTGGCCGACAATCTGCCGGTCGCGGCCGGCGCCGCCCTCGCATTCAAAATCCGAGGGGAAGCCCGCGTGGCGTTCGCCGGAACCGGCGATGGGGGGACAAGCCGCGGGGATTTCCATGAGGCCATGAACTTCGCGGCGGTTCGGCGACTCCCGGTCGTCTATTTCTGCACGAACAATCAATATGCCTACTCCACCCCGGTGCGTTACCAAATGGCGATCACGGACGTGGTCGAACGGGCGAAGGCCTATGGCATGCCCGGTGAAATTGTGGACGGCAACGATGTTGCGGCCGTGTACCTCTCCTGCCGCCGGGCCATCGCCAATGCCAGAGCCGGCAATGGGCCGACCTTCCTCGAATTTAAGACCATGCGCATGCACGGGCATTCCGAACACGACGCGGCCACGTATGTGCCCCGCGAGTTGTTGGAGGAATGGAAGGCCAAAGATCCGATCCTCCTCGCAGAACGATTGCTGACGACACTCGGCTATGCGGACGAGTCGTATTTTCACGATGTGGGCGAGCGTGTCAGGAAGGAAGTCGATGCCGGCACGGAGTTCGCTGAACAGAGCCCGCTCCCGGAAGGACCCGAAACGCTCACCGGCGTATTTGCCTCACTCGATGAGGTGTCGACATGACTACCGCAACGACCACGCACGAAGTCACCTACGTCGACGCCATCTCACAGGCCCTGGATGAAGAGATGACTCGGGACGAACGCGTGTTTCTCATGGGGGAGGACATCGGTACCTACGGCGGAGCGTTCAAGGTGACGGAAGGCTTCCTGCAGAAATACGGCGAATGGCGCGTGCTCGATACCCCCCTGTCCGAATCCGGTTTCGTGGGAGCGGCGATCGGCGCGGCCATGATGGGATTACGTCCGGTCGTCGAGATGCAGTTTGCGGACTTCATTTCCTGCGCCTTCGACCAGATCACCGAAGTCGCGGCCAAGAACCACTATCGGTGGGGCGCGGCGGTGCCCCTGGTCATCCGGGCGCCTTTTGGAGGCGGTGTCCATGGGGGGCCGTTCCATTCCGAATGTCCCGAAGGCTGGTTCTTCCATTCGCCGGGGCTCAAGATCGTGGCACCGTCCACACCGTACGACGCAAAGGGCCTCTTGAAGGCCGCGATTCGCGACCCTAACCCAGTCCTCTATTTCGAACACAAATTTCTCTATCGGCGCATCAAGGCCGTCTTGCCGCAGGAGGATTTTGTGGTGCCACTCGGCAAAGCCGAGGTCAAACGGCACGGTCGAGACCTGTCGCTCATCACGTACGGGGCGATGGTGCATCTCGCGTTGGAGGCAGCGGAATTGTTGATCCAAGAAGGGATTGACCTCGAGGTGGTGGATCTCCGCACGTTGGTCCCGCTCGACAAGGAGACCCTGTACGAATCGGTCCGCAAGACCAGCAAAGCCCTCCTCCTGCACGAAGACAACAAGACCGGCGGCATCGGGGCCGAAATCGCCGCACTGCTGGCGGAAGAATGTTTCGACTGTCTCGACGGGCCGATTCTCCGCATCGCCCCGCCCGACACGCCGGTGCCGTTCAGTACGCCGTTGGAAGAATTCTTTCTTCCCAAGGTGAGCGATATCGTCTCCGGAGCCAGGAGACTTGCGGCCTATTGAACGGGGGCTGAAAAAGCCATCAGCGTTAGTCCTCAGCAGGAACGTATGTCAAGGATCTGATGCTCACTGCTGAGCGCCGAAGGCTGAGAGCTGGAGGTCGACGTGGCCACTGATATCGTCATGCCTCAGTTGGGAGAGAGCATCGCCGAAGGGACCGTAATCAAGTGGCTGATCCCGACCGGCGGCATGGTCGAGAAAGATCAGCCCCTGCTGGAAGTCGAAACCGAAAAGGTGGCGCTCGATATCCCATCACCCGCTACCGGTGTTCTCCGCGAGGTCCTCGTCCAAGAAGGCGTGACCGTTCCCGTCGGAACCCTGCTGGCCAGGTTGGAGCATGAACCGATGGAAGCCGTAATGAGTCGAGTGGGAGGCGTAGGGGTACGCACGCGCTGCGCTGCGTCAGCCGGAGAGGCGCACTATTCGCCGGCGGTGAAGCAAGTCGCCCGTGACTATGCTGTCGACTTGTCGGACGTCACGGGTACCGGCCAAGGCGGAAGGATCACCAAAAAGGATGTCATAGACGCTGCCGCCAAACGAAGCACCTCCGGGCAGACCCAGCCCACTTCGCCGACACCAGCTACGGAGGAAGAACGGCTGGTGCCGTTGACCCCGATGCGTACCACCATCGCGGAACGGATGCTCCTCAGCCGCCGCACCTCCGCGCACGTGGCGACGTTCTTCGAGGCCGATTGCTCCGGCATCGAGCAATTTCGTGCCGGTCGTGCATTGACGTACCTGCCGTTTGTGGTCAGTGCCGTGACCCAGGCTTTGAAAGCCGTGCCGATCGTGAATGCCTGCTGGCGCGAGCAAGGCATAGTGATCAAGAAGGCCTTGCACATCGGCATTGCCGTGGCCATCGAGGACGGCCTGCTCGTCCCGGTGATTCGTCATGCCGATCGTAAGGGACTGACACAGATCGCAGAAGAAGTCGCCGACTTGGCGCAGCGCGCCAGAAGTAAACGCCTGGCGCCGGGCGAGGTATTGGACGGAACCTTCACCATTACCAACCACGGCGGATTCGGCAGCCTGTTCAGCACGCCGATCATCAACCAGCCGCAGACCGCCATTCTCGGCGTGGGCGCCGTGCAGAAGCGCGCCGTCGTCATCCACGATGCCATCGCGATCCGCCCCATGTGTTACCTGAGTCTTTCCTTCGACCACCGGATCATCGACGGCGCAACGGCCGACCGTTTTATGGGCATCGTGAAGCATCATCTGGAAACCAGCAATTGGGACACATGGCTATGAGCACCGGTCAACAGGCCGTGATCGTGAGCGCGGCTCGCACCCCCATGGGCAGCTTCAACGGGGCCTTCAGTTCGATGCCCTCCCCTACCCTAGGAAGTCGCGCGATTACCGAAGCGCTCGCGCGCATCAAACTACCCGGAGAGCAGGTCGATGAAGTGGTGATGGGCTGCGTGCTCAGCGCAGGGCTGGGCCAGGCTCCGGCCAGACAGGCGGCCATCGGTGCCGGACTCCCTCATAAGGTCGAGGCCGTCACCGTCAACAAGGTCTGCGGCAGCAGTCTCCAGAGCGTCATCATGGCAACCAGGGCCATCGCCTTGGGAGACGCCCGCGTCATCGTGGCAGGCGGAATGGAAAACATGACCCGTGCTCCGTTTCTGTTGGAGAAGGCTCGGCAGGGCTATCGGCTGGGCCATGGAGAATTGATCGACAGTCTCGTCAAGGACGGGCTGTGGGACGTGTACAATCAGTTTCACATGGGCACCGCCGGAGAACGGTGTGCAGCCGCCTACCGCTTTTCCCGGCAAGAGGTGGACGACTTCGCCCTCGAAAGTTATCGCCGCGCACGTGCCGCCATCACGGCCGACGCATTCACAAGAGAGATCGTCCCGGTCGAAGTGCCGCAGAAGAAGGGGTCGGCAATCGTCGTGACGGACGATGAGGAGCCCAACCGGGTTGATCTCTCAAGGCTTCGGCAACTGGCCCCCGTCTTCCAGGACGACGGGGTCCTGACGGTGGGCAACTCCCCGTCCTGCAACGACGGCGCGGCGGCGCTCGTGATCATGGCAGAGGACGAGGCCCGGCGATTGGGACTGAGGCCGATGGCCAGGGTTGCGGGGTATGCGGGGGCCGCACTCGCCCCCGAATGGTTCACCATCGCACCGATCGAGGCCATTCGCCGCCTTCTGTTGCAGACCGGATTGGCCATCGGAGACATCGACCTGTTCGAGATCAACGAGGCCTTTTCCGCCGTCTCGCTCGCCATCAATCGAGAACTGGGGTTGGACGCAAAGAAGGTCAACGTGAACGGCGGCGCCGTCGCGTTAGGACATCCCATCGGCGCGACGGGAGCCAGAATTCTGACGACGCTGCTGTACGCAATGGACGCGCGGGATGCCCGCCGCGGGCTCGCGGCACTCTGTATCGGAGGCGGCGAGGCCCTCGCGCTCCTCGTAGAACGATGAGTAAGGATCGCGATGATCAGGGAGCCTGAATGACCATCGACGATATCAAGACCATCAGTGTCGTGGGAGCAGGCCAGATGGGACGCGGCATCACGCAGGTCCTGGCGACATGCGGGTGGAACGTCCTGCTCGTGGACGTGGCGGAAGAGGTGCTGGACGAAGCCACAAAGAAACTCTGGCAGGGCGTGACAAAGGCGGTCGAAAAGGGGACCCTGCGCGGCGATCAAGCGGGCGCGGCCATGGCCATCATTCACCCTATACGACACCTGCAGCGATTGCGAGAGGCTCAGGTGGTGATCGAAGCCATACCGGAAGATGCGGTCATGAAGCGGGCGTTGTTCGCCCAACTGGGCCAAGTCTGCGAGCCGTCGACGCTGCTGGCCAGCAACACCTCTTCGATTTCCATTGCGAGTCTGGGTATGGCCTCAGGCAGACCGGACCGCGTCGTCGGCCTCCATTTCATGAATCCTGTCCCTGTCATGCGCCTGGTGGAAGTCGTACGTGCCATCGGCACCTCGGAACAGACCATGCACCTCGCCCTGGACCTAGTCCGACGTGCAGGAAAGACACCGGTCGTCTGTAAAGATTTTCCCGGATTCATCGTCAATCGCATGCTCATTCCCATGATCAACGAAGCCATCTTCGCGCTGGAGGACGGCGTGGCGACGGCGGAAGAAATCGACCTGGCCATGGTGGAAGGCACGCACCACCCCGTGGGTCCCCTGGCATTGGCGGACCGGATCGGTCTGGATACGGTGCTCGCCATCTGCGAGGTCCTCCATCAAGACCTCGGCGATCCGAAGTTTCGTCCCTGTCCCCTGTTGCGGAAATACGTAGAAGCCGGCTGGCTGGGCAGGAAAAGCGGGCATGGATTCTATCACTATGGAGAACAGCCCGCGATGCAGATGCCCTGACGTTCCAGCCGATACGCTGGAGGGCCTCGTCATGAGCGAGCGGACATCTCGATTCACCTCCCTCTCCGGTCTTGCGATCGAACCGGTCTACACGCCCGACCACCTCAAAGACTGGCATGCCGACCGGGACCTCGGCCTCCCGGGGGCATTTCCCTACACCCGCGGCATCCATTCGACCATGTACCGTGGCCGTCTCTGGACGATGCGGCAATTCGCCGGCTTCGGCTCTGCAGAGGACACCAACCGGCGCTTCCACTACTTACTTCACCAGGGCCAAACCGGACTGAGTGTGGCCTTCGACTTGCCGACGTTGATGGGACTCGACTCGGATGATCCACGAGCACAGGGCGAAGTGGGTCATTGCGGCGTGGCGGTCTCTTCGCTTGCCGACATGGAGCGCCTCTTCGACGGGATCCCCCTCGATCAGGTCACGACCTCGATGACGATCAACGGGCCGGCTGCCGTACTCTTCGCCATGTACCTTGCCGTTGCCCGGAAACGCGGCATTCCGTTTTCCCGGCTCGGCGGAACTCTCCAAAACGACATCCTGAAGGAATACATCGCGCAAAAGGAGTGGCTTTTCCCCCCGGAGCCCCATATGGCGTTGACCGTCGACACCATCGCCTACTGCGCCGCGCATGTGCCGAAATGGCATCCGATCAGTATCAGCGGCTATCACATCCGGGAAGCCGGTTCGACAGCTGTCCAGGAACTCGCCTTCACCCTGTACGACGGGTTGACCTACGTGGACGCGGCAGTGAACGCCGGGCTCCATGTCGACACCTTCGCCCCGCGATTGTCGTTCTTCTTCAACGTCCACAACGACTTCTTTGAGGAGATCGCCAAGTTCCGTGCGGCTCGACGGCTGTGGGCGCGTGAAATGGAACGGCGCTATCATCCGAAGAACCCGCGTTCACTCCAGCTCCGCTGCCATGCACAGACCGCTGGATGCTCCCTCACCGCTCAGCAACCGATGAACAACGTCGTGCGGACCAGTCTCCAGGCATTGGCAGCGGTGTTGGGCGGCACCCAGTCGCTCCACACAAACTCCATGGATGAAACCCTCGCGCTACCCACGGAAGAGGCGGTGACACTCGCCCTGAGAACCCAGCAGATCATTGCCGCCGAGAGCGAAACCGTCAACACCGTCGATCCCCTGGGCGGATCGTATTTTGTCGAGTCGTTGACGAATCGCCTGGAAGAAGGGGCGCAGGATTATTTCCGCCGGTTGGACGGAATGGGGGGCATGATTCGCGCCATCGAAGGTGGGTTTCCGCAGCGCGAGATCCTTGAAGCGTCGCAACGGTATCAGCGGGAGCTCGAGCGTGGCGAGCGGAGTCTGGTCGGCGTCACCGACCATGTGGAGAACAGGCAGCGGCCGATTCCTATTTTACGGATCGGTCCTGAGGTGGAACAGGAGCAGGTGGCGCGGCTGTCCGACCTGCGCAAATCGCGCGATCCCTTCCGCATGGCCGGCGCGTTGGAGGAAGTGCAGGAGACGGCGGCTTGCCATCAGAATCTCATGCCCGCGCTCATTGAGGCCGTTCTGGCGAAGGCGACAGTGGGCGAGATCTGCAGCGCATTACGCGAGGTCTATGGAACCTACCGAGAACCGGTGGTGTTATAAGGCGGCGGCAACCGAGGGCCTGCCGGACTCGCGCAACACGGCGCTCACAAGCCCTCGCCGGACGCACGCAGTCGGAAAGCCCCTGGGCGTCGACGCTGAGGGACAGGTGAATGTGAGAAGCGGGATCCCACAAGGAACTCTGACATGAAACTCGGAGCTTTTGAGATCTATCCCGTGACGGACGGACGATTTCGGTTGGACGGCGGGGCCATGTTCGGCGTCGTCCCGAAAACGCTTTGGGAGCGATGTTGCCCCGCGGACGACCTCAACCGCGTTCCGCTGAGCCTGACCTGTCTCTTGATCAAGGCGCACGGCAAACATGTCCTGGTGGATACAGGGCTCGGCGACAAGGAAGACGCCAAATTCCAGTCGATCTTTGCGGTCGAGCGCAGACCGACGCTGCGCGAATCCCTCGCACAACGTGGCCTCAGCCATGACGACATCCATCTGGTGGTGAATACGCACCTGCACTTCGACCATGCGGGAGGCAACACCGTCGCGACAGAAGCACAGACTCTGAAACCGGCGTTTCCGAAAGCGACCTATTGCGTCCAACTGGGCGAATACGAAGACGCGGTACAAGCCAATGAACGGACAAAGGCCAGCTATCGCCAGGAAAACGTGACGCCCATCTCGCACGCCCGACAATGGGAATTCATCCGGGGAGACACGGAACTCCTTGCCGGCGTCACCGCCGTCGTCACCCCCGGGCATACCCGTTGCCACCAAAGCGTGAAAGTGGAGTCAGATGGAAAGACTGCATTTTTTCTGGGTGATCTCATCCCCACCGTCTCGCATCTGCCTCTTCCATACATCATGGGGTACGACCTTAACCCGGTCCGCACCCTGGACACGAAACGCCGGGTCCTGGAGCAAGCTGTAGCAGAACATTGGCTGTTGATCTTTGAACATGATCCTTTGGTGCAAGCCGGCCATATCAGAAAATCCGCCGAAGGACGGTATGTGCTGGAGGAGGTGCGGCTATGGCAGTAGCGGCGGCCCCCCTGCGGATTCTGATAGGAAAAGTCGGACTGGACGGACATGACCGAGGCGTCAAACTCGTGGCACGCGCCCTCCGGGATGCCGGTGTCGAGATCATTTACACCGGACTTCACCAGACTCCGGAACAGGTGGTGGCCACCGCCATCCAGGAGGACGTCCATGCCATCGGCCTCAGCATCCATTCCGGCGCGCACAACTCGCTGTTGCCTCGGGTGCTCCACCTGCTGCGTGAACAGGGCGCCGGAGACATCGCCCTGTTCGGCGGAGGGATCATTCCCGATGAGGATGTGCCTCGACTGAAGGCGGCCGGTGTGCAGATGTTGTTCGGCCCTGCGACGCCGATGCAGAGTATCGTGAATTTTGTGAAGGCGCTCCACGTCGAACACTGAGGAGCATCAGCCATGCGTGTGCTGAAGACCGCCGTAAATCGTGACGCGGAAGAGTTCCTCCGCAACCGATCGTATTACGAGCAGCTGTCGGCTGACTTGCAGAAACATCTCGCGCAGTCGCAGGCCGGCGGCCCGGCCGATGCGGTGGCGCTGCAGAAGCAGCGCGGCAAGCTGACGGCGCGCGAACGGATCGCCTCCCTGCTCGATCCGGGTTCGCCCTGGCTTGAATTGACTCCCCTTGCTGCCTTCGGCCTCTATGACAATCACGTGCCCTCTGCCGGAATCATCACCGGCATCGGTTCCGTGTCCGGACGGTTCTGCGTCATTACAGCCAACGACGCCACCGTCAAAGGTGGCACCTATTTCCCCCTCACCATCAAAAAGCACCTGCGGGCACAAGAGATCGCGCTCGAGAACCGTCTCCCGGCGATTTACCTCGTCGACTCCGGCGGCGTGTTCCTGCCCTTGCAGGCCGAGGTCTTCGCCGACAAGGAGCATTTCGGGCGGATCTTCTTCAACCAAGCCCGCATGTCCGCGGCCGGCATCCCGCAGATTGCCGTCGTAATGGGCATGTGCACGGCCGGCGGCGCCTATGTCCCGGCGATGTGCGATGAGAACATCATCGTCAAAGGGACCGGGACCATTTACCTGGCCGGACCGCCGCTCGTGAAGGCCGCGACCGGCGAGGAGGTCACCAGCGAGGAACTCGGCGGGGCCGATCTTCACACGCGTCTGTCCGGAGTCAGCGACCACTTGGCGGAGAACGACCTCGATGCGCTGGACCTCTGTCGCGCCTCCATCGCCACCTTAGGGCGCCGACCGCCCAAGGTTCGTCGGGAGCACATCGATGAGCCGCACTATCCGGCCGACGACCTCTACGGCATCATTCCCCGTAATCCACGTCAGGCCTGGGACGTTCGCGAAGTCATTGCACGTCTCGTGGACGGGAGCCGCTGGCATGAATTCAAGGCGCGGTATGGACCGACGCTGGTCTGCGGCTTCGCCCATTGGATGGGCCATCTGATCGGCATCGTCGCCAACAACGGCGTGCTGCTTCCGGAGTCTTCGCTGAAAGGCGCGCATTTCGTCCAACTCTGTTCGCAGCGCCGGGTTCCACTGCTGTTTCTCCAAAACATCACCGGGTTCATGGTCGGCAGGGAGTACGAAGGCAGAGGAATCATCAAGGACGGAGCCAAAATGGTGCAGGCGGTGGCGACCGCGGACGTGCCCAAATTCACCCTCGTCGTCGGTGCCTCCCACGGGGCCGGCAATTACGCCATGTGTGGCCGAGCATACGGCCCGCGATTCCTCTTTACCTGGCCTAACGCCAGGATCTCGGTCATGGGCGCACAACAGGCAGCCCAAGTCCTGGTCACGGTGAAACAGCAGCAACGGGATCGGGATCGCACTCCCTTATCCGACGACGAACGGCGGCGGATCACCGATACCACCGTCCGGCAATTTGAACAGGAAGGTAGTCCCTATTTCAGCAGCGGCCACCTGTGGGATGACGGCATCCTTGATCCCAAGGAGACGCGCAGGGTGATAGGGCTCTGTCTCGACATTGCGACAGCGGTACCGAGCAAGGACAGTCGGGCGCCGGTGTTCCGTATGTAGACCGGCCCGCAATTGGAGAAGGCGAGATGCGTCGATTCGCAACCCTCATGGTTGACTCACACGGCGCCATGGCAAAGATTACGCTCAACCGTCCGCAGCGGCGCAATGCCTTCGACAGTCTGATGGTGGCCGAACTCGGGCAGGCCTTTGAGACGCTGGAGCAGGAACCGACGGTGAGAGTTGTCGTATTGGCGGCGGCCGGTCCCGTCTTCTGCGCCGGGGCCGACATTCACTGGATGCAGGCAGAATCGCCCGTCTCGGAAGCCCGCGCCAGGGATGATGCGCAACAGCTCACACGCACGATTCGAACAGTCGATGAATGTCCGTGCCCGGTCATTGCAAGGGTCCAGGGGCCGGCTTTCGGAGGCGGGCTCGGTCTGCTGGCAGCCTGCGATATGGTCGTGGCGACGGAAGATGCGACGTTTGCGCTGAGCGAAACCAAACTCGGATTGGTCCCGGCGATCATAGCTCCCTTTCTGCTGCGTAAGGCCGGAGAATCCTTTCTCCGTCGGTATGGGCTGAGCGGCGAGACGCTCGACGCAGCAACGGCCAGACGGTTCCTGTTGGTGCATGACATTGTTCCACCGCATGCGCTTGACGATCGCATCGCCGAACTGTCGGAAGCCATCATGAGGCTGGCTCCTCATGCGGTCAGGACCAGCAAATCTCTCTTTCGCCGGATGTCGTCCCTGTCCGATCACGACTGCCGGTCGCTCGGCGCAGAGGTGAACGCGAGCGCACGCAGGGAACCGGAAGCCGCGGAGGGACTCTCGGCATTCACGGATAAGCGGTTGCCGTCCTGGGCCCAGACATCCAGGCGACAACCGGAAGAGGAGGCAGGCACGTCGGATCATGGCTCTCTCCGGCACAGATGACCTGCGTCGGTCGTCCGTCCGCATCATCGAGGTATCTCCTCGCGACGGATTGCAGCATGAAGCCACCTTCATGCCCACGGCGCGGAAGATTGCCCTGATTAACGCCCTGTCGCAAACCGGCGTGGCCGAGATCGAGGCCGGCTCATTCGTCTCCCCCACGGCTATTCCCCAGTTAGCGGATGCAGACGAAGTCTTCCGGGGCATCGAACGCATCTCCGGTGTCACCTATTCGGCCCTGGTGCCGAACGCGCGCGGCTTCGAGCGAGCCCGAGCCGCGGCCGTCACCAAGATCGCCCTGTTCACAGCCGCCTCGGAGACGTTCACACGCCACAACATCAAGGCCACGGTTCATGAATCGCTGATGCGTTTTGGGCCGATCATCAGAGCGGCAGAACGGGACGGCATACTGGTGCGCGCCTACATCTCTACGATCGTGTTCTGTCCCTATGAAGGACGAATCGCGCCGACGCGCGTGCTGGATGTCATGACACAACTGCTCGATCTCGGCGTGGATGAGCTGTCATTGGGCGAAACCGTGGGCAAGGCCGCACCATCCGACCTCCGCATGTTGCTGGATACCGTGATCCCCCATATCGGCCCGGCCAGGTTGTCGCTGCATTGCCACGACACCTATGGCATGGGCATCGCGAATATCCTGACGGCCTGGGACGAATATGGACTGACGGCCTTCGACTGTTCGGCAGGAGGCCTGGGTGGTTGCCCCTATGCACCGGGGGCTTCCGGCAACGTGGCGACCGAAGATGTGGTGTTTGCCCTGAAAGCGTCCGGCGCGAGGGTGCCGGTCGATGAGCGGCTGGTGGCGGCTTGCGCGCAACAGCTTGCCGAGGCGCTACAGCGTCCGCTCAGTTCCCGACTCTCTCACGTGCCGCGGCAGTACGAACCACCGGCCACACTGAAGGTGTGACGTGAAGCAGGACTGTCTCGATCGATCGTCCATGCGGCTCGACGCCGCGACCCTGGCGGAACAGGTCGCAAAGGTTGACGTTCGGGCCATCGCGCGCGTCATGTCACTCATCGAAAACCGGGACCCAGTCGGAACGGCGGTCCTGGCACAACTTACGCCGTCGCGCGCTCAGGCGTCGGTGATCGGCATCACCGGGTATCCTGGAACGGGGAAGAGCACGTTGATCGATCAACTCATCACCGCCTACCGGCGTCTCGGACAGAAGGTCGGCGTGTTGGCGGTCGACATCAGCAGTCCTATCACGGGTGGTGCGGTACTGGGAGACCGCATCCGGATGCAACAGCATGCGGATGATCCCAAGGTCTTCATCCGGAGCATGGCGACACGCGGGCACCAGGGTGGGCTGGCGCACGCCACCGGGGAGGCGCTCCGGGTACTGGAGGCCGCAGCCTACGACATGATCCTCATCGAGACCGTCGGCGTCGGGCAGAACGAACTGGACATCGTACAGATCGCCCCCATTGTGGTCGCGGTGGTGGCACCGGGACTCGGCGACGAGATCCAGGCCATGAAGGCAGGTCTACTGGAGGTCGCGGACATTGTCGTCATGAACAAAGGCGATCATGAGGGGGCCGACCGCACCATGCGAGATCTGCAGGCACAGTGCCGGATGGTGCTTCGCACCGTCGCCCACAGAGACGAAGGGATCTTGGAACTGATTGCCGTCATCGCCGAATACCGGCGAATCCAGGATCTGAACGGGTCGAGATGCGGCAAGACGACAGAACGCCTCGTGCAGCGTGGAGCAACAAGCGGAAGCTAGGAGATCGAGCGTATGTTAGCTGATCACCTCGCACAATACACACGTTCACTCTGTTACGACGATCTTCCGGATCCCGTCGTGCATGAGGTGAAGCGACGCCTCTTGGACAGTCTCGGCTGCGCATTCGGCGCCTGGAACGCCCCACCCTGCTCCATCGCACGAGAGATGGCACAGTCGGTGAAGGTGCCGAACGGCGCCACCTTGTGGGGCACAGGGCACAGAACCCTGCCGGATCTCGCGACCTTTGCCAATGGCGCTATGGTCCGGTATTTGGACTTTAACGACACCTACCTGGCGAAGGAACCGGCCCATCCGTCCGACAATATCTCAACCGTCCTCGCGGCGGGAGAAACGGTCCATGCGTCGGGCGCCCGTGTCATTCAAGCCACCGCGCTGGCCTATGAGATCCAGTGTCGACTCTGCGATGCAGCGGCGTTGCGGCCTCGAGGGTGGGACCATGTCACGTACGGATCGATCTCCTCTGCGCTCGGCGCAGCCAAGGTGATGAAACTGTCGGAAACGCAGACGCGTCAGGCGATCAACTTGGCCGCGGTGGCAAACATCGCCCTGCGGCAAACCAGGGTCGGCGACCTCTCCATGTGGAAAGCTTGCGCGTTTTCCAACGCCGCGCGCAACGGCCTGTTTGCGGCCCAGTTGGCGAGACTGGGCATGACGGGACCAGCGCCGATTTTTGAAGGCGACAAGGGATTCATGAAGCTGGTGTCCGGGCCCTTCGAACTGCCGAAGCTCGGTGGTCAGCCGGCCACGAACGGCGTTTCGGTTCCCTTCAAAATTCTCAACACCTACATCAAGCATGTTCCGGTCGAGTACCATGCCCAGACCGCGGTTGAGGCCGCGTTGAAGCTGCGAGAAGAATTGATCAAGGAAGAAGGACCTGACGCGATCCACAACCTGGCCGATGTGGAGATCGGTAGTTATGAGGTGGCGCGAGAAATTATCGGGCACGATCCGGAGAAATGGCGCCCTGCAACGAGAGAAACGGCCGACCATAGTTTTCCCTACTGCGTCGCCGCAGCCCTGTTGGACGGCCGTCTTACGCTCCAATCCTTCAGCGCCAAGCGACTGTCAGATCCGATGCTACGCACACTGATGAGTCGCATCCGCGTGGTTCGATTAGCGGAATTCGACGGGGCCTACCCCGATCGGATGCCGACCCGTCTCACAGCCACCACCACCAAGGGCGCCACTCACCGCACGCAAGTCGACCTGCCCTTGGGCCACCCGAGCCGTCCCCTGTCGGATCAGGAAGTGGAGGACAAGTTCCGACGCCTGGCATCGAGGCGGCTCAGCGGGACACGACTCGCCCGTCTCATCGAGGCTGTCTGGAACCTGGAGCAGGTGGAGGACATCGGCACCGTGATGCCGCTCCTCAAGGTCACAACATGACGACTGAGCGGTCGACCATCAGCAAAGGACAGCGCCTGCGGGAATTGTTGGCAACCGGCACGATCGCCATGCCCGGCGCCTTCAACGCATTGACGGCCTTACAGATTGAGCGGGCCGGGTTCGGTGCTCTGTATGTGTCGGGAGCGGCCATTTCTGCCGCACGGGGCCTGCCGGATATCGGGTTGATCTCGCTGGCGGAGATGGCGGCCGATGCAGCCGTGATCGCGAACGCCGTGGCAATCCCGGCCATTGTCGATGCAGACACCGGATACGGACCGCCGTCGATGGTCAGAGAAGCCGTCCGGCAATTCGAACGGGCTGGATTGGCCGGCATGCAACTCGAAGATCAGGAAGCGGCCAAGAAGTGCGGGCATCTTCCGGGAAAGCGCGTGGTCCCCATCGAAGTCATGGTTGCCAAGCTCACCGCGGCCGTCCAGGCACGAAGCCATCCAGATTTTCTCATTGTGGCACGTACCGACGCGCGCGCCGTCGAAGGCATGGAGGCAGCCATTCGCCGCGCCAAGGCCTACGCCGGCGCGGGGGCGGATCTCCTCTTCCCGGAGGCCCTGTTGACCGCGGAGGAGTTCGGAGCGTTCGCCCGCGAGATGACGCAATCAGGCGTGCACGTGCCGCTCATGGCCAACATGACGGAGTTCGGTAAGACGCCCTATTTGCGTGTGAGCGAATTTGACGCCCTGGGCTACCGCGCGGTGCTGTTTCCCGTCAGTGCGCTGCGTGTCGCCGCGCGGGCGGTCGAAACACTCCTGGCAGAACTCACGTGCGTCGGGACTCAGCGAGAATGGCTTGATCGCATGATGCCCAGACAGGATTTGTACGACCTGCTGCGCTACGACGATCACGACGCATCCACAGGGAGGACCTATGAACGAGGTCATACAGGAACAACCGGCCGCTAAGGTCGCAGATCACGCCGGCTACAGCCCAGGACTGGAGGGCGTGATCGCCGGTGAATCGGAGATTTGCCAGGTGGATGAGGGAGACTCCGACCTCCGGTATCGAGGGTATGGCATCGGTGATCTCGCAGACTGGAGCAGTTTTGAAGAAGTCGCCCACCTGCTGCTGGTCGGGCGGTTACCGACGTGTATAGAGTTGGACACATTCTCCGACCTGGTCGTGCGCAATCGACAGCTGCCGGATTCGGTCGTGCGCTTCCTCGAAACCCTGCGTCCCGGGCTGCACCAGATGGACGTGTTGCGGACCGGGATGTCGCTGCTGGGGCTGACGGACCCCGACGCGCAGGATGGGTCACCGGACGGGAACCTTCGCAAGTCGATACGGTTGTTAGGCCAAGTTCCCTCTCTCGTCGCCGAGTGCCACCGGATACTGGCAGGCAGGCAATCTGAGACGCGTGACCACTCCGGCGGATGTGCAGAGTATCTGTTGCGTCTCATCGTCGGACAGAAGCGGGGCGAGGTCGGCACCGCCATGACGCAAGCCCTGAACGTGTCGCTGATCCTCTATGCGGAGCATGAGTTCAATGCCTCCACGTTTTCAGCCAGGGTCACAGCATCCACTCTGACGGATCTGCACGGCGCCCTGACGGCTGCGGTGGCCACCCTGAAAGGTCCGCTTCACGGCGGCGCCAATGAAGCCGTGGCCTCGATGCTGCTCGAGATCGGCACACCGGCACGAGCGGAATCCTGGGTGCGCAACGCCCTCGCCCGGAAACAACGCGTGATGGGGTTCGGCCATCGCGTCCTCAAACAGGGCGACGCCCGTTCCGCGATCATTCAGCGCCATGCAGAACGATTGAGCCAACTGTGTCACGATGGTCGTTGGTATGACATTGCCTTGACCATCGACCGCATCATGCTGGAGGAAAAGGGACTCCGCCCGAATCTCGATTTCTACACCGCCGTCGCCTACTTGGTGATGGGTATTCCAGCTGAACTGTCCACCCCGCTGTTTGTCTGCTCCCGAATCACCGGGTGGTGTGCCCATGTCATGGAGCAACAACAGCACAATCGTCTCATCCGACCGCGAGCCCGGTATACCGGCCCGTCGCCGAGGACCTATGAGCCACTACACCGGCGCATCTAACAGCATCGTGCAGGCCCGCGCCGAAAGTGGATCGGCTGCGGAGCTTCCCTGGGTGTCGTTTGCCGAGTTCTTTCGCTCGCGCGTCTACGACCCGCAGCTCGCCACCAGAAATTTCCTTACGTATTGCGACGACGAGCGGCACGTGCGCCGCACTTACACCTATGCCGAGTTGGGAACCACCGTCGATCGCTTGGCGGAGGTGCTTCATACGACGCTCGGCCTCACGCGCGGCGACCGGATCGCCACGCTGCTTTTCAATGATGATTTGACGGTCCTCACCTACTTTGCGGCCTGGATGTTGGGCATCGCGGTGGTCCCGATCAACATCGAGGAATCAACCGAGAGGAAGCGGTATATCCTTGAACAGGCCGACGTCTCGGCCGCGTTCTGCTGGCAGGATGTCTACCCAGAGATCAAGGACCTTCAAGCACACCTCCCGGCCCTGCGCGAAGTCCTGTCCGTGGGAGACGGCGGCCTCCATGACATGACGAGACCGGCGGTAGGCGGCAGCAAGCACAGCCCGCTTGGTTCACCCCGACTCTGCCCCTCGACGTCGCAACTCGATGACCCGGCACTCATTGTGTACACCTCCGGCACCACCGGCCAGCCGAAAGGTGTGGTCCTCACGGGAACGAATTTGCTGATCGATGCGGATGCCATCACGGCCTGGCACGGCTTCGGTCTTCACGACCGTTTGATGTGCGTGTTGCCCGTGCACCATGTCAACGGGATTGTGGTCACGCTGGTCACACCGCTGTATTGCAAGGGCAGCGTGGTGCTGAACCGCAAGTTCAAGACCGGCAGTTTTTGGCGGAGGATCCACGAAGAAGCCGTCACCTCCGTGAGCGTCGTCCCCACGTTGCTGGAGTTCCTCCTCGACGCCGATGAGGATCTCGCCTCCTACCGACTCGGCCGCTTCCGCGGAACCATCTGCGGGGCCGGCCCCTTGCTGAAAGAGACGGCCCTCCGGTTCGAGGACCGATTCGGCTTCCCGATTCACCATGGGTACGGTTTGTCGGAGACGACCTGTTATTCCTCGTTCTTGCCCACCGACCTCACCCCAAACCAGCACCGCCATTGGCTCGCGGACTATGAATTCCCCTCGGTGGGATTGGCGCTACGGCACAACGTCATGATGATTCTGAATGACCGGGGACAACCGCTGCCCGAAGGCGATCGCGGAGAAATCTGCATCCGTGGACGCACCCTCTGCGCCGGGTATTTCCGGCGCGATGACGCCAATGAGGCGGCGTTCCAATGGGGCTGGTTCCGCTCAGGCGATGAAGGTTTCTACCGAGCAGATGAACGGGGGCGGCCGTTCTTTTTCATTGCCGGACGATTGAAGGAGCTCATCATTCGTGGAGGGGTCAACATCTCACCGTTGGAAATCGACGATGTCCTGAAGGGGCACCAGGGCGTGAAGTTCGCCATGGCGATCCCCTTTGAGAACCGCTACTACGGTGAAGAAATCGCGGCCTACATCGTCCCACACCATCCAACGACGCCTCCCACCGAGGCGGAGGTGCTGGCCCATTGCCGCTGCCGGTTGCCCTTCGCCAAGCAGCCCAAGATCGTTCTCTTCGGGGAGGAAGTCCCGTATACCGCGACCGGAAAACCCAAACGACTGGAGTTACAAGCCAGGCTGGCATCCACCCTGGCGCAGTACCGAGACAGACAATTCAGAGAGCAGGCATGACCACCATGGGTGAGGCACCACATGAGCACCCTCTTCAAAGGATTCGAACGGATCGAAGCAGCCCGCGAACGGTGGACAGGCACGAGTTTTCTGGCCGGACTCTATGACGGGAAACCCGACTTCACACTGCTGCTCACTCCACCGCAACCACCGGAGGAAAGGGCGGCCGGTGACGCCTTCTGCCAGCAGATCGAAACGTTTTTGCGGCATGAGGTCGATCCTGAGGCCATCGAACGCCAGGCCACAATTCCCGGCCCGGTGATTCAAGGATTGTTCAAGCTCGGGGCGTTCGGGATGAAAATTCCCAAGGAGTACGGCGGCCTGGGCTTCTCCTACACGAACTACGGTCGCGTCCTGACGTTGATCGCCGGCTGGAGCAACATCCTCGCGCTGACCGTGGCGGTGCCGCAATCCATCGGCATCGCCATGCCGATTCTCCTCTTCGGCAACGAGGATCAGAAGCGCAAGTATCTCCCGCTCGTGGCGAGGGAAGCGATCTCGGCCTTCGCTCTTACGGAACCGCTCACCGGCTCCGACGCCGCACACGTGCGAACGGAGGCGGTGCTCGACCGGACCGGCAGCCACTTTCTGGTCAACGGGGAAAAACTCTGGTGTACGAACGGGCCGATCGCCCGCTACCTGACGCTCATCGCCCGCGTGCCGGCCAAGCGGGTGTCGCGGGACGGCGGCATCGAATGGGTACCGGTCCACGGGGGGCAGGGGGCGGATGACCGCGTCCACACGGCGTTTATCCTGGACATGTCGGCCCCGGGCCTGCTCGTGCGGCAACGGTGTCAGTTTGAAGGCTGTCGCGGCATCGAGAACGCCCACATCACGTTGAAAAATGTCCGGATCCCGGTTGAAAACGTGATCGGCGCAGTGGGCAAGGGATTAAAGTATGCCCTCACCATTCTGAATGTGGGACGCGGAGTCAGCATTCCGGCCATTTGCCTTGGGATGGCAAAACAGGCCTGGCAACCAACCCTGGATCGCGCGAATGCGCGAATCACCTTCCAGAAACCGCTGGCCGAACGCCAAACGCAGCAGATTCGTCTCGGAGACATGGCGGGACATCTCTTTGCCATGGAAGCACTGGCCATGCTGGTGTGGCGACTCGCCGATCAACACCGGCACGATATTCGGATCGAAGCCGCCGTGGCCAAAGTCTTTTGCTCCGAGCATACGATTCGCTTTCTGCGGGATGCCCAGATTTTGTTCGGCGGCATGGGCTACGAAACGGCGGAGTCCAAGAGCCTGCGAGGCGAACCGGCCTTCGGTATCGAACAACTGGTGCGCGATGCCGAGATGTACCGGATCGGCGAAGGCGCGACGGACATCCTCCGGCCGTTCATCGTGCGCGAGGGGCTGAGCCATCACCTGGATCGCGCCAAGGCTCTGTATGCCGGCGATCTGTCCGTCCTGGACCAGTCACGACAAGTCCTGAAGTTGGCCGCTTTCTACATGCCCTGGTACCTGGGGCAATGGCTGAAACGGCCGTTGCCGGCCTGCCCTGAGTTCACCCATCCTCAGGTAGGGACGATGGCCCGTGATGTCGAACGCACCAGCCGACGATTGGCCCGCGACATCTTCCGGGCCATGGTGCGATTCCAAACCTCGTTTCAGGATGAACAGCGGCTCCACAACCTGTTCGAGTCGGTCGCTGAAGATCTGCTCGCGATGATGGCGACCGTCCTCTACGCGGAAGAACAGACCAGACTGGAGGGACGGACGACCGTCTGGGAATTGGCGGAGGCCTTCTGTGCCTGCGCCAAGCGGCGTGTGGTCCAACGCCTTGCAGCATGCCGCGATCAGGTGGATCACCTGACCGCGGCAACTGGCATTCAGGCCCTGAAGGGATACTACCCCAGCTTGTCGTCAGGGATCGTGCACCGTCGGTTGGAGGACTATCGCGCGAAACCGCGTGCCGGGTGAGGTTACGACCCGGCTTGCTTCGTGCCGCTCACCAATTCGACTTTAAACGGATGCCCGGCTTCAAGAAGTGAGAGGGCACGTTGCGGGAAGGGAATCTCGATGCCTTCGGCGTCGAAGGCTTTCTTGAGCCGACGGCGATACTCGCGCCCCACTTTCCATTGTTCGAGCGGCCTTGTCTTGATGCGCGCTCGTATGGTCACGGCGCTGTCGCCAAAGTTCTCCACGCCCACGATCTCCATCGGTTCCAGCATCAACGGACCCAACTCCGGGTCTTGACGCAGGGCATCCCCGACCGCCCGCATCACCGCCACCACCCGATCCGTATCCTCCTTGTAGGCAACCCCCATATCCAACACAAACGCCGACCAATCCTTGGTCATGTTCGACAAGGTGTTGATGCCGCCATTAGGGAACACGTGGACCACGCCGGAAAAATCGCGCAACGCAATGGTTCGAAACGTAATGGTCTCGACGAGACCGCCGGTCCCGTTGATCACGGCCACGTCTCCCAACCGGATGTGGTCTTCGAGGATGATGAAGAATCCGCTGATGAGATCCCGGACCAGATTCTGAGCGCCGAAGCCCACAGCCAGCCCGATAATGCCGGCGCCGGCCAGGATCGGCGCCACGTCCAGTCCGACGACCTGCAGCGCTTCAATGATGACGATCGCCCAAATCGCCGTGAGCGCAATGGTCCTGAGGATGCCGGTCAACGTGGCGGCCCGTTTCTGCGCCGTTCCGGCCTGCTGATCCGTCGCATCGCTCGCGGCCACCATAACCCGCTCCAATTGCAGCAGCCCCAGGCGGGAAAAACGCAACGCAAGATAGCCGACCACAAAGACCACGCCCACACGCAAGAGGGCCAGGCCCACGGTCGTGGCCATGGTGATCAGCCAGGGCCAGGCGGTCTCCATCGAGAATCCGGTCATCATGCATGTTCTCCTTTCACATTGTCGGTTCCACGAGCAGGCAGTTGAGACGCGACCTGTTCCGATGATTCTCGATCGTGGGTTTCCAATCGTCGGATACGTTCGGCCTGGGCATGGACGGTCCCGGCCAACTGATCGACCTCACGAGCCCGCCGCAATCGCGCCCCCACCGAGGCGATCGCAACGAGACAGGCTCCCAGCGCGGCCGACCCGACAATGATCAGGACCAGGGTGGTGTCATACCTCCACAGCAGGAAGCGCACACTGACCGCCTCCATGTTCTGGAGCGCGAACAATGCCAACCCGAACACCCCCACCAACGCGATCCCTCTGCCGACCATACATCCCCTCCCGACATTCCAGCTCGATCATCCGGCCGTCCGACTGCCGCCCCGTAGCCATACATACCCGACCATCCCGGCGACTGTCGAGGCACAGAGAATTCCGACCTTGGCCGACAACTGCAGCGGACCGGGCGGAAAGGCCAATCCGGCAATGAACAACGACATGGTGAACCCGATGCCCGCCAGCACACCGATGCCGGCCAACTGTCGCCACGTGACCCCTTCAGGCATTGAGACGAGTCCCACCCGCAATGCAAGCCACGTAGCGAGGAGGATGCCGACCGGTTTCCCCACAAACAATCCCGCCATGATACCCAAGGAAACCGGATGCGTCAGGTGAGTCCATCCATTCGCATCGAGCGTGATCCCGGCGTTGGCCAGGGCGAAGAGGGGCATCACGACGACGGTCACCCAGGGATGCAGTGCGTGCTCCAATCGTTGCAAGGGCGTCTCCGCGTCCTTGACCTCCATCTCCAGCCGCTGCGTCACATGATGACGCTCTGCATTGGCCAACGGCGGGCGATCGGCGGAGGTGACCTCTTCAAAGCGTTTCAACAACGCCTGTCCCCTCGCCAGAAACTCGCTGCCGCTCACGCGTGTGCGAGCCGGAATCGTCATGGCCGCCAGGACCCCCGCGATGGTGGCATGCACACCGGAAAGGAGAAACGCCAGCCACAGTCCCCCGATTCCCAACAGCGCATACACGAGTGGATGCCGGATACCCACGACGTTCGCTGCCACGAGCAGGATGAGGAACAGGGCGCCGACACCTAGGTTCAACCAGGAAATGGTCGAGGTGTAAAAGAGCGCGATGACCAATACGGCCATCAAATCGTCGCCGATCGCCAGGGCGGTGAGAAATATCTTGAGGGAGAGAGGCACCCGTGGCCCCAGCAGCGCCAAGACGCCAAGGGCAAAGGCAATGTCCGTAGCCATGGGAATGCCCCACCCAGCAGCGCCTGGAGCGGTACCGTTGACGAGCAGATACAGCGATGCGGGGACGATGGTGCCGCCGAGCGCCGCCACCAACGGAAGAGCCGCGCGCCGCCACGAAGCCAATTCTCCGACGAGCACTTCACGTTTGATCTCCAGCCCGATGACGAAAAAAAACATCGCCATCAGGCCGTCGTTGATCCACTCCAACAACGTTTCCGTCAAGGCATGCGAACCGACCACCAAGCCGATGGGCGTGCTCCACAGGCCTGCATACGAGGCGGCCCAGGGCGAATTGGCCCAGACCATGGCCACCGCCGTCGCCCCCAACAGCAACAGTCCACCACTGGACTCGGCATGGATGAAGCGGTCAAACGGTTCCACCACCGGTCGGATCAATGCTGTCTCACGGCGCTCATTGGGGTACTGTTCACCCAGTCCCATGTTCTATCCACTCTCTGCACTGGCCGTTGTTGCGTATCGAAGGATCGAGAGTTAGGTCGGCCGCCCGTCCGTCAGGATCGTTGTCGTCGTTTCGCCGATGAGAGATCAGATGATTACCGCGGAGGTCCGTTCCACAACATTCTCTCTTCTCATGTCTTGCCTACTGCCGAACCCACTAGAACTCTCGAATCAATCGAAAGCCGATCTCTGCCAAGATCACATCATCGATTATACGGGCGCCAACTCCCGCCTGAACCATCCAATGAGAGTCGACTTCATAGTGCACTTGCGGCATGACCAGCAGCGACCCGCTGCCGTCAAGAACCTGCCCTAGATTCAATTCTACTCCGCCGACCAACCTGTCTGTGATATCAGCAAACAGGGTCACATTACCCAGGATCTCTGTATGGCGTCCACCAATCGGACTCCCGTGCTCGAAGCGAGGGCCGACCATGCCGAAAAGACTCCATCGATTGTCCAAACGAGCCCCGGCCAAATACAACCACGTCGTGGTCCAGGTTCCGGGCTGCCGATCATATTGAGCGATCACTTGCGCGCCGTGAATAAACCGATGGTCCCACAAGGTTCCAAACGTGGCTTGAGCGGCCACCTTGTAGGCTTCGATGGAACCATTCTCCAGCGGCAATTCCAACTCGAACGCGAGTCCGTCCGTCAGCACGAATTCCATCTCCGGCGCCCATTCGACACCTTGGGTATCCGGACTTCGCCGCACCAAGCCCAGCGGATCGGTCACGTCGTCCACTTTCCTTGTTTTGCGCGTGAGCGGCACAAGCCCCAATGTATTAAATTCCGCCTCCCCACGCCTGGCGCCGAGAGGGCGCACGAGATCGAAGACCATCGGCTCAGGTATCCGAGGACCCTTCTCTTCTCCGGAAGCCCGGTCGATCGTCGGCGCATCCCCCTCGACCGCCAGACCCCTGTGCGTCTGTAGCCTGAATTCGACAGCCTCTCCGAGGATATCCGCAGGAGGCACACGGAGAGACGGCCCAAACCGATCCGACTGCCAGGACTCAGGAGGAACGATGGATCGGAACGGAACCGGAGGTCCGATCATCTCCGCCTGCGTGCTTGGCCTCGCAACGAGTCCGGCAAGAACCATCAGGTACACCCACCATCTCGTGCTGGGACTCGGCAACCGACCATACGACAATACTCGCACCATCGTCCATCGCACCCAATGTTCACCTGTGCACAGCTGAAGTGCGAATATGCACCGGGGGTACTCTGATGAATGCGAGCCTGTCTCCAGTCGAGCCGTGAGCATTCCAACCGTGCCCGCGAACCTTCGCCCGTACCAAGCGGTATGTGCGTGTGCAGGGAACGTACGGGGAGAACTGCAGAGGAGCAAGGTCCTGTCTTACAACACCGGCACGCCTCCCTTACGATGCGTTCCAATAGCGGATGGTGTAATAGGCGCTCCACACGAGCAACCCTACCACCACCAGCTTCAACCACACAGGAATGCGTCCGTCCCGCTCTTCAATCCCTGCATGCCGGTACACATACGGTGGCTCGGCCTCGGAGTCGTCCCGCGGTTTCGACTGGTGCTCGACACGCAAATCTTCTTTCCTCTCATTCTTTCGTTCCCTCATGGTCGCCGCCTTCCGTTGGCGTTCCCGTCGGTCAACCGAGCCGTGCGGTGCGAATCGGATGGAGTCTGAATGATGGTCTTCTCCAAATCACCCCGCCTGGCGGCCGGCGAAAGCGCTGCCCACATGCGGGACCTTGCCTGCTCCAGATCTCCCTCTTTCAGACCCACCGCCACAAGCTCCTGCTCGTGAGCCGCCACGCGCAACGATTGAACATAGTGGACGATGTCCCAGATCTCCTCCGGTTTCAGCTGTTCTCCGAACACAGGCATGGGAGTTCCTCCGATGCCTGTCGTCACCACTCTGAACAGATGTGCTCCATCATGACCAAGTTTCACGCCCCCCGAGAGACCGGCCGCCAGTGTGAAATTGGCCGGCTTGAGCTGCTGTCCCCAAATATCCTTGATCACCGGAGCCATCGGGCCATTTCCCTCGCCCCCGGCTCCGTGACAGAGCATGCAGTTTGCCATGAATAGAGTCTTACCTTGCGCCAGAGACATGTCCGTGACCGCCGGTTCAGGCGCAATCGTGATCGACGGCGGGACAGTCTCCGTGACCCATCGATCGGAAAAGGTCTTGATATACTGCACCACCGCCCGCCGTTCATGCTCAGAGATTTCCTGCCAGGCCGGCATCGCGGTGCCCCAGAGCCCGTGCGTCACCGTGCTATAGAGATCGACGTCGGTCGGCAGCGAATCCTTCCCCTGCGTCGATCTGAATTTGAAGACCCCCTTCGTAAAATCGCGCGGCCGCGGTTCCATAAACTGAGCAGCGGGCCCACCCCCGTCTCCGTTGACTCCATGGCAACCGACGCAACGACGCTCGTACACGGTTTGACCCAGCACGAGCAAATCCTCCTGCGATTGCGGACTTGCATTGAGTACCTGGCCGCCTGTGACCTGAGTCGCGGCGAACCCTTCCCGCCAATCCCCGATCCCGGTCCCCAGTTTCTGCAGATAGGCAATCAGAGCCGTGCCGTCTTCGTTCAATTGCGGTGTGTTACCGTCTTTCGCAAGTTCGTACAGCCAAGGAAAGGCCGGCATGATGGAATCGGGCACGACCTCCCTCGGATTCCAATAGTGGGCGGCGTGCCAATCGTCGCCGTACTTTCGTCCGACTCTGGTCAGGTCCGGGCCGATGCGACGGGTACTAAACAGATGCGGCCGATCATGCGCATATTCACCGGCCTGGGATACAGGTCCCCAGCGAAACGATTCGCCGGTGACGGGACGCACGTATTGCGAGTGGCAGTACCAACATCCTTCGCGGATATACACGTGCCTGCCCTTCAGCTCTTGCGGTGTATAGTCCGTCACCTGAATCGCCATCTGCGTGACCGTGTCCTGAACTGTGGCCGTTCGAGTTTCGGCCATCAACCAGGGAGTCACCCCCTGTACCCCAACGGCAAGAAAGAAAAAGCCGAAGCCGGCGATCAGTAGAACTGTGGAAGGACTTTCGATCCAGCTTCCCGCTGCGACGACTTGGACCGGCGTATCGATCGGCCGAGTGGCCGCGTCGCCTTCTTGCGCCAACAGTTCGCCCTCCTGCGCCGTTTTGTAGAAATTGATCACCATCAGCAGCAACGCGACGTCCATGGCCACGCCGCCTAATGTGCGTGCCACCCACCAAGGTTTCATCTCTTTGACCGTGTCCACGAAGTTCGCGCCAAATTCCAGCATCGATCCTTGGACGAATCCTTGCGCCGACAAGCCGACAGCCATGACGGTAAATCCGGCGACGGTCAACCACAGATGCCAACTCGCCAGTCTGTCGCTCCACAAGCGTCGGCCGGTGACCCTGGGCCAGACATAATAGGCGGAGCCGACCGCCCAGACCACGAAGGTGCCGAACACCGTGAGATGAGAATGGGCGATCACAAAATCATTGAAGTGGGTGAGTTCCTGAACTCGACGCAGCGCCTCGACCGAGCCTTGAAAACACCCGATCAAGTAATAGACCGCGCCCATCATCAGAAACTTGGCGGCATAATTGTCGCCGCCGCCCCCGCCCGCGACGGCGCCCCAGCGCCCGAACATCGTACCGAAGAAATTCACCACGACCGTCCAGACCGGAATGATGAGCAGCATACTGGTCACGATCGAGACCGTCTGGGTCCAGTGGGGAATCGGGCTGTATAGATAATGATGCGTGCCGACGAACGGATAAAAGAACGCCAGCCCCCAGAATCCCAACAGCGAAAGCTTGTGGCTATACAGCGGGCTCCTGGCGCTCAGCGGAAGAAAATAATAAATCAGGGCCAGCCCGGCTGGAGTGATCCAGAGACCGACAATATAGTGAATATACAGGCCATGCATCGCCGCGCTGTTCACGCCCGCAATGTCGTCCGCATAGGTCAACAGTACATTGCCAAGGATCAGGTTCATGATCGTCCAGATGAGCGCGGCGGTCGTGTACCACATGGCGACGTAGAAGCGCCGCTCCGTCCGCCGGAAGACGGTTCCCAGGACCTGCACGGCAATCAGGCCGAGGATCAGAAACCGCAGAAGATTGAACGGCCACTCGAACTCCCCTGCCTCCAATCCCATGTTGAGACCAAACAGAAACGATGCGCTGCCGAGCACGAGAAATGCGTTCCACGCCCAGAGCAGCCACCATCCCCACGCCTCTTTATACATGCGCACGCCGCACAGACGGGGAACGATGTAGTACAGCAGTCCTAAGAAAACGGTCGAGAAGGATCCGAAGATGACGCCGTTGACATGCATCGGCCGCAAGCGGCCGAACGTCAGCCAGGATACGCCGTCGAGAAATTCCGGATTATGAAACTTGATCGAGACCACCACCCCGACGATGGGGAAAAAAGTCAGCCAGATCAGCGCCCACCACAACCAGGCCTTGATTAAGGGACGGTTGATCAGGTCTTGGTCGTTCATCGTGATCCTCCTTCCAGAAGGTAGGCCTCTGCAACCAAGCCCGGGTGGCTCGACGGTTGCACACCTCGTCTTGCGAACGGTAGGCCCTTATCGCCTCCCTTCCGCTGGCTATCGGGCATCACGCTTGCCTTGGCCACGGGCTCCACTGGCACGGATATGCCCCTCAATCGCCCGTCAGTTAGAGTTCAGCTGCGGTAGACTCTTTTAGCCGGTCCGGTTCCGTCAGGAATCGTGGAGATCCCCTGTCTCCACACTCTCCACCGATTCGTCGTCCGCGGTCGATTCGTCGCGTGGGCGCAACAGGGCTCGCGCAGGAGCGCCGTCACCTTGCAGGATGTTGAGCGGAAGGCAAATCAGATCGTAGAATCCCGGGATCGCGGCGGAGAGATCCAAACCCTCAATGATCCAGATCTGTGCCTCCAGCAGCACATGGTGGACTTCAGGCCCATTTCTCTTGTACCCGCCGACCGACAGGTAATCGATACCTACCGTCCGCACGCGCTGCTGTACGAGCCAGCGAGCGGCCTCTGTGGTCAGGTAGACAAAGTCCTCCATGAAATCCTGCTCTCCCCATCGACACAGGGAATTTCTTGTTTTGAACAACACACGTGCTCCCGGCCGGATGACATGCCGACGTAGTTCGTCCAGTGTGATGGCGCGCGGATCATGAATCTGGATGACCTGCGCGGGGCCGATCGTGGCGGTCAACGACATCTCATGAATCGCCCGTCCGCCCTTGACGAAATGCAATGGCGCATCCATGTGAGTACCGGTGTGAGATCCCATGAAAAGGGTCGAGACCGTGGCCTCATCTCCGCAGTTGAGATCCATGGTCCGATTGATCCGCAACGGAGGGTTGTCCGGCCAGTGTGGCATCCCGTTACGCAAGGGGACTGAGATGTCGATCCAGGGATGTGTCATGGCGTCAGACCTTCTTGTCGGTGTAAGGGTCCATGTAGGCGACTACCGAGTCTACTTGCTACCAAAGCCGTCGATGAGCAACCCGACCCAGTTGACGGCGTAGAGCGTATGGAGACTCCGCCATCAGATTGGCGCAAAGATTCACGGACGCTGCAGCGAACCAGGACCACCCTGTCGCCGAGCGATGGCCGGAGCCTATAACGAAGTTGGTCCCGCATCACGATCACCGTCTAACACGTTCGGCCGGCTTTCTCGAACAGGCGTGCCAGATTCACCCCGCTCGAAATCACCCCGATATGGCTGAATGCTTGAGGATAGTTGCCAAGAAAGGCGCCGGTTGGGGGGTCGATTTCCTCCGGTAGGAGTCCGAGCGGGCCCGCTCTCGCACAGAGAGAAGTATACAACTCCATGGCCTCATCCAGCCGACCTTGCTCTGCCAGGTTATCCACGAGCCAGAAGCTGCATAGAAGAAATGCGCCCTCATGGCCAGCGATTCCATCAGGCGATTCTTCCGGCAGGTAGCGATACAACAGCCCCTGCCCTGCTCCCAGTCGCTCGAGGATCGCACGGCATGTGGCCACCATCTTCGGATGATTCGCCGACACCACTCGACGCAGCGGCAACGTCAGAAGACTTGCGTCCAATCCCCCGTCGCCCAGGTGTTCCGTCAATGACTGCATCTTCGGATCCCACGCTTCCTCCAAAATGGCGTTCTGAATCTCCTTGGCAGTCCGTTTCCAGGCCTCAACTGGTCCGGGCGATCTAACCCGCTCGGCCATCCTGGCCGCACGGTCCAACGCCACCTGGCACATGGCCGCCGAATAAGTAAAAGGCCGCCCGCAGGTACGAACTTCCCAGATGCCGTGATCGGACTTGCGCCATGCCCCTGCCGCGGCGTCAACCAGCTTCAGGAGTCGACTCCATACTCGTTCAGATGTCGTGCCGTGATGCGCCGGCCATTGATAGGCACAGTCCAGGATCTCGCCGTAGACGTCGTGCTGATGTTGCTCCGCCGCCGCATTGCCCCAGCGCACAGGTTTCGAACGACGGTAGCCTTCCAAGCCGGAGTCAAATCGCTCCTCCGGAGGCATCCGTCCGTCGAGGTCATACATGACACGAGGTTCTCCATCACGCTCCACAGCATCCAATACCCAGGCAAGAAAGCCGGCGGCCTCGTGCGAGAGCCCGATGCGATGCAGGGCATAGACGGAAAACGCTGCATCCCGCACCCACGCATAACGGTAATCCCAGTTGCGCTCCCCACCGATGAGCTCCGGGAGCGACGAGGTCGGCGCCGCGACGATCGCGCCGTTCTCAAAGTGATCCAGCAGTTTGATGGTGATAGCGGAACGCCGAACCAACGCTTCCTGGGGGCCGTGGTAGTCCAGGCACTGCAGCCACCGCCGCCAGACGGCCACCGTATCCCTGCGAAGCGCGGCCTCATCGAAGCCTGGAGCATGCCCAGAACCTTGCCTCCAACAGAGAAGCAGGTGGACCGATTGCCCGGCCTTGATCGTCAGCGACGTGCGCAACCCGATCAATGGAGACGTGGAGTAGAGGTGAAGGTTCAGGTCAGGCTGCGCACGACAACGAATGCGAAGCCCACCATCACGCGGTTCCGCCTCAGCTCCGCCACGGGGCTCGACGTGAACCGTCAGGTCTATGCTTCCCTCGACGACAGTGGCCGTCCGCAGGAGTTCTCGTCGCGTCGCCGACACATCCTCCGAGAGATCGGCTCCCGCCACTAAGGGACACAGATCCGTGACCCGCAACAAACCGGTGGACGTTCGCATTTCTGTCACCAACAGAGCGGTGTCGTATTCATAGAATTGACGGGACTCCAGTACGCCGGCTGGCGCGACGGTGAAGTGCCCCCCGTGCGTGCTATCCAGCAGGCTGCAGAACAAGGGGGGTGAATCGAAGCGAGGCAGGCACAACCATGCCAGGCTGCCGTCCCGTCCGATGAGCGCCGCTGTGGCGCCGTCTCCAACGAGGCCGTAATCTTCGATCGGCAAATATCCGTCGACCCGCCGCAGTTCCTTCAATACCGGTAGCGTCATGGCTTTCCTCTCGACCTCCCGATGTGAATTTCAGGTCGTCTCGCGTCCCCTGCGCACCCTTATCGACGCACTGACGATTCCACTGCCCACCGGCGGGCCATGCCGATCGTGTCCGAGGGGATTCCGGTCCACGCGACGTCGTTGGCGTTCGGCCGCCAGGACTGCCGAGTCCCCGCTTCAATATCTCGAATGGTGATCAATTCCAGGGATTGCCGGATCCTACGCAGGCGCTGTAAAATCTCCTCGTGAGGGCGACAGCGGTGGTCCCTCCGTACCGGCGGCATATTCCAGCAGCGGCACACCTCCTTCCGCCCATCGCGCGAGAATCGGTTCCACGATCCGCCAGGACTCTTCCGCTTCATCGTCACGAATTGACAACATCGGGTCGCCATTCAGAACATCGAGTAACAACCGCGCATAGGCCGGAAGCCCTTCCGGACCGAATGATCGGTCCAACGCGACTTGTTCCATCTCGAATAGGTCGCCCGGCTTGTTGACATTCACCGAGAGCGCGATGCGGTCTGGCGCCAGTTCGATCGTCAACACATTGGACGGGGCTTGCGTCTCCTGTCCGAACGCCACGTGAGGGACGGGTTTGAAATGAACGACCACTTCACGGCGATTACAACCCAGAGCTTTCCCCGTCCGCAGTACAAACGGCACGCCGGTCCAGCGCCAGTTATCGATCGACAACACCGCCTGAGCAAAGGTTTCCGTCTTCCGCCCTGGATCCACGCCTGCTTCGTCGACATACGGCGATACTTCACGGCCGTCCGCAGCCCCGTGCCCGTACCGGCCACGCACCGTGTGCCGATCAATCTCACCAGGCGCGAGCCGACGGACCGCGCGAAATACATCCACCTTTCGATCGCGAAGCGTGCGTTCATCCAGGCTGTGCAGCGGTTCCATCGCGACCAATGCCAGCAACTGGAGCAAGTGATTCTGAATCATGTCTCGAAGCGCGCCGGTCCCGTCGTAAAATGATGCCCGGCCGGCCGCCGTCAGGGTTTCGTCCCATACAATCTCGACTCGTTCGATATGTTGGGCGTTCCACAGGGGTTCGAAGACCCGGTTGGCGAACCGCAAGCCGAGAATATTTTGCACCGTCTGTTTCCCTAGAAAATGGTCCAACCGGAAGACGTCCTGTTCAGGAAACGATTCGTGAAGCAGACGATTGAGATCACATGCGGAGGCGAGATCGGTTCCGAACGGCTTTTCCACCACCAGCTTACTGCCCCTGGGTAACCTGCACGTCGCCAGTGTCTCAATAGTCGGCTTAAAGAGAGACGGAGGCAGAGCCAGATACGCCACGACAGGTTGTGTCTCTTTCCCCAACACCTCCGCGAGTTGATCGGAATCTGTCACGTCTACAGGGTGATATTCCGTACTCGCAAGGACCGCCTGTCGCGCGGATGCAGAGGGGATGGGGGATCGCGCGGATGACGAAAGCTTCCCTTCAAGATGGCGTCGAAACATCGCGGTATCCCAGTCGTCCCGCGCGAGCCCGACGACCCGGAATCCCGCAGGCAGCCGCCCTGCCTCGTAGAGCCGCATGAGGGCGGGCATCAGGAAGCGCGACGTCAAATCTCCGGAGGCGCCAAGAATAACGAGAGTCGCAATCATCCGACGGGTCCATTCTGATCACCCCTCCGTCAGGGCCTATCCGGCTGATCTGCCGGATAGATAGGCCGTCGTCGTGGACGATCTTGATCAAATGATCGTACGTCCACAGGACGGTACAAAATCCCTGTTAGGGCCTGAGTACATGGAACTCCATCTCAGGACTTACAGAAGGTCCGCAGATACGCGATAGTCTTCCATGCTTCCTCCTCGGTCACCACCATCGGGGTTAACGCCATCATTCCGGTTCCTTGAATCCCGTTCTTCATGACCCAGAAGAGCTCGCCGTCGGTCTTCTTGGCGTGGAAATCGCAATTGGCGAAATTGCGCGGACCTGGATCCAACATCGCGCCGGCCACCCCGTCTCCCTTGCCAGCCTTGCCGTGGCAGTTGAAGCAGGTCCCCTTGCCCTCGTAGAGCGCTTTGCCCTCTTCGAGCATCTTCGCCGGGGCCTGCCTCGAATCTTTAAACAACGGGGTCGATAGCTTCTTCGCGCCCTCCATTTGATCCGCCGGCACGCGAGGTCTGAGCGGATCTTTTTCCGGCGCGGCGGAGGCCACTCCTCCGATGAGCAACACGGCGATGATCATCATTGCGGCAAATGGCGTCAGTCTCATACGCGCCCCTTTCATTTCGCTGCCATGAACATCATGGAAGCTATCCCACATGCACGGTCGTTACCATTGGGAATGTCCTTGTCCTCCTGATGCCGGCCAGTCGATCGGCTGGTATTCTCTGAGCCGGTTCACCCAGCCGATGAACTCGCGCTGTCCACGAAGAACGACCACCATCACGTTGGGACAATCAGCCCTAAAGGACGAGCCCCCTGGTTGAGGGCTTCACATCAACGCAGGCTGACCCTGGCTTCGAGCTTCGCTGTGTTCAGCTCATCTGTCGGCCCATGAACCAGGCAACCACGAACCGGGTGATCACCGGACGACTTTCCACGAAATCACTCTCTACGAGGGTGATCCCCTGCGACCACAAACAGGCCTGCAACGATCCCGACCAATCCAACCAGCTAGACCTCTTCGTTCGCCCGGCCTCTGTCCCGACAAGCTCCATCATCATGAGGCAACCTTGCTGCGTGGTGGCAGGTCTCCCGATTCCTGAATCAGGCCTGGTCCCGCGGGAAGTTCGAGTTCGACCTTCGCGGCGAGTACGCGCAACAAATGATCGCGCGTGATCATGCCCACCAACCGATCACCCGCGACGACCGGAACCTGATTGATATCCTCTCTCTCCATGACCTGCAGCACCTCTAGAATCGGTGTGCCGGGCGCGACCCTGCGCAACTGCGACGGCGGCGTCATTGCCTCACTCACCGATATCCTGCTCCATTGGTCCTGAGGCACCGCCTTGACCTGATGGAGGGTGACCAGCCCTTCCAACCGGCTGCCATCGGTCACGACGAAACACCGCTGCCCTGTCTTGAGAATCTGTTCCTGCACCAGCTCAACGAGACTCATCCGTCCGGACACGGCCGGACAGTCCCGGGCCATCACGTCTTCGGTCGTCAACCCGGTCAGCGCGGACCGCACACTGACCTGCACGACGCTTTCCTGCGCCGCATTGAGAAGGAACCAGCCGATAAATGCGAGCCACAATCCGCTGAACCATGCGATGGTAAAGCTGGTCCAGATGCCGAAGATGATGAACGTATAACCCACCGTTTGCCCTGCTCGCGCGGCGATGCGCGTGGCTCTGGTCAAATTGCCGGTCACGTGCCAGAGGAGAGCCCTGAAGATACGCCCTCCATCAAGCGGGAACCCCGGCACGAGATTGAAGAGTGCCAGAACAAGGTTGATCGAGGAGAGCCAGCCGGCGAGCGCAGCCAGGTATTCGAACCGATCGCCCGCCAGATAGGCCACCGATCCGAATCCCAGCGCCAACAGCGCGCTCGCGATCGGCCCGGCGATTGCGATCTGAAACTCCGTGATCGGCCGGTCCGGTTCTCGTCCGATCTGGGCCACGCCGCCGAACACAAACAGCGTAATCGCGCGGACCGGAAGCCCCTTGGCCAGGGCGACAAAACTATGCGCCAATTCGTGCAGCAGGATCGAGGCAAAGAACAGCAGGCTCGTGGCGATCCCGACGGCGTAATGCTCCGCCATCGTCCAGTGGGAATGTTCCGATGCGAATCGAGCGGTCAAAGAAAACGTAAGCAGAAAAAAGATTATGAACCAGGAATAATGAATCCCGACTTCGATGCCTCGGATCGTCGTCAATTTCAGCGATTGTCCGATCATGCCTGATCTCCAGACAGGCGCTTCGATGTGCGCCTCGGCCAGTTGTTGCTGGCACAAACAGAGTCACTACGGTCATCCGACCGGCAGGTCGAGCAGGTGCGCGTGACACACAACCGGGCTACCGACCCGAGTCGCCTGTTCAACGGACGTTCTTCTTCCTGCCTTTTAGAAGCACGATAACGCCGACGATGCCAATGATGATCGCCAGGATACCGAGCAACGTGATTGATTCCATCCCCCCTCCTTTCCCTCTCTTCTCTCGCCACCCAAAACCCTAATTGCCGCCCCGCACCCCGCAAACCACCCTTCGTCCAGTCATACTCCACCATCCTGCAGTTCCGCTGCAGACCCGTGCACCACAATTCACGAGAGGAACCGAGACCAGCTGTACTATTCACCAGGGCTTTCCGCATCACTTCCCCGCCGTCCCGGGCCATCGGACCCGGGTGAAGAATCGCACAACCGTAGTTGGTCCAAGGACCGCGCCGTAGGGAACTGACCGTTGCTGACGATATAGACAAGCGCGTACCAGGCAGCCCTCATCATGGTTGCTCAAAGTATCCTCTTCTCTAGTAACATCGGGGAGCGGAAGCAACCAGCGGGGAAACCCCTACAGATTGGCGGTGTTGTCAGGAAAACCCTGACACATGACTGTGAGAGACAGGAGCGGCCGACGGAAAGGTGAGATCCGAGGCCGGCATATCGACAAGAGCAACCGGCCCTGATTAGGCGTGAGCCCCGACGACTATTTTGCGATGGTGATGGCGGGGGTGGGCGTCTTAGAGATGTCCGTGACGGTCATCTGGTAGAGCTGCGCCAGCACGCGAAACGTGCCCAGATTCCACGGGTCCAACTTGCCGTCCTCGTTGGAGGCCTTGGCGATCGAGTACCAGCGATTTTCGAATTTCACCGAGAAGGCGGCATTGTCCGGTCGGGAGTCGGCTTCCACGATGTCGAGCGTGCTCACCGGATTGAGCACAACCTCGCCCGTACGCTCGTCGGGCCCGACCTGAAATTCAGGGTCGGCGGCGATGCCGTTCGCGAGAAACCGCATAATCTTATTGAAGCTGCGGATGACCAGAAATCCATGCAGGGGATAGTCTCCGCCAGGCCCGTCCGGCCGGATATCGATGAGGATATAGTTGCGGGGGTATCGTTGCGCTTCCTCGTGCAGCAGGCGACGCTCCTCATTCGGCAATTGCATGGGATCGTAGTTCGTGATGACCGTCCGCCCTGTGACCCGGCGCCGGATCGTGAGGGCCGGCTCCTCATTCACGCCGCCAATGGCATACCCACGGTCCAAGGCGTCGATGATCTTATCAAGCCCGCGTACCATATCACCGGAACCCGAACGAGTGGAAAGCGGCAGCGCCACGGTCTCCTCGAAGATCAACGGCGTGACTTGAAGCTCGCGCAACAAATTCAATGACGACAGGTGCATGACACGCCGGCGAAACTCCCGGTACTCCTCCTCGAAATACGGCATGTTGCGGTAGAAGGCCGACTCGCCGTACCCGCTGGCTTGGATGCCGCTCGCCATCAAGCGGAGGATGATCGCGGGTTCGACACCCTGTTGAAACATGAAGGTCACGCGGCTTTCATCGAATGGGGTGAGAATGCGGCTGGTAAACTCTTCGCCCTGAATCGGGACGATCGTCATCGTCGGGCGCTCGGCCATGCTGCCGCCGAACGACAGGCCAAGGGAGTCCGGCCCCGGCGAGACGAAGGTATGGGTCAGGCCGGCGTTCGCCTGGAATTCGAATGTCGCCGCCACGCTGGACACGCCGGTAAAATGTTGGGGGAGAAAATGTCTCGACCGAGCGATGTTGAGCAACAACATTTCGGCTTCGACCTGCCCCACTGCTCGATCGTATTCGAGCACGGCCTGATGAAGTGCGATCGGCGAGAGACAGCCCGTGGAAAGAAGGGACAGGAGCCCCAGCACGAGGGCGCTCAGCACCGACCAAAGACGAGTTACCTGCGTCTCGCAAACGTGTATCACTCGCCTAACGCTCCAACGCCGCGAGTTGCTTCCGCACCGCGTCCACCTTGTCGCGATGGTCCGGCTGGGCCTCGGCCAGTTTGACATAACTGCGGTAGGACTCAATGGCGTCCACACGCTGGTTTTGAGCGACGAAGGCCTCGCCGAGGTTGAAATAGGCCACGGGGTCGTTGGGCTGTAGTGAGGCCGCCGCGCGAAATGCCGTCAACGCCTCATCCACCTGACCTTTGTTCAACAAGGCTACCCCAAGGTTGTTCTGGGCGACCACGCTCTTCGGTGAGGCCTGCAAGACCACTCGATACGCGGCAATGGCTCCATCGAGATCCCCTTTTTTCTGCAACAAAACCGCCAGGGCTTCCTGCGAGGACAGGTGGGCCGGGCGGGAGGCCAACATGGCGCGATACTCTCCGATAGCTCCATCGGTGTCCCCGGCCCGGTCCAGCAACTGGGCGACGTCGTAATGGGCCGCTCCCTGTTCGGGATCCAACTTCAACACCTCGCGGAACGCAGCCAACGCTCCGTCAAACTCACCTTTGGCCTTGAGCGCCAACCCGAGGTTGTAATGGGCATCCGCATTCTGGGGCTGCAAGCGAACGGCCGTGCGTCCGGACCCGACGGCCCCGTCCAATTCCCCCTTCGCCAACAGGGCGGCACTGAGGTTTAAACTGTACAGAGCGGCCGCCGGCCCGGCTTGGAGTCGTAACGCTGCGCGATACTCGCCGATGGCCTCGTCGAGCTGTCCCTTGCGTTGCAATACCAGCCCCAGGTTGTTATGGGCGGTCGCGTTATCCGGCTGCAGCCGCAAGGTCTCGCGGTATTCCTCGACCGCCCCGTCAACATCATCCTTTGCTTCGAGCGCCAGAGCGAGATTGTGATGGGGAGCGGCATTGCCGGGTTGGAGTCGAATCGCGTACCGATAGGCCTCGATCGCCTCGTCGACCTTCCCTTTCTCGCTCAACGCCACGCCGAGGTTATTGTGAATGGCGGCGAATTCTGGCTGCACACTGAGCGCGGCTCGATACTCGTGAATGGCCTCATCGAGAGCGCCCTGCGCCGCCAACGACAGTCCCATGGCATGGCGAGCCTCCGGAAACTCGGTCCGCTTTTGCAGCGCGGCTTTGAATTTTTCCACCGCCTCTGCGTAGTTGCCCTTCGCGTGGAGCGCCACACCGGCATAATACAGACTTTCGGCTTCACCGGCCTGCACGCCGGACCGAGGCTTTTGGGGAATGATTTGAGGACTGGACGCCCGATGGCGGTGCGAGGGACGCTTCTTCGAAGCAGCCTGGCTGTCATGAGCAGGCGCCAGAATCAGTAGACCTGCCAGGAGGACCCATGACACTGCGAACGAGCGAAACACTCGAGACAGTTCAACGCCGCCGCCCAGGAGCTCAGGGCTACCGCGGTGGTTACACCCATGATCGGCAGCTAGCTTCTGCATTGTGCCCCCTGTTCCCAGATTTGGAGAGGGCGTATATTGCCGATCAACAGATCACAAATCAAGCTCTCGTTGGAGCGAACCCAGCCGAGGCAGCCGTCGCGCGCAGAGAACAATTGATGATTCGAGAGCGCCCGATGTGAAACAGAAACCGTGCCGCATCGGAGACCTTCCCGGACACGTGACCTTCCACGTTCAAAGAAACATTACTCGAGCGAGGGGGGAGCATCTTGGGTCAACAGCCCGGCTCCCACGGCGAATCGGACCAGCTCCGCCCTGGTACGCAACCCGAGCTTGTCCAACACTCTCGCGCGATAGGTTTCTACCGATTTGACGCTCAGACTCAGCTCTTCCGCGACCTGCAGATTGGTAAACCCCTGTGCGATGCGCCTCAACACCTCGCGTTCCCTGCGACTGAGGGCCCGAGGAGGCACACGGGGCTGCGCTGCCATGCCGACCGGATAC
Source organism: Nitrospira sp. CR1.2 (assembly GCA_014055495.1). Taxonomy (GTDB): domain Bacteria; phylum Nitrospirota; class Nitrospiria; order Nitrospirales; family Nitrospiraceae; genus Nitrospira_A. Next base: position 61,044 of record WIAG01000003.1, read on the forward strand.
GGGCCGACGGTCCGCCCCCCCTCAGCAGCATCCTCCAAGGGCAAATCCAGGAACATGCGTCCTCGCGCTACAGCTTGAACGGCGGTCAACAATTCCGTGTCGGCCGCGCTCTTCGCGACGTAGCCGCTCGCGCCGGCCGCCAGTGCGGTTCGGACATAGGACACATCCGTGTGCATGCTCAGCACCAACACGTAGGTGTTGGGATAGGTGCTGCGTATCTTCGAAATCGCTTCGAGGCCGGAGTGAGGGCCCATCGACAGGTCCATGACGACCACATCCGGCTTGGTCGCCTGCACCTGTGACAACGCATCCAGGCCGTTCCCTGCCTCTCCTACCACTTCGAGATGTGGGTGAGCATTCATCAACATCGATAAACCGGCCCTCAACACCTGATGATCGTCCACCAGCAACACACGGATGGTCATTGGGACGCCTCTTTCAACGGTAGATGAACATAGACTGCGGTGCCTCTGCCCAAGGACGTTTCAATGTCTACCCTGCCGCCAAGCAATTTCGCCCGTTCATACATCCCCTGGATGCCGAGTCCTGCCGAACCATCGAGCTGTTCATTCTGTGTCTGGAATCCACGTCCGTCATCTTCAACCACCGCATCAACCATCGAGGCTCCGTGATCCAACACCACACTGATATGTCGTGCACCGGAATGTTTGGCGGTATTGGTCATGGCTTCCTGGATGATCCGGTAGAGCACGGTCTCGACCATACCCGGCAATCGCACAGTCGTCGGGCGTCCCACCTGCAGATCGGCTGCGATTCCATACGATACTGTGTAGTCGCGCAGATATTGACGCAACGCTTCTTCCAGTCCCAGATCATCGAGGACGCTCGGTCTGAGCCCGCGCGCGATCCGCCGTGTTTCATCCACCGCATTCGCGGCAACTTCGCGCAGTCTCCGTATCTGAACCAACATCCCCGCCGCGCTATCCATATCCTCCACCGAGCGCAACCCTACGGCAAGGGCCGTGAGCGTTTGCCCGATCCCGTCATGCAATTCGTGCGCGATGCGCTGTCGTTCATCTTCTTGGGCCGTCATGATCCCATTGAGCAGTCGGCCCCGCATCTCTTCGACCCGCTTCCGTTCCGATATGTCTTTGATCATCCCCAGCAAATGGAGAGGCTTCCCCTCACCCTCTCGCAGAATTGTGACCGTCAGATGCCCCCATATCATCCCGCCCCCTTTGGTGAGATACCGTTTTTCGAGCTGATAGGATCGACGTTTGCCGGCAAACACTTCGTCGACCAAGCGTACATCCTTATCGAGATCGTCGGGGTGGGTGATCTCTCGGAATGTTTGCTCACTCAGCTCTTCACGGCTGAATCCGATCAGTCCACAGAGAGCCTCGTTGACTTGCACAAAGCGTCCATCCGCTCCAACGATGCCCATCCCGATCGGCGCGTCGTCGAATACCTTGCGAAATCGTGCCTCGCTTTCCTTTACCCGCTCCATCGCCCGCTGCGAGTCGGTAATGTCGTTGATGATAGCCAGCCGCGCCTTTCGCCCGGCATAGTCGAACGAATAGACCCCGATTTCGACGTCGATCACCGATCCATCTTTCTTGCGGTGCCGCCAAGGTCCTTCGATCCGCGAACTGTCGACCAGGGACGGCAGTGCCTGTAACAGCCGGGGCACGTCCTCACGCGGGCGAATATCCTTGATGGTCATCGCCAACAATTCATCCCGTGAATATCCGTAGTGCCGAACAGTGGCCTGATTGACATCCAGAAATCCCAGAGTCTCGAGATCCACGATGAACATCGGATAGGGAGCATGATCGAACAGGTGCCGATATTGCTCTCGGCTTTCGTCCAACTGTCGTTCCACCTCGGTCCGGCACACCAATTCAGATTGCAGCGAATCAATGGCACGAGACAGTTCATGCGTACGGCGTTGCACCTGCAACTCCAAGCCAGCGAGAGACTCCTCCAGCGCTTCACGCGCTTCCCTCCTGGCCCACCCCAATTCCAGCGTGATCCACAACAACACTGCTCCAATAAAGCGATTCGCCAGATCGATCCAGATCGGGGAGCCGGGAGGTGAAAGCGCGCTGCCCAGGAAAATGAGTCCCGTGCAAGAGAAAGTCATCATTATCGCGAAGCGTCGCCGAAGAGACCACAGTGAAAAGTACACAATGGCCGGGTAGAGGAATTCCGGGGCCACACCGAGAGGCAGATCCACATCCAGGATGAAAATACCAAGCATCAACGCAACAAGGCCGGCCTCCAACCATCCGCCTGCGCGCGCGCACTTGACCCCATTTGCAAACAAGGCAGCCGACCATCTGTTCGAAGGCGGCTTAAGCGGGGCGGCAAGATGAGGGGTCACCTCAACGGATCCTCCGTAAACCCTCGAGCGAGAGTGCACTGCAGACGAGCCAGACGGGGTGGTTCGAGCCCCGGTCTCTGGAACTTCTCCAGCCCTGCAGTCCAGAATATCCAGTGTAGTGGGCACGAACCGACAGTTCAACCGCCGGGGAACAGGGTCGGCCCACGCTATCTACAGTGAATAGTCGTCAGGAATCGATCGGCGTCACCCGCGCGGTCGCGCGACGGAGGGGAAGGAGATCGACGCAAAAAGTATCCCGGCTGCTACGCGTCTTCCTGGGAATGCTGGTGTTTTTACAATACCTGCGGATCTCAGAGGGACGCTGCGCACCACCCTTGTCTTTGAACGCCGCTTCGGCAAGGTCCGGCAGCACACGGGCCGACGGTCTGTATTGTACGCGTGTAGAGTGTGGAGCGGATCCTCTTTCCAACTGGAGCTGGTTCAAGCTCGACTGGCGCCGGCACACCTTTGCCGATGCTCACACACCGAACCGACTTCTCTCACCACGACCTGTCAATCCGCGACACAGTTTTCCTCGCGCCCTCGGTAGACACCTCGTGGGTTCTTCGGCTATGATGGCGATTCATTTCAGCCAGCCTTCGATTCTGCCGTGGCGGTGTAGCTCAGTTGGCAGAGCAGCGGACTCATAAGCCGCGGGTCACCCGTTCAATCCGGGTCACCGCCACCAAATTTCCTTCCAACGAATCGCGTGATTCTCTCTACTCCGGGTTGTTGTCAGGCACTCCTATGAGATTTTGCGGACGGCAAGCTGGCTCATGTCGATTTTTGCGCTGATCGCGCCACCAAGCTCGCCTTCCCGTCCTCCCTCCTTAGAATACCCGGAAATGTCCCGCTCACCTTTGGGCTCTCCATGACAACTTAGGCAGGCCTTCTCGTAAAAAAGGCGGCAGCAAGACCCGCACGCTATGGCCGCCGTCGATCTTGCTGAACACGCTTTCCTTAGTCCGTTGAGACGACGTCTCGCTCAATTCCTTCATATGTTTCGCTTCAAACGAAGCGGCCGATCGCCAGTCGCCCCGAATCGAGCAAAATTGCCAAAAGTCGTGCGGTCTCCGACAACTCGGCGTCAGTGCTGTCCGCAGCAACACACACATTCTGTGTAAGACACCACAATGCGACCAAACACAGTAGGTACAGGCGCATATTACCCCTTTCGTGCCATAACACACCGTAGCCCGCATGATTGACGAACGCTGCCACTGCAACCGCCGACAATCCGGTACGCGGCACAGCGGCATGCCCACGGACGGGCTCGCTTGGCGTCCCGTCGGTTTCGTCACGAACCCTCGTGAAGAGTGGGGGCTAGCGGTCGGTTGACCGAATCCCAGGATCGTCACTTCTCAATCCATGAGAGGTCCCCAGCTACGCAGGACGACTTAGCGTGAGGCTTGTAACCGTTTGATCGGTATTCGTCAACATCATATTGATACCGCACGGTCTGAACCATAGATCCGATGTGAAGAACTCCCCGGTGATGCGGCAGTCGACCCGATCAACGCACCCGACCTGTCTACCCAAGCCGACTGAACGCCTTCCCAACTGACCTTCATTGGGACAAACCGTTGAGCCGGAAGCAGATCCAGGGGAAGACGTACGCGGTTTCGGAGTACACCCTGAGCAGGAATGACAATGTACTGAACGCGGCGAACAGGAGGACGCAAGGGGTGGGATCGGCCGCGCGTCTCATCCACCGAAATGACACGTGCGGCACGACCACGAATACAAAGATAGTCGATACGCAGTGAATAGTCCGGTCTGCCTCCGGTTAGAGTACCTCCGCACCCGAAACGGCCTCAACCGCAACAGCCGGATTCGAACTGCCGCCGCTGATACGCGAAGACCAGGCAACGGATGCAGACCGCTCGCACGGTCTTCGACTGTTCGTCAGACAAGGGGGTTCGCCGCAAGACTACTTGCCCGCAATCCGCACAACAACCGGCCGTTGCCGTCTCGTTATCAGAACAGACAGTGCTCATGGCGTTCGACCCTCCTGTTTTCCCGGACGGGATGAGCCGTGGGAACCACGGGTTTGCTGGCTCCCCAGATCGCTCGCAGCCGGGAACCGCTCACCCACCCCTGCCCCGTCGTCCCCTTGGTGAGTTGCAGCTCCCGCTGCAACTCACCGATCCGGCCATTCAAGCGGACAATCATGCGCTCCAATTCATCAACCCGCTCCACCATCATCTGTTGTTGGCTACTCATGCTCATACCCCCTTGCATTACGAGTTGTCGCAGTGGCGAATGACACCCACGAGAATCCCTTCGATGGAAAATTCGTCTTCGGAGGTGATGACGAACGGTCGCATCGAGGCATTGGCGGGATGGAGTTTAATCGAGTCGGCACGCTTGAAGTAGATCTTGATCGTCGCTTCACGGTTGACCAGTGCGACGACGGTCTGCCCGTTCCTCGCGGTGGACTGCTTTCTCACTACCACCAAGTCACCAGGAAGAATCCCGTCCTCGATCATCGACTCCCCCTTGACGCGCAGGGCGAACGTCTCGCCGGGCCGCACCATACTGGGAGGTACCTCGACCCACTCCGACTGGGCGACCGGCTCAATGGGCAACCCCGCGGCCACGATCCCCGCCATGGGAATTTCGGTTCGTTTCACCAGCTGCGTCAGCGCTACCTCCACCGCGCCACTGATGCGACGCATACCTGATTCGTAACGGGCTACCGACACTCGAGTGGTGCGCAACGCCTCAGCCAGCTGTTCCTGGGTGAGTCCAAGTTGCTCTCGACAGTATTTGAATTCGCTCGCCGTCATCATGTAACCAATGGTTACACATCGAAGCGGACCCTGTCAAGCATCAGGCGCGCACCTCTCGCGAGCGTTGACTCATTTCCTTGGGAGACCAGACTCGTGCGCGGGCACATGGCGCAGCCAACTTGACCAGTGAGTCCATGAGCGCCGACGAACAGGGGTACCGTCACATTTTCAGCATGTCGTGAAGTGAGAGAAGAGGAGAAACCACGGGGAGCTCGACCACACCGGAGGTCGTCAGCCTTGGACCGATGACAGGGCATTTCAGACAGGCCGTCGTCCGATCAATCACATGAACGGAACCACGCATCGGGGATGTTCTCGAACCCAATTTCGCCGGTTACCGCCGGCGGTGCCCCTGAGACCAACCCTCGTGACTTGATCTCAGGGGTCCACGTCATGACCTATCCGTCCGACGAGGGGTCACGATTCACATGCACGATCTTGGCGGGAGGAAAACCGTTGAAGTAGGTGCTGCTGGCGGCGCAGTACGCACCCATATTCTCCGAATAGACCAATTCGCCCAGTTCCATGTCGGGTAACTGCTCTGCCAAGCTGATGGTATCGAGGGCATCGCAGGTTGGCCCAAACACGGCGCAGAGCTGCGTGGGGTCTTTCCTGAAACTTTTCACATGGTACTGGCAATGGTCGAAGATCACACCGCTGTAGGTGTGATAGACGCCGTCATCGAGGTAGTAGCAGAGCTTGCCCCCACGAACCGTCTTGCCGACGACCTGTGAGACGGCGGTGGCGGCGGAAGCGACCAGGAACCGCCCCGGCTCGGCGAGGATCTCAATCGGCGCAGGAAACAGGCGATCGAGCTCGGCGTTGATGGTTTCGGCCAGACTCTTGAAGGCGGGCACGGAGTCGTCGTAGTGGGCAGGAAAGCCGCCACCGATGTCGAGCAGCTTGAGGTTAAAGCCGCGTGTCTTGGCCTCGGAGAAGATGCCGGCGGCCAGGTGCAGCGCCTGGACATAGTTTTGTACGTTCATACACTGGCTGCCGACGTGAAAGCTGAGCCCCTCGACCTCAAGCTTGTTCTCATGCGCGAACACGATGAGGTCTACGGCCTCGCCCGGTAAGGCGCCGAACTTGCTCGACAGTTCGACGATCGACCCGGTATTGGGCACGGCCACCCGCAGCACGAGACCCGAGTGTGGGGCATGGCGGGCGATCTTCAACACCTCCTCATGGTTATCGTAGGTGATCAACGGCTTGTATTGATCCAGCTGCTTGAGCGTTTCAATGGCCTTGATCGGGTTCGCGTAGATGATACGATCCCAAATGTAGTCCTGCTGCTCCTTCGCCGACAGGTGCTTGATCTTCTCGTGGACGATTAAAAACTCGGCCATGCTGGCCACGTCGAAACTGGCCCCCTCGTCATAGAAGGTTTGCACGATGACCGGATCGCTGTTCGCCTTGACTGCATAATAGACCTGCACACGCGGCAGGTGTTTACGAAACTGCCGGTAGTTCTCTCGCAGCACCTTGTGGTCCACCACGACCAGCGGGGTGCCATGTATCTTGGCCAGTTGAAGCAGCGTCTCTTCGTCCATGGTGTCTCCCTTTGATTGCACTGCCCTCGGATATCGGCTGCATAACCCGCCTCAGATGCTTACGGTTCGCGTGGATTGAATTAGTCTCCCTCCATGATCAGAAAATTGGTGAACTGCCACGGGTCGGACAGGTCGAGTTGGGGATGATTGTATCCGCGGAAGACATTGGAGTAGTGCTTCAGCGGGTTCCAGTCCGACGGTTGTGAAATGAATGTCCCCAGGTACGGCTTGCTGACGCCGAGCACATACTCGTGCGGCAGGTTATCTGGTAGGCACAGGCCCCGGCAGGGGTTCTCGAGCATCCACAATGAGGCCGCCACGACGGAGATGGCCACTTGCACGGTGGTGGCATTGTTGTGCGGGGCCAAGCGACGCGACTCCTCGATGTCGAGATTGGAGCCGCACCACCACGACTGGTAGGGGTGCCCCATGACCAGAACACCCAGGATGTCCGCCCCAGCGATAATCTCGTCGGTCATGATACGGACACGAGGCTGCAGCCTGTAGTCCGAACCGCGTAGCTCATGGAGCGAGGCGATCGCGGAATCGCATGGGCAATAGGCATAATGGACCGTGGGCCGATAGAGAGCCGTATCGCCTTCCCACACCGTCAGCTTTTCGGTAATGCTGAAGGCTTCGCCGTGACGGACGACCATCCCCACAATGTTATGGTCCGGCGGCACCCAGCTTGCCACGAACGTGTTCATGCCCATCCGCGCCAGACAAATCTGGCTCTTGGGACCGTCGGGGTGCTCGTAAGCGAAGGGGGGGAGCCGCTTTTCATGGGTTCCCCACCCCATTTCAGCCGTCGTCGTGCCTTCTTCGCGGAAACCCTCGACGCTCCAGGTGTTGACGAACTCGTTCACCTGTTTGGGCTGATTCGTGATCTGCGTATCGCGTTCGCTGCAGTGAATGACCCGGACACCGAGCTGGTGAGCCAGGTGATTGAACTCCTGTGCCTGAGCATGGTGCGCAATCTTTTCCGCTTGTGCGCCGCTGAACTTCTTATCCGCCAACGCCTGCCGCGCGATGTCCAACAGCGCATGCTTGGTGAAGTGGCTGATGAGCCCAGGATTCGCCCCATGTTCGAGCACCGCCGTCGGCCCCGGCTCGCTCCACTTGGCGGTCATCTTCCGGAGATTCATGTGTCGCCAATAAAGCGTCCGCTCAGTCGGATGCTTGTCGTCGACTCCGCTGTAGGGGTCCCAGAGCTCTACCGACGTGTTGACGTACAACACGCCTCGGTCGTGGCACCACTGGACAATTTCACAGCAATCGATGTTCCAGGCCAGGTCGATGAGGAGGTCACCCGCTGAAACGTGTCGGCCCAGGAGCGTGCCCAGATTCTCCGGTGTTACGCGATCCTTGACGAAGGTCACGCCTTGCTCGATCCAGGGCCGCAACGCCGCATCGTTCGGCTCAAAATCGACGATGGTGATCCGCTTGGGATCAACACGAATGTGCTTTAACAAAATCGGCAGCGTACATCGCGCCACAGCCCCAAACCCCACGAACAGGATGCGATTCCGAAACTCCAGCATCTGGTACCCTCCCACTCTCCCAACCGGTCGACATCGAGCACGCCATCGGATGGACGGTGCTCGTCATTCCGGTGACCGAATCCGCCCTTTTCAGAGAATTGCGCACTCTAGTGCAGTCACGCAAATTTTCGCTTTCAAAAGTATTAAGAAACGGAAAACTTATTATTGATCCTCCGCGACAAGCTTGCATAGGGAGGTCCCCGATCAAGCTCCAGCTCCGGCAGACTCACCAACCTTGGTCTCGACGATTTGCGCCATGCAGCGGCCTACAGTCAATAGTCTTGTAACAAAAACTTAACGCATGGCCAATTTCCCTGTACCCGTGCCCTGCGATAGTGCCCTCTGTCGACTCAAGCCCCATGTTCCGGGCGTTGCCGATGCTCCGCACTCAGCGGCGATACGCCGGATGTCATCATTGTCTATGAGAACGTGGCCCACACAAAGGGGAATGACCATGAACGCCGATCAGGTCGTCGCAACGCGACCCACCCGCCCTACGTCCGGCTGCTTGCATAGCCGCATACTCGAAAATATCCTGGATTCTTACGGCAACACTACGGATACATTGCGATGCTGTGAATGTGGTGCCTTCGTGGTCATTCACACCCAACCTGCCAAGAGTTCATGAATCGCATGTGAACCCGATGGCCGACCGCAAATCTTCCACCTGACTCTGGCCTGGCACGCAAGCCAAAGACGGAAACCTGGACGAGCCCCATGCTTCCGGGAAAACCGGTATTTTCCGTTTCAGCGGAGAGCCGATGCAAGCAGAATTCACGAGGCAGGTCGCACAGAACGCCGTGGAGATACATGACCTACGTCGCGCTCTTCAGACTGTGTGCGAGAAACGAGCATCACAACGCCTCGCCAAAGCCCCCTCCACCGACTCGTGCGCTGAGCTGAATTCCTCGACTATGGTGGGATCACCAGTGTCCGCGGGCAGCCTATTCGACATCGTCAGGCACTCCGATGAGCACCTGTGGCAGGTCGATCGAGTTCGGAGGCGATCGCGACATCGCAATTGAATGGATCAGCCTCGACGGACAAGGCAGTGGGACGCGGTGTCAGATCGAAAACGGGCCCCCTACTCAAGCCTGGCCGAACGATGAGACATCGCAGATTGGTTGCGGATCCTTACGCCGAAAATTCTCCGCCTTTACCCGATTCTCCCATGACAAGCGTCACCGTATCGGGATCGGAACGCCTCGCGGCAGATTCACCCGAGGGTTGAAGCGTCGCAGGCTTGGTCGGTCTCTGCTTGAATGTGACGGGAATGTTCGGCGTAGACTTCGCCGCCGGCTTCGCCTTGGCGGGACGCCGGGCTGTCGCTCCCACTTTTTTCTGAGTCGATGTGTGGACAAGCTTGCCGGCATGGTTCTTACCGGTCGCAGATGCAGCTTGCGGTGGTTTCGCCGCCGCAACGTTCTTGGCCGCCGCGGCCTTGCTGGGCTTCACTGACTTCTTCGTCGCAAGCGCCTTCGCCCGCGGTGCATTGACGGCCACATCCGCTTTTCCCTTGCCTTCTCCCGCAGGCCGCCGCCCTTTGAGTTCCTGCACCATCTCGGCCAATTACTGGAGGCGTTTCTCAATGTGATCCAGCCGGGCCTTGGTCTTCTTTTTCATAACACTCCTTTCATACGCAACAGATGATGATAGACCGCGAAATATCAGGCGGCCCTCAAGGACAAGCGCCATGATTGCCGATCATAATGCAGATGTGCTTCTGACAGGTCAAGCCGCAAACCGTCCACTGAAGTCCAGCCTGTTCCTCTTCAGACTCGCGCCATCGGCGACCGGCGTCACGCTCCCGACTTATCGCATGGGACGAGCGATCTACTTCTTCGGAACTTTTCGCCCTAACCACATCCGATCCGTCGTCCGATCCTTGCTCCAGACGGGACGATTCTCGCTCGGCCTCCTCGACGGACTGCCAGTACGCCTGCGTCGACCTTCCGTGCGAGACGCCACGGCAGGCTTCGGTCTCACACGCCTCGCGACGGCAGACATGAATCATCCGGGACAATCTCCCGGCTCCCGATAAACACTTTGTAATCCGCTCAGACCCTTCTCGTGGAAGTGGTCTTTTTTGCAGACGAAACAGGACGACAATCGTGACATTTTCTGCAAATGCCGGATCGTTCTGTGTATAAGTCAAGAGCCATTTGGGGAAGGCCGATAAATAAAAATGAATTCACAGGCGCATGTCGGAATTTACGTTAGTCGTGTACAAATATGAATGCTAATACATACACATGACTCACGACCCACCATATATAGTAGTCGAAAGCCACCCCGTCTCTATGCTCAACAAATAGGCAAATTGGTGCGTAACATGAATTACAGGCGTTATTCGCGCGCAGTGGAAAGACTATCAACAGAGATATCCACAGATTTTGGGGAGAGGATTTTTTTCACCGAAATGCCATTTTCTTGATTGAAACCTCCACCCCATTCCCCTAGAATCGCGCCGCGCATTCTTCTCACCAATACCCCAATTTCCTTGGCATCGCAGTGCCGGCAGCCGGCTCGCCTTACTGGAGAATCTGTCGCGCTTTCGAACCGCCGACGGGCATCAGGTGAGGACGGCGTTAGGCTTCTTGCCGCGAGACCAAGTGGACGGCTCCGGCCTTGATCGCGGCGGTGATCAGCAGCCCGGGGGCAAGCTTGAACTCGTCCACCGTCGACCGCGTCACCATCGCGACGAGAGGAAATCCACAATCCAGGGTCACCCGCGCCGACGCACCCAACATGGTCACCGCCTGAACCCTGCCTGTCAGGTGATTGCGGGCGCTGCTGGCCGAGGCCCGTCCCGGTTCGAGCACGACATCCTCTGCCCTGATACAGGCGAACACATCGGGCCCGATCGATTCCGCCTCCAGGGCCATAAGGGTCGTCCCGTTCACGCTGACGCGCAACATGCCCCCAATGGCCTCGATCACCCGGCCCTTTACTACCGTTTCGACACCGACGACGCGCGCCACGTCCGCATTCTGCGGACGGCTGAACACATCAATCGGCGCCCCGACCTGCAGAACGTCGCCTGCACTGATCACCGCCATGACATCGCCCAATGTCAGGGCCTCGGCCCAGTCGTGCGTGACAATGATCGACGGCAAGGCCAGCTGCTTGAGCAGCGACCGGAGTTCATCACGCAAATGCAATCGAGTCGGCGCGTCCAAGGCGGACAACGGTTCGTCCAGCAGCAATAACAGCGGCCGAGGGGCCACAGCTCGCGCCAGCGCCACGCGCTGCTGCTGCCCTCCGGATAGTTCTCTGGGTTTGGCCTGCTCCAACCCGCGCAGTTGAAACAGCTCCATCACTTCATCCACTCGTTTTTTGCGTTCCGCGGAGGGGAGATGGCTCAATCCATAGGCGATATTCCCAGCCACGGTATAGGTCGGGAACAACGCGTAATCTTGCGACATGTAGCCGATATGGCGATCTTGCGGCGCCACCCTGACCCCTGACGCGGTATCCAGCCACAGCCTCGACACAAAGCGGATGGTGCCTTCCTCCGGCCATTCGAGCCCTGCCACGGATCGCAGAATGGTCGTCTTCCCCGACCCCGAGGGCCCGAAAAGAATCAGGACCGTCGCCCCCTCGACCGGGTAGCGAATCTGCGCGCGAATCGGCGCCCGACCGGGGAACGTCTTCACCAGGTGGATGGTTATTTCCGCGGCCATGCTGCCCACACGTTACGATTGACCGCATACACCACCAACAGCACGGCATACGACACTCCCAGAAGAAACAAGGCTGTCTTCGCCGCGCCGGCATAATTTAACGCCTGAACTTCGTCATAGATATCGATGGAGACCGTACGGGTGGAGCCCTCGATATTGCCGCCGATCATCAAGACCACGCCGAACTCGCCCATCGTATGGGCAAAACTCAACACCGCGCCGGTCACCAACCCGGCCGTGGACAGGGGCACGATCAGTTTGAAAAAGGTCTGGAATTTTGACACCCCCAAGGTCCAGGAGGCTTCTATCGCCCGTCGATCGACCTGATCGAATGCCGCCGCGAACGGCTGCACGGCAAACGGCAGACTATAGAGAATCGACGCGAGGAGTAATCCTTCGAAGGTGAAGGGCAGCGGATGGCCGACCAACTCGCCATAAAGACGCCCTAACGGGCTGTGAGGACCGATCGCGATGAGAATGTAGAAGCCCAAGACAGTCGGGGGCAGCACCAGCGGCAACGCGACCACGGACTCGACAAGAAATTTCCACCGCCACCGGGAGAAACTGAGCCAGTAGGCAATAGGGAGGCCGACGAAGAGGAGTGCCAATGCTGTGAGGCCGGCCAGCTTACATGTCACCCATATCGCAATCCAGTTCAAACGCGTGTCCTGTCTTTCTTGGATCATTCCCGACCGGCGCCATCGTAAGAACACTGAACGGGAAGATCAACTGCCTCCGCGGGGGGTTATTTTCCGATCATCACTTCCGTCGCCTTCACGGCGACGGGTACGTCATCGTTCAGCTGGTTTGTCGCCCCGCTCATTGCCCTTGCACTCAAACCGGATCCCCCACCGTCTGCCGCGGTCCTCATCTTCGGTGCCTTCAATCGTGCCCATGCCCGCACTGGTGTAGCCCCGGACCTCCCCTTCTCTCAGCAGACGCGAACCACCAGCGCACTTGCCCTGCATCAAATCCAACGCCTGCTTCCGATAGGGCGAACCCATCGGCCCGCCCCGATCCTGCTTGTAACTGTAGGTCACCACCCCGCCCTGCGCCGACTCCTGTTCCATGAGCACCGCCTGGGAGCATCCGGCCGTCAGGAACACCGCGCCGCAGAGCATTACCCGCACCTGATTAATTCGGCAATGTGAACCCATACCGGATCATGGTCTCCCGGCCTTTCGGCCCCTGCAAAAAGCCCAAAAACGCTCGGGCAAGTTCCTGATGCTTGGACTGCTTCAAGATAGCTGCCCCCTGCTCCAAGGGCGGATGCGCCTCCGCAGGAATTTCCCAATAGCTGCCCGCGCTCTTCATGGCCGGTGCCATCGCCAGCGAGAGAGCAATAATTCCCACATCGCAGGCCCCCGATTCGATGAACTGCGCGGCCTGAGAAATGTTTTCACCCAAGACCAAGCGGTCCTTGACGTCCGCATAGACCTGGGCATGCTCCATCGCGGCCACCGCGGCACGCCCGTAAGGCGCGTGCTTGGGATTGGCAATGGCGATCTTCTTGATCGTCGCTTCCCGCAGGACGGTCAACCCCTTGGCCACATCCAATGAAGAGGTCTTCGGCGCCCACAGCACCACCCGTCCCACCGCATACCGATACAACGAACCAGGCACGGTCAGCCCCGCTTCTTCGAGTTTTTTGGGGTACCCGATGTCCGCCGAAAAATACAGATCGAAAGGGGCACCCTGCTGGAGTTGCGCGTAAAAGTTACCCGATGAACCAAGCGATAACTTCACGCGATGACCGGTCTGCTTCTCAAATTCTCCGATCACCTCCTTGATGGCAAAGTTGAGATCGGAGGCGGCCGCCACGGCGATCTCCTCGGCACTGACAGGGCTTACCGCACACACGATGAACAGAATGATGGCGAAGAATCGTCTCATATTCGGTACTCCCTAGAAAGTCGGCCAAAGATGGCTTGATGCGTCTGCACACTATCTACATGCCGTCTCGCGTCAACCTTCACCGCAGGATGCGAAAAATGGCCGTCCAGCAAGGCCGCAGCGAACGAGGAGGCGAATCGTACTCTGGGGTACGGTGAGCCTCGGAGGTTCACGACGCGCGGAGTAACGCGCGTCACGCTTGTGAACGCCGCCGAGCCGGTGAGGCGGCCGTGTCTCGCGAGAACGCCGCTGGCGAGCTTGTTCCACATCCTGCTAGAAGAAGATTTGATATTGAACACGTATGGCATTTTCAATCAAGGTCCCTCCCACGGCATCCAGCGGAATTGTCCCCGAGCCCGGGGGCAGCGGCGCACTTCGCCCTATGGCATATCCCCCTGTCCCGAATTGCGTGTTGCTGTACGTCACCATAATCTGGTGGTCATAGGTGCCGTTCAAGAACCAGTTCAACGACAGATCCGCTTGCCTGATCAGGTCGTTGGCGGAGTTGGTATCGGGATCCCAGTAGGCGTACCGCGCCGCGAATTCCACGGTGCGCGGAATGAGATAGTAGCCACCTTGCACATACCAGCCCATGGCATTGCCGAAGTTATTCGGCGCCGTCGCCGTGCAGGTCGCATTCATACAAGGCAGCCCCTTGTCGTGACGAATGACGTTCTTGAAGTAGAATTCGCCCTGGAGCGAAAATCCGCGATATTTGAATACGCCATCCGCCGCCCAGGTGGAATAGTCGACGATGCCAAGGCCGAGCTGCCGGCCGTTGCCGAACGCCGCCAATTGGCGCCTGATGTTGAGATTGGCCAAGTCGAGGCCGACAAACGCGTTGTCGGAACTGGTATTGACCCCGGGGTTATAGGAGTATCCACCACCGACGGCCAATTGCGGCGTTTCGGAATAGGCGAGATCTCCCTCCCCATAACCCGGGCGGCCGAGAATATTCCAATTCAGCCTGGCTACGTACATCAGCCGGTCCACGTCGATCCGCGTATTCGCATTCAAATTCCGCTGATTGGCCGGGCAACCAGCGGGAGAAGGAAAGGGATTGCCGCTGGTTTGGCCGCCGGGACAGCCCTCGGTCGCCTCCTCAGACACGAAAGAACCGAGTCGATTGAAGCTCGGGCCGGCCCCGTTGAACACCCCGATATAGTAATTCAGGGGGAACAATTCTTCGTCGTTCATAATCGTGATACCGATATCGCGGCGATCGAGGCCGCTCGCGGTAAAGGCATCCTGCACGAGGGCCCGTTCGGCGAATTGCATCGACGCCGTCGAATTGATTTGCGACCGGTTGAAGTACACCTTGTACTGCCCGAACTGGACGTTGGCCCAGGGCAGCTTCGTGTACGTGAAGTTGACGTCAAACAACGAGAGCGAGCCTGGCGATTGGGCATTTTCGGCAGTCTCCGCACGCATCTGGATGTAGTACTTAAAATCCGGATCAAAGAGATGGCCCATAAAATAGAAGCGCAGCCGCCGGACATTGAACGAAGAGGAACTGTTTTCCGATCGATTGGCTCGATAGTCGCCGAATACGCCCAAGAGCTCGGGAAAGTTCTTGGCTTCACCGGGATTCCGCCAGGCATCGTTACGGAACCGTTGTGTGTACCGGAGTTGGGAACGGAAGCGGATCTTGAGAAAGAAGGCATTGTCGTTCATCGACAGATTGAATCCGCGGTCGTACCACCCGCGAAAGGACGGCGAGAGCAATTGCGTCCGCTCTTCTGAGTCCTTGACGACCTGATCGTACTCGGCCTGTGTAATCATGCCGCTCTTGACCGATCGTTCGAGCAGCAACTTGAGCGAGGGGTCCATACTTTCGACGAACACATACTTACCGTCTTTTTCGATCAGCTTTCCGCTATCGGCCGCCGAAGCGGCCTCCGCAGCGGTCAACCAAGTCGTCAGCACCACAAACGCCACCAGGAGCAGGCGATGACCACACCGCTGATGACGACATACAGACAGACGTTTCCTGAGTCTATGCATACATGACTCCATCACCGACATTGGGTTCGGGAAACGATCGGAAGCATGACGGCCTCTCGACCGTCAGCGAGGTACCGTGACACCGGCTTCTCCCGATTTCAAAAATTGCCGATATTCGACCACCGGCACGCGCTTCTCATCCCTGGAATAAAAGCGGCGGGGTTCGAAGTAGAGGAGGTATTCCTTCGGCGCCGGCGGAGGAAGGGGATAGTTGGAGTCGTAGTCATCTGATTTCCGGACAGGAATCTGCGTATGGAAATACTCAATCGTCAGGTACAAATAGGGATCGCGCACGGCCATCCACCCGGCAATCGTGTCTCGTCCATAGCCCGTATTGAAGCCCGGATTGCGCACTTCGAAATGTACCCTGTCGTTGGGGCCGACTTCCTGAAATCCCTGCGCGAGATACGGCGCCAGCGCCTGCAAATCGTCCTCACGAAACAGCGGCTTCGGCGGTTGCTCTTCCGCAAACCAGCGCAACGGCAAGTGTTGTTGTTCACGAATTGAAAATCCTCGCAACAGACTGCTGAGTTCCGCACCCGTCAGCTGCACCGGATGCGTATAGGTTTGAGGCTGTACATCGCGCTGGACCGCCACCACGACACGCGAATCTTCATGAATGGTTTTCGTGGTATAGGGCAATCTGGCACAGCCGGCAGACGCCAGAGCCCATGCGAGCATGAGGGCGAGCAGATACGCTCCACGCCTTCCGCCTTTGATGAATGTTTTCTGCATCATGTCTCCTTCACACCACAAAAATCATGTATACAGATACTAAACAAATGTATCCTTGCATCCCGGACAAATTTTTTTTACCACCCGCTCATAGCCGGCACCGCATATCCTGCCTGTTCCACAAGCCGCTGCGCCTCCGGAGTCTGGATATAGGCGAGGAACTCTTCGCAGAGTCGGCGATCGGGACAATACCGTTCCATCGCCATGGAGTGCACCGTCGGCTTGTAGCCCTTATTGATGACGCCCACGACCCTCAACCGTTGTTGCTGCTCAACGGCCTGATCACCAAAAATGATGCCGACATCGGCTTGCCCGCTGAGCACATGGTCGATGACTCCGCGTCCATCGGTCGCCACATCCAATCGTCCCTTCAACGCCTCCTCCATTCCCGACGCCTGCAACATATCGGCCGTCTGCGCCCCCAACTTCGTTCGTGTCCGGTCGGCAATCGCGAGACGCGCTCGTCCTTGACCGATGGCTTCCAGCGATTCCGGTGCCTCTACGAGGGACTCGGGCACAACCAACACCAGCTGATCCATTGCGTATGAACGAGTAGTGCCGGGCAAAACGTAGTACTTCACCTGCAATCGCGTGATGACTTCATCACCACCGGGTGCCACGAGGTTGATCGGCCCGCTGCCGACGAAATACTGCCCGACCATGCTGTTTTCCATCCCGGCGATGGTTTGGCGTAACTGGAGCCCCGAGTCGAAATACAATTTCACCCGCACCTCGGGATGCGCTTGCTCGAAACCGCTGCTCAATCGCTCCAGCACTCCTTTGAGGCTGGGCGAAGCCGCGATGACAAATGATTCGGCCGCAAGAGCCTGTCCGGCAGGACACCACAACAACACAGCCACACACCATGTACACAGGAAGGCTCGTACCAGATGATTCCTATGCCACTGCCTTTTCAT
Organism: Nitrospira sp. CR1.2; assembly: GCA_014055495.1. Lineage (GTDB taxonomy): Bacteria > Nitrospirota > Nitrospiria > Nitrospirales > Nitrospiraceae > Nitrospira_A. The sequence continues at coordinate 78,503 of WIAG01000003.1, forward strand.
CGCATCCCTCTAACGCCATCGCACCGACTCGGACCCGCGCGCTTTGTGGATTTGCGCTATCCCGCCCGCAAGCTACGTACCTTCCCCGTCTCCGTCATGTCATACCCGCCCAGCGCTTCCACTTCGGTACGAAACTGCCGGCTGGCAATGGCGTCGAGCAGGTGCGACAGCCCCGGGTGACTGGAGAGGTAGCGCTTCGGCAGGACCAGATCGTAGCGAGCCTGTTGTAAGGGCACGAAGTCGAGCCCGAAAATTTGCGCCGCAGACCGCACGCCGATTCCGGCATCGCCTTGCCCATCCGCAATATGCCGAGCCACCTCAAAGTGGGAACTCACGGTCGCTCCGTAGCCCTTGATTGCGGTTCCGTCGATCCCCAACGCCTCTAGGCGCTGATCCAACAGCATCCTGGCGGCAGCGCCCTCTTCACGATTGACCAGCACCAGGTTGGGACGGACCAGATCCTCCACCGCGCGGATCCGCTTGGGGTTCCCCGCTCGCACGATGAGCCCCTCTTCCCACGCGGCAAAGGTCACGACGATGTAGTCGTCGCCCTGCAGGTGCCGTCTGAGATACGGCAGGTTCGATTCCCCGGTCTTGGTATCCAGAATATGCAACCCCGCCATGTGTACTTCTTTGCGCTTGAGCGCTTCCAGGGCCGCCGCGCTCCCCATCGACCACCCGACGACCGTCGAAGTGTCTTTATGCCGATGTAAATATTCGCTCGCCAGATTGATGGCCGGGTCACAACCAGCCACCGCGATTTCCCGTTCGACGATCTGCCGCTCACGCAACAACCGGACGAGCACACGGCGATCGGATTTCGGAGCGCGTGCACCCGATCCAGCCTTCCCGATAATCAAACCGTCGGCAGGCACCGTGTAGTTGAGGATTTCTCCGAGGGCTGCAACCGGGCGGACGACGAACCGGTCCTCGACCTTTGCAACCTTGACTCTGGTACGAGGTTGAACAGCCGACACGGCCAACCCCGGCCAGACCCAATCACCTTCGATCAACTCGCCGGTCGTCTTGAGACTAAAAATGTCCTCCACGTGACAGCCCAAGACGCTGGCGAGTCGCAGGGCCACCGCCGTGGTCGGGAGATACTGATCCGTTTCGATGGCGCAGACAGCCTGGCGGGTGATCAATGCCCCATCGGCAAGCTGGCCTTGCGAGAGGCCTTTGGCCATTCGCAACGCTCGAAGAGAATTCACAACGTTGGAGGCCGGTTCGGCTTTGCTTTTTTCGCCCATCGTGCCGGACATGTATCACTATAGATAAATTTCTGTCAACTATTATGACACTCCCTATACTGGCCTCTCGCGCATCACCGGTTTTGTTCGGCGGGGTCCTGGGGTTCCGGATACGGGCTCCGCTGAGGGATTGGCAAAGCGATGGAATTGATTTCGGAGAGGGTGTGAACCAGTGATGAGTGGGTCCGACTATATTGTTGACAATATAATTAAACTTTATTAATTTTATACCTCATCGGATATAAGTTATTTCATAACTGATTGACCATATGAAAATTGAGCACCGTTATTCTCCATCTACGGACTCAATCGACATTTTAAATGGGAGCAAACGTGATGAAACGATCGACAATGGCCCTCGGGGCTAGTCTGGCCGTCCTCTGGGGCGGCCTGACCCTGCCCGCACAGGGGGTCGAGGAAGGCCAGTTCATCAAGAAGGACGAAAAATGGGAATACTATTCGGCTGAGGACCCCGGCCTGAAATATCTCCTGCTCAAAGGCATCATCACGCAGGACGAATATGACCGGGGTCTGAAAGTCATTGAGAAACGCGAACAGGTGTCCAAACCGAACTACACGATCGACGTCAACAATGGCCTGAACTTCCGCGTGGGAGACAAGTTTTTTCTCAAGCTGCGCCTGCTCACCCAAGTCCGCTATTCCCACAGCGCATACAACAGTGCCTGGGGAACAGTCGGCGATTCTCGCAATCCGGAAATCCTGGGTGGCCAGGTCGAATTCCGAGCGATCCGGAAACAGAGCGACTCCAATCAATTCAGCGTACCCCGCGCCAGACTCCAGTTCCTCGGTTATGCCTTCGACCCGGACTTTCGCTACAACATCTCCTGGGCGTTCGATCAAACGACATGGAACCAAGAGGGAGGGAGCGGCAGGGCCGGCCTACTCGATGCCTACATCTCCTCGTGGCATATTCCCTGGCTCACGGTTCAGGCCGGCCAACAGAGAGTCTGGTTCAACCGCGCCACGATCAGCTCGATGGCCACGTCGACCTTTGCCGATAACCTGATCGTCCAGAATGCCTTTGCCGCCAACCAGCAAAACGCCCGCGATATCGGAGTCAGTATTTCCAGCGACGAGGATCAGTACAGATTCAATTACGCTTTCGGCATTTGGGGCGGAGTGGGGGCCAATCTTGCGCGGGAAGGCACCTCCGTCAGTCAGAATGTATTACCCCAAACCGGCACGCCTGGTGCGCCGGGGGCCGCAACGACACGCACATACAATTACAACACACGCTTCATGACCGGCGAAATGATGTATACCGCCCGGCTGTTGTACAAAATCGCGGGGAACCCCGGCTATGGGCAGGGTGATATTTTGAACTCCCGGACGCTGCAATCGGCGATCGCCTTCGGTTACGCCTATAACCCGGCACAAAACTACCTGAGCTCCATCCGCTCGGACATCGTCGACCGTGCCTACCGGCAGGCTGTCACCAAAGCGTATAACGGGCGGCTCCTGGCCGGCGGCATCTGGGACTTTCAGACGTATGAAGCCGACTTCATCGCCAAGTATCAGGGATGGTCAATTCAGGCGGAGGGGTACTACCGGCACCAGCGTGTGCGAAACGCCGGTAGCGGAACCAGCCCGTTCGACCTGAATACGATCCCGCCGGCCCCATTTCTCGGCCCTCCTGTCAACCTGGGCCAGGCCTATGGATGGTACGCACAAGTGGGGAAGTACATTATTCCGCGTAAACTCGAACTAGCGATGCGGTATGGATTCATGGATCCTTCCACTCAGCAAGTGAACGATCTGGTCAAGGAATTCGGCGCCGCAATCAACTACAGTTTCGACGGCACCTACAACAACCGGCTCGTGATCGATTACTCCAATATCACGATGGGCAGCGGTGGTCGAGCGCCGGACCGGTTCCCCTTTGAGAGTGAGCCAGGATTCGGACGCGACCTCGTCGAGAACCGGATTAACGTGCAGTACCAGTTCTACTTCTAAGCGTCTAAGACAGGCATGATAGGTTGGTGGAGGAGATCATGAGCGCAGCATTTCGTGTCCGCGGAATCGTCGCCATCGTCGGCCTCGTGATCGGTTGGGGACTGAACGTCCAGCCGGTCCAGGCACAGCCGGAGACCATTACCATCGCCGCCGCCAACAGCCTGAAGGACGCCCTTCGTAAAATCCTTCCGCTGTTTGAAGCGGAGCATCGCCACATCAACGTGCGCGTGATTTATGGTCCGTCGCAAACACTCCGCAGCCAGATCGAACAGGGTGCGCCGGTGGACATCTTTCTGCCGTCGCTCTTTGAGGAAATCGACCAGCTCGAGGCCAAGGGGTTGATCATTCAAGGAACCAAACGTGCCTTCGCGGCAACCTCGCTGGTTCTGATCACGGGGACGACCCTCCCTGCCCCCATCAGCTCGATTGCGGATCTGCAAACCGCTTCGATTCGCCGCATTGCCGTCGGGGACCCGAAGACCTCTTCGGTCGGAAAAGTCTCCGCGCAGTTTTTGAAGTACAGCAAACTTGAGCCAAAGCTGAAGTCACAGTACGTTCTCGGTGAACATTCACGAGCCGTCCTCGACTTGGTCGCCAAAGGCGAGGCCGAAATCGGCGTGGTCTATCGCACCGATGCGATCTCCAATCCTGGCGTTCGGATCCTCGACACGGCACCTGTCGGCTCTCACACACCCGTACGCTATGGCGTCGCCGCCGCCTGGACGGCCCAGAACATCACCGCTGCCGGCGATTTCATTGCATTTCTCCTGAGCCCCACGATTCAAACCCTGTTGCGGGAATTCGGATTCGACCGCGCGGCTCCCGAAGTCGGATTCGCGCAACAAGAAGAGGTGAAACCATGAACGGCATCGGACATCCAGAGCATCGAACGTTCTCACGTCGCGGCAATCTTCTCCTGGCCGTCATCGCTGCGGCGATCGCGACCGGTTGCGCGGCCCAGCCCCCGGCGCCGGCCAAGACTGTCTACCAGTCGGGATTGAATCAGGTCCGCATCGAACGGGATCCGACATCGACGACGAACGCCCATCCGGCCTCGTTGACCGCGACGGAGATCGGCACCTTGTTACGGGGCGTACGAGTCTGGGAACGACGCAACGCCCTGCATCGTCTATTCGTCGGACAGGCGGACAAAACCAGGGCCTTCCGCGACGGGGAAATCGCCGTCCTCGCTCCGGCCATGGCCAAAGCCTTGTCGCAGGCATCACCCGCCGATCTGGTCTACTACCATCTCAGCCATGCCACCGAACATGGCGAAGAGGAGACGAGCACGGGATGGTTGTCGATACAAGACGCCACACTGCATCTAGCATTGCGCGAAGCTCACGACCGGCACGGGCCAGGCCCCGATATCAGCAAGTATGATCGCCAGATGCCGAATGTGCCGGAGCGCTCCCCGGCCTTCGACGCCACGTTTGAGCCGGAAGAGTTCCTCGTGAACGTCCGGTCAGGCGGCGGGCTGTTCGCACCGGACCAACAAGAGGAACTCATCATTCGGTACCGGGATGCGTTGTCGGCCATGCCTGCGCAACCGGGACTTGAACGAGACAACAAACCGGTTTCGGAGCAACACTGAACAACGGTACGGTTCCCTCGAGATCAGCTCGCACCACCTTCGACCTGCGGGACTGGTTGTCCCTCCTAGCAGCCGCGGGAGGGAAGCCATCAAGCCCGCTGGTCGGCATGAACGAACTTCTGCGCAAGCAAGACCGGGAAATTCATTTCCCGGTGTGACGATCCCGGCCGACGGTTCCTCGCCAGGCGGAGAGCGGTGGCGGAAACGTCGGCCCCTCGCGGGGTGGCATGGGACTGGTCACTGTGGTACCGTAGGCGTTCACCACGAGGCCTGCATGCGCTGGCTCCATGACCGTTCGATCGGACAGAAATTTTTCCTCTCCTTCGGAGTCATCCTCAGCCTCCTGGCGTTGAGCCTCACGGCGCTCCTGGTCTATCTCAGCCGCATCAACAGTTACGTCGACCGACACAAACGGATCACCGTGCCGGCCATCGTCACCGCCGCGACGATGCAGCGCTCCGCCTACGACATGAACCTCACGCTGCACCTCTTCCTCGAACAAATGACGAAGACCGCCGCAGACGACACCCTCGCTCGCCTGACCACACACGTCGATGACATTCGTCGCGCCCTGCAACTCTATCGATCCACGCATGCAGCGCGCACCCATCCGATTCTCCTGGGGATGCTGGACCAACACCAGCGCCTGGATCTGGCCGACCAGGAAGACCAGGCCATCGCCGACATCGATCACGCTCTGCAGGAGTTACACGGCTTATGGAGCGTAGCCCTCGCACAACCGCAGTCGCCCGGCACGCCGCAGTCGGCAACCGCTAAGGCCGATGCGCTCATGGCCACACTTACCCGTAACCTTGATCAGTTGGTCTCCGCCCATCGCGATATCGACGTCGAAATGAAAATCGAGGGGGACCTGCTGCTCCGACAGGCCCGGATGATCGCGCTGGGCTTGGTCGCCGTGCTGGGGCTCGTCATCGGCATGATTTACCTTGCAGTCAACCGCCGGATCGCGAAACCACTCCAACGTCTCTCGATCACCGCCGACCGGGTGGCCCATCACGACCTGACGGCGCACTTCGAATCCTGGCCGACCCGTGATGAAGTCGGGACCTTGTCGGCCTCACTCTCCTCCATGCTGAAGAGTCTACGCGAACAGACGGCCGCCACGGCCAGGAAGACCAAAGAGCTCGAAGCCTTTACCTATTCGGTCGCCCACGATCTCAAGGGCCCGTTACGGGAAATCGAGGGGTTTTCCTCCCTGCTCGAAAAACGATTTCTCGAAGGCGGTGACGCCGAAACCCGCCACCAGATCGATGTGATACGCCGGTCTTCGTTGCGCCTCACCCATATGATCGACGCGCTGCTCAAATATTCGCGATTGGAACGGCAGGACCTGCCGCGCCAGCGCTTCAATGTGCTGGAGATGATCACGACCCTGATCACCGATCGCTTCAGCGGCCTTGCGGGGCCGAAACCCAAGATCCAGGTCGCTCTCCCCTTTGCCGATCTCTACGGCGAACCGGTCAGCATCCGACAGGCGATCGCCAATCTGCTCGATAACGCCGCCAAATTCTCCCGCCGCACCGGCGCCCCCACGATCACCATCGGCGGCACCAGGACGGACCACGAACGGCTCCTCTGGATACAGGACAACGGCATCGGCTTCGATCCGGCCCAGACCGACAAAATCTTCGGCCTGTTTGAACGGCTGCACAGCCCACAGGACTATGAAGGCACCGGCGTCGGCCTGGCGATCGTCAAGCTCGTGATGGATAAACATGAGGGCCGCGTGTGGGCCGAATCCACGCCCGGCGCAGGCAGCAAGTTTTCGCTCGTCTTTCCCGAACGAGCCGACATCGTGGTAGACCGGGCCTCGCCTCCCACCCACGCCTCCGACCCGGCATCGGCCTGACACATGACCACAGAACGTATCCGCACGCTCATCATCGATGACGAAGAGTTTGTCCGCCTGGTCGTCGAGCAGGCGCTCCGCGAGGAGGGATGCGACACCCGGACTGCAAGCGGCGGACAGGAGGGTCTCGATCTGCTTCGCACCGGCGCCTTCGACTGTGTCATCACCGATTTGCGCATGCCCGGCGTCGACGGACGTGCGGTCCTGCGCTGGGTCAAGGAGCATCAACCGGATGTCGATGTGGTTGTGCTCACCGGCCATGGTGACGTGAAAGATGCCGTGGCGGCCATCAAGGACGGGGCCTGGGATTTCCTGCTGAAAGATATTCCCTTCGATGGAGCCGCCGTGAAAGCCGCCCTGGCCAAGCTGCGGACGGTTCGTGAACTCCGCCGGGAAAATCTGGCGGCACGCCACGGCGGCTACCGGCAGGATGCGATTGTCGATGGCCCCAGTCCGGCTTGGCAGCGGGTGCGCACGTACATCGCCCAAGTGGCGCCGTCGCAAGCCGCGGTCCTCATTCAAGGGGAAACCGGGTCCGGAAAGGAAGTGGTGGCGCGCCTGCTCCATGCGCAAAGCCGCCGGGCCGCCGGACCCTGCATCGCCGTCAACTGTGGAGCCGTGAGCCGCGAGTTGTTAGAGAGTGAATTATTCGGCTACGAAAAGGGGGCCTTCACCGGCGCCGCGACGGCGAAGCCCGGCCTCATCGCCGCCGCCGAAGGCGGTTCACTGTTTTTGGATGAGGTGGGGGAGATGCCGGGACCGATGCAAGTCGGCTTGCTGCGCTTCCTGGACCGGAACGAATACCGTCCCGTGGGCAGTACCCGTACGCTTCGAGCCGATGCGCGAATCCTCTGCGCCACAAACCGGGATCTGCAGGAACTTGTCCTGCAAGGTCGATTTCGCGACGATCTGCTCTATCGCATCAACACCGTTACGCTGAGAGTCCCACCGTTGCGGGATCGGCCCGAGGACATCGCGCCGTTGGCCGCCCATATCCTGGAGACGGTTCGCCTCCCCGGCAGCACAACACGAACCCTCACGCCTGACAGCTTGAGGGCCCTGAGCGCCTATCCCTGGCCTGGAAACATTCGTGAATTGCGCAACGTCCTCGAGCGGATCGTGCTGATGAGTCCGAGCCGTGGATCGATCACCGACGCAGAGGTGCTGCAGGTCCTGCCTCAGTCGTCGGCCAGGCCTCCTGCCGACAACGAGACACTCGTCCCGCTCGACGAGGTCGAACGCCTGCATATCGAGCGAGTCCTGAAAGCGAACGAGGGCAACAAGAGCAGGGCCGCGCAGATACTCCGAATCGACTACAAAACCCTCCTCACCAAACTGAAGAAATACGACGCGGACCGGTAGCGTCGGATTCTTCCGACAAGCCTCCACCCGCACATCGACAGGGTCCCTCTGTGTGACGGACAATAGCCCCGGCAGGTATCTCCGACCGACACTTTCGTGAACAAGGAGCGACACCTATGGCAGGGCCCGGCTCCCCTGGCGAACAACAAGCCCAAGCACGCTTCGGAACCTCCGTCCGTGCCGCGGCGTTTTACGAACATCAAGTCTTGACCTATCTGAATCAGCCCATGCGGGCATTCATCGCACGCATGGAGATGGTCTCTATCGCGACCGCGGATGCGCGAGGGCACTGTGACTGTTCATTCCGCGCCGGCGCCCCGGGATTCGTGCGGGTGTTGGATGAGCAGACCCTCGCGTACCCGGAATACCGGGGCAACGGCGTGTTGGCAAGCGTGGGAAATCTATTGGAGAACCCGCACATCGGGATGGTGTTTCTGGACTATTTTCAGACGACGGTGGGACTGCACGTCAACGGAAGCGCGCAGGTCTTGAATCCCCAGGAGATCGCGGCCTTCCCTCAACTAACGGCCGATCCCCATGACGAGGGACCAACACCGAAGGCCTGGATCCTGATCCGAGTGGAAGAGGCGTATATCCATTGCTCCAAACATGTGCCGCTCCTCGCAAGACGGGAGAAACAAATCGTCTGGGGCACCGACGACGAACGGCTCAAAGGAGGCAACTTCTTCAAGACGAAACCCTAGACGGCGCCAACGACGCCACGCGATCGACATCGGCAGACAATCACGCTTTCTTCTGCTGGGCACGCGCCATGGCCAGAGCGAACGCGTTCACCGGTTGAGGACTTTTGGCCGCCGCCCGCGCGGAATCCGCAGGACGACGGTCTCGAGGTCCGGCGGCACGGGAATCAGACTGAGGGGAGTTCGCCGCAACATCGTCCATGCGCATCGTCAACGCGATGCGTTGTCGAGGCACGTCGACGGAGAGCACCTTGACTTTCACAATCTGACCCGGTTTCACCACCTCATGCGGGTCTTTCACGAACGTGTTGGCCAACGCGGACACGTGGACGAGACCGTCCTGGTGTACACCGATATCGACAAAGGCTCCGAACGCGGCGACATTGGTCACCACGCCTTCGAGCATCATCCCTGTCTGTAAATCTGCGAGCGACTCCACCCCTTCGCGAAACGTGGCCGTCTTGAATTCCGGGCGCGGGTCGCGGCCGGGCTTTTCTAACTCAGCGAGAATATCCTTCACCGTCGGTAGGCCGAACGTTTCATCGGTGAAGTCCGCCGGCGAAAGTTCCTTCAATGCGGCAGGTTTCCCCATGACTTCGGCAATGCCTGTATTCAACCGCGCCAGCATGCGCTCGACCACCGGGTAGGCCTCCGGATGGACGGCGGAACGGTCTAATGGATTGTCGCCGTTGTTGATCCGCAAGAACCCCGCGGCTTGCTCAAACGTCTTGTCGCCCAGGCGCGGGACCTTCCGAATCATCACCCGGTTCGGGAAGGGGCCGTGCGCATCTCGATACTCGACGATATTCTGCGCGAGCACCCGGTTCAGCCCGGAGACTCGCGCCAACAGCGGGGCAGACGCCGTGTTCACATCCACTCCGACCGCATTGACGCAATCCTCGACCGTTGCGTCAAGCGATCGCGCGAGAGCCCGCTGATTGACGTCATGCTGGTATTGCCCCACTCCGATCGACTTGGGATCGATTTTGACGAGTTCCGCCAGGGGATCCTGCAACCGCCTGGCGATCGAGACGGCTCCGCGCAGACTGACGTCCAAGGCCGGAAATTCCGCCGCGGCAAAGGCCGACGCGGAATAGACGGACGCACCGGCCTCGCTGACCACAATTTTGGCGAGCTGGCGCCCAGGTTTCCGGTCGGCGATCAGCTTGACGACCTCTGCCGCGAACTTATCGGTCTCGCGGCTCGCCGTGCCGTTGCCGATCGCAATCAGCTCCACGCCATGCCGGATCACCAATGCCGCGATGGTCTCCAGCGCGCCCTGCCGGTCGTTCCGGGGCTGGTGCGGATAGATCGTCGTCGTCTCCAACAACTTTCCTGTCGCATCCACGACGGCCACTTTACAGCCGGTGCGGAGCCCAGGATCGAGCCCCAACACGGCCTTCGGCCCGGCGGGCGCGGCCAGCAACAGTTCATGGAGATTACGACCGAAAATCTTGATGGCCTCCGCTTCCGCCGCCTCGCGCACCTGCAGCAACAACTCCGTGCTGAGATGGAGATGCACCTTCACCCGCCAGGCCCAATGACAGACATCGGCCAGCCACTTGTCCGCCCGTCGGCCACGGCTCTCCACGCCGAAATGGGCGGCAATGAGCGCGGCGCAGGGATGCGGCACTTGGGCATCGAGGGCTTCTCCCAACCCAAGATCCAGTTTCAGCACACCCAGCGTGCGGCCGCGGAACATCGCCAGGGCTCGATGCGAAGGAATCGTGCGGATCGTTTCGGAATAGGCGTAATAGTCGCGGAACTTTTCCTCTTCTGCCGTTTCCTTGCCGGACATGACGGTGGAGGTGACGATCCCTTCGTTCCACAATTTCGCGCGCAACATCGCCAACAGGTCGGCAGTTTCGGCGAACCGCTCGACCAGAATGTCGCGTGCGCCTTCAAGTGCGGCTTTCGCGTCGGGCACAGTGATCGCCTCGACGCCTTCGGCGGCAGCCACCACCTTCACGTACTTTGCCGCTTCCTGTTCCGGATCGAGCGTGGGGTCAGCCAACAGTGCGTCGGCCAGCGGCTGCAGCCCTGCTTCGCGCGCAATCTGCGCCTTGGTGCGGCGCTTGGGCTTGAAGGGCAGATAGATGTCCTCCACGGTTTGCTTCGTCGCCGCCTGTTCGATCGCACGACGCAACTCATCGGTCAGTTTGCCCTGCTCTTCGATCGACGCCAGGATCGTCTGCCGTCGTTCTTCCAGTTCCCGCAGATACAGCAGCCGTTCTTCCAACGTACGCAGATGCGTGTCGTTTAGATTGTTGGTCGCCTCTTTACGATAGCGCGCGATGAACGGCACGGTGGCACCGCCGTCCAAGAGGGTGACCGCAGCCGCCACCTGCGGCGCACCCACCCCCAATTCCTTAGCAATGAGATCGACAATACGCTGTTGTGCTGCGGGAGAGATGGTCGGCGTCGTGGTGGCGGTCATATGTGTCTCGCAGGCTTTCCGAAAGCGAGGCGTGGCCGAAGGGCATCAGCCGGTCTCAGAGGCTTTCTTGTCAGATGGATTGAACGACTTCGGGCGGCTCGATGGCGACACCCCTTCAGATAGTTGGTCGGGAATCTAACAGAAGAGTCAGGGAACTTCCAGGACGGATCCATAACTCGTACGTGTCGCAGACGCCTATACAATGATTCCAGTGACACCCTCAACCCCCGACATTCTTTTTCGGAAATGCTATAGTCGCGGCGTCACCCGGCAGCCACCTCAGGCACCGATCTTTGGCACCGGGCGATTCATCCATGCAGAAACACCCAGACCATCCACCGGTCTCCGTATCTCTCACCGTAGCCGCCATGGGGGTGGTCTACGGGGACATCGGGACCAGCCCACTGTACGCTCTGCGCGAATGTTTTCATGAATCGCATGGACTCGGAGTCACGCCGGACAATGTGCTCGGCATCCTATCCTTGATTGTCTGGGCGCTGGTGCTTGTCGTCACGCTGAAGTATCTCCTGTTTGTGATGAAGGCCGATAACGACGGGGAAGGAGGCATGCTGGCGCTCATGGCCCTCAGCCAACGTTCTCACCCGGTCAACCTCCGGAAGGGGCTGAGCCTGGTCGTCTCGCTGGGGTTAGTCGGCGTCGCCTTTCTCTACAGCGATGGCATCATCACGCCGGCGATATCCGTTCTCAGTGCAGTGGAAGGGCTGACGCTGGCCACCGATGTGTTCACACCCTATGTCTTGCCCGTCACGGTCGGACTGGTCACGCTGCTCTTCATCGTCCAGCGCCGGGGATCCGGAAAGTTAGGAAGCATTTTCGGCCCCATCATGCTGGTGTGGTTCGCCGCGCTGGCCCTGCTGGGTCTGCACAGTTTGATCAAAACCCCCTCGGTGCTTCTGGCTGTAAATCCCCTGTATGCGGTGGGGTTTCTTCTTCACCATGCAGGTATCGGCTTTCTCGTGCTGGGCAGTGTTTTTCTAGTCCTCACGGGAGCTGAAGCCCTGTACGCGGATATGGGTCATTTCGGACGTCGTCCGATACAACTCGGCTGGTTCGCCGTCGCCCTGCCGGCCCTGCTGCTGCAGTATTTTGGCCAAGGCGCACTCTTGATGCGCAATCCGGCGGCCCTCGCCAACCCTTTTTACCACCTGGCTCCGGACTGGATGCTCTATCCGCTCATTGCACTGGCGACGATGGCCACCATCATTGCATCACAAGCGATGCTGTCCGGCGCCTTTTCTCTCACCTTACAAGCCGTCCAACTCGGCTATCTCCCGCCGCTCCGAATCACCCACACATCCGCAGAACAACATGGACAAATCTACTTCGCTCTTCTGAACTGGCTGATGTTTGCCGGCACCGTCGGGCTCATCCTCTCCTTCGGATCTTCCACTAACCTGGCGGCGGCGTATGGCATCGCCGTCTCCGGCTCCATGATCATCACGACCCTGCTCATGTACCGCGTCACACGTCACCACTTGCGCTGGAACACGCCGGCTGCGATCGCGGCAGTGGGGCTATTCCTATTCATCGACCTCGCCTTTTTTCTCGCAAATGCCCAGAAGATCCCTCACGGCGGATGGTTTCCGCTGCTCCTCGGCGCGGCGATTTTTACCGTGATGAGCACCTGGGCGCGAGGTCGGGCCATCGTCGCCGAACACCTCCGTGTGCAGTTCCCTCCGTTGCGCCGATTTGTCAGCGACATCTTGTCGAAGGTGGAAGGCCGAACCGCGGGACAAGCCGTATTCCTCTCACAACATCCCGACATTACTCCACCGGCCCTGCTTCAGAATGTCCGGCACAACAAATCTCTCCATGAACAGGTGTACATCCTCACGGTCCGCACGGAGCACGTGCCGTTTGTGTCGTCCGAGGCCCCCTTGGAGATCATCCCCATTCAGGAGCATCTCTTTCAAGTCATCGCTCGATGCGGATTCATGGAAACTCCGGATATCCCAAACGTTCTCAAGCAGCTTGCCGCGCAGAGTCATGTGCTGCCCATCCGCGACACGACCTTCTTTTTGAGCCGGATTACGTTCTTAGCCACCCCCAAGCCGGGCATGGCGATCTGGCGGGAAAAACTGTTCGTGGTGCTGTCGCGAAATACCCAACGGGCCAGTTCCTATTTCCATCTGCCGTCTGAACAGGTGATCGAAATCGGACTGGTGCTGGAGATTTAACTACCAAATGGACTTTGCGCAACAGCAGAGTGGGTGGCTTGGTAACTACCTCACGGGAGGAGCTCCCCGGACCTCACACACACTGCCCGAAGTCCGCCTGGCGCCACGCTTCATACAGCACCACCGCAACCGCATTGGACAGATTGAGACTGCGGCTGCCGGGTACCATCGGGATACGGATGCGCTGGTGGTCGGAGACACTCCCGAGAATCTCCGGCGGCAACCCGCGGCTTTCCGGACCGAACACAAACGCATCCCCCTCCGCGTAGCGTACGAGATCGTATCGTTGCCGACCCTTGGTCGAGACGGCAAACAGCCGACCAGCAGCGAATCGTTTCAGACAGGTCTCCCAGTTCTCATGTACCGTGATCGTGGCAAACTCATGGTAGTCGAGCCCGGCCCGTAGGAGCTGCTTGTCTTCCAGTGTAAACCCCAGCGGTTTCACTAAATGGAGCCGGGCGCCGGTATTCGCGCACAGCCGGATAATGTTGCCGGTGTTGGGCGGAATCTCCGGCTGATACAAAATGACATCATACATGGTGACAGCGGGATAGGGGGACGTGCGATCGGCAGGCGCGAGCGGAAGGGGTAGCCGGCCGGTCCTCCGCACCAAGTCACCCCCTTCTGCCAGAGTCCGGTCAGGAACGGAAGACCTGCACATCGCCCGATTTGCGCAGCATCTTGTTCACTTCGTCGAGATGCAGTTCTTCGCCCACGATCATTTCCCGAGCGTATTCTTCAAGCAGGACGGACTTGCCCTCCGCGAGCTTGAGCAGTTCGTAATAGGACGCGACAGCGGCTTTCTCATGCTCCAGGCTCTCGCGCAAGATATCGCCGACATCGTGTTTTTCCGTCTCGAGCAGGGTCCCGATTTTCAGCGAAGGATGTCCGCCGAGCAGCGTCACCAGTTCACCGGCTTTATGCGCATGGGCCAGACTCTCGTCTGCATTGCCCTTGAGCCACGACATGATCGGAATCCGGTTGTACCCGTAGATCATGAGCGCATAATGCGTGTACCGCACCACACCGGCCAGCTCAAGCTCCATGATCCGATTCAGAATCCCCGCCGCGCGCTGTGTATCTTGTTCGTTCATCGTTGATCTCCGATCAGGTAAACATTCCTTGCTTCAGACCATGGTCTTTCGCTCGCTTAGACGTTGAAACGGAAGTGCATCACGTCGCCGTCCTGCACCACATACTCCTTCCCCTCCAGCCGCATCTTGCCCTTTTCCTTCGCCCCCGCCTCGCCCCTGCAGGCGATGTAATCGTCGTAGCCGATCACTTCAGCGCGAATGAATCCCTTTTCGAAGTCACCGTGGATGACTCCTGCGGCCTGCGGAGCCGTGTCGCCGATATGAATGGTCCACGCCCGGACCTCCTTCACACCGGCGGTAAAGTAGGTTTGCAGGCCCAGGAGTTGATAGGCCGCGCGAATCAGGCGATTCAACCCCGGCTCCTTCATCCCGATATCGACCAGGAATTCCTGCTTCTCCTCATCGGAGAGCACCGCAATTTCCGACTCCAGGGCCGCGCAGATCGCCACTACCGGCGCCCCTTCCTGGGCGGCATATTCCTCCACGCGGGTCAGCAAGGGATTGTCGGTGAACCCCCGCTCCGACACATTGGCGACATACATCACCGGCTTCATCGTCAACAGACACAGCGGTTTCAGCAGGGCTCGTTGCGCCGGATCGAGTTTCAACGTCCGGGCCGGCTTCCCCTCGTTCAAACAGGCCGCCACCTGGACCAACACATCGCTCAGCTTCGCCGCGTCCTTATCGCCGGAACGGACGACTTTCATGTTCCGCTCCTGCGCCTTTTCCACCGTCGTCAAGTCCGCCAGCGCCAGCTCCGTGACAATGGTCGTGATGTCGGAGATTGGGTCGACCTTACCGGCCACGTGCACGACGTTGTCATCCTCGAAACAGCGCACCACGTTCACAATCCCGTCGGTTTCACGAATATTGGCGAGAAACTGGTTGCCCAAGCCTTCGCCCTTGGAGGCCCCGGCGACCAATCCGGCGATGTCCACGAACTCGGTCGTGGCATACTGCATCCGCTGCGGTTTGACGATATCGGCCAGCGCCTGCATCCGTGCATCCGGCACCTCCACCACTCCGATGTTCGGTTCGATGGTACAGAACGGGTAATTCTCCGCCGCAATCCCCGATTTGGTCAGCGCGTTGAAGAGGGTGGACTTGCCCACGTTCGGCAGCCCGACGATTCCACATTTCACACTCATGACGATCCCTTCCTGGTCATGACACGATTACTCACCATCCACATGCACCATGCCCTCGCCGCATGATCACGACTGCGCGGACAGTGCGGAGGCGCATTCTACGTGTTCCAGGCCGGCGCGGTCCACTCCCGCCTGTCGTCTGCAGAGCGTTCCTCGTCGTCGCAGTTCGCATCGAGGAACGCCGGCATGGTGACCTCTGAACTTACGGCAATGGCCTGGACGGTGTGGTAGCAACATCGAGGGCGGCCACGAACGACCGGGAAGGATGTGAGGGTCGGGAACGTTCAGGACCGGGTCTCTCTCGGACCTGCATCTCGCCGGCCCGTCAGGGGCTGGTCTCCTACCCGCGCCCCCTGGGCCTGCCGATGGAGGCGGGCATCGGTGGAACGACCGCATCGGGATTCCGGAACAGTGCGCCGGAGGCCTGGATAATCCACTTCACCAACTCGGTGTCGTTCTGCTGCACATGAAGCCAGGTCGTCGCCATCAGGCCATACGCACGCCGGGACAAGGCATAGCGGCTGACGCTGCGCATCGTCGCCTCCTTCTTCCAGGTTGCCCCGATCACACGAAATCCCTCTCTTTGCATTGCGGCCATCGAGGGAAACTGTGCCTGCGCCTCTCCATAGTGCCATTCACACATCACGATATCTCGTGGAAGCTGGTCACGCAGCGGTTTGCCGTACCCAGCCGCTACGCCGTGAAGATTTCGCGTCGGAAGCCCGGGAAACTCCGCCGGGCTCAAGAGCATGTCGGCCCACATCCACGTCCCGATGCCTTTCGCCGTCAGGTAGGCATGAACCCGCCGCACATCCCGCATGAACAGGTCCGCGGGAATCATGCTCTCCCCGAACTTCAACCATTTTGACACCTGCCCGACCGTCCATCCGAACGCCTCATCATGTCCGATATGGACCGCCTTGGGATGCAGGGCGTCGATCACCTCATCCAGAAAGGCAAAGACCGCTGTATAGGTCTCATCTTTCCGTGGATCGTAGGACACGGAATTGAACATGAGGGGAGGATAGCGATGTTGAAAAAACTGTTCCTGATGGGTGAGCAGTTTGACCTCCGGAATCACCTCCAGTCCGCGAGCACGGACATAGGCGACCCACGACAGAAATTCCGCTTTGGTCCATGCCCCCCTCGCCGGCTTCCAGGGCGCATGGTCGAGTTGCACCCCATCGGTCAGTAACACCTGAATCGCCGTAAATCCCGCCTCCTGTGCCGTATTCACGAGTTCACGAGCACGTTCCAGCGGCACAGTCCCAGCCAGGGAGACATACATGATGCGCATCGTCCCGTCGCCGGATCCTGACGGGGACTCTACCGCCGCCTCTGCCGATCCGCATCCGGCCCAGAGGGCCGCCAACATACACAAGAGCCAAACAACACGGCCCATTCATCCCTCCTCATCGACGCGGAGCGACCGCTGATGCGCAGCGGAGGCCGGCCACGCCCCGCCACGTAGAGCCGAGTCACTGCTTGTTCCACCACCTCGGTTGTATGAATAACGCAAGAATACGTATCACAAAAAATTTAGGCGCGAAAAATACACGCAGTCGGAGATGAGGTCAAGACGAGGAGCACGGAAAAGTACGGCGCGGGACGATTTGACATGATTTGTAGATCAACGTAGGACGCCGCGATGGAATCCGACTACAGGAAAAGCCTGAATCCGCCTAAAAACGCCTACCTCGAACCGGCCCCCATGCCCTTCGCCCACATGATTCATGACGGTTGGTCGCAAAATCGCCAAGCCGCGTCGTGAGGTCCGCGGCTCGACGAATAAGTCGAACCATGCTTGCGGGCGCCGGCGAGGCGGTGAGCCGGCCGGACCGAAAGGGCGAGGACGCCGGCCGCAGGCTTGCCGGAACAAGCGATCGGCGAGTGCAGCAGAAGCGCTCATGAATAATGCGGGTCAGCGCCGGCAACCGGTCGATGTGAGGAGCCATGGCACGGGAACGGCTTGGAAGGACCTGTGGCGACAGCAAGGGGAATCATCACCGCTGCCGCTAGTCAACCAGGATTCGATACTCCACTACCCGGCCGTCCTGGCTCAAGCGCATGGCCAACGATTCTTCGTCCATCCGGAACGCTCTTCGCCCGGGGCCCAACCCGTAGACCATATCCCACCCATTCCGGGCACGGTCCTTGTCGACGGGTCCGAGCAGTTCGACAACATGCGCCTGCGGCAGACCGACGAACGTGACGTTCGCCAGCAGATCGTCGACCATGCAGAGACGGTCCGGCCAGAGCGGATCGGCCGCCTGATTCGCCTTCCACAGAGCAGAATCGAATCCGCGCCGATGCCAGTGATCGTCCAGCGTCGGCAGGAGCAATAAGGAACCCACCGCCAGGAGATAGGGCATCACGACTCCAGCCCCAAAGGCCGTCGCCCGGTACGCAGGACCCCGCCAGTGCCTAAGCAGCACCACCAATCCCAGCACCAGCCAAGGAAGTAGGGAAGCAGTCGTCATCGCGGACACCAGCCACCAAGGTCTGGTGTCGTAGGTGGTTCGCAGGCCCAACCAGTCGTTGGCGATGGTGAACCAGGAAGACAGAGACCAGAAACAAAGTGCAGACAAAGCCGCGCCGGCACAGAACCAGCTCACGGTCGGACGACGCTTGAGGAGTGGCGGCATGATCGAGCAGTACGGGCCGGACCCTAGGAAAGAGACCGCTTACCTCTCTCAGTGTAGCGGCAACGCGTGCGACGGCAAAACCTTTTCCCGTTCCACAACCGGCCGAGACACCACGCGTTATGCTCGGGGGCGATTCCCTACGTAGCATTCTACATCGAATGACGCAGGAATGAGTAATTCGCTTGGGATGCACGTCGGTTCGACCTACACTGACCATACGCACTTACGCTAGCCCGAGAAGGAGCACCCATGATCACCCGACGCACCGCGACCGCGCACCGGAACAGCCTCTCGTGTTCGACACTCACGCTCTGCATGGCATGGCTTGTGGGAACGATCGGCATACCGCCGGCCTTCGCAGAACCGGACGTGCATCGCAGACTTCTGGAGGAGTCGATGAGCAGCGTTGAGCTGGCCATCGAGTTTCAGGGATTCCTGATCGCACGGGATCAGATCAAATCCGACGGGCGGCGCTATCTCACCGCCTCACACCCGGCGACCGGCTTGAATCTCTCGATCGCGATCGAACCGATAGAGGGTACGGCCTCCGCCGCCGGGTGCGTCGACAGATTACGCGAGCTGCGTCGGGGACCGGCCGTCAGCCGGGGACAGGACATCGTGCTCACCACCGCACCCGCCGTCCAAACGCTTCACTACACCTTGCACCGTGTCCACGGCCTGCGTCTGGACCAGAAGAGCATGTATGCCTGCATGGCGGAAGGGCATGTCTACGCCAGCCTGCACCTCTCGAAAATACGCCACAGCGCCGCCGACGACACGCTGTTTGAGCGCGTGATTCACAGCATCCACTTGCGGCCGAGTCACCTGCAACCCGTGACAAGACCTCCAGTCGGAACCCCATCGTTTCAAACGGAAAACGTCAGCTATACGAAGGACGGCTCAGTCCAAGCCATCGCCCCCTAGCAGGATACGGGGTAAGAGCGCCGGCGGCTTGATCAACATCCGTGAAGCGTATCTCATGAGGATCCTCAACCGTGCTGTCACGAAAGACGAGCGACGCTTCACGAACGACGGGTTATGAGGACGGCCATTTTCCGCATCCTGCGGGCGACTGGCACACCGGCGCGGCACAGAAATAAATCGTACCGCATTGTGAAACCGTCCAGGTTCTCCACGGCTTACTGGAGCGCGGACACCTCCGTGGGTTCGCATCTCATTTGGGGGATGTCAGCGCATCCTGGGCCATATGGCCGCTCTGTGATTTTTCGTGAATATTGTGCTGAATCTCCAGGGCGATCACGCGGGCCAGCCGGTCGGTGGACAACGCGCCCATCGGCAACCCCTGCGTGTCCGGGTAAAAGGGATCGTCCGGCGCGGCCAAGCGATGCACATTCACAAGAACGGCCGCCGGCTGCACCCGTTGGTTTCGCACGCCGACCACCACCGCCTTCTCTTCCGGCAGGACTCTCGTGCGGGTCGCCCAATCGCGCTGATCGATCTTCACGAAGGCCACCGTCCACACCCTTCCATTGAGCAAGTGCGTGACCGCCTTCGGCGTATGTTCCTGGAAATACGGCTCCCGCACGATGTGCTGCAGCGCTTCCCGAACCCGAATCTCATACAGTTTGGTCGTCGAATCCTGCTGTGACGGTGGGATCGGGGTCTTCACGCCGACCTCATAATAAGGTTGGCCGTCGAGACTGTTCAGATCGTCGACCGTTTTCAGGTAGGTCTCGAAAAGGGCTTGCAGCAATTGCGCCCGTTCCTGCGCGGAGAGATGCTGGATCTCCTGGTCCGCCCGGATGGGCGCCTGCGTGAGATCCCGTTCCGCCGCAAGCATCTTGGCCTTGGGCGCAGTGTCCGCTTTACTGACGACCCATTGAAACTCTCTCGCCAGTACCGGGACCAGACTGTCCGGATGATGGAGGTATCCCTTCTCTTTGAGCGAGGAGCCGCTGATCAACAAGGTGACCCGCCCCGGTTCTTTGGTTCGAGTGACGAGAAAGGGAAAGGTCTTCCCCTCGTCATTGACCACGATGGGTTCGATCACCACCTGCTTCAGCGCTGCTTTCATGAGACTTTCATTGAAGCGCGGATAGTCGGCCCGATGCTGCAACATGAGGGCAAAGGCATCCGCCACGGTCCGCAGGGCTGCGGCCTGATCATCAGGCGTCCATCCACTCGCGGCAGCCGTTTCCTTGCCCTTGCCCCCAAAAACCCGAAAGGGCACACCGGGAATGGCCTGCCCCTCCCCAGTGACCTCATGCCCTCGGGAGTCGGCATGGGGCGCATGCTCTCGATGATCTGCCTGCGCCGGCACCATGACTGCAAGCCCAGAAACCGTGATCCCGAGGCCCAACGCCCACAGCCGTAGACGAACCGGTTCGCGAAGAGCCTGTCGCCGGATGGAATCACCTGATACGAGTTTCATGGGTTCCTTCCGCCTACCCATCGACAGTGACGAGCAAGAGCGAGCAGGCCCAGCGTCTCACACCCAATCCTGATCGCTCAGCTCGCGTAGCCGTTGGGATTGGTACGCTGCCAACGCCAGGCATCGGCACACATGTCGTCCAACCCGCGAGCGGCCCGCCACCCCAACAATGTGCGCGCATACCTGGGATCGGCGTAACAGGAGGCGACGTCGCCGGGTCGCCTCGGCGCAACCTTGTAGGGAACCGGCTTTCCGCTGGCCTTCTCAAAGGCACGGACGATGTCCAGCACGCTGTATCCATTCCCGGTGCCGAGATTGACCGTCAAACATTCCCCTGGGCGTTCCAGCCGGTCCAAGGCCTCCAGCGCCTTCAAATGGCCCAACGCCAGGTCCACCACGTGAATGTAGTCACGAACCCCGGTGCCATCGGGGGTGGCATAGTCATTTCCCCATACATTCAGATGCTCGCGGCGACCGACCGCCACCTGCGCCACAAATGGGAGCAGGTTATTCGGCATGCCCTGAGGATCTTCGCCGATCAGTCCGCTGGCATGGGCCCCGACCGGATTGAAGTAGCGCAGGATACAGATCCGCCAGGATGCATCGCTCCGCTGCACATCGCGCAACATCTCTTCCACCATCAACTTCGTGCGGCCATAGGGATTGGTGGCTGAAAGCGGATGATCTTCCGTGAGCGGAAGGCGCTGCGGTTCACCATAGACGGTCGCGGAGGAACTGAAGACCAGCGTGCGGACGCCGCACTCCTGCATCGCTTCCAGCAGACGCAGCGATCCCGCCACGTTGTTGTCGTAATAGGACAGCGGCTGTTCCACCGATTCACCCACAGCCTTCAAGCCGGCAAAATGGATGACCGACGTAGCCCCGCTTTCCCGAAGCGCCGCGACCAAGGCCGCCCGATCCCGAATGTCGCCACGCACCAGGCGAAGGGATTTTCCGGCAATCCGTTGCACGCGCGCCAGGGCCTCAGGATGGCTGTTGGAAAAGTTATCAAACACCGTCACCGCCGAGCCGGCATTGAGCAGCTCTACACAGGTGTGCGAACCGATATAGCCGGCACCCCCCGTCACCAGGACCATGCGCGTCGCCTCCGCTGAGATGAAAAGAAAACCTTGTCCTTTGGGCCTACGATACACCGCCTCGACGGCTCGCACAATGGCAGGCCGGGAGGAACCGTCCCGAGTGTGCTCCAGCAGGATGCGGAAACAGTCCGCCAGCGGCGTTCTCGCGTCACTCAGCGGCTCACCGTACCGCAAGAGTACGATTCGCCCCTTCGCTCGCTTCGGCCTGGCTGGACGGCCTTTTTGCGCATCCTGTAGCGTGTACTGACACGGGACGGCACGTGGAGTCCAGCGCGCGCGATCATGCAAAAAGTGAGTGTTTCCGCAACCTGCTCAAGAATCCGCACGGACAGCCGCGGACCTCGCGAGGTGACGCAGCAATTTTTCGACGCACGGTCATGAAGAATGCGGGCTGGCTGTTTTCCATCACACTCCGTTACACTTCGACCACACAGGAATACTGTTACAGAACATGCGCACCACCGACTATTACGCCGTCCTGGAACTTTCGCCTCACGCGACGGAGACGGAGATCAAGCGCGCCTGGCATGAACAGATGCAGGTGTGGCACCCCGATCGCTTTGTGCATGCGCCGACGCTGCACCGAAAAGCCGAAGCCCGCACCCAGCTGATCAATCAGGCCTATCAAACGCTCAGTGACTCGGCCTCCCGCGCTCGCTACGATGCCGACCGACACCATCCCGCGACAGTACCTCCTCCTCCGCGTCCCTCCCCGGCGGCGCGTCCGCAATCCGCCCCCCGCTCCCGCCAGGAGTTGCGCGGACCACAAACCATGCTGAACGTGACCCGGTTCAGTCATCCGAAAATTATGGTCCCGGCCATCCATATGCTGGTCGATGCGCACGAAACGCAGCCCTATGAATTCAAGGGACTCATCCGGATCGCCGGGACGCGGACACAGGCCCTGCCGGCGGGGGACTATGCCATTGCCGAAGCGCCCGATATGTTCCGCATCGAACGCCGGCGCGCGGAAGAAATCAATACTATTTTCTCGAATCCGTCCGATAACCGTCCGCAGTTCCTCCGCGAACTGGAGCCGCTCTGCGTGATTCCCCACCGGTTTCTCGTCATCGAAGGCGCTCTTCAGTACAACCGCAGCGGCGGTCGATTAGGACAGTATCATCGCAACGGCTTGATGGATTTCCTCGATTCGTTGACCGCGCGCTTCGGGGTTCACATTGTCCACGCGGAGACCCGTGAAGAAGCCGAGGAACGGGTCGCAAATCTGGCGGCGATCCATTACGCGTATCACCTCGCCGAAGAACAGGGCCTCGGCCGGTGCCTGACGGAAAACGATGCCTAGCGGCACCCCACCGCGCCCGCCCCTAATCGCTCCTTTGCTTGGTCAGGTACCGACCCCGTGTTAGCATGTCGCTGCCATGCGTGCCTCCACCAGCGTCCACGATCTCCGTACTCTGATTCGCTCCGCTCATCCACTCATCGTGATCGAAACGGTGGAGGAGGAACGTGTGTTCGCGCTCCTCCAATCCGTGGCCGCACAAGAACGGATGCCACTGTTCGAATGGTCGATCACCCGCGGCCTGACCAGACGCGACGACTCCCAGACCATCAACAAACTCACCGCCACTCCGTCGGCGCTCCTCCAACACCTCAATGGATTGACTGTCGAAGCGATCTTCTGGCTCAAAGACTTGGCGCCGCACCTCCAGGACGCCGCCGCGGCTCGCCAACTGCGCGAGGTGGCCGCTGCCTATGGCCGCTCACGAGCCACCTGCCTGTTGACCGGCCATCCCATTGCCCTGCCCCCCGATCTGGAGCACATCGCCGTCCGGCTCGATCTGCACCTGCCGGATCGCGATGAGCTGCGGGCCATGCTCCAGACGGTCTTACAGTCGTTGGGTACCAGAGCGTCCTCCCGTCGCCCCGCCTCGACGACCGTCGTCCAGAGCCTGCTCAATTCCATGGCCACATCCAAGGCGGCGGACACCGGACCCACGGCACAGGAACGAGAGGCGATCCTCCGCGCGCTACAAGGATTGACCCTCCATCAGGCTCGTCAAGTCGTCACGCAATGCATCGTCGAAGACGGCACCCTGTCCGCCGCCGATATCCAGACCATCGTGAAACGAAAAGTCCAGGCGATTAAGGACGGGGGCCTGCTCGAATATTATCCGCTGGAAGACAATCGCTTCGAGTTAGGCGGGTTCGGCAACCTGAAGGCCTGGTTGGAACGGGCCAAGGTGGGTTTCTCGGTGGAAGCGAAAGCCCTCAACCTGACTCCGCCGCGCGGCCTCATGTTGGTAGGAGTCCCCGGTTGCGGCAAATCGCTCGCGGCCAAGGCGATTGCGCGCGAATGGCAGCTGCCGCTTCTCAAACTTGACGCGGGTCGATTGTTCGACAAGTTTGTCGGCGAGTCGGAGAAGAACTTCCGGAAAGCGATCGAGATGGCGGAGTCGCTCGCACCGATCGTGCTGTGGATCGACGAGATCGAAAAAGCCATGGTGGCCGGCGGAGGGAATGGTGACGCGGATGCAGGCCTGAGCCGGCGGCTGTTCGGAGCGTTTCTGACCTGGCTTCAAGAGAAACGCCAGGAGGTCTTCGTTGTCGCCACGGCCAACAATCTCACGTCGCTGCCGCCGGAACTGCTGCGCAAAGGCCGGTTCGACGAAATCTTCTTCGTGGACCTCCCGGACGCCGCAGAACGCGAGGCCATCTGGACCATTCACCTGGGCCTCCGCAAACAGGACCCCACCCGATTCGAGATGAAACTGATCGTCGACGGCAGTACGGGATTCAGCGGATCGGAGATCGAACAGGCCGTGGTTGCCGCGCTCTATCGCGCGTTGCATCGCAAGCAGCTGTTGACCACTGCGCTCCTACTCGAGGAACTGACTCAGACCGTCCCGCTCTCCGTCACCAGGAGCGAGGAGATTCACCAGCTCCGGGCCATGGCCCAGGGCCGGTTCGTCAACGTGCGCTGAACCGCATCGCCAGCTTGTGACGCGCTTGATCATCGCCGTTCTGACCTCCGTCGATCACGCGTCTGCCCAGCCTCTCGCCTTTGATGCCTCGTTATCCCGACGGGCCAACTCGCGGGCACCGTCCCTGGTACAGTAAGATAGATCGCTACGGGCAGAGGCCCGATGGACCACGAATCCTTCGGGCCGGCGGTGCCTCTAACGGGTAAGTTGCCGGAATACTCAGTTCACCTCTACCAGAGAAACACACGATGAGCACAGATACAGCGTACGAGACAGCCCTCCCTCGAACGGGTCGCGAAACGGGTGCGACCGCACATCTCCATCTGGCGAGAATTCTCTCATGGTTCTTCCTGCCCTATGCAATCGCCGCAGCAACTGCGGCACTCGCCACCGAGCCTCCGCAGGCGGAACGTCAAATCGCCCAACATGCCAAGGCAGCCTGGGAACAGGGCACCCTCGACCTCGCGCTCGACATCCTCGATCAGGGCCTTCAGGACCACCCCCAAGCCCTCGCGCTCCATCAACTCCGGGGAGACATGTTGGCCACGTCGCGGCAAACGGAAGCCGCGCTTCAGTCTTACGACACGGTTCTCGCAAATGTTCCCACCGCCTTGAACGTCCGTTGGGCGAAATGGAGCGTGCTGGTACGATCGGGCCAGGCCGAGGACGCCATCACCGAACTGCAGCGCATTGCCGGAATCGACCCGCACAATCCGCTGATCCATCTGCGCCTCGCCCGCGAGCTCAGGAAATTGGACCGGCTTGAAGAAGCGTTGGCCGCCTCCAAGCAAGCGGTGGACCTGGGACCGGACATGCTCAACTGGCGTTTGGCGCTGGCCCGGGCACGGTTCGACGTGCTGGACTACGAAGGCGCGGAGCGGGACGTGCAGTTCGTGCTCGAACGGGTGGCACCGGGCTCGCCGCTTGAGCTCTCCGCCAAGAATATGCTCACGCTGTTCTTCGGTTCCACGGAACGAGGCCGACGGTTTTCCCCGGTGATGTCGCCGGATGCGAATCCGCAACAACTGCGGGATTGGTCGATGATTCGCGCCGAGGGATACCGCCTTTTCGAGGCCGGACGATTTCAAGAAGCCGAACCGGTGTATCGGGAACTCCTGCGCCTCAATCCGATGGATCCCTACGCCAGTCAGCACTTGAGTTTGATCCTGATGGGACTCGGCAGGTGCAAGGAAGCGCTCGCCTTCTCACTACCTGCCGCGGAACTCGACCCGACCGACGAGGAACAGACGACCACGGCGTTTCGCATGGGACAGTGCCTGGTCGAACTCGAACGCTGGGAAGAGGCTTACATCCAGTTTAAGACCCTCTACCACGCGACTGCCGAATTTGAAAAATCGACCAGAGAAGTCCAGCTGCCTTCCGGCACTCGCGTCTTGAACACAGCCCTGCTGACTCGTTGGTTGGATAAGGTTCGACCGCATGTTCCGGAGTTTGCCAAAGAGGTCGAGGCCGAAGCTGAGGCCACGGCTGCGCAAGCGGCGGCGGCCGCCGCATCCATCCCGTCGGAGGCGGAACTGACGGCAAAAGCCAGGGAGCATTTGAAACCACAAAACAATCTGGACACGGCAGCCTCACTCGTCGGTCGTGACGCCGACTTCGCCTGGTTCCGATTCGTCATCCCGGCTCAGAAGGTCATGCGCGACGATTCCCCGACCGGGGCCCATGATTTTATTCCACTGGACCCGGGGATCAGCTTCTCCGCCGATCAAACAGACATCTATCTCGTCTTCGGGTTGGTCACCGCCTCGTATGACGAGGTTCCCCTTGCCGCGCGCTGTTTCAAGGAGCAAGCCGAATTAACCGGGGCTCAGCCTGCCGTGGCACAAGATCGACTGATCATGTCGACGAACGATCAATCCGGCTATTTCTTGCTCCAGCGCCCAGCCACCGGATGGACGCCCGGCCTCTATCGATGCGGGTTATTTGCGGGAGAAGAGACGTCGGCCTATACGCAGGTCGATGAAGTGCGATTCCGTATTCTTGAATCAAGCAGACCGTCGTAGGGGTGGAACGCCCAACAGCGGAAGACGGTTCTACCTGCATGAGCCCAGGCTCGAAGTCACCCGGTAGCGGCCGGTACAGGTCTCGCCGGGAAGCAATCGTGTCAGGCCCCATTCGGCGTGGTTGAAGGCGTCGGTCGCACAGGTCATCGGCTCGATCGCCAGGGCACGCCGCGGCGCATCGGCAATTGCGTCTCCGGTGTAGACGACAATCGCGGAGAACGCCCGGTCCATCACGACATCGATCGTCGCTCCGGTGGCCGGGTGCCGCAAGGAAGCTGTGGCGAGGCCATCTGCGTCGCGTTCCAATCCCAGGTAACAGTGGTTGAAACGCCGAGAGCCGATGACTCGATACGTGCGATAGTCCCATTCGGTTCCACGCGCATCCAACACTCTGCCTGTGGGCACCAGCCTCCGGTTGAATTCCAGATAACCCGTCGCAGGAATCCTTGCCTCCGCCATGTCGACCAGGGGCGTGCCGACGGTGAAATAGGGATGGAACCCCACGCCGACCGGCGCCGCCGTCCGTCCGACATTCTGCACGGAAAAGGCGCAGGTCAGGCCCTGGACATTCAGGCCATACCGCACGCTGATCACCAGCGAAAACGGGTACCCGCGTGGACCATAGGCCGCCGCGTCCAAGCGAACTTCAAACGTCACCTCACTCGGTCCGGCCTGTTGGACCGCCCAGGGCAGGGCACGGACGAATCCATGGATCGCGTTCGGGCCCTCCTTGTCGTTCCGTTCGAGTTGCAGGGTCTGCCCGTCGAAACAGTACCGCCCTTCGGCCACCCGACCCGGAAAGGGAATAAGCACGTCCCCCTGCCCGCCTTTTTTATTCGCGCCGCCGGAATAGCCCCAGACGATGTCGGTTTCCCCGCCCTCGGGGTTCACCATGGCGTAGCGCCGCAATGATGCCCCCCAGGGCGACAGCCAGGCCCGCTGTCGTTCGAAGGTGAGTTGAATTTCCGTATCAGGACTGAGGCTCGTCGCCATCACCCCTCCAGAGGTTCGCCGTCATGATCACGATTCGCACGGACATGCCTGTTACACATCCTTCTCCATCAGATAGGCGAATCGTTTCCGAAAATCGTCCTCGGCCATACCTGCGGTCGTTGCCAAACGCACCGCCGCCTGCGGATGGCTCAGGTCTTCCTGGGAGAGGCGAATCATGTAGCGTCGAGCGATGACGTAGGATTCCGACTCGACATCCACCATGCGCACTCTGGTCCGACCGGTCGCCGGGTCTAAAATGTCGCTGAACGGGATCGGGATAAACCGGCCGTTCTGGATCGACACCATCGCGGCATTGCCGCCATCCAGCAGAAACTGCGCCGCGCAATACCCCAGGTCCCGCGTATATTCCATGTCGAAAGAAATCGGGTCCGCACACCGCAATTCATAACCGATGTTTTTCTCGACGATGGTGGTCTTCACGCCGAAGCTACGCAGCTCCTGTTCCACCGCGCGTTTGAGGACGACGCCGAAATTGACCTCGGCCAGGCGCACATGCCCGTGCTGGTCACGCTCGACATCGTCCAACCCGTTTAAGTCCTGTTGATCGAGAAACTCGACCAGCCCTTCCGCCAACACCGCCACTCCGTCCGAACGACCGGCCGCGAGCCGCTTGATAAAGGCCGCCACCAGGATATCCACCAGCGTTTTCAGACGAATGGGCTTCCTGCGAAACTCTTCCGGAATGATGGTCAGCGTCGCCCCGGCGGCCTTGCCGATACCTAACGCCAGATGACCGGCCTTACGCCCCATGGTCACCACGAAATACCAGCGAGACGTCGTCTCCGCATCGACCATCAAGCTTTTCACCAACTCCACGCCGATGTGTCGGGCCGTCTGAAATCCGAATGTCGGAATGCCATGCGGGAGGTCGAGGTCGTTGTCGATCGTTTTCGGGACATGCACCACCTGGAGCCGCCCTTGCGCCCGTTGCTCCAACCGAAGCGCGGAGAACGCCGTATCGTCTCCGCCGATCGTGATCAACCTCGTCACACCCAGCGCGTCGAGGCTCGCCAGACAGGCATCGAGGTATTCCGCTTTTTGAGTAGGGTTGGCGCGGGCAGTGCCCAGGCAGGAACCGCCGCTGAAATGGATGCGGCTGATATCCTCGATGGAGAGGCGTTTGATCTTGTCCCTCTTGCCCGCCATGATCCACTTGAACCCGTCCTGAATCCCAATCACGTCGCACCCGCCGAGAATGCTGCGGATCGTCGCGGCTCCAATAACGCTGTTGATCCCGGGGGCCGGCCCGCCACCGACCAGGATCGCTACAATCGGTCGTCGATCACCTGTTCCCATGTGTACTCCTACTCCTCTCTCACCCGCTGGCTTCCGCTAATGCCGCCTTCCCACCGCCTCGCATGACACCGGTCATGCCGACCGTCCGACCCGCTACCCCTCTGGTGGGACCCTACACCGCGCCGGGAGGTGCGTCAAGAACGGGGGGCGGCAGATCGACCTGGTGACCTCCAGAATGTCGTTCGCCCCTTCTCGAACTTGCGTGAACTTCCCACGAGCATCTGCTACCTCGGCCGAATCAGAGTCCCAGGATCGATGTCTTGATCGTCACACCCCCCGCAATGGACCGAAATCGCCTGTCGGACGACAGGGTTGGGAGCGCCTCGAACAAAGAGTGCCGGCATGGGGAACTCGGTCTGTCGACCCAGTGAGAACCGAAGGGACAACGAGGAAGGGAAGACTTGTCGAGGCAGGACGTCAGCGCTGTCGACTGGCCGATCCGGATGACGGGCGGGTGCGATGCCGCTTCTCCAGCCACTCGATCAATTCCAACCGCAAGAGCCGATTGAGCCGTTGCTGAGCCTCCGTCGGCATGCGTTGGAACTCCACGCCGAACTGATTTCCGTTCACCCATTTGATGGTCCCGAGTTCGACCGGCAAGGCCGGCAGTTCATTGTTGAGCCACATGCTCACCCGCACCTCGCTCCCACAGAGCGCTTCTCGATCGCACATCACCGAGCATCCCTTTAACGACAAGTTGGTCAAGAGCCCTTCGCCGACAAACGGGGCTCCTCCGAAGATGACCGGATACTGCAGGGGAAACCGGTAGTAGGTTCTGACATACCGCCGAGGTGCCATCTCAACCTCCTTCCGGGCGGATCCTATCGGGAGCCGCCGGTCGAGCGGTATCCTACCTTGGAAGGGGGGAAGCGAATCGACCCGACTGCCGCCCAAGCGCCCGCCGCATCTACTGCAGATGAGGCTTGTGTTGCGCCGGCTACCCGGGTAGGCTGCGACTCCGCGTCGTCACGGAAAGGGAGAGATGCATCGATACCTCACACGCATGCTGTGGATCGTGACGGCCCTCTCGCTTCACGGCTGCGTGGGGCTTGGCGCATGGACCCTGGGAAGCCGCACCGAGTCCGGCGCGCACCCGACCATCCACCCAACCAGAGGGGCTCTCGACGTACACAAGGCACCACCCGCAGCCATCGTCACCTCAGCCGCCGAACTACGCAACCAGTGGGGCGAACCGGATCGCATCGAGAGCCGGCAGGACGGTACGGAAGACTGGACGTACAAGACAGCCGGTTTTCGATGGTCCGGCGTGATTCTCTATATCGTCATCCTTCCCCTGCCTGCGATGATCCCCGTCGGATCGCAAGACGTCTCATTTCTCATTCATAACGGCCGGATCGAGCAGGCCACCCGCCGGGACTGGGCATTTCAAGGCGGCGCCTACTGCGGATATTTCGGGATGGTCTACGGCGGGCTGGGCTGCGGAACGGGCACCTTCGAGGAGGAACAGGGACGAGCAGTCCGTTGATGACGACGCTCTCTTCGTGAAGATTCGCACTGTTTTTCGGCTGGCTGTGGATTGCCAGGGAGGTCCAATTCAGACCCCGTTCCTGCCGTTCCACGAACGTTGTTCCCGGCCTGCCGGCCTCGCGGACCACCTATTGATTGAGCAGAGACCTCACTTGTAAGCTGGGGGCCGTCGGCACACCCCAACATTGCACGTGTCAGGCCGCCTCTCGAAGGAGGTGCACCATGTCCCCGTTCGCATGCGTCCGGCTCGTCCTGTTCCTGACCGTTCTCTATCTGCTCAGCACCCCGGTCATCGCCGCCGCCCTGCCTCCCGCTGCCGTGACGGCTTACGCAGAAGGACTGGATGCCTTACATGACGCACGTTGGCCGGACGCGGTAGCCGCGTTCAGCACAGCACTTGACGCAGCAGGCGACGATCCCGACATCGTGTTCGCCCGCGGAGTGGCCAACACACTGGCCGAGAGTTTTCCCAACGCCCTCAAGGATCTGCAGCGGGCCGGGAAACTCGGGTACCGCGGCCGGGAGCCGGAGCTGTGGACCTATGTGGTTGAAGCCATGAGCGGGCTCGTAGCCGTCCCCGATCACGTATTGGGCGCGGGCCCCAGGGGCGCGCCGGCCGGCCCCATCGTAGTCCTCCTCCCAGGTCATCTCGCACAAAGCCATGACGATTACACCTCCGACTACGGTTCGTTTATCCTCTACCAGCTCGGTGAAGCCTATCAGAATCAACGGTTGCCGGTGGACCGCGGAGGAACCGGAAAAGCCGACGGCACGAAAACCCCGCAGATCCGGCAGGCAATGGCGAAAGCCGGTCAGTTGTTCGCGGAAAAGAATTTTCGCAGGCCTGAGCTGGCATCGATCAGCGTGGCGCGCGCGAAACAGGCGTCAGGCGGCAAGGTCACGGCGGGCAACATGACCCATGTCCACCGCGCGCTCGGTGCGAATCCCGGTAGTCCCGATGCGCATTATCAAGCAGGCAAGACCTGGCTCGAGGCGGGCCGGCCGGTCACAGCGCGGACAGAATTTACGATCGCGCTGACCCAAAAGACCGATTTCACCGATGCGTACCTGGGCCGCGCCACCGCCGCAGCTCAAATGGGCGATGACACACGAATGGCGAGGGACCTCGAGGTCTACAAGGCACTCGGCGGCTGGTTGTCGACGCGCTCCGCTCGGTCGGCCGTCGAACGCCAACTGAGCCAATACAAGGTCAATGGTACGGCCGAGACCTACTGGCAGGAGTTGCACGTAGCCGCCAAGGCCGGCAAGCCGATGGAGCCATTGATCCACCTCGCGACGAACGTCCATCGTACGAAAGGCGCGCAACGACTTCGCTATGACGAGATCTATCAAGATCGCCTCCGCATTCTCGACGATGCCGTTCGTGACAACCCGAAGAATGCCGACAAGCTCGTGGACTTGGCGGCATACGTCATCGAGGAAGCGGACATCCGCGGTGAAGCAGTCGAACCTCGTCGCGCCCACCAACCCTATCGCTTCCAACTCTCGCGCGAGCAGGATTTGAGGCGGGCGATCCAGATTGCCGGCCAAGCCCTGGCCATGAACCCCAAGCATGCCGGCGCTTTGGCCCAGAAGGCCATTGCGCTGACCGGCCTCGGGGATTTTGACCAAGCGGAAGAAGTAGCCGACCAGGTGTTGACGTTAGCCGGCAGCAATCCTGACGCACTGGGACTCTACGCCAGATTCCGCTCCATGCGGGCGAATCACATGTCGAGCGAGGCCTGGAATCTTCGCCAAGAACGGTGTACGAGTTCGACCAGCGAAAATCGCCGGAGCGACGGCATCACCGAAGTGGTGACGCGCACCTCGTGCATTCAACCATCGCAGGCAGATCTCCAACGCGCAGACCAACTCGACGCCGCGGCGGCAGAATTTCGGCGGCGGGCCAGGGCCGCGATGGAGAACGCCATCGCGGCGACAAAAGGTACGGTCGACGGGCTGTTGCTCCAGGCAGATCTCGCCCTCTGGGACGGCAACACAGCCGACGCACAACGGTACTTCGAGCAAGCCGTGAAGCTCGACCCGAAGTCGTTGCAAGCCCAGAATCGCCTGGTGCAACACTATGCGCGGTCAGGACAACTGGAAAAGGCCGAGGAGCAACGCCTCATCTTTACCAGACTGTTCCACACGACCGCGGCGCCCCTGTTGAGGATGGCATGGAGAAGCGCCGAGAAAACGGCCTGGCAAGCAGCCAAGGGCTATTTGATGCGAGCCGCCCAAGTCGATCCTGAAGACGCCCGCATCCCCGCCTATCTCGGTGTGATCAACGACAGCGACGGGAAAACGGACGAAGCCGCAGCCTACTATCGCATGGCGCTCGCGCTTGAAGAAGCACGCCTTCACCTGGACGAACAGAAGCCTGAAGCAGGAGCAGCGTTCGGCCGCGATGCGCTGGAATTCGGACTTGCCACGCAAGCCCGTTTTCATCTGGCCAAGCCCGCTCAGCAAAAAGGGAAACAGGAGGAGGCGCTGGCCCACTATCATGCCGTGCTCGGTTACGAGAAACGCATGAGCCCGGGATTCGAATCACGGGAAATGTTCAGCGCCGAATGGCCGGACCAGCAACCGCAGGGAGGCGCATTGGTGGTGGCTCCAGAGAATGCCGCGACGCTGGCGGCTGAGGCTCACCTGCAAACCGGCAAGATCCTCTCGGCTTTGGGCAAACACGATGCCTCCATCGAACACTTGCGCACCGCCGCCATGTTCGGCCCTCTCCGTATGGCCGACACACCGCAACTCGGCGATGGCAATGGTCGCACCAACTACGGAGGGCTCGCCGGAATTCCGGCCAAGGAAGCGCAAATTCTCCTCGCCAAGGAATTGATCGCACAAGGCAACGCCGAGAGCGCATCAGCAGTGTTGTTCGAAGCGGGCACCGGCGTACCCGATCACCTGCGCACACAGATCAACGAGATCAACATGGCGATGCTCCGCTTGCCTCCGCGTCCCTACCAGGATCCGTACGCCGACACACCGGAAGAACAGGCTCGCCTGGCGGAATTGAAGGCGCGACATGGACAGGAAGCCCGCGAGCGCAGCGAACGAGACGCGGAACGCCACGCCCAACGCGAAGCCGAACGTCAACGCATGATGGTCCGCCGCACACTATCCGGCCTGCCTCCCATAGCGAGAGTCGTTCCCAGTCTGGTCGGTCGATGGGAGATGGTTCCCGATAGTCCATCGGCTCCGAAACGGATCCTGACGATCCAGCCGGATTCCAGCTACACGCTGACTACCGTCACCGATGGCGCGACAATCAGTGGGTCGGCCTATCTGCAGGGCCAACAGCGGGGACGCCGCAGCAAGGCGGAACCGTCGAACGGCCAGATTCTGCTGCATGATGAACAATCGGGACAGATCGGTTCAATGTCGTACGAGTTCACAGGAAAAGACACCCTGCAACTGATCGGTGCCAGCGGTACGAAATACACCACGGCACGGCAGCGCTAACACGCCATGTATCGAGTTCACGTACAAGGAATCGCCGGCCTGCTGATCCTCTGCGCTCACCTCTTTCATCCGTCCACCGGCCACGCGCAACCGGTCGGCTCGGACGTGTTCAGTACACAAGGGGCGTACGATCGATTCGCCGTCGGCAACGCGCATCGCTGGTTCGACAAACACACGACCGAAGCCAGGCAGAAGTCCAGCCACTGCCTTTCCATCCTGAATGAAGCTAAGGCACTGCAAGACACGGCCTTGGCTCTTGATGAACAAGCAAGACAACCAGGGATAGACAGCCGCCAGGCCACGGCCCTTCGCAAGCAGGCGAACGAGCAGTTCGGGGTCAGAAGCCAAAAGATTCGCGCGTTCATCGATTGCTTCAACCAAGCGAACCGGCAGAAGAGCCCACAATCTGACCGATTTGCCACCGGTGGAGACTCCCAGCCCCATGACGGCGGCACAAATCAGCATGACAAGAAACCCTCGCCTCCTCCCAGTGCACGAAAAGACAAAGGGCAGAAGCAGGGACCTGGCTCCACTCCGAAACCAGGGATCAACGATCAGAGGAAGCCGTCCGACGTCTTCTCGACCAAAGGAGACAAGACGCCCTCCGACGACATACAGACTCAAACTCCTTCAGATCAGTCGTACGGGTCCGGATCGGACGAAATACGAACCGGACAAAACCAGAAACCAAGAACACTCCCGGATATCTTCAAGACCATGCCCGGAGGACGACCGCCCGGCGATGTCTTTGGCACAGATTCCCAGCACCACCCCAAGCCTGATCGAAAACCCAACCGAGTATTTATCGATACAGAGCCCCGCGAGAAAATCTGGAACCTGCAGCAGCTCGCCGTCTGGGTCTTCAAGAACTACCAAAGTTCTGTCGGTCCAATTGCAACGGTCCCCATCAAGAACGCCACCCAGCCGACCTACCTCATGCTGCTCTCAGGTTTGGATCTTTTCAAACTCGGCCGTGCCACCAGCACGTTAGCAGATGCGAGAATGGCGTTCACGAATATCACCGTAGGCGATGCCTATTGGGACGCGATACTGGTGGCGGCAAAGTCGCTACCACACAATGCCAACCTGGTCATAGCCGGCCATAGCTTGGGAGGTATGGAAGCACAGAAGGTGGTGGCTCGCCTCAGAAAAGAAGGCTTCCATGTTCAGCAAGTCATTACGTATGGTTCGCCCATCACGGCGCTTCGAGACGGCACGACGCAGTATCGCTACATCACTGCCGAGGGTGATCAGATCGCCAACATCTATCAGCTTCAGGAGAACAATCCTGCGATTGTACGAATTCCTGGAGGTACGGATCCGTTACCTTTCTCTCCCAAAAGCAGTCATCAGATTTATCCGTGGTCACTGCAGTTGACCTATCGAACGGTACCGAAAGTTGCCAACATCACTGCACCCTGCTGGGAACTCGATATCCATCGTGTCGTGGAATATTCCGCGCCGGACTTGGCTTCACGAATTCTGAGACTCCCTTCCGGAGACTATAGGAGCGCGCGACGGATCTGCCCACGCAATCCGGGCTTCAACGATCTACATTGTGGTTGTCAACGTGCCTCCGATGGCAGTCACAAGAGTAGTAACTGTTTTTGGGCGTCGCTTGCAGAAGACTACACGCAGGAAACTGGCGGGCGCATTCAGTATTGGGCTCCTTGCGAGCCGCAGGGGACACAGGAGGCAGTCATTAGCGATGCGTTGCTCCTGCATTATGGGAGAAACAACCAACAAGTGGTTCGCGGTCGGCAAGAAATCGAAGAGGCCTTGAGAAACCCCGGAAGCAGGGGACTGGTTTTCTTTACCGGCCTCCAAAGGATACAATCCACCGATAACACAGCTCCGAGAGAACCTGGAGCCACGTACAGAATATTGAATGGACGCGTTTTCAAAGAAGAACCAGGAGAACAATACAGAGAGATAGGCGGCGAGTTGTTCAAGCAGATTCGGCATGTTTTTAACGCCAGAAACAACGGGACGAGGGTCATTTTTTATGATGCCCAGTCATCTTCGCCGGAAATTGAGTGCGACGCCAGCGGTTATTTTGATATGAGAACGGTTGAGATCAAGCTCTTCCAGACGAAGTTCACCGCTCCTCCAGGTCAATACCATTCCCAACCAACGTCACTGTCTCATTGAACTTTGAAGAAAGCCAGTTTGACTCAATGTCTTCTTAGTATATTCCCGCGGTAAACAAGAAG
The DNA here is from genome assembly GCA_014055495.1 of Nitrospira sp. CR1.2. Classification (GTDB taxonomy): domain Bacteria; phylum Nitrospirota; class Nitrospiria; order Nitrospirales; family Nitrospiraceae; genus Nitrospira_A. The sequence goes on from WIAG01000003.1 coordinate 114,716, forward strand.
ATGACGGCGAAACGACATTCATGCTGGTTCAAATATTTTCAACTAGCCTTGATGGTACTCGCCCTCGACCAAGTCCACGCCCAACCCACCGGCGGCGATGTGTTTTCGAGCGACAACGGGAACGGCAAGACATGGTGGGACGTCAAGCGGAGAGATTATCCGGATTGCGCCGGTCTTGTGGACCAACATGAGGACATGACGAAAGACTTGTATCGCCTCGATGCCGAGGCCAAGAAGTCGGTCGAGCCGCAAAGGAGACAGATTGTTCAAGAGATCAATGATCTCAGCAAACAGAGAACCAAAGTTCAACGACAGATCTTCGCCTGCATCCGTACCTCAAGCGGCAAGGAAGCGACCTTGCCGTCTTCTCCGCCTGATCAGGAAGGAGTCGCGACCGGTGACTCGCCGGGAGGCGACGCGATTCGCGCCGAGGAAATCCTGACGCCGCAAGGCAGGAAGCTCCTGTTTCGGTTGGGCGCCGAGATGAATGAGATCGCCAAGGACCAGGGCGGCCAACGTGACGCCGGCAGCGAATTCCTCGGTGGTTTGGCTGAGTGGGCCGGCGGAACCATTCTGTTCCTGGCGCAGAAGCCCGGTGCGCCCGTAGAGCAGATGGCCAAGGGCATCATGGACTACCTCACCAACGACAACGCCGCCAATCATCGTGCGCTTCGCGCCGCCGCCGAGGAGGCCGTGCGCGATTTCAAGAAGAACCCGGCGCGATTTCTTGGAAAGAATCTGCCCGACCTGCTGCCTACTCCGGGGAGCGCCTCCAACAAGGCCCGCGCGCTTCAGCGCATATCACAAGTTGAAAAGGGCGCCAACCGCGTCAAGCGCATGGCGGATGCCGATAACAAACTGGAGCGGTTCTACAAGAAGGTCGGACCGCCTCGCGAGGGCTACGGGGAAAAAGTCCAGGAACATACTTGTTTTGCGATTAATTCATGCGTCGACGAAGCATTGGCTGAAGCACAATTGTTTAAAACCGGTGGCCCTATCGGTGACGGAACACCCTGGAAGATCGTGGGCGTCCGCGGCCTCCAGACGCCGCAGTTCCCAAATGCGCCGAGCGGAAGGCCACCGCTAACGCCCGACTCGCCGAACTGGCCGAAGGGTATGCCTTACGACCCGGAACAACCGATACTCGACTTGCGACATACTCCCGAGCAGCTGTACGCCAAATTGAAGCCGTACGGCGACAATTTCGCGCCGCGGCGGCCAGGCGCCTACAATCCGGAACAACTCGACATGATCTGGAACGGCAGGCCGATCCCCATGGAAGGACCGGAACACATCGCAAAAATCCTGGAGAGTGAGGGCATTGGCAGTCAGGGGCTAGTGATCGCAGAGTACAAGCGGCCACAAGGTCACGTGTCTGGGCACGTGGTCAATTTCCAGAATCCAGACGGAAAAGTCAGTGTCGTCGACAGAACTCATCTCCGGATGGACGTCTCGGAGGTGGAGAACTGGTTGTTCTTCCCGATTTATTAGCCCATTCTCATTGGGCTGCCCATGCACGATCCCCGCATCCCCTACCGGAACTTCATGATCGCGCACGAGTCACCCGACGACGTGAAACCAGCACGCATCAATGAACGGTTCAAAGAATTCGATTGCGGCTATCGTCGTCACCCGCTTCCGCCCTTCTGGGACCACGATCTGGCCGGCCAGCCGTCGTCTGCGCCATAAGATGCGGAAACAGAATCGCCTCTTGCTTACGGCGGGCTCGGCGGGATGCAGTGGGATGAGCCGGAATCTTGACAGGCCTTGTACTCGCGAAAAGCGTGCTCAAACCTCCGCATCGCTTCTTCGCGGTCGGCCTGCTTGCCGGCTTGGCGGAGATAGGCCATGCGCTCGGCGGAATCACGAAACGTCCGGCCGACCGGTTCAATATTGAGTATGACCGTACGCAACTTGAGCCCCACCACCGCGGCATGCTCCTCATCATTCCGAAAGCCCACGTAACTGTTTCTCGCCTTGAGATGATTTGCGAAATAGTTGGCTTGACTGTGGCCTTGATCACCAGCCTTATCGAACCACTTGATGGCTTCCTGTCGGTTCTGTGGAACCATCATCCCGAACTGGAAAACGCGGCCGAGCAGGAATTGGCCTTCCGCGTTCCCTTGCTCTGCACTTTTGCGAATCCACCGGACCGCTTCCGCCCAGTCTTCTTTCACGCAGATACTGTTTTCATACATCATTCCCAGATAATTCTGGGCCTCCGCATAGCCTAGATCCCCGGATTTCCGGTACCACCGCGCCGCCTCGTCACAACTTTGGCGGAGTCCCTCTCCACGCTCGTACTGATAGGCTAACAGATATTGCCCTCTCGGGTGTCCCTGGTCGGCCAACTTTCGAAATACCTTGGCCGCTCCGGCATAGTCCTTTGCCTTGTAGAGCCGCAGTCCTTCGTTGATCTGGTCCTGAGTCGGCGTCAGGGTGGCCGGCGCCTGACCGAGATTGGACAGCGCCAACGAAGCATCCCGCGCGCCCGCCGCTTGTGCTTTCGTGTAGTACGTCCTCGCCTGCGCCAGATCTTTCGAGACGCCGATCCCGTTCTCGTAGGCGCGTCCCATATGGAAGAGGCCGTCGGCATTATTCTGATCCGCAGATTTCCGATACCATTTCACTGCTTCGGCAGGATCGGCCTTCACCCCGTAGCCTTTTTCGTGGAAAAAACCGATCCACGATTGTGCCGGAGCATAGTTCTGCTCGGCCGCTCTGCGAAACCACATGGCGGCCTTAGCAAGATCCTTCTTGTGATTGAGCCCATGGGCGTAGGAGAGCCCCATACAATTTTGGTCGGCTGGAGCTTTGGAGTCATCACCGAGGCGGATAATGTTCCGACGGCAGGCAGCTAATTCGTCGTTAGCATCGGCATACGCAAGGGCGGGAAACATCACGATCCATGAGGCAATTACGACGACGATATGCATGGAAACCTCCGATCGTTGATGACAAGGCCGACGTATGTCCTCAGCTCCGCACGCTTCGGCGTTAGTTGCAATATCCGCCGAAGGTGGCCTCCCTGTCCGAGGTCCATCTACCGCCGGCCATTGCGCATCCGGTGTCGGTCGTTTGGCTTGAGAGCGCCGCCTGGGCCATCGCCTGTTCGGCTTCGATGCGATCGAACGCCTTGGCCATCCGGCGAATGTAGGCAGCCCGCTCGCCGCTGTTGTGGAATACCACTCCGACCGGATCAGCGGGGCAACGTAGACCGCCGATGGCATTCCGTTCTTGCTGATCGCGAAAGCCGATGCAGTTGCTGTAGTCGCTCAGCCACCTGGCCCAATAGGCGCCTTTGGGGTGACCGAGCTTGTCGGCTTTCTTGAACCATTCGATCGCGACCGCACGGTTTTGTGGCACGGCCATGCCGAACTCGTACATGCGGCCCACCGCGAAGGCCGAGTCTTGGTATGTCTCTGCCCCCTTGAAGTAGAGACGGACCGCCTCGGCCCAATTCTCTGGTACGCCCTTCCCCAGTTCATACAAAAGTCCCAGCGTTTTTTGGCCGATCAGGTTGCCTTGATCAGCGGACTTGCGGTACCACGCCGCGGCTTGACGCGCGTCCTTGGGAACGCCATTGCCGAACTCGTACAGCTGGCCGATCGCAAGTTGACAATCGTCATTCCCCATGTCCGCGCATTGTTGATAGAGCGTGGCCGCCTTGTCGAACCGTTTTTGCTTATACAGGCGATAGGCTTCGGCTTTGATGGTCATTCCTGGTCTTGCGTCTTTCAGATCCCGTGCTTGCTTTTCGAGATAGGCAGGAGCCGCTTTGTCACCCATTTCAACCGCCTTCTTCAGTAGTTCGTTCGACTTGGCTTCGTCATGCGGCACACCCGTGCCGAGATGATAGAGATTGGCGAGACGACGGGCCGCCGCCGCGTTTCCGTTGTCGATACCCTTCTGATACCATTTGGCCGCCGTCGCTGCATCTTCCTTCACACCGCTTCCTTGTTCATAGAGAATGCCTAGCACCAAGGGAGCCCGAATGTGTCCTGCGTTGGCTGCCTGTTCGAGCCACGGAATGGCATGGTTGTACTTTTTCGACACATAGAGTGTGATCGCCCCGGCGCAGAACATCGACTGCACATTGCCAGACTTGGCCTGGGCGATATGACCTGTCAGCGCGATCCCGGCTGGGGCTTTCTGGAGGCACTCGGTCTCAAGGAAACCGTCGACCGCGATAGAGAACGTGGAGGAAAGCAAGAAGATGAAGCCAACCGACACCGCGAAGGCGACAGGGGGATTTAACTTGCGGGGTAACCACGACCGAGAAATCGTCCGCACGGCCGATCCTCACATCCATCACACAAGGGACGTTAACCCACATTATTCATGACGGTTCGTCGCGAAATCGCCAAGCCGCGTCGTGAGACCGGCGCGCGGAGCCGTGAGGGTCCGAGGCGTACTCGTGCAGTACGTTGAGGGCACACGGCGCGATGAAGAAAGAGCGCCACGTCTGTGCGCGCCGCCGAGTCGGTGAGGCGGCCGGACCGAAAGGGCGAGCCCGCCGACCGCAGGGCTGTCGGAACAGCGGATCGGCGATTGCAGCAGAAGGGCTCATGAATAATGCGGGTTAAGACTGAGGATGTATTGTGCTCCTCAGAACAGATTCCGTCAATTCCCACCGCGCCAACACCGAGGCACCGCGCGCGTGCTCCCGAGCGACCAGACGTCTGTGTGAACGTACTATCAGTCTTGATCAGCACCTCGCCGACGACGAACCAGGCCCATTTGCTGACGACAGCTTCGCAGCCGGCGCAGAGGCAGGTTGCTCCCGAAGCACCACACCTGACATAACGATAAGCAACATCACGATTGATATGATCGATCTCATCGGCCCTTCGCCTATCGATCATGGAATATCGTTTCAGTTGGCGCGGCCTTGCGTCGGATCGAAGGGCCGCCCAGCCGGCGTATACCAGGATACACCGCTCCATTCCCCACCGGCTCCCGTGCACGTAATAGCGCTGGAATTCTTACCCCACTCCCGCAATGCCGCAGCCTCCAGCCCATTGTAGCGAGCTCTCAGCCAGGCCGTCCGTTCCTTGGAATCCTTGAACGTATTCCCCTCCGGCTCGAGGCACAGCCCAAAAAATCTCTCCCGTTCCCACTCGTTGCGAAAACCGACGCAGTGTGCCTTACGCAGATAGTATGCAAACCAGCGGGCGTACGCATCATCCTGGTCCGCGGATTTGTCGTAAAGGGGCGATGGCCCTCCCTCGGTCCATCGGCGCCGCCATGCCGAAGTGAAAGAACCGACCTGCACAGTTGAGCCCGAGCGCGTGATACTGCTGGGCTGATTTCCCGCACCAGTGCCGCATTTCGGCCCAGTTCTCCGGAACGCCTTCTCCGTCTTCATAAACGAGCCCGAACTGAGCCTGCCCCGCTGGATCGCCGCGCTCAGCAGCTACGCGGTAGAGTCGCGCGGCCTCTTTTAGATCCTTGGCCACCCCCAATCCCTGACGATAATGCTGGCCGAGCGCGACCGTAGCGAGGAGGTTGCCGAGATCGCTAGCCTGGCGGTACAACCGGACGCTGGTCCCATAGTCCTTTTTCGTAAAGGCCGCATAGGCGGCGTTCTCGAGATCCTGGCCGGGACGTTTGTCGCCCCCTCGACCGAATTTCGCCAGCTCCTTCTTCGCGTCGATGCTGCCGGCCGCCGCAGCTTTCTCGAGCCAGGCGCGTGCTTGCCCCAGGTCGGCCTGTACGCCTTTTCCCACCGTATACAGGCGGAAGAGATTGAATATCCCATCAGGCGATCCGGCTTTTGCTGCGCGCTCATAAAGATCGAACGCTGTGGCGACGTCGGCCTCGACACCCTGGCTTTTCTCATACTGGTAGGCCAGCGCAACCCTCGCACCGACATGCCCCTGCTTCGCCGCCTTCTCGTACCATTCGGCCGCGAGCGTCGGGGTTCGTGTGAACGGGCTGGGCTGAAACCAATAGGCCGACCCGATGCAATACGGCTCATCAGGGTTGGTCGTCTGCGGCCGGATCAGTATTCCATTCCGCACGTGAACGCCGGCGGCGAATTCTTGTACTCTTGCGTGCGTAGACCAGATCCACCATGACTTGATACAGACTCCCCTTCGCCTCAGAGCCTCCGAGATGGGCAACCTCTTGACCTTCTTCCACCCAGCAGGCACGACTTGACATCAGTCGATGATCTCCACCGGTTGCCCCGAAGTCTGGGCTCGACGGAGACACCCGGCATCCGTGGCCTTGCATCGAAGTATGCCGTCATCGATAATCTTCACTTTCTTACCCGATTGCTTGGCTTCATCCAAACAGGCCTTGTCGGCGGCGGCGCACTTCATGACATCGGACGAGTCCTCCGATCCGGCGAATACGACTTTCTTGCCCGCCTCTTTCGCCTTATTCAAGCACTCCGAATCGGTGGCCGCGCAGATGACCGAATCTTTCGCCTTATTGATGGACTTGTTGATCCCTTGGTCGATCCGCTGGTTGATCCGCTGCTGAACCTGGCGCTCGGCGCTCCGGGAGGTGCGATCCATCAGCTGATCCAGATACCTATCGGAACAACCGGATATCGAAACAGACAACACTCATAACCAGAATAGACTCCACAAGACCATAGACCGCCTCATCAGCATCTCTCCCTTCAGCATCACGCAATGACCCGCTCGTCCTATTGAGTCGGTGCATCGCTCTTTGGGTTGAATTGTTCCTGGAGCTTCTTCATCGATTCCATCATCTGATTGAAATCTTTTCCCTGAGGCAGCTCGCGCATCTGCTCTCCCTCCCTCATCTCACCCGGCGTCAAGAGCTTGTCTTTCTTCCTCTTGCGTGCCGACGACCGACCAACGCCTTGCTGCTGAAACTGTCGCAGGGATTCCATCGGATCGGCGCCCTCGACGACATGAGTGTCGGCCGGCAGCGAAGTGATCCCGGGCGGCACCGGCCCAAGCTTGATGGCCGTGGCCGTCTGCTGCATGCTCATGTTGGCCATGCCGCTTTTTGTCCAGAGCGCAATTCCATCGCTTGTCACACAGGTAGTCGTCATGAGCTGCTCCAGCTTCCACCTGTCGCAGTCATAGCGATGGCCGTGGACGAGGACCACATCCCTCCCCATTTTGGTCCCCCCCAACGCCTTCATCACATCCTCACCGGTCTTGAATCGGTCGAGATCGCTTTGTTCGGCGAAAGACCCAAACATGGGATTCTTCCGTTTGATCGCCTGGTTCTTGTCCGGATCGAGGGTGTACATCCAGGGGCCATCAGTCAGGATGACGGAATCGGTGCGCTGCGAGATGCCCATCATCTCCATACTGGTATGAGTTTCACGCCTCGTTTTGTTGCCATACTCCGTGAAAGAGAAGGTCTCTGTGCCGGCTTGCGTTCCAGCAAGTTGGTAGGTGATCTGCCCCTCCGGCACTTTGTAAAACTTCATCCCAGACCCGTCTGCGGCACCCACCAACGTCGGCCACCAAGCGACGAGCAGAAGAAACACCCATGTGGAATAGTCTTGCGCCCGATGTGTCATTTTAGATTCTCCCCTCCTTCCGGTCTGTCGATGGCGGTCACCGTCCGAGTTCCGTGCGACTCCGACTCAGGCGTGCTTCTCATCACCGCGTCATGTGCCGGCAGATTCAGTCTCATGGCTTCGGCTTCTCCTCTGTACACACCGACTCGGGAATACAGTAGGAGGCGTTCTCGCTGTAGAGGACACAAAGGTGGCCGGAGGGACAAGGACGATCCGGGCTGCATTGGCCGCTCACACACCGACCATAGTTCTCCTGCTTACCGTTGGGACAGGAGACGGACCGAAGACAAAAACTACCCATCCGACAATCGTGCCTGGCTGTAAAGCCGGAGTCTTGCCAGGCACAGGGCTCGCCGGGTGTCTTGCCCGAGCAGGACACGACGACGAACAGCAAACCGAACGTGCTTAGCATGACCCGATGCAGTCTCACAGGCCCCATTGAACGTCATCGCCCCGCGGCGGCGCGGGCTGCCATGATCCCCGCGTCGCGTCAGTCGCCGGCAGCTTACCGCTCCACCAACTCGACACGGCGGTTTTTCGTCCGCCCGGCGTCGGTCTTGTTCGTCCGGGCAGGAGAGAGGGGACCGACTCCGTGCGCGGCAAGACGTTCCGGGGAGATCTTGTAGTCCTTGGCGAGAGCCGCGAGCACCGCTGCTGCGCGGTCTTTGGACAACTGCATGTTGTGTTCGAACTCGCCGGTGCCATCGGTGTGGCCGACGATGTAGGCCTTCAGTGCGGCATTGTCGCGGAGAAACGTCGCGATCGCATCGAGCGCGGGCTTCGACTCCGCCTTGATCGCGGCCTTGTCGGTGTCGAAGAAGATGCCGTCGAGGACGACACGCCCCTCCGCCTTCAGGCCCTCTCCGATCGACTCGACTGTGACGAGGCCGGTCTCCATCGGGCTGATTTCCACGATCTCGACTTGGTGGCGCGCCTTCGCCACCAGTACCGCGACGTAGAGTTCTTGCCCGTCCCTCGCGCCTTTCGCGGCCAAATAGCGCATCTCCGGCGTGAAGAACTTCATGCCCGTCACCCGGCCCCATCGGCTCGTCGCATAACGCGCACCGCACTCATCCGCCGTGCAGGCGTACAGAATCTTGAAGCCGCCCTTCTCGAACGCTTGGCGATAGTTGGTGTAGATCTCGTGCGCGGATCGGTCCTTCGGGTTCTCGTAGGCGAACCGGATGAGGTTGCCTTTGACCTTCAGCGTGTGAAGCACCTCGTCATCCGTCTTGCCCTTCTCATTGACCCCAGTGACGAGCGAATAGGATTTGAACCCGTCGTCGTCGCGCCGCGTGGCGACGCTCCCCGCGTACGGCGTGAACGCGGGGTGGCTCTTCAGCTCGGCCGCATCGATTGGCGACGACGCAAGCACGCTGAGAAATGCAAGGCCCAGAACGAGGTGGCGCATGTCGATCTCCTTCGCGAGTGGAACGCAGTAAGTCTCAGTGGCCCTGGCGTTTCCCATGAAATCCCTCAGAGTCGCGATGAGTCTTGACTGATGAGCTTGACTGTCTTCTCGCGCCGGCGGATAGCCATCCGGCCAGACCGATTCACCGTGCGTGACGTCCTCGCCACACTAGCACTAGGTGATCACCCTGACAAGACGTAAAGGCCACGGTACTGAGTGCGTCTGACGCTCGCTCGTGCGCAAAGCCGGCCGATGTTCATCCACACGCCCCTCGACCCGCAGCCTGTGGCCGGGGTGCGGACTCCGCTTCTACGATCGTTGTTTGACGCAGGTCCGATCGATGCTGTGGCTGGCGACCAACCACAACTCGCCGGCGGACAGGGCGCCGAGTTTGGTTTCCCACGAGAGAAACGCCTGCCCCACTTTTGCGATAATCTTCTTCGGCCCCACGCGGGCGACAGTGCCGTCCGGAAACGTCTTGTCGTCCGTATACTCTTTCCCAATCGACCTGGGGTTCCACTCCCCGGCCATCGCGTCGGCTGCCGGAGAAAGCAGGATCTGAGCCCGGACGGAGGCCTGACTAGTCGAATAGTATTCTTCAATCGTAGTCGTCCCGCCGAAGACCATTCGGCTCGACTGCACAATCGGCCTCACGATGCGAATCCAATCGCCGAATGTGATGGCAAGACAACCGACCAACCCCTCCGTCCGGGCGTCCTTGAACCCTTGGTTGTGCCGTTGGAGATCGGTCGAGGCCCCCCCGAAGTCTCCCTGCTTGAACCGTTCGATCATGGATTTCAGAAGATCGGCCTGAGCGTTCCCTTCCTGCTCGCTCTGCCGCCGCATCTCGTCGATGGCGGCCGACGCCCCAGCCTTATCGCCTTGCTTGATGTTCTCAAGAGCCGATTCCATCGGCGGGCGCGGAGGAGACCCCTTGCCTTCATCGGCCCAACCCGGTGTCACCAAGACGAGGCTCATCATCAAGGAAGCCATGACTGTTCCCCAACCATGCGTACGATTATTCATGGACGGCTCCTCCTGTCGGTCACAGTCCCCCGCGTGACTCGAACCACGTCCGGTGGGGCGTGATCTCGCGGGTGTCATTCAAATCCAGCCTTCCCCCAACGCGTGTACGCCTTATCCATGGCCAAATAGAGATCCACCACCTGCTGGACCTCTGCCTTCGTGTAATTCAGGGCCAAGGCCATTTTGAGCGGCTCCAACGAGATCCCTTCTTGAAAGCGCAACTTTCCTTCTACGTCAGTGAGATTAAGCATGAGGTCCGTGTAGAGGTCCGCTTGCTTGTATCCGTCGATTTTGGCCGGCACATGCACACTGGATCCTTTGGGGTCTTGTTTGGTTTTCAGTTTCATGCTTTTCTCTCCGTCATGCACCGTCGTGATGGTGCCTGCCGCGGAGGGAATGATTTCCAATTGGTTCAGATTCGCACCGGTTAGATGGTTGGTAAACTCGACATAGAACGTGCGATCACGAACAGCCGCTGGTTCCAGCTTACAGAGATTGATCACGCGCCTATCTGCTTCACGCTGTCTGTTATGCGCTTCACGCTTTCGTTCAAGCTGTTCCGGCGTGAGTGAAAGATCCTCCCGAGAAGGCGCAAAATCCTTCAGACGATCTTCAGCATTCGCCAGAAGAAAACGGCAACCATACACGAAGGCGCCTTGCCCCTGCGTCTCGTAGTTAGCGAAGCCGATCGAGGACAATTTCAGAAGCGCGTCCGAGATCGGCTGGCTGCCCATCTTGATCATTTGTTTTGGGGCTTTCGGATCCTCCTGGTAGAAGGACAACAGTTCAGTGGTTTGTCCGTGGAAAGACAATTGAAAGGTTTCAACTGAGGAGGGGTCAGAAACATCCTTCAGGACCAATTTCTGCAGTTCATCCTTATCGGCTATGGGCTCGATGTGTGCTGGATGGTCCAGACTCCAGGAATGGCCGATCTCGTGCACCATCGTTTTGGCAAACGCATTGACTATCCGGTCTTTGGTGAGAATGACCTTATTGAGCTCGGACGGATTGAGCGGGCTCGGCGGGACTTCCTCCAAGAGAGAGTCCGGCCAAACCTTGATGGTGTGCCGATAGCGAAGGTTGATGGCTCGGCTGAGGCGAAAGGCCAGTTCGGCTTTATTCCATTGATCCTTGCCGCGTACGATCTCTCGGATGGGAGCGAGATTGTCCGCCGCACCGGGTGTCACCCCACGCGCAAATCCACCATTGGGATGATTGTTCTCACGGAGTTCAAAAGCGAGATCGACGGTGTTCTCTGGATCGACCGCAGGAAACCATCTGATTCCCGGCATCAGCCCGGCCTCATTCCACAGCCATTCCATCCGCTTCTTGATATCTTCCGCCAGCCTCACTCGGTCGGGTTCGGTCTCAAATAATGTCCATTCCGCAGATGGAACGAGCGCAGGATGAACCAAAAGGCTCGGCGGATTCTGTTGGGCATTGCGTGGATCCTTGGCTCGTTCCATGACCTGACGCAACGTGTCTGAAAATTTCGTGACATCGAACACAACCCTGTTCTGCGGTTCGGCGGAGCCCTTGGCATGTAAACTGCCGACACGTCGCTTGTCCTTATTAGCAGACAGGACGACTGTTCCGGAGACCTGTTCGCGGCGATCCCGTTTCTTGGGGTCAAACCTGAAGGAGGTCGCGCCATTCTGTTCACGCACATTGATTTCTTCCGGGTTGTCTGAATCGAATGTGACCGCCGCGTCCGGATGGACCTGCATGGCCAATTCACGAAGACGAACCACATGGTCAGGCCCATCCGCCAGCGTACGTGCCATTTCCACCACTCCACCGGTATGTTCATCGTCGGCCACGTCCAGAAACCGGTAGACCCCGAAGGCCACGTCTTTCAACAGCGCGCCCGGTTTGTCCTCTTCCCACACTTTGATGGTGATCTGGGCGCCGAACAGGATGTCGGATTGGATAACGGATTCCTCCGTCATGATCGAATCCAGAAACTTCTTGAGTGTACCGGTCAGCTCCTTGGTTTTCTGAGGGGCAAGGGTAAAGGTTTGCGTCTCGACGCCTGCAAAGAACGGCTGGCCGGTGAATGACTGGTCTGTTTTCAGAGTAATTTCCACCACCATATTGCCCCCGGAGGGGCATCCCCCTGTCGCCTGCGACGAGGCTGCGCCCGATGGCCTCGGGGCCTTCGCGTTGTTTGCAAATGACAGCGTGAATTGCCCATTGTCGTCCGTGTACCACAGGTGCTTGAACTGTTCGCTGCCGTTCAGCTTGATGATGGGCACCGGCGTGCTCGTGGAGGTGACCTTGGGCTTGGTGACCGCTGTCGTGGAAGAGGACCAGACCGGCAACAGGGATACCGGCACCTCGGTGCTGAACTTGCCGGCTTCTACTTCGCGAATATTCACGCCGTTTGAAAACTGCGCCAACTCCAGGACAGGCATGGGAGTATCATCGCCCTGGTACGGATGTTGGAATCGTGTGAATTGCGCCCCCTCCGCCACCCCGCGCCCCCATTCGATGCGGTCTCCTCCCGGCAGAATCAGGCCAATGGTTTCTTTCTCCCCTGGCGCGCCCTGGATCGCCGGGGCCGACCATTGAAGACACTGGTTGACGCAATCGGATGCTCCACCACGACGCTTGGGAGTGGCCGAACAAGTTGAGGTAACCGCCGTACATCGCTCCACGAGAAATTTCACCTCCGGGACCAGCACCGTGCGTGGGGGGGTGGCCGGCGGCGGCTCGCAGGGGTCGCTGCCCCCCGTCTGAACCGGAGTCCGCGACGATGGCGGAGTCGTCGGTGTCGGTGGTGGCGGGTTAGTCGGCGATGGGTCGGTGTGAACGGGCACGGTCGAAGACGGGGGCGAGCCGGATGACCCAGATGAGGTCTGTCCTGACGCGCCGGACGATCCTTGAGTGGTGGACGAGCCTCCGGCCGAGGGAGGCGGCTGGGAGGTCGAGCCTCCAGCGGAAGGCGGTATCTTCGGTGACGGCTGTTCGACCTCGGACAAAAAGAAAAACTTCACTCGCCCGCGGCACTTCTCCCCCCAGCCATACCCACCGGGCTTCGGCTCCACGGCGATCTTGGCGTTCCGCATATCCTCGAACGATCCGGTCGATAGTTCCGGCTGGACGTATCCGTTGAGCGTGACGATGCGCACGACTTTGTTCGTGCCCGGCGGCAGGTCCGGCGGTTCCAAGTCACGGGGCGGAATGTGGCAGTCGGGAGGAATGGGATTGGCGAATTGTTCGAGGATGGATTTCTCGCTGGGTTGGGCAAGCGCCGCTTCATGGCCGGTGAGGCCGGCTCCACACCACGCGAATACTGCGCAGAGGAGGGTCGTACGCTGGGCAATCACCTGACAACCTTTCACGAGCATGCGGGGATCTCCTCTCGAAGACGCCAACCCGTATAATTCATGACCGCTTCTGCTGCCATCGCGGATTCGCCGCTGCGACAAGCCGGCATGGGCACAGCGGCATGCCGGCGGGCAACTGCGCGACGTCGCGACAAACCGTCATGAATCATGCGGACTAATGAACCGAAATCACAGCACACTTTGAGTGCGCACAAGAAGACTGATCTGCATGCGGCTCGTACGTCGAGCGCGCAGGCAAACCGATACTCACTGTCGCCGTGGGGGAAACGAGCGAGGGGCTTCCGTAAGTGCCGACCAACCCGGCTGCTCACCTGCGCACGGAAAGACACCCCAGTGGATCAGCGTCGATTTCTTCCGGAATATCGCAAGCCCTTCACTCGATGATGCGAACGGAGGCTCGTGTCATGGGGGCAAAACGCGACTGTTCAACGGTGAATGTTCAACGCTGAGGACAAGTGCCCCCACATTGAGACTAAACAGGGAGAACATTGTGCCAGGAACCATTCTCTCGCTGATCACGGCTTCCTTGCCACGACCTTGCCGTTTTCCCACACATAGATAGGTGTGCCGTACATGCGAGCGGTCTTCCGGGCACCCTTGGCCGCCCGGCGCCGACCTGTTCAGCACCAACGCTGGGTTTCACTTTCCTTCGAGTGACCTTCACGGTCCCTCCCCCTGCAGTCTCGGCACCGGCTCCGAATTATCGTGGAGGTACCACGTGTCTGCCAAATCCCGGTATAGCAATTGAGACTTTCTCAAACTCCGACGAAGTCGACGCACGACGTCGACCCGTGGTACATCATGCCCTCCCTGACGCACCCGCACCGCATTCCAGCCACTACCTCTCGGTCCTGGATGAAGCCAAGGAGAGGCCGACGCAACCCCTTTCTTCAACTGCACTGCACAGGGCCACACCGCAGACTCAAGACCATCGGTCCCGCATGATCGGAGCCTCGCGATGGATCATCATCGAGCATCTGGGTCAGATAGGGTCCCGTCAGAACCCGAGTTCTTTTTCGAGATCGGCTTTCTTCTTGTCGAACTGCTTCTGCTCCGCCTGGCTCTGCTCCGAGAACGCCCCCTTCACATTCTGGCCGGCTTTTTCCAACGCCCGCCCCGACTCGCCCATCCGCTTCTTCACCTGTGCGACTTTGTCTTTCGCCTTCGGTGACCCGGCGAACTCGTAGTACATGAGGGCATTCGCCTGGGTGAACGTCGAATCGGAACGCGCGGCAATCGTGTCGCCCCGCTGCTCGGCCCGCTCCCGCGCGGCCCTGTCGCCCGCTTGCAGGAACTTCATCCACGCGGCGGCGGTTCTGAGCTTCTCAAGCGATTTCATGGTGGCCGTGGCCACTTCCATCGCGCTGCCCGAGAGCCCCTTGGCATCCTGCTCTTCCGCTTTCATCAGCCGATCAGCCGTGGCGGACGCCATCTTCCGCAAATCCTGACGATAGGCCTGTGGCGAGACATAGGGCTGACGCTCGCCGGTGTTCTGATCCGCAACGACCCAACGCCCTTCATCCACCGCCCATGCGGCGCTGAACAGCGCCAGATCGTCGGGTTTCGCCTGCAAGGCTTTCATCATCACACGATTCGCTTCCGCATAGTCGCCGATGGTTTCGAAATAACGAAAGGCCGAGGTCTGCCCATCGCTCCGCACCGGATCGGCAGAATACAAAAGGCCCTTCACCTCAGCCGCCTTGGCCAAATCACGGCCCAGTTTCGGCACACCGGTTTTGGCGCGGGACAACGCGGTCTTGTCGTAACGATCAAGACACTCATTGCCAAGGATGGATCGATAGGCCATGAACAATTCGGCTGGCCGGCCGGCCTGTTCGGCCTTCGTCAGCGCGGCGACCGCAGCCTTGGTACTCTTCTCCTCTTCATCCCCCAGACAGGGATCGTCGGCGCGAACCGGGGCCCCGGTCACGGCGAGCAGCAGCAGGGCACAACCCAGGGTTCCGACCGTACGCATGGCGCGCCTCCCTATCGACCGAAGAGACCTTTGAGCATCTTGTTGACGTCGCTGGCCGGCGTCTCGTTCTCCTGGCTCTTACTCCCGGCGCCGCTCCTGGACGAACGTTTCTCCCGTGCCCGTTCCTGCCCGGCGTTTTTCATCATCTCGTCCAGATTCGGCATACCGCCCCGCCCCATCATTGCGCCTAGGTCGTTCTTCGTTGCCCCGGCGGGAACCTCGAACAAGGCCGGATCTTGCTTCTCGATTTTCACGTTGGTCAACTCGCTGGCCATACGGATTTTCTTATCCCCGTCCTTCGACAGGAGATCCATTTTGACGGTGACCCCCTCTTTGGTCGTCCAGAAGAAGCCGCCGAACTTCGCACCGTCCGGCTTGGTGGCGATGATTTTCGTCTTGGTGGTCTTCACACCGTTGATGGTCTCTTCGCCGACCTCGGTCTGCTCTTGAATGTCGAACCCGCCCATGTCGGGCGCATTGGATTGATCCAGCGGCATCTCCATATACATGTCGCCCATTACCTGCCAGATGACCTGTTTGTCCTTGCGGATGATGGTCACGCTGCCCTCCGCTCCGCCCATCTCCATGCGCTGCTTCGTGGGTGTGTGGTACACGCGAGACTTCATCGTCATGCCGCCCTCGGTTTGCATCGTACTGTCCGCCGAATACTCTACCGTCGGCTCCGGCAACGGCGCGGCCGTGACGGTCAGAGGCACAAGGACCAACGAGACCAACATTGCGACAGATCGACACAGCGTCATGGCCTAACCTCCTGGTAACCGGATGATTGTATGGCGGGGACAGAGGCTAGCGAGGTTTGAGGGGCGAGTCAATATGGGGGGGCAGGGGCAGACAGCGGAGGCCTGGGCAAGCCTGGCAAGGTTGGAGAAAATGCAGACTGGCAACCCCAAAATGTCTAGTTGCAGAACTTAAGGCTCATTGGCCGCTGAACAAATGCACGGCCTCAGGTTTAAACTCCGGAGTGAGCTCCTTTCGTGATACCATCTGCCACCGTACAGAGACTCTTGCCTCCGTTCAAAGATATCTGCCAAATCCTGCCTCCCAGGGTTTCCTCCGGAAGAGGGCAATAATAAGTTCCTTCAATTAGAACAGTCAGACTTACCTTCTTCTTTGCAGGAGTATCCATTTTGGCCAGGGTCAAATACAAGTCGAGTTTTTATATCTCGATACCATTTGAGTAGGTTGTCTTTGTTTTTTAGCTTGTCCTCTGAAATGCTGTGCCTAGACTTAAAGTCACTGGTCATGGCAGGGAGTAGGTCGGCGACTTTCCTCAATAGGATAACCTTGTCCGTGTCGCTGATTGCCGGAGACTCAAGAGTGTCAAAAAGACGCTGAACAGCCGACGGGTCTGTTTTTCGTTGGTCAAACTGATCTGTTTCTGTGAATAGAACCAGATTGCTTTTTAGTTCGTCAAGCTGTTGACCTAAGGCGAGGGCCTTTGCGGCATTTAGACTGTCAATATTTGAGAGACCTACCGCCGTACGGTTGACTGAATTCAATCGATGGATAACCATATTGGCGTTTTGGGAAGTGGTTTTGGTGACAGTTAGCACTACGTAGCTCCATGGAAGTGGGATTGCCTCCTGATTTTTGAGCGAAGGGTTTGGCCAGGGCCTCAATTTCTTGGCATTGACCACCTCCGCTTTCGGCTCTTTGGGGTTGGTAACAGCGGAGGGCATTTGATAGACTGTGAGCCCAAAATCCGCGAATATACTCTCTCGAAAATCGTCGACGCTCTTGCCTTCATCGGCATTGTCCATATTGACAATCACGTAGTGGCCATACGTTACCCTTGGGACTCCATTGCTCCCAGTGATTCTTCCTCTGGCTGATGCTTGATCCCAAGGATAGAGCTGAAAGGTAAACTTAGCGATTATGTCGTCTTGATTCTGTTTAATGAGAAAGTCTCCAAGCTGGGATGCAGCCGATATGGCTGGGGCGTATGCTGGGGTCAATGCGGAACCAATGAGTCCAGCAGTTCCCAATATCTTCTTGAAATTGTCATTCTCAAGTTGATCAAATTCGAATACGGTTAATTTGATTTGGATTGGTTCATCATTATAAACATCCGTGTGATAGGCAAGCAGGTCAGAGATCGGAAGGAAAACCTTGTCATCAACACCTTCTTCATACGACACTAAAACGTTCTTTGGTTCATTGCCTTTCCCGTCTTCTATGGATACTACAATCCCGATTTCCCCGGTATCGCCAAGTCTTGAAAATACTTCTTTATTGTTAGCCAGATACACTTTATTAATGATGACACTGAGAGGGTCGCCTTTCCATATCTTGCTGTCGGAAGGGCCCCTACTATCATAGTGATTCGTTAGCATATAGGGCATGTTGTTTTTATAGATAGAAGGAAGATACGTATTTGCCTCCACAACTCTCTGCTGTTGTTTAGCTAGCAATTTCCTGTCCGCTGGTGATCCGCCAGTATCCCTTGACCGTTCACCTTCAGGGCCATTGGCACCTATTTCTTCCTCATACCATTCAATAAGATGTTTTTTGTACTTCAACAGATAGGACTTATTATTACCGATGCTGGCGCACGCCGATAAAGTCATGAACAAAAGAATTGGGGCGATTAACCGGAGCGTGATCTCGAACATAACCGCCCTCCTTCTAATTTCAATACGCCTCTGCTCGTTTCAAATTACACTTGGAACTGTCGAGGCCTTGCATCGAACCGAGTAGCGCGGCGAAATCAGGATCGCCTTTTTAAGGCTTTGAGATCACTGTCGTCTGAGTCGGAGGATTTTGCATGGCCTTGTTCTGAAATCGTCAGTTCCTAGACGAGCACGAGCTGCACGGCTTGCTCACGAAAATCCGTCGTAATCTTCCGTCCTGGCAACTTTTCCATCCTATACTTCCGACTCTTATAGAATGATTAAAGACATCCAACTTTTCGAGCCTAGTTCAATGTTCACCGCTCATCATCGCCGGAGGTAAGAGACTTGGTCACTGCAACAGAAAAATTCATACTAGAAACGTTCGACACACCTGCAAGAACGCCTTTTTTCGACACTGCTTCGGTGTCGTTCCAAGTAGCCAAGATCAAAGAATTCTGATCTGTACTCTCCGGGCGAAGACTAACACCACCCGGCGCTTTTGCTCTATCTATTTCCAATCCTGACTGGAGGAGGATTTTACCGCCAGCTTCAAGATTTGCTCTTACAACCCCCCAGCACCGTCCATCTTCCTCTAAGCAGAATGCTCGAATGATCTTTAAAGAGCCTCGCTCTTTGGGCCACCTAGGCGAATCAATTCATTTATTGCACCAGAGGAGGATCCGAGAATGATATCCGTGGATACTCCGTATAGTGTTGAGTAGTTCTTTCTCGAAGAAATATAGAGAGACGCAGCAGAATGTTCACTAATCGAGCTGGACAGTCGAAAGACGAAATCCCGGTCGATCGCACTCTGCAACGCTTTGGCTGCAAGCGCCCGGCGCTCGTCCAGGTTTCGATCCTCATCGAAAATTCTAAGTCCCATTGGCTTTGCAACTTCAATGGCAACTCGAACGGCTGCTGCCCAATCGTTTTCGTGGTCCGTTTTCTTTGGCTTATCTAATATCGCCTTAACGGCAGCTGAGCCGGGCTCAACTCTGGCCAAAGCTAAAATGGCCGCCATCGAAACGTCTTCGTCTTTATGATTGGCAAGCCGTTCGAGCAATTGGCCAGACTGTTTGTCTTTTGAAGCTAAGTATTTAACTGCAGAAGAGAGAAGCATCTTGGTGGATGTCTCATCTACCAAGACCTTTCTTGAGAGTTGGATGAGCTTATCCCCAGTGTATAGACGAAATAGGGCCGCTCTTTTCTCTGGCTGCTCATTGATCCATCGATATTTCTCATCAACCCCAGAGCCAAGTGATTGGATTAGACGCTCCAGCGTTTCGTTTCTTCCTCTGTCCTCAGACCTCAGTAGAACCTCTAGCGCATCCGAGAAATCCTTCTCCGTAGTTCGAGCATCCGCGAGCAAACTCTGCAACCTTCGAAAATCTGTTTCCGATATTGCTAAGTCGGAGGGGAATCTTTCCCCTTTACTTTTTGCCATGGACAATAAATATGAATCGATTAGGCCTCTTGCAACTATCTTGTCGATATCTCGACGAAACTCTGAGCTGGGATCATCAATAGCCAACTTCTTCTTAACTTCCTCAACGGCAGTGGTACGTGCCACCTCCCTCACATCAAAAATGGTCTTGATACCGAATCCAGCAAAAACAACTGCAACGAGGCCGAATGCCCAACCCAGTATCTTCCCAGTACTCTCAAACCGCGACTTCAGGAGGAGATCCACTTCTTTGTTGAGTTTGAGTTCGATGCTATAGAGGTGGCTCCGGTTGGTTGGACAGTGTAGGCCATTCCTTAAGTGGCGCCTGGCGGATTGCTGACTACGCGGCGGTTCGCCGTGTCGTCAGATTCTCATAGTACACCCGGTCAGGCGTCTGGCCGTCAAGCGCCTGATGCGGTCGGGTCTGGTTGTAGAACGTCAGGTAGCGCGCCACGCCCTGGTGGGCCGCACTGACGGTGTCGTACGCGTGCAAATAGACCTCTTCATATTTAATACTCTTCCACAGTCGCTCGACGAACACGTTGTCCCGCCAACAGCCTTTCCCATCCATGCTGATCTGGATGCCGTGGTGGGTCAGCAGCCCCGTGAACTCGTGGCTGGTAAATTGGCACCCTTGATCGGTGTTGAAGATCTCGGGGCAGCCATACTGCGTGATCGCCTCCCGCACCGCGTCGAGGCAGAAGTCCGTCGTCAGCGTATTGGAGAGCCGCCAGGCGAGCACGCGGCGACTCGCCCAGTCCAGGATGGCGAAGAGATACAGGAAGCCACGACGCATAGGAATATAGGTGATATCCGCCGCCCAGACATGATTCGGACGCGAGATCTCCAGGTCGCGCAGGAGATAGGAATAGATCCGATGGCCGGGCTGTCGGCGGCTGAGAGATGGTTTGCGATACAGGGCCTCAATCCCCATGCGGCGCATCAGCGTGGCCACGTGACGCCGCCCAATAGTGTGCCCCTCGTGCCGTAGCAGATCGCGCAACATGCGCGCGCCGGCAAAGGGATACTGCAGATGCAGCTCGTCGATCCGCCGCATCAGCGCGAGCACCGGATCTGATACCGGCGTGGGTTGATAGTAGGCCGTCGAGCGCGCCACGCCGAGCAGCTGGCATTGCCGGACGACCGGTAACGCGTGCGTGCGGTCGATCATCGCTTTACGCTCAGCAAGCCCGCCTTGGTGAGCGCGCCTTCTAAAAAATCATTCTCCAGGGCCAGTTGCCCGATCTTCGCGTGCAGCGTCTTGAGATCCGGCGTCTCTACTGGAGCCTTCGTCCCGCCAAACACGTCTGCAGCCCGGGCCAGCAGTTGCTGCTTCCATTCGGTGATCTGGGTGGGATGCACACTGAATTGCTCAGCCAATTCGGCCAGGGTCTTGTCCCCTTTGATGGCAGCCAAGGCCACCTGGGCCTTGAAGGCGGCCCCGTGATTCCGTCGTGTTCGCTTCATCGCCTCGCTCCTTTGGTTCGCCACCACCCGGTGGCGTTGGTGAAGCCAGGCTACCACTTAACATACGGTCCGAATTTCCGGAGCCCTCTCTTATCGCGAAGAAGTGCGAGCCGTTTATCTATTTTTTCCTCAAGTTCGTCGCCGTTTTGTTTCGGCTCAACCATTTACAATCCCCCCTCAGCAGATCTACAACCTGCCGACTCCAAGCCTCGTCTTTGGCAGTTGTTAGATCCAGCCATCAGTTCAGCAATCTAGCATTATGGCCGCCAGCGTCTTCCAGCAGAATCAGGTGCGAGGCGAATAGATTGGGACTTACATTTCCACGGCTGTGCAAAAACTGTTTTGTCATTTAACTTTACTATGATCCCAATAGATATTGGCGTAGATCAAACTCACAGTTTGCAGAGAGGGTGAATCACCACCCCAAAACCCTAGTCACCCATGTAAATGCTGCTTCGCGCCACCAGACCAGCGCTGCCAACGGCGCAAGCAAAAGACCCAAGCGTACCAACCCACCGACGCGACGCCAGAGCCATGCGGCCTCCGCCGCAAGTGCCAACGCCGGCAGCAGCACTAGAGTTACAAACCAGCGAACATAAAACTCACCTTCCGCCGGGTGAATGATTTCCTTCCACCAGTTGGTTCCCACCCACAGGGCCTGCACCGAAACCAACGTGATGGCGAAAACGACGAACTGCTGTCCCTTCGGCGTGGTGCGAATGAAGCGCGTCAGTCCGTGTACCACCCTGAGAAAGAATCCGAGCCAGCGATTGGCCGGATGACCACGCAACTCACTCCCCCTATCTCCCGCCGTAGCAGTGATGGCATTGCGAAGGGCTAGTAACCTATGTGCAGCTGTCTCCATCAGCACTAGTCGGGGAATGTCTGTTTTCAGGCTTTCCCGGCCCACCCTATAAGACCCCTTAAAAAACCCTTTCACATCAGCAATCTTTCGCGAGCTAAGTTCTGCAAGCTTCTCCGAAGCTGCGGCGACTACGAGGGCATCCATTTTCCCAGGCCCAGTAACGGCAAACACGTCACCAGCAATATCAAAACTCCCTTCAACTGCACTCATTGCGCACTCTTTCTGCTGGCGTGTGTAGCGGTACTGATTCCACTGCGCCTGTTGCTGCACGGCATCCGTGATAACGCCAGGCAAATCTTGGGCTAACACCTCCAATTGAGCAGCTTCTACCAAAAGGCTTAGATCTCTATTGAAACGCTCCTTGGCCCTAGCCTGCTCACGCTCTAATTGTGCTGACGAAAAGAGTGCGTCGAACCATACTTGTAGCTGCTTGTGCACCTCAGGCGTGGAATGAGGAAACAAGGCTGACGGCTTCAGGTCATTACTCAATCGCGCGAGTAATTCTATACGTAGGCTATCGTGCTGTGTAACTTGCTTCAAGCGTTCCGGTGTGAATAAAGTCTCCACAAGCTGGCACAATCCATCTAACCGTCCCCACATGATGTCGTTAGAGCGCCACGAACGCTTAAAGAAGCCCCCAAAGTGATGAAGCTCGTCACCGCAGATTTTCTGGGTTCCGGGGCACTGACTCAATCCACGTTGGGCATCAAATGGGCTAATACGCACCGTGTCAATGATGTCCTTTTCACCCAACTCAGCACAGGTCTCTATTGGAAAGGCCTGCGCATCAAGAGCGCGGAATCCATCGTAAGTTCCTCTTAAACCTCCACCCAGATTGCTCAGCATGCGCAACTCGCATGCGTCTGTGCAGATCAGCACACTCTTAAATTCATTAGGTGGAGTAAGTTCCCCGGAATTCTTCAACTCCTCGCAGATTTCTGTGCTCCTCCTCCTAAGCTCAGCATTTACCTCACCCAGAGCCTTTTGATTTAGCCAGTCTTTTCCCTCAACCTGGTTCGAGATCCATGAAGCCGCGTAGCCACTCGGTAGCAAGCCGCGGGCATCGAGTAACTTTTGGTAAGCCGACTGTACCGTTTTCCATACAGTTTCGGGAGAAGTTCCCATCCATGGAATCTGAGCCTCATCAACTAATCGATCCATGGCGGCAGATATCACTTCTAATAGTCTAATCTGTCGGCCCACGCGCGCCTGAGCTGTTCGTCCAAAGGACTGCTCGCCTTCACCAATTTCGGGATCTGCAATGCTGTAGAGAACATGAAAAAGACGACGTTGTCGGAAAAATATATCGAAGTCATTCAACGTCTGCTGACCATCACTTGGCCAGTTGTCAAATTCCTGAAACAACCTGGCTGCGCAATCGCGATGGTGTTTATCTCGCAACACATCATGGCCATCCTCACGCAGCACGCCGCGGACAATCCGTTCCGACATCTCCATCAGACGTGCGTGCATGTAGATATTAGCGTCCTGCTCATCGCATACGTTCTGCACATTGTCCGAAGAGCCGTTCATACGCAAACCTAACTTGAGCCGATCAAAGCGCCGTACCTTCTCGTTGTGGGCACCAAGCAATTTCAGATCATCAGCAATACTCTCGTAGGTTGGAATCGCCACGAGCGATTTGATTGCAGCCTGGACGATGGAGGGCTCGCTAGGCGAAATGGGCACAAAATGTTCCGGATCAGGCTCCACGTAAAACATTTTCCGATTTACCTTATGATCCGCGAGGCGATAAAAAATTGTTCTCAGCGTATGAGTAAAAGGTTTGTTATCCAACAAACCGCCATCCAAAAAGTACGTCTTCTTCCCAAGACGCCCCCAGTGCTGGAGTCTCGCGTCTACCGAGCCATTCTCATCAGGGGCAGCCTCTTCCACGCGCACTGGACGAAAGGCCACTGGAAAGCAGGAGGTGATTCGAGCCAAGGTGGCTAATGCTTCGCGGGTTGCACCCGGGTTACTACCTGGAGCAAACGGCGTCTTTCGGCCCTCCCGGTGCTTGAGTAAAAAAACCGCCCTATGGTCTTTTACATCTACTGAATGGCCCTGATCGTCGAACCAGGTATACAGTCGCCCATGTACATCTGTTCCAGTAATGAATAAATCTAGCTCCTGAATCGGCGATACATCTTCCGATTCTGAGAGTTTATCCAGAGGATGATTCTCCATCCTGGCCAAGCCCTGTTCCAGCAGTTCTTGGTAACGCTCACTATTGAGTACTGAATGGGCTTCATCAGCTGAGGCATCAGGGTCTCGAAGGAGCAAGGCGATATCACCGGCATCACGCCAGAGAGAGGCGCATTCAGAAAACTCCAAATTGTTGGTCAACGCATAGCTGAGCAAGATACCGTTCACACCGCCCGCAGACGTACCGCTCATGATGTCCACCACAACATGAGAATCAGTGAGCGCTTTGATCAAGCGATACACGCCGCGCCCACGAACAGCATTGAAGAACTCTTGTGTCACACCAAAAATATAGATGGCTAGCGATATGCCCCCATACATAACAAGACCCAATCGACACTCTTGAGAACGTAACCTGGAGTTGGTCTTACCCATGCCCTTTGCTCCGCTTGAAAAACCACCGCCAAGTTTGGCACCGAAAATCATTTAACGCTCAGCACGTCGCGAAACGCTGGTGGCAAGAAAAGCGCAGCTACTATCAGGGAAGCAAGAACACAAGCTGCAATATGCCCGATACCAAGCAGCCGAATAGTTCTGTTGGTAGATCTCATGTTCTCGACGGCAGGACCTGTGTAGGCCCACATTAGGGCAATGAGAAGTCCAACCGAGTATGAGCCAAGTGCCTTATCCACGTGTGTAAATCGATCCAAAAAAACTACAACCGCCCCGCTTAGAGCAGATGAGAGAATAACAGTCAGAGCTTTCCAGAATGCAGCATAGTCCTTAATGAACTGAAGGCCATATGTCGCTACTGCTCCGACAAAACCACCAAGAGCGAAAAGTCCAAGATAATCCATTGTGTATCACCCATGTTCTGGTCACAGTTCCGCATCTGAGTAGCGCTCATCCGCACTTCTACTCTCGAACTGCATCCCACACCGCGTACACCTGCTACCGATTGCATCATCGCGAATAACCAAACACACTAAACCATCACTTGCACTCTTTCATCCGGACGCGTGTTGTAATCGAAATACTACGCAGTCGCAATACGGCCAAATGGCCCTACCGAGACTGAAATACAACCATTACTGGTGGAGATTTGGAGGAACGAGTTCGCCCTAGTATCTCTACTAGATGGACGTGCCACTACGTACGAGGAAGAAACTGAAACGTATTGCCAAACATGGCATGGAGACACAGCCGGGACGAAACACGCAGCCAGTGCCCGGCCACGGCTGTTGAGTTCGAGGTGGCTGAGGAGTGCCTTGCCGGACGATAAACCCGTAAGCCTTAAGCATATGATCCAGGGGCTGAGGCGTCAGGCTTTGGAAACGCCGATGAGATGGTAAGAGAATCCGCCGATTGCCGGGCAGCCTCAGACCGGGAAAAGTAATGTTAGCTGAGAGTGGCTATCGGTCAGCGGGTTGGTCTTTGCATCTCGCCCGGCACGGGCATCACGGTTTCTTCGCCACCACCTTGCCGTTCTCCCACACATAAATTGGTGTGCCGTACATGCGAGCGGTCTTCCGGGCAACCTTGGCCGCTCGGCGCAACGCGGCGCCGACCTGATTAGCACCAGGGCTTGGCTTCACTTTCCTTCGGGTGACTCTCACGGTCCCTCCTCCTGGAGTCTCGGTACTGGTTCTGAATTGTCGTAGAGGTACCACTTGTCTGCCAGATCCTGGTACAGCATCTGAAAATTCTTCAGGCTCCGACGAAATCGACGCACAACATCGGCTCGCGGTACATCATGCCCTCCCTGACGCACCCGCACGGCGATCCGTTGGAGAGCCAGCGCGACAGAAGGCAGGGAGAGGAACACAATTTCAATCCGATAGCCATCAGTCTTCCACTGTTTTAATAGCTTGAGGTAGGTCCGCCCGCTCAAGGTTGTCTCAAAAGCAAAGTCTGCCCGAGCACCAGCCAATCGACTCAACTCCATCAGCAACAGGCGTCCTCCCTGCCGGGCTGCCAGTTCCGGCTTGAGTGGCGACAACCCGCTCGCAATGAGATCGGCATTCACGAAATGGATGACTCCGCCCTCACGCGGAAGAAACTCCCGAGCGAATGTGGTTTTCCCAGCGCCGTTCGGCCCGGCAATCACAATGCATCGAGGAGTGCGGCTCGATCGACCTCGTACGCGTGGCATCGATGCATTGTCTCTTTTTTTCAGGCATGAGACAAGCCGGCACCTGCACCTCACACAGCTGCCTTTCCGATTCCGGCAACACCAATCTTCTTCCCAAACCACACACTGCCCCCCGCCAATACACCCATCACCACACCGATTC
>WIAG01000055.1 GCA_014055495.1 Nitrospira sp. CR1.2
GGCAGGCGCTCACGATGGTCAAGCTGCATGGCAAGGAATCGCGGATGCCCGGACAGTTATCGGGCGGCGAGCAACAGCGGGTTGCATTGGCCAGGGCCCTGGTGAACAAACCGGCGGTCGTGTTGCTTGACGAGCCGCTGGCGGCCTTGGATCAACAGTTGCGGCAGGCCATGCAGGTCGAATTGAAATCCATCCAGGAGCAGGCCGGGCTGACCTGTGTCTGTGTCACGCATCATCAGGAAGAGGCGATGATGATGTCGGATCGAATTGCCGTCATGCACCAGGGGCGGATGTGGCAGGTGGGAACTCCGCGCGAGGTGTATGACAGGCCGTGCAACCTGTTCGTGTCGCGATTTCTTGGGGTGTCGAATGAATTGCCCGGTCGCCTGGGTGACAGGATGGGGGAGGGGCGTCTCTTTCATCCCACCGACGCCGAATCGTCTCCATTGCTGCTGCGGACCGAAACCGCGGAACCGCCCGGTCATCCTGCCACTCTGTCGCTCCGGCCGGAACAGCTCCGCCTGTCGCGCGAACGACCGGCCGCTACAGACCCCCTCGTGTCCGGTCGCATCGAAAAGACGCTGTTTGCCGGAAGTGAAACGAAATATCTCGTGCGGGTGGGCCGCGAGAGTCTCTGGGAGGCCAGGACGAGCGGTACGGCCACAGTGGCCTTCACGCCCGGCGAGCACATCTTCCTCCACTGGTCCCCGGCCGATGGGCGATTATTTTTCGAGTGAACATGCTGGCGCATCGCACTGCATCCGTCACCGTGACCCTGCGAAACTCCTGCCGCGCATGCTGGCTGGCCGTGCCCGGTCTCGTCTGGATGGCCCTGTTTTTCCTCGTTCCGCTCGGGTTGGTCTTTGCCGTCAGCTTCGCATCGCGCGGGACTTATGGCGGCATCGTGTGGGAATTCACGACGGCGAATTATGTCGATCTCCTGCATCCCCTCTACGGAAAAATCTTGAGCCACTCGTTGTGGTACGCGATGCTCACCACGGCCTGCTGTTTTGTCCTGGGTTTTCCACTGGCGTACATGATTGCCAGAAGTCCGGCCCGCTGGCAGCCGGTGCTGCTGCTTCTCGTGATGTTGCCGTTCTGGACGAACTTCCTCGTCCGCACCTATGCCTGGATGATTCTCCTGCGGCATGACGGGCTCATCAACCATGTGTTGGTGTCCCTGGGATTGGTCGCTACCCCGCTGGAGTTGCTCTATACGCCGACGGCCGTCGTGATCGGATTGGTCTACGGGTATCTGCCGTTCATGGTGCTGCCCCTCTATGTGGCGGTCGAGCGGCTGGATCCGCTGTTGGTGGAGGCGGCCTATGATCTCTACGCATCCCGATGGGCGGTGTTTACACGGGTGGTGGTGCCCTTGACGATGCCGGGCATCGTCGGCGGATGTGTGCTGGTGTTCATTCCGTCGATCGGGTCGTTCATCACGCCGGATCTGTTGGGCGGAGCGCGTAGTATGATGATCGGCAATTTGATTCAACACGAGTATCTGGTGGCGCGCGATTGGCCTCTGGGGTCGGCGGTGTCGTTCGTGCTGATGGCGGTCGTCATGGCTGCGGTCGTATTGTACTACCGCCAGGGGGATCGGTCGGCCGGTCCGGTGGAGCGACGATGAGGCGGAAGGCCGTGGGGCTGCGAGCGGTCAGTCTGCTGGTCATGCTGTTTCTGTATGGGCCGATCCTGGTGCTCATCCTGTACTCGTTTAATGCCGCGCATCTCTCCATGGCCTGGCGAGGGACGACGTTGAAATGGTACGCCGCGCTCATCCATGACGAAGCGTTGTTGGCGGCGACGGCGAATAGTCTGGTCATCGCCGTGGTGTCGACCATCGGAGCCACCGGCCTGGGCGGGTTGTTGGCCTTCGGCATGGAGGGGATGTCGCGCAGCCGGCAACAGCTCCTCGAAGGCAGTCTGGTGCTTCCCCTTGTGATTCCCGAGGTGATGATGGGCGTGGCCTTGATGCTGTTCTTTGTGGTGATCAAGCTGCCGCTCGGCCTCACCACCGTCATTCTCGGCCATATCGTGTTCAATCTTCCCCTCGTCACGATCATGATCTGGACCCGTTTGCGCAAACTGGATCCGGCCTTGCCCGAGGCGGCTGCAGACTTGGGCGCAGATGCCTGGCACACGTTCCGCTATGTGACCTTTCCGCTGCTACGCCCGGCCATCTGGGGGGCGATCCTGGTGGCGTTTACCGTCTCGCTCGACGACTTTCTCGTGACCTTTTTTACGGCCGGTCCCGGCGCAACCACCTTGCCCCTGAAGGTCTATTCGATGATCAAATCCGGCGTGACGCCTGAAATCAACGCGCTGTCGGCGCTGTTGGTACTGGTCTCGATGGGCTGCGTCGCGCTTTCTCTCCAGCTGCAGCGCCGCGAGGTGTAAGTGAAGACATGGTTTCGGAGCATGGTGCTGACCGGCGTGGCGCTGCTTCCCCTGGCCCTGGGACTCTCCGGCTGTGGCCAAGGCGTGGAGGGGGAGTTGGGTGAGGCGAGACCGATCCTGCACTACTTTACCTGGTCGGACTACGTCGAGCCTGAACTCATCGCGGAGTTCGAGCGGCGAGAACAGGTGAAGGTCGTCGTCGACACCTTCAGCAGCAACGAAGAGTTATTGGCCAAGCTGCAAAGCGGCGCGACCGGCTACGATGTGGCGGTTCCGTCGGATTTCATGGTCGCGATTATGATTCAGCAAGGGCTTCTGCAGGAGGTGGATAGCCAGGCCATACCGAATGCCTCGTCGTTGGAATCACATCTGCAGGCGCTGCCGTTCGATCCGAATGGGCGCTTTTCGGTTCCCTATTTGTGGGGCACGGTGGGGATCGGCTACGATTCCGACATCCTTTCCGCCGCGCCGGATAGTTGGGCGATTCTGTGGGAGCCCCGCTATAAGGGGCGGATCAGCATGTTGAACGATCAGCGGGAAGTGTTCGGCGCGGTGTTGCGGTCGATGGGGCAATCCATGAACAGCACCGATCCCCTGGTGATCGAAGCGGCGAAGGAACGGTTGCTGCTGCAAAAACCCCTCGTGAAGACCTATACGAGCGATCACTACGATCAGCTGTTGGCTTCGGGCGAGGTCGTGCTGGCTCACGGGTGGGGAGGACAAGTGGCTCGTGCCATGGCGGAGCGACCGTCGCTTCGGTATGTGGTGCCGAAGGAGGGGGCCACGCTTTGGGCCGATTGTCTGGTCTTGCTCAAGTCCGCACCGCAGAAGGCGCTTGGGATGAAGTTCATTAACTATCTGATGGAGCCGGAAGTGGCCGCCCACACGTCGGAGCGCCTCCGCTTTGCGTCCGCTTCCCGGCCGGCCCGCCAGTTGGTCAGTCCCGCGGTCAGGGACAATCCCGCCGTGTATCCACCGCTGGATCAGTTGGTCCGCCTGGAGTGGATGCGGGATGTGGGAAAGGGCATTCGCCTGTACGACCGGGCTTGGACGGAGCTGAAAATGCAGTGAGTCGTGCCGGCAAGGTTGTTCCAAATGTGTAGGAGAATCAGTATAATGCGGCTCCTGTCCTCGGTTGATCGATATTCCCGCACAATGCACAACGACATGCGCCATGATGAAGCTGGCTCCAGGCTATGTAGCGGTGCCGTGGCTCGAAGCATCCGCATCGGCTTGGCGCTCCTCCTGCTGATCTTCTCCATGCTCGCCGACAGGTCGGGGCACGCAGCAGACTCGATCGGTATCGCTGCCTCGCCCTTCGCGCCTCCGGTGGTCCGCCTGAATCTGTCCGAAGCGATGGCCCTGTTTCTGAAACAAAATCTGGATCTCCTGATCGCCAGGTATGGGGTTGAATCCAGCAAGGGGCAACAGATTACGGCTCGCCTCTTTCCGAACCCCGTGGCGCAGATCGGTAACGTGGCGTCGTTTACTCAGGGCAATACGCTGTCCAAAACCGGGGCGCTCACGATGCAGGTGCAGCAGCTGTTTGAATTGGCCGGCAAGCGCGGGTACCGCATCGAGAGTGCCGGATTCGGTGTCCAGTCGGCGGAGGCAGATTTCGAGGATGCGGTGCGGCAACTGGGTTTTACGATCAAAGAGGCCTACTACCGCGTTGTGGTGGCGCAGCGTCGGCTGGCGCTGGCGGAGGAGAATCGGGACCGATTTGCGAGGATTCTGGACGTCAACACAATTCGTTTCAAAAAGGGCTACATCGCCGAGGTCGACCTGATCCGCATCCGGCTGCAGGTGGTGGATTTTCAGTCGCAGGTGATCGAGTCGATTCAGGAGGGCGAGACGGCACGGGCGGAGTTGCGCCAACTGCTTCGGCTCTCGCCCGCGTCGAAACTGGAACTGACCACGGAGATGGACTACCGGCGGGTCGATCCCGATATGGGAAAGCTCCGCTCCGTCGCGTTGGAGATTCGGCCTGATCTCAAGAGCCGGCGGGCGGCGCTGTTGCAGCGCGAAGCGGATTTGAAACTGGCCAAGGCCTTCAGGGTCCCGGATGTGACCATCGGCGCCGGGTATGCGGTTCAAGGATCACGCGGGCCGGACAACCAGCAGATGGGGATCCTCAACCTGGGCGTGCCCTTGCCGTTGTTCAATCGCAATCAGGGCGGGATCGTGCAGGCCGAAGTCAATGTGCAATCGGCGCAGGCGGAGTTGGATCGGACCGTCAACCAGGTCGAGAATCAGGTGGACGTGGCCTATCAAAACCTGCTGCAGAGCCGCCGTCTGGTGGAAGCGTACCTGGCCGGGGTGTTGGAAGACGCCCGCTCGACCTTTACCATCGTGGAACGTGCGTATGAACGGGGCGGCGCGACCATTCTGGATCTACTGGACGCAGCGCGGACCTCCCGCACGATCCAACAAAACTTTATCGAAGCGCTCTTTTCCTATCAGCACAATCTGTTTCAGCTGGAAAGTTCCGTCGGGCAGGAGATCGCATCATGAGCTCCGTCGCGAACCGGGCCGTTGCGGTGACCCTCGTCCTCGTCCTGTGCGCCTGTAGCCAGAAGCCGGAGCCGGCTTCAGCTCCGGCTGCATCCCCGGCCGAACCGGCCTCCGGGCAGGTTGCCCTGCCTTCCACCGGTCAAATCGAAACGGCGGTGGTCGACTTCAAACCCGTGCAGCCTGAATTGGTGCTGGTGGGGAAGATCGCCTATGGGGAAGATCGCTACTCCAAAATCTCCTCTCCGTTGCAAGGCCGGGTGGTAGAGGTGCGGGCCAAATTGGGCGACCGAGTCGAGGCGGGCGCGACGTTGCTCGTGATCGACAGTTCCGACATTACCGCCGCTTATTCGGAGTTTGTGAAGGAAGCGTCGGAGCTGGAGTATTCCAGTCGAGCCCAGGAATTGGCCAAGGAATTATACGCCACCAAGGCCTTGGCATTGAAGGATCTCAAGCAGGCTGAAAACGATCTGATCAAGGCGCGCGCAGAATTCCGTCGTGCCAAGGAGCGGTTGCTGTCGTTGCGGATTCCGGCGGCCGAATTGGAAAAGCCCCTGGCGCAGCAGCGCATCACGTCCCGCTTCGAGATGAAGAGTCCCCTGGCCGGTACCGTTGTCGAGCGGGCGGTGACGCCGGGGCAGTCCGTGGGGGGGGATCCCGCCCAAGTGCTGTTCACCGTCGCAGATCTGGATCGGCTGCAAGTGGTGGCGGATGTGTATGAGCGGGACCTGGCCCTGGTCAAGGTCAGTCAGGTCGGTCGCATCAATGTGGAAGCTTACCCGGGGACAGATTTTGCGTCGGTGGTGGCGTCGATCGGAGATGTGGTCGATCCGAACACGCGCACCATTAAAGTGCGCGCCTGGGTGGACAACCGGGATCAACGTCTGAAACCGGAGATGTTTGCGAGGCTCAGGCTGGATGTGGGCGATGCCACGCCCTTCCTGGCGATTCCGAAGGAAGCGGTCGTCGAGATCGACGGGAAACACTTCGTGTATCTCGTGGAAGCGCCGGGGCGGTACGTCAAGCGTGAAGTGGTCGTCTCGAATGTATCCGGCGGGCAAGTCCGTGTCCTGGAAGGGGTGACGTCCGGTCAGCGTATCGTCACCAAAGGTGCGGTGCTGGTGAAGGGGCAAGAGGTGAAGTGAGGGGTGAACGTGCCTCACGCCCCCAGTGAGCGGTTATCGGAGCCTGGGAGTAGCGAATTCCGGGAGACTCCTGTTAATCTTCCATGACAGCGCAGTGGGTCAGGGATAGGAATCGAGGACCTGCGAGTGGTCGATGCCGCATCGGCATCGGCGGCCTCTATTAACGACGCGAGTTGGAGAAGGATCGTATGAAAACAGGAGTGGGGAGGCGGATGGCTCGTCGATGGGTGATCTGGACGGTCGGGGTGCTGAGTGTGGTCGGCATGGTGCCGGCGAACACATGGTCTGCCGGCATCGTCTGGCCGGTGCAGATGCCCTACGAGGCACCGCCGAAGTCGGAACCGGTACCGGACGTGTCCGTGGCCCCAAACACGAAATCTCTGACTCCGGAGGAGTTACAACGCGCGGAGGCTCTGTTGCCGCTGTTGGAAGGGAAGCAGGAGTTTTGGGCGATGGGAGAGTTCGTACATTTGGGAGAACCGACGGTGCCCGTCCTGACCAAGGCCCTGACGATGCCCGGCCCCCGTGTCCGATATAATGCCATTGAGACCTTGTCGATGATCAAATCGCCGGGCGCAGTGCCGGCCTTGCTGGAGGTGGCGAAATCGAGCTCCGAACTGCCGCGCATTCGTGAGCATGCGCTGCGGGTGGCGGTGAGGATCGATCCGCAGCAGACACCTCCGGCTATCGAGGCCATGGTCAAGGACCCGAATTCGGTGATTCGGAAGGCAGCGGCGTTCGAGGCGCGGTATGTGCGCCAGAAAGAGGTGATCCAGCCGTTGATCGATCTGCTTGGTGATGAAGAGAAGTTTGTCGCAATGTCGGCCGTGCAGTCGTTGTGGACCCTGACCCGGCACGAAGCAGAGTTTCACGATTGGGATGCATCGAATAAACAGGACCGCCAGGGGTGGGCCCAGGAATGGGTGGAATGGTGGAATCAGTCCAAAGACACCTTCGAGCTTCCCGAGCCGAAGAGTCGGAAGCAGGCAGGCTAGTGTCGCCGAGAGATGCGGCGGTTGCGCAACATGAAAAACCCGTGGTACGAAGAGAGTCAACAGGCAGTGACGCGGCCTCCCGTCGCGTGACACGACAGAGATACAGATCGAGGTAGAGGGTAGAGCATGGCGATTTTGGCGATCAGTAAACTCGGTAATCCGATTCTCCGGCAGAAGGCGTTGCCTGTCAGTCCGGGCGAGATAAAAAAGGCTGCATTCCAGCAACTTATCGACGATATGTTCGAAACCATGTACGACGAACCGGGCATCGGGCTTGCGGCTCCCCAGGTGGGACGCTCGCAGCAATTGGTCGTCATGGATTGTCCCGGCGAAGGCGGGTTTCCCAAGACCGTGCTCATCAATGCGACCATCCAATTTTATGGACCGGAACAGGCGGAAGGATGGGAAGGGTGCTTGAGCGTCGACGGGTTACGAGGGAAGGTGATGCGGCCCTCGACCGTACGGGTGACCGGGCTCGACCGGAACGCCAAACCGTTTGATTTCGAGGCCAGCGGCCTGTATGCCGTCTGTATTCAACATGAGCTCGACCATCTCATCGGGAAATTGTTCATCGATCGCATGACCGATTTCTCCACGCTGACCCAGATGGAAGAGTTTCAGAAATACTGGCAAAAGGAACCGGCTAGTGCCATCTGAGCCGACCCGTATCGCCGAGTCGTTGTGAACTCGCTCCTACGCGTTCTGTCCTACCTCAAACCCTTTCGGATGCTCGCGCTGGTGACCTTTGTGTGCGCAGGTCTCGCCACGGCGCTCGAATTGGTGCCGCCGTATCTCGTCAAAATTGTGATCGACGACGTGATTCAGGCCAAACGGCCAGACATGTTGCTCTGGGTCCTGAGCGCGTTGATGGGCTCGTACGTGTTGCGCAATGTGATGAGTTCCATGCGGGTTCGGTTCAACAACCTGCTGGAACAGAAAGCGGTGCACACACTGCGGGTGCAGGTGTTCGGGGCGTTGCAGCGTCTCTCGTTGAGTTATTTCGAGAATCGGTCGACCGGCGAGATCATGACCCGCGTGACCAGTGATACCGAACATGTCGAGCGGATTTTCGTCGACGGGCTCGAAGGGCTGCTGACCGCGTCACTGACCCTGGTCGGGATCACCATCATGATGTTTTTTCTGAATTGGAAATTGGCGCTGCTGTCTCTCCTGCCGATTCCGATTCTGATCGTCTGTGCGGCCTGGTTCACGAAACGAGTGCACAAGTATTACACGGAGATCCGCAAGAGCGTGGCCGACCTCAATGCCTACCTGCAGGATGCCCTCTCCGGCATCAAGGAGACGATCGGCTTCAATCAGCATGCGTACGAACGGCAGCGATTCGAGAGCTTGAGTCAGGCCTACAGCCAGAACAGTTTGCGGGCCATGCTGTTGTGGTCTTGGTACTGGCCGGGCATGGTGTTCGTGGGAAGTATCGGCACGGTGTTGATCTTGTGGTACGGGGCGGGGGAGGTGCTGGCGGGGAATCTCACGGTGGGCCAACTCGTCATGTTTCTCTCTTATCTCGGGCTGTTCTACACGCCGATCAATGAGATCCATTCCTTGAACCACATGTTGCAACATGCACTCGCCGCCAGCGAGCGGGTCTTCGAAATCCTGGACACCAAATCGGAGGTAGAAGACCGGCCCGGCGTGGTGCGGCCCGTTGAACGGTTCCAGGGAGCGGTGGAATATCGCCAGGTGCAGTTCGGTTATCGGCAGGACGCGCTTGTCCTATCGGATGTCAACCTGACCGTGCGGCCCGGCGAACGGATCGCCCTGGTCGGCCCGAGCGGGGCGGGGAAGACGTCCCTGCTGAAGCTCCTGATGCGGTTTTACGACGTCCGTGGCGGGGCGGTGTTGATCGACGGGCACGATGTGCGGGATCTGCCGGTGTCATTTTTGAGGGGGCAGATTGGCCTGGTGCAGCAGGAACCCTTTCTCTTCAACGGGACGGTTCGGCAAAATATCATTTATAGCGATTTGTCGGCCGGACAGGAACGTGTCGAAGCAGCGGCTCGGGCGGCTCGAGCTCACGACTTTATCTCAACTCTGCCTGACGGCTATGATACCTGGATCGGCGAGCGAGGGGTGAAATTGTCGGTGGGGCAGAAGCAGCGGGTATCGATTGCCCGTGTGCTGTTGAAGGACCCGCCGATCGTGATTTTCGATGAGGCCACGTCGAACATCGATACGGAGACGGAAGTCAAAATCCGGGAAGCGCTGAACGATCTGACAAAAGGCCGGACGACCTTCATCATTGCGCATCGCCTGGCGACGTTGCACGACGTGGATCGCATCATCGTCGTGGAACGAGGGACGATCGTCGAAGAGGGAGATCACGACGCGCTGATGAAACGAGGCGGGGTGTATGCGGGGCTGTACGAAGCCCAATTCAAGATGTAACAGGCTGTTCAGAAAGCCCGCCAGCGGCGTTCTCGGCTGCACGTCTTCCTGCGACGTACCCAGAGGGTACGACTCGTTCGCCGTGAAGCCTGCGGCCTTGCTGGACGGCCTTTCAGAACAGCCTGCGACGGCCAAGACGAGCGACGCGAGATACGAACGACGATACCAAGGAGCAACGAGAATAATATGGTACTGATTTACGAAAATGATCCGTTGGATACTGAGGATGCCCGGGGGCGGTTTTACCATGTGTGCCGTGGCCGTATCGACCGGACGGAAATCAAGCTGCCGGAGGGGCAATCGATCTACGAATGTGCCGTGTGCGGGGTGGATTTGGAGCCGGAGGATTTTTGGGTGGCTAGGCAAAAGGGATCAGTGTAGCGCGCGGGCGGGCACTGAGAGCCGATAGATGAGGGGGAGTGTCATGGCGGGAAGTACAGGCCGGAAAACCGTGTCCGTGTCGCGCGGGCTGATGATGTTGTGCGATATCTGCTACGAGCAGGTGTTTGTCGAACAGTTGGTGGATCAGCGCAACTTCGTGTCCGATCACGAAGCGCTGTTCGATACCATTTGCATGGGGTGCACGGATATCAACCGCCCCCTGGTCGACGACATGTTAGGGAGTTCGGAATAGTTGGCCCTGTTTCCACCTGAATCTTCACCGCGTCGAGCCCTGTGGCGCGCCCGGCGCGAGAAAGGCGTTCAGCGTTCGGAACTCGTGAGTGCCCGCTTCCGTGATGGGGCCTACTTGCAGACTTTGCCGTCGAAGTAGAGGCAGGTCGATTCGCCGGATTTCACCTTCCAGGTCTTTAACAGCGGCGGTTGCCCCTCGCGCGTTTCCACCACGATATCGACCAATCCTGATTGCGGCAGTTTCTCGATGTGCGCCTTGGCCTCTTCCGGGACCTCCACCCAAAAGACCGCACCCAGCGTCGAGATCAGGATGCGGCTGTTCTCGACATCCACATTGATGATCGGGCTGTAGTAGCTTTTTTCGGCGGCTGTGCTCTGGTCGGGATTCGCCAAGCCGGAGAGGCAGAGAAAGAAAACGATGAGTGCCAACATGAATCGCATCGAATGCTCCCTTCGATGACAAAGACAAAGCCGGATTATGGCATCGTTGCCGAGCGATTGGTAGAGGAAACCTGGCGGAATTGAAGGCGTGGAGAAACCGCTACACGATGTGGATGTCGGCGGGGCGCACGTGTCCGCGCGTAATCCAGTAAGTGCGGATGTCTGCGGCCGGCGCGTGCATCAGCGAGACGAGGAGATAGGCCGGAACCGGCAAGTTGATGCGTGGCCAGATTTCCTCGTAGTCGGTGGCGATCTTGATATCGGTCTGCGACGGCCTGGCCGGGTCTTTCGGGTGGGAATGGTAGACCACCTGAAGGTCGAGCCCGTTCTTGCGGATGTCTTTTTTTGCCGCGGAGAAGTCTCCCATATCCATCACAAAGGCGATCTCCGCCCGTTCTTCGGGAGACAGACGCTCCAAATGGGCGATCTTGTCGTCGTCGAAGGTCGAGAGATTTTGCGCGCCTTCCACCGCGACGATGTTGGTGATGCGGTAGAGATGCGTGACCGTCTTATTCTTGCCGGCGAGCAGGCCGCAGCACTCGAACGGAGCGAGCTCGCGCGCATGCGCGACGATCTGATCCAGGATGTGTTGAGAAATCGAGAGATCAGGCATGTCAGATCGTGCAAGCGACGCTGTAATCTCCGCCAAGATCCTTGATCGTCGGGGTCGCGCTGCACAGGGGGCAACGCGGATCTTTGGGGCGGGATACCTTGCGGAATTTCATGTCCAATGCATCGTAGATCACCAGCTTGTCGGCGATCGTTTCGCCGATGCCGAGAATTTCCTTGATCGCTTCCGATGCCTGCAGAATGCCCATCGTGCCGGCCAGCACTCCGAGGACCCCGGCTTCCTGGCAGTTCGGCACCAATCCCGCCGGAGGCGGTTCGGGATAGAGGCAGCGGTAGCAGGGGAATCCCGCATGGGGTTTAATGCTCGTGAGTTGGCCTTCAAAGCGGAACATGCTGGCCGAGATCAGTGTTTTTTTAGCAAAGAAGCAGGCATCGTTCACCAGGAAGCGCGTGGTGAAATTATCCGATCCGTCCAGCACGATGTCGTAATCGGACACCAGTCCGAGAATATTCTCGGTATCGACGTTCAGTTGATAGGTGTTGATCGTGATGTCGGGATTGATGGCTGACAGCATCCGTCGTCCCGATTCCACCTTAGGCACACCGACGGTGGCGGTGGTATGCAGAATCTGCCGCTGTAGATTGGATAAGTCTACGACATCGCCGTCAACCAGACCGATCGTGCCGATGCCCGCCGCCGCCAGGTACAAGGCGGCCGGAGAACCGAGGCCGCCGGCTCCGATCAACAGCACCCTGGCTTTTGACAGTTTGACCTGTCCCTTGCCGCCCACTTCATTGAGGATGATGTGACGGCTGTAGCGCTGAATCTGTTGGTCGGTAAATTCCATGTGTTCGTCTTTCTGGAATGCTCAATGATCAGTTGTCAATGTTCGATCGAACATTGAGCCTTGAACAGTGAATATTACTCTGGAAAACGAGATACGCTTCGCGAGGTACGCGGCGCCCGTTGCTACTCCACCACGTTTAATTCGATCGGATCGACGACGCAGCCTTTGGTCCGGATGCCGTCGATCGCGCGTTCGATCTCCGCCGTCTCACCGGTCAATTCGAGGTCCATCCATCCGGTGGTTTCACGCACGTCGGCCCGGCGCACGTTCGTCACCACCTTGTACTCATGGCCGATCTGATAGATGATCGGCTCCTTGATTTTGTTTTCGGGAAAACGAATGTGAAATCGTAGGCTGGTCATGGTTACCCTCCGGCGATCGCGGGAACGATCGACACTTCATCGCCGTCTTTCAGCGACGTCTCTTTTCCGTTGAGGAAGCGAATGTCCTCCTCGTTTACGTAGATGTTGACGAAGCGTCGTAAGTCGCCCTTTTCATCGCAGAGACGGTTCTTCAGGCCGGGATACGCGGCGTCGAGCGAGCCGATCATGTCCACAATGTTGGCTGCTGCGGATTCAACCTCGCCCTGGCCCTTCGTGAGGGGACGCAGGGGAGTCGGAATACGAACCTTAATCATGAGTCACCACCACTGTTCTTTCCCATTTTGAATGTTTTTTGGAAGTTCACGAGACTGGGCTGGATGCGGAACGGACGTCCCACGGCATCCACGACGGCCTCCTGTGTCTTGAGGCCGTTGCCCGTGATGTAGGCGACGGTGACGTCGTTCTTCTTGATCAGTCCCTGCTTGACGAGTTTGCACAACACCCCGATCGTCACGCCGCCGGCCGTTTCGGCAAAGATGCCCTCGGTTTGGGCCAGCAGCTTGATGCCGTCGACCACTTCTTCGTCCGTCACCGCATCCATCGCGCCCTTGCTCTCCGCGGTGGCCTTGAGTGCATAGTAACCGTCAGCCGGATTGCCGATGGCCAGCGATTTTGCGATGGTCTTCGGCTTCACCGGTTTGAAGAAGTCACGGCCGGCTTTGAACGCCGTGGCGATCGGGGAACAGCCTTCGGCCTGCGCCCCGTTGATTTTCGTGCGGACCTCGTCCACCAGCCCCAGGGCATGCATTTCGTGAAGACCCTTCCAGATCTTCGTCAGCAGGGAGCCCGAGGCCATGGGAATGACCGCCTGATCCGGCGTACGCCAGCCGAGCTGTTCGACCGTTTCGAATGCCAACGTCTTTGACCCTTCGGCGTAGTAGGGACGAATGTTGATGTTGACGAAGGCCCAGCCATGTTCACCGGCGATTTCGCTGCACAGCCGGTTCACATCGTCGTAGTTGCCCTCGACCTCGACCACGTTCGGCTTATAGATCAGATTCCCCAGCACCTTGGCGGCTTCCAAATCGGCCGGGATAAAGACATAACACTTCATACCCGCTGCGGCGGCGTGGGCCGCGACCGAATTGGCCAGGTTTCCCGTTGAGGCGCAGGCTACTGTTTCAAATCCCAACTCCCGTGCGCGGGTGAGGGCGACCGAGACGACGCGATCTTTAAACGACAGGGTCGGATGATTGACCGTGTCGTTCTTGATGTAGAGCTCGTCGATGCCCAGATGCGCGCCGAGATTTTTGGCCCGCACCAATGGCGTCAAGCCGGCATGGGGTCCGATGATCGATGTGCTCTCGACCGGCAGCAAGTCGATGTAGCGCCACATGCTGTTCGGACCCTGTTCGATTTTCTTCCGCGAGATGGTGGTCTTGATCTCGTCGTAGTTGTATTTGACTTCCAACGGGCCGAAGCACATTTCACAGACGTGAATGGCTTTGGGTGGATATTCCTTTCCACATTCCCGGCACACGAGCGCTTTCATTTTCGACATGGAGACACCTTCGCTACAAGTTACGTTGACCCGGGAGCGCACAGGTCGGCCCGACATCCCCGTCTTCGATCAACTCCGTGATCGTGGCCCGTTCGCTGCAGAGCGGGCAGTCGGGGTTCCGCTTGATGCGGATTTCTCTAAACTGGGTGCGCCGCGCATCGAAATCCAGCAAGCGATCCGTCAGCGGTCGGCCGATGCCGAGGATCAGCTTCAGGGCTTCGGTCGCCTGAATCGTGCCGATGATGCCGGCCAGCACGCCGATGACCCCCGCTTCCTGGCAAGAGGCGACGAGTCCTTCGGGCGGCGGCTTCTTGAAGACGCAGCGATAACAGGCCGACTTCTTTGGAATGATGGTGGTGACACGACCGTCGAAGCGGAGGATGCCCCCATGCACCAGCGGCTTTCCGGCAAAGTAACAGGCGTCGTTGATCAGAAATTTCGTCGGGAAATTATCGACGCCGTCGATCACCACGTCGTAGCCGCTCATGATCTTGAGGGCATTGCTCGCGGTGAGCCGTTCTTCATACATCACCACATTCACGTCGGGATTCAGGGCCAGGATCTTCTCTTTGC
This sequence comes from Nitrospira sp. CR1.2, assembly GCA_014055495.1. Taxonomy (GTDB): domain Bacteria; phylum Nitrospirota; class Nitrospiria; order Nitrospirales; family Nitrospiraceae; genus Nitrospira_A. The sequence continues at coordinate 14,407 of WIAG01000055.1, forward strand.
CGGAAACGACCTTCGGTCGGCCGACATCGGGAGTGTGGTGTATCACCTGTCGCTGCAGGTTGCTGAGGTCGACCACGTCGCTGTCGATGAGACCGATCGTGCCGATGCCCGCCGCGGCCAGATACAAGGCTGCCGGCGAACCGAGGCCGCCGGCGCCGACGATCAGGACTTTCGCCTGGATGATCTTTTTCTGCCCCTTGCCGCCGACTTCCGGCAGGAGGATGTGGCGGCTGTAGCGATTAATTTGTGTTTCTGTAAATTCCATATCCGACGGAGGCTGAAAACCGTCACCAGTGGCGTTCTCGCATCGTTCACGTCCTCAACGTACCGCCAGGGTACGCCTCGGCCCTTCACTCGCTGCGGCCTTGCTGGATGACGCTTTTGAGCCTCCTCTCCCTAGATGGTCTGTGTCGACGGCAGATGTCGAAAACTATGAGGAGCTGAAAACGGCACTCAGCTGCGTTCTCGGCTCGCCGAAATCCTCAACGTACCACCGAGGGTACGCTTCCGGTTTCATCTTGCCTGCGGTCTTGCTGAGAGGCCATTTTGAGTTCCCGCCTCACACGTTCATTCGGAGCGTTCAAATGTTGAAATACTTTTCGATGCTGATGTATCGCTCGCCGGTGTCGCACAGGATGGTCACGACATTCTTGCCGGGCCCCAATTCCTCTGCGACTTTTTGTGCCGCGAAGACATTGGCGCCTGCGGAGATGCCGACGAGGAGTCCTTCCTTCTTTGCCAACAACTTTGCCGTCTGGTAGGCCTCATCATCGGTGACCGTGATCACGCGATCGAGCAACGTCCGGTTCAACACCTTGGGGACGAACCCCGCGCCGATCCCTTGAATTTTATGAGGGCCCGGGTCTCCGCCTGACAGGACGGGAGAGCCGGCCGGTTCCACCGCCACGATCTTGGCGGACGGATTTCGCTCCTTGATCACTTCCCCGCAGCCGGTGATGGTCCCGCCGGTGCCGACGGCCGCGACGAAGGCATCGACCCGTCCATCCAGTGCGTCCACGATTTCCGGACCGGTCGTTTTGCGGTGCATGGCCGGATTGGCCGGATTGGAGAACTGGTCGGGCATGTAATACGACGGGTTCTGCGCGACGATGCTCTCCGCCTCCTTGATCGAGCCCTTCATGCCTTCCCAGGCCGCCGTGAGGACGAGTTGCGCGCCATAGGACGACAGCAGGCTCGCGCGTTCCATGCTCATACTTTCCGGCATGACCAAAATCAACTTATAGCCGCGTACCGCCGCCACCAGCGCCAGGCCGATGCCCGTATTGCCGCTGGTCGGTTCGACGATGGTGCCGCCCGGTTTCAGTTTGCCCAGGCGCTCCGCCTCGTTGATCATGTTGAGGCAAATGCGATCCTTGATGCTTCCGCCGGGGTTGAACGATTCGACCTTGGCATAGATTGTCGCCGAGCCCAGTTTGGTCAACCGGTTGAGCCGGACCAACGGCGTGCCGCCGATCAACTCGGTGATGTCTGCGTGGGGCTTCACGGTCACCGGCCACCGCCCATGTAGAAGAGAAATTCCACGTGATCGCCGTCTTTGAGCTGCGTGGTCTCGAGGTGCGTCCGTTCAAGCATGGTATCGTTCACTTCCACCGCGACCATTTGCGGCTCGATACTCTTGGCTTTCAAGAGGTCCAAGACCGTGCCGCCTGCGATCTCCTCCGCCTTGCCATTGATCATCACCTGCATATCTGCTCCTGAGAAGGTAAGAGTCCGACAGGATACTGAACATCTCCGCCAGCGGCGTTCTCGCGTCTCTCAGGTTCTCAACGTACCGTTAAGGGTACGCCTCGTCCCTTCGTTCGCTGGGGCCTTGCTGCACGGCCATGTTGAGCATCCTGTTAAAGGGGATTCTTGTCGCGTCTTATGTGTCGGTGCTCGGTGTCTTAATGAGCTCGCCGTGTATTGCAGCAAACTGCTAAATAATTTCAAGAAGTTAGCAAACGCGTTCTTGTGTTGTCAAGGCAACAGACCCCCCACGGGTCGAGAGGAGGGGGCTCTCGCAGAGTCGGACCATGGAGCCGGCCGCTTTCTTGACTTTCACCATGCCTACCTTACAGTATGCGCGCGGCTGGAGGGTAGGGTATGTGGAAGAAAAATTTCTTATTTCGCGCGCATGAAGCGGCGCCCTTGCAAGAATCGGAAAACGAGTTGTTTCATGACGATGCCGAACCGGCCCTGGACAGCGCCGGGCTGCAGATGGAAAAGTTTCTCTCGGTGTGGGTGCAGGGGGAGGGCGAGGATGAGCATCCCACCATGTATACAAACATGTATGTGCGTACCGCCACGCTCGATTTTAAAACGCGCGCAGGGTTTCTGCAGCCGCTCCAGGGTCGGACGCATCAGATCAAGCAGATGTTGACGCCCGAGCAGAAGGGGTTTTTGCGCGATTGGTTATCGACGACCTCCCCTCAGGCATGGGAAGAATCCGACGACCATTTTCGAACGCTTTTTGACGTAGAGTGATCGGTGCTCGCAGGCTGCTGCGAGCCTCCGCCAGCGGCGCTCTCGACATCTGTGAATCGTGAAGCATATGTCGCTTTCCGCAAACATGTTCAATGTTCAATTCTCAATGTTCGATTGAAGATTAACAATCGAACATTGCGCGCTACAGTTGAAGAGGCTTCACGAACGACGAACCAGGGGGACGACGGTTTGAACATCCTGCTGGTGCATCTGACCTGCCTGTGACGCATATATCACTGTGTCATTTAGCCTGTCGCAATGATGGTCCAACTGCGTACTCGCGTCCTATGAATCGTCTGATCTCCTTTCATCTGATCGCCTGGGCCGTTCTGGGGCTTGTCTGCCTGACTGATATTCCTGTCTGCACCTCCGCCACGATCGATGTCTACTATGCTCCGGAAGACCATCCGGTCGATCGCGTGGTTCGTTTGTATGATCGGGCGACCAGATACATCTATGTGTCGGTCTACGGTTTGACCGCGCCGTCGGTGGTGAAGGCGTTGGTGGATGCCAAACATCGCGGAGTGGATGTTCGAGTGATTACCGATCGTGAACGTCTCAATGATCCGAAGCAGCATCGCGCGGTGAAGACACTGCGATTGGCCGGTGTGCCGATCAGGGTCAACCGGCATGATGCCTTGATGCATCTCAAACAGGTGGTGATCGACGATGCGATCAATACCTCCGGGTCCGCGAACCACACGACGAGCGGTAACCGGTACAATGATGAGCGGCTCGATGTCATCACCGACGCGCAGCTGACCGCCAAGGCGCGGGACAAGTTCCTGGCTCTGTGGAACGATCACGAACGATTTGTCGTGTGGACGGAGTAGGCGGAGAGCCATGGCACAGGCAATGATTGAAACGGATGTGGCGATCGTCGGTGCGGGTGGGGGAGGTGCCGTGCTGGCGCTGATGCTCGCCCAGCAGGGCATTCGTTCCTTGGTGCTCGAGCGGGCAGCCAGCCCACCCCAGGGGCTGCGCGGCGAAATTTTGCAGCCGAATGGCCAGCAGGTGCTTGATCGTCTGGGGTTGCTCGACACACTGCCGGCTCACGCTGTTCGATCGGTGCATCGATTCAACTTTTGCCGCTCCGGAGGCGAACGGCTTTGCACGGTGGACTACAGCGACCTTCCGGCTCCCTACAATCGTGCCCTAGTCACCCTCCCCAATGTGGCGCACCATGCCATCCTCGATGCGTTGGAACAGCGGAATCCCGGCGGGCTTTGGTATGACAGTGCGTGTACCGGACTGCGGCGTGATGGAAGCCGTGTCATCGGACTCCAAGCCACTCGTCGCGGCGAACCGGTGGAAATCAGCTCACGTTTGGTCGTCGGGGCGGACGGTGCCTTCTCGAAGGTGCGGGACTGCCTCGGCATCACGGCGGATCTGTATCGGTATCCCGACAGTTATCTCATCGCGATTCTCAAAGCCCCGCCGGGATTTGCTGAGGCGCGGTATCTGGTGGGCACGCGCGAGATTTTGGGACTCTTTCCCGCCGCGGGAGAGCAGGTGTATGTCTTCCACATGATCAAGGCCGGTTCATACGAAGCGGTGAAGGCCCAAGGGTTGGACGCGTTGCGGCGTACGTGGGTGCGGATCGATCCCGGTATGGAGGCCATTGTGCCGGGGCTCGTCGATTGGAGCCAGACCGGCTACATGCCGACCGGACGAGTGAGAACCGATCGATGGGTGGCGGACGGCGCCTTGCTCATCGGCGATGCCGCCCATGCCATGAACCCCCACGCCTCGCAGGGACGGATGCAGGCCATGGTGGATGCGGTGGTGGTGGCCGATCTCATTCCCAGCTGGCTGAAACAGAATGATGTTTCCGCCCAGGCATTGCGCGCCTTTGAAGTGGCACGACGGCCGCAAGTCACGATGTTGCAGCGGTTGGCGGATGAACAATGCCGATTCTGGAATACGGGGAACCCGGTGCTGGCTCTGTTGCGGGACCGAGTCTTCCGAACACTGGACCGCAATGCGCGGCTCCGTTATCGTGTGCTCTCGACCACCGCGGGCTTGCGAAGCCAACCACCCTTTTCTCTACTGGACCGCGTCATGGCCGCGGGGTTCTTGCCCGACCCGCGTGCGCATGCGACAGGAGGCTGAAAACGTCCGCCAGCGGTGTTCTCCGTGCAGTGAACCAGTTGTGTGCATTGAAATGTTGGTTGAACGTGAACAGTCAGCAGGATGCTCAAAATGTCTGTCCAGCAAGGCCGCAGCGAGTGAAGGGCCGAGGCGTACCCTCGCGGTACGTTGAGGGTCTGAACGATGCGAGAACGCAGCTGGCGGGCGTTTTCAGTATCCTGCCACAACTACGACAGAGGTGTTTGTGACGCAACCCACTGCGCTTGATATTCCCTCCGAAGTTCAACAACTCCTGCAGCGATACGTCAAGGAAACGACGGCTCTGCTCGGCCCACAATTGGAAGGCATTCTCCTCTACGGGAGCGCGGTGGGCGGGGAGTTTCTGCCGGGCCGCTCGAATCTCAATCTCCTGTTGATGCTCACCGGCTATGAGCGGGAAGCCATGCAGCGCTACGCCAAGGCCCATAAACGGTGGAGTCGTGAACAGTTCGTGGTGCCGTTAGTGGTGACGGAGGCGGAACTCACCAGGCCTCGCTGCCTGTTCCCGCTGGAGTATCTGGAGATTCAGGAACAACATCGCGTGCTCTGGGGGCGAGATCCGTTTATTGGTCTGCATATCGATCGGACGCATTTGGCCTATCAGGTACAACAGAGCATTCAGGGCAATCTGGTACGCCTGCGGCAACGGTATATTGAAGGCGGCGGCACGGAAGAAGCGATGACCATGTTGCTGCCGTTGTCGCTGACGGCATTGCTGCCCTGTTTGCGTGGCTTGCAGCGGCTGGCCGGGCAGCCGGCCCTCTATCAGTCCGATGCGTTACTCGTCGGCATTCGTGCCATCACGGGCCTGGATCTTGCCGGGCTTGGCGATGTGTTGGAGCTCAAGCGAGGGATTATTTCGCCCGGGCCTGCGGAAGTCCCGCGGCTGTACGAGCGCTATGCCGACAATCTCGCCGCGTTGATGAGCGTGATCGATGCGAACGGGATGGTGACGCCGCGATGAAGAGGGGAGCTCTCAGGATGATCAGCCTCGCTGCAGGACTCTGGGTGGCATGGTTGCTGATGATGGCTCCGTCGGCTCATGCGAGGGAGCCGGTTCCGAACTACGATCCGCAGGGCTACGTCAGCGACCATGCCGGGGTTATCGAGACGGATTGGCGCGCGAGGATTCGATCGGTGTGCCAGGACCTTGAACGAAAGACCGGCGTCGAAATGGTCGTGGTGACCGTGCCGACATTGAAGCCCTATCCGTCCGCCAACGATTACGCGATGGGACTCTACCAGAAATGGGGCATCGGCTCCGCCCAGGATGAACATGGGGTTCTGATCTTGCTCGCGGTGCAGGAGCGGCAGGCGGCCGTGACCATGGGGCGGCGGATGATTCCAGTGATGGGCGGGGAGGTGGTCGGCAGGGTCGGACATGAGTATCTCGATCCCGCGATCAAGAACGGGCATTTCGACGAAGGGCTCTATCGCACGGTCGTGGCCTTGGCCTCTCTTTCTCAGGAAATTCGCGTCAGTACCACGAAGAAGGCACACTTTCGCGGACTGGGGTTCTGGATCACCGTTACCACGGCCAGCGGTGCCTTGTGGTTTCTTTGGTGGCTTAGCCGTCCGGATCTGCGGCATCCCTATAGCCGCATCCGGAAGGGACAGTACTGGGGG
>WIAG01000056.1 GCA_014055495.1 Nitrospira sp. CR1.2
CCGAGGTACCAGCCGATCCCGTATCGCTCGAGAAAGCTCGTGATCATGGTCAGCGAATTGGCATAAATCATCACGCCCACAACGATGAGCAATACCCCGCTGACGGTTGAGACGCCCCAGAGATAGGCACGCACTTCTTTGAAGTAACTCAGGAATCGATCGACCCCGAGCGCCGTAAGAAACAACGGCAGGGCCAACCCTAAGGAATAACAGGTGAGCAGGATGATGCCACTGGCCATCGATTCCGTCGTACTGGCATAGAGGAGAATGGTTCCCAGTACAGGCCCCACACAGGGTGTCCATCCCGCCGCAAACGCGACGCCGATCAGGAACGACCCCAGAAACCCGGCCGGCCGGTTGCGAAACTGATAGCGATGCTCCATCTTCAAAAAGTTGAGATTCAGCACGCCCAGCAAATAGAGACCGAATACGATTACGACGATTCCCCCGAATCGTCGCAGATGCTCCTGGTAGGTGATCAAGGCCTGGCCCAACAGGCTTGCCGACGCCCCGAATGCCACAAACACAGCCGAGAATCCTGCAATAAACAGGAGGGAATTGAGGACGATCGCCTTGCGGAATCGGCTTCGCTCCGAGACATCGGTCAATTGTTCAATCGAAAGCCCGGTGATATAGGAAATGTAGGAGGGCACGAGGGGTAACACACAGGGAGACACAAAGGACAACAATCCAGCCGAAAATGCGGCCACCAATGAGATGGATTGTATCGAGTCACTCACGGGACGGCTCCTGCAACAGCGCTTCGACCAAGCGCTTTCCTGCCGGCGCACTCCAATCGCGGGCGCCGGGAATGCGGTTGCGGATGATGCCCTTGCGATCAATCAGGAAGGTCATCGGCAGCTGGCGAGCGCCATACTGGAGGCCGATTCTAAAATCGGCATCGTGCAGGACGGGAAAGGTAAACCCGACCTCTTCTTGAAACGGACGAGTGACCACCGTTCCCTGGGCATCGGTTGAAACCGCCAGGATCTCGAATTCCTTGCGGCTGAACGATCGGTACAATCGCTCCATGGCCGGCATCTCGATTTTACAGGGGCCACACCAGGTCGCCCAGAAATTGAGGAGCACGACTTTGCCGCGAAACTGATCCAGGGTGACATTGAAGCCCTGGGAATCCTTCAGCAGAAAATTCGGCGCCTCGTCATCGACCTGAGGGGCACGGTTGGCCACTGGAACCGGCGATGAGCTCGCGGGGGACGACGCCCCTCGGGCATCGCCAAGAATGACCCCGCCAATCCCCAATCCCACAGCGATCATGGAGGATACAGCCCAGCGTTTCATCGTCACACTCACGAAGCCGGCGCGACCTGGGGAGCAGGAGAGCTGGCCGCCTTACCGGTAGGCTTTAATAGTTGAGTGAGCACCTTGAGATTATCCAGACGCGTCCAATCTCGTGGCCCGATCACCTTTTCACGCAACACGCCCTGCTGATCGATAATATAAGTCTCGGGAACTCCCATCAACTTGTAGCGCTTGTCCGTCTGTCCCCAGGAATCGACCAGCACAGGGAACGTGAGATTCAGTCCTTTGACGAAGGGCGGAATCTCCTTCTTGGTGGTAACCCGATCGATACTGACGGCAAGGATCACCAGTCCGTCTTTCTCAAAGTTTTTATACAACACTTCCATGGAGGGCATTTCTTCTCGGCAGGGCTTGCACCACGTTGCCCAGAAATTCAGGAACACGACTTTGCCCCGGTAGTCCGACAATCGCAATGGTTTCTCATTCAAGTCTGGGAGCTGAAAGTCCGGTGCCTGCTTGCCGACGACGAGGGGTTCGTACTTGGAGCTCTGCAGCCACACGACCAGAAACATGACCCCCAGAATGGCTGCGGCAACCAACACGACGACCGTTCGACTGGGTCCCCTTCCCCCCGCAGTACCAGCTGATGCTTGATTGATCGGGTCAGTCATGGTCTACGCGTACGCATGTAGACCGGAGAGCAAAAAGTTCACTCCCCAGAAACAGAAAATCACCATCAGGAACCCGAAGATGGCATAGATGGCGGCCTTGTGCCCTTCCCACCCCCGCGTCATGCGAGCATGAATGTAGGCACCATAGATCAGCCACACGATCAGCGACCACGTTTCCTTCGGATCCCAACTCCAGTATCCACCCCAAGCATAGTTCGCCCACATCGCCCCCAGGATGATCCCGAACGCCAGCAGCGGGAACCCCAACATGATCGCCTTATATCCGAGTTCATCGATGGTTTCGAGATCGGGGAAGGCCGCGTAGAATCGTGACTGGATCCCCCGATTCACCGCCCGCTCTTTGAACAGATACATCAGCCCTAACCCACCAGCCATGGCAAAGGCCGCGTAGCTGGTCAAGGTGACTGAGACATGGATGTAGATCCAATAACTGTTCAGGGCCGGCACGAGCGGCTCGGCGGTTTGATACCGGTAGGGCAACAGCGAAGCCGCTCCCATGGCGATGAACCCAATTCCCACCACAAACGCGCCGACGGCCTTGATCCGGTACCGGAACTCCAGGAGCACATAACCCAAAATGATAGCCCAGGATACGTAGGCCATTGCCTCAAACTGATTTGACCACGGGGCAAATGTCCCGGAGTGCTCCATACGCTCGAACGCGCGGGTCGTCAATGCGAGGGTATTCAGCACCCATCCGAACACCGTGACCAACGTGGCAACCTGTCCCAATTGGGTGGCCCAGGCACCGTCACGATCTTCAAGGTTGTCGATCGGATGTCCAGCCGGAGCCATCTGCATGGCGGGACGTTTTGCAAACAGATACGCCACATATAAACCCAGCGCGGCCAGGTAGAGCCAGAATGTCATATCGAAGAGAAACAACGATCGCATCATACGGGCCTCCGTCTCTCATATCGTAGCGTGCAGCCCGACGCCAAAGAAGCTCCCTTCGGGCGGCACTGCATCGGTCTTCAGGATGAGGTCTTTGCTTGAATCTTGTCCGTCAGCTTCTTGAACTCTTTTTGAAAATCGATTTGGCTCTTATGCGTCGTCCCGCCGAGGTGCATCGTCACCCCAGACTCGTTGGGGATGATTTTCGCCCACAGTCGTCGGTGATAGATCAGCGACGACAAGGTCATGCCCACCACCAGCATCGTACACCCAATCCACACCATGTTGATGCCGGGATTTCTGGCTATCTGCAAGCCCGTGAACTTTTTCGGCTGATACCCGACAAATTCGAACTGGTACGCGGAGTCCTTGATCTCGAACAGATCCGGGTAATGATAAAACACCCAGGGCGTGGATTGCACGGAGCTGCGCTCATCAACCGCCAGCCGAATCGCAGGATTGGCATGTTCCGCGGTCTTGGAGAAGACTTTTTTCTCAGTCGAGTTGAACGCAAAGTCTGCCACAAAATCGGTCATTTTCATCTTTAAGGGCAGTCCGTCGACGGCTTTTTCCTTGTTCCACTCCAAGTCGACCGTCGCCAGGATTTTATCATTCGACTTGTCCTTGATATTGATCCGAGCCGCCTCGATCTGATCCCAGGCATCCCCATAGCTGGACTGGTAAAACCAGATCCCCTTGTATACCAGCGGATCATTGACGGTGATGGTCTTCGTCATGGACGGTGTTCCCTGATCGATGACCGTCAAGGTGCTGTTGTAGGACTTCACCGAACCGTTCTCATGGTAGTCGATCCAGAACTTGTCGACGCGGAGATCAAAATTGCCCCGCGGAATGTGATAGGTCTGCCCCTCGAGACAGACCCCGAATTCCTGAAATCCATAATAACTGCCCAGCAGACCGCCCAAGACGATGACGGTCGCGCTCAAATGGGCGACATGCGCCCCTATCCGACCCATAATGCCCTTGGTTGCATAGACGGTGACTTCCCCGGGATCGCTCTTCGCCAGTACCCGGTAGCCTTTTTCACCAAAGAGCCTCACCAGGCCCTCGGCAACGGTTTCTTTGGGTTGACTGAGCGCGAGGGTACTCTGCTGCTTCATGCCCTGGATAAAAGACAGTGAGACACTGACTTTATCGTGACGCATCGAGCGCCAGACACTGGGGAACCGTTTGTAGAAACAGGTGAGGGAATTGACGCACAGCAGGCCGAGGAGACCGGTAAACCACCAGGTGTGATACACATCCGTAAACCCCAGGCGGAGAAACCAGCGATAGGCCTCTTCCCCATACTCCTGCACGTAGGTTTCCGGCCGTTCACCCTGCTGAATCACGGTGCCGATAGTGGCCGTCATGGCAAGGACAATAAACAGGAACATCGCCAACTTGATCGAGGCGAAGAAGTCCACGACCTCGCGCGAGAACTCTTCCCATCCCAATCCGGAAGTGGAAGGCCGGGGTGCGCTCACATCGGATGCTGCGTCGGATTTATCGTTCATGAATCAACACGCCTCGTTGCTTCGACCTGGCCGTCATACAGCCCCCATCATCATACTCAATGACGAGCGGCGTGTGGGATTTTGCGGCCAATGCAGGCCGGTACCACGAGGTTGGAAGTGCCGGGGCAGAGCGTCTATGATGAAAATGTTCCAAATGCGCGAAAAGTAAGCCATCTTACAAGTCGTCTCGAAGGGCTGTCAAGCAAGCCGGACGTGCCGAGCAACCCCGCATGAAATCAGATAGAACGGTGGACAAAAATCCTCCGGTCAGCTACTATTGCTTTAGTTTTTTTGCGGAGTTGCCGTTATCAGTGCAGGTGCAGGATCTTCCACATTCGGTCGTCGTACCGCCTAACTCTAACCGCCGCATCCTCGAATCACTTCACTTCCAGGGGGAACAATGAGACATAACTATTTGTTTACGTCAGAGTCGGTCACCGAAGGGCACCCGGATAAGATCGCCGATCAAATTTCCGATGGAATTCTCGATGCCATTATTGCCCAGGACAAGCATTCCCGAGTCGCTTGCGAGACGATCCTGACGACCGGTATCGCCTTCGTTGCCGGAGAAATCTCCACAAAGGCGTATGTCGAGATTCCCGACATTATCCGTGATGTGATCAAGGACGTCGGGTATACCGATGCATCGTGGGGCTTCGACTCCAACACTTGCTCCGTCCTGACCTCCATCCATCAACAATCCGGCGATATCGCCATGGGTGTCGATTCCGGCGGCGCAGGAGACCAGGGTCTCATGTTCGGCTATGCAACCAACGAAACGTCGGAACTCATGCCGATGCCGATCGTGTTGGCCCATCGACTGACCCGGCGTCTGGCGGAAGTGCGGAAGAAGAAAATTCTAAAGTGGGTACGCCCCGACGGGAAATCCCAAGTCACGGTCGAATACAAGGACGGCAAACCCTTCCGCGTCGACACGATTGTCGTATCCACCCAGCATAGTCCGGATGTGACCAATAAGCAGATCGAGAAGGATCTGATGGAGCATGTGATTCGCCCGGTCATGCCGAAAGGGCTGTATGACCCGACCAGCGTGAAACATCACATCAACCCGACCGGTCGCTTTGTGGTCGGGGGCCCGATGGGCGATACCGGTCTGACCGGCCGCAAGATCATCGTCGACACCTACGGTGGGCATGGCAGTCATGGTGGCGGCGCATTCTCGGGGAAAGATCCATCCAAGGTGGACCGCTCAGCCTCGTATATGGCCCGCTACATTGCCAAAAATATCGTGGCCGCAGGCCTGGCCTCTAAGTGCGAAGTCCAGCTGGCCTATGCCATCGGAGTCGCAGACCCCGTCTCCGTGCTGGTCGATACCAAGGACACGGAGAACGTCGCCCCCGAAAACTTGGACAAGTTGGTTCGGAAACATTTCCCACTGACCCCGCGTGGAATTATCGACCACCTCAAGCTTCGCCGGCCGATCTTCAGGAAGACGGCCGCCTATGGACACTTCGGCCGCAACGAGCCGGAGTTTACCTGGGAAAAGACCGACAAGGCGAAAGCCCTGCGGAAGGATGCAGGGCTCTAAGGTCCCGGCACACCTGCACAGCCAAGGGGGGCGGGTCACAAGCCCGCCCCTTTTTTCTGCAATCAACGATCACCCATCAGACATGACACAGGAGGAGGAACCAGTGGATTACGATGTGAAAGACATGGGCTTAGCTGATCAGGGCAAATTGAAGATTGAATGGGCCGAGGCAACGATGCCGGTTTTGCGGCTGATTCGGAAGCGATTCGAGCGTGAACGCCCGTTGAAAGGCATTCGCGTGACTGCCTGCCTCCACGTCACCACCGAAACCGCCAATCTCATGAAGACGCTGAAGGCCGGCGGCGCCGATGTGCGCCTCTGCGCTTCCAACCCTCTGAGCACCCAGGATGACGTCGCAGCCGCGCTGGTCCACCACGACGGCATTCCGACGTTTGCGATCAAGGGTGAAGACAACCAGACCTATTATCGCCACATCGAATCCGCCATCGGCCATAAACCACATCTGTCCATGGATGACGGAGCCGATGTCGTGTCCCACCTCCACTCGAAGCGCAAGGACTTGCTCAAGAACGTGATCGGCGGCACCGAGGAAACCACCACGGGCGTCATTCGGCTTCGCAGCATGGCCGAAAAGAAGGTCCTTAAATTCCCGGTCATCTCCGTCAACGACGCTGATACCAAGCATATGTTCGACAATCGTTACGGTACCGGCCAAAGCACCCTGGACGGCATTGTGCGGGCGACAAATCGCTTGGTCTGCGGCTCCACGGTCGTCGTCGTCGGCTACGGCTGGTGCGGCCGAGGCATCGCGATGCGCGCGAAGGGCATGGGCGCCGATGTCGTCGTCACCGAAGTAGATCCCATGAAGGGATTGGAAGCGGTCATGGACGGCTATCGTGTCATGCCCATGGAACATGCTGCCGCGATCGGCGACTTCTTCGTCACCGTCACCGGCAATATTCACGTGATCCGCGGCGAGCATTTTGCGGCCATGAAGGACGGCGCGATCGTCTGCAACAGCGGGCACTTCAACGTAGAGTTAGACATCCCGGCCCTGGAAAAGCTCAGCAAAAAGAAACTCACCGTGCGGACCGGCGTCGACCAGTACACGCTGAAGAACGGACGGCGCGTCAGCCTGCTCGGCGAGGGTCGCTTAGTGAATCTCGCAACGGCGGAAGGCCATCCGTCCAGCGTGATGGACATGAGCTTTGCGAATCAAGCGCTGGGGGCGGAATTCATCGTCAAGAACTACAAGAAGCTGGAAAAGAAAGTGTACCCTGTCCCTGCCGACATCGACAAGGAAATCGCCCGCTTGAAGCTGGCGGGAATGGGAATGTCAATCGACAAGCTCACTAAAGAGCAGGTGAAATACCTGGCCTCCTGGGAAATGGGCACCTAGCAGGCCCTCTACGTGCCGGGGCTTCGTGCATCGAGGCTCCGGCCGTCCCTTCCTCGGTCGGTTCCAACCCATTACCCGCAATACCGTTCGATCAAATACCGCCGCGCACATACCACCACGTCACCCGCAGCCAGGTCTCCTTGCAGCGTTTCTAGCCGGCGAGGATCGCACCACCGAGGGGCAACCACGAGGTGGAACTGGGAAGATAAAGAGGGCGTCTGGCACAGCTCCAGAATGACGCCACTGTTAACCTACGAAGGGTGGCTCGCAAGGCTCAGGGGACACGAAGGCAATCCGACGGAGAGGCAACTCGCAACCAGCTGTCCAGAAAACGTCCTTTAGCGCGTATTCACCATCGGCAGCTCCCGCGTACCGTTCGCTTCCTGCTGAATCCGCTGACGTTCGGCTTTTGATTCTTCCATCACATTGTGCAGTAATTCGTCGCTCAGCTGTGTGAGCTGAGCAGCGGCATCCTTCATCTCGGCATGCTCCACGGCGCGCGAGAGTACCTCCGCCTTGGTCGCCCCCTTCTTCTGCCCAAGGAAGGGCTTCATGATGAGATAGGCCACGTCGCGGAACGGCATGTATCGAAGGAATCGGCGCAGCAGCTTGAAGGTTTGAATGGGATAGCGGGTCAGCTTGTAGAGGAACAACTTCTTCAAGCCTTCCTGACGGACCTGATTGATCACTTCGCCGGGAAGGCAGGTAGGATCGATCTCGGAACATTTGAAATACTTATACCAGTCCTTGGCGTCGCTCACCAACCCACGCTTGACGTATTCCTGCCACAGGGGGGTGCCGCGGTAGACACAGAGCCGATTAAAGCCGAACGTGTCTAACGGCAGCCGTGACGCGAACTCAAAGGTTTTCTGCATGTCCTCCACAGTCTCATCGGGATTTCCGACCGTGAAGAATCCATGGACGATTTCGATTCCCGCCTTCTTCGCATTGCGGACAGCCGTCTCCACTTCCTCAAGGGTCTGCTCTTTCTGCAGGCGATCCAGAATCTTCTGGCTCCCGCTTTCGATTCCGAACATCACCGTTCGGCAGTGCGCCTGCGCCATAATGGGAAATAAATGCTGGGCCACCGAATCCACCCGTCCTTCGATTCCCCATTGTATCGAGAGCTTGGCCTCAATGATGCCTTTGCAAATCGCTTCGATGCGTTTCGGTTGGAGCAGGAAATGGTCGTCGACGAAATACACCGACCCGTACCCGTTGGCTTCCAGATACTTGAGCTCGGCCACCACGTGATCGGCAGTCCTCGCCCGCCACTTCCCCTCGTTGAAGATCGGGATATCGCAGAAGACACAGGGCCAGGGACATCCTCGGGAAGTCTGCATGGTAGTAAATCGTTCCATGGAAAGGACCGCAGGCACATCCAGCGGCATCGATTCCACGAAGTCCAATTCAAGGCTTTCCCGATCAGGAAAGGCCCACTGGTCGAGATGGCGTTCCACAGGGCGATTGGGATTATTCACCACCCGCCCATCCTTCGCCCAGGTCACACCTCCGACGCCGCTTGGATCGTCCATGTTCTTCAAGAGATCCAGGAGCAACTGCTCCCCATCGCCACGGCAGACAAAATCCACTTCGGGACATTGGAGTTTCACCAACCCTGCATTTAAGCTGGCAAACACTCCCCCAAAAGCCAGCTTCACCTTCGCATCCGCAGCACGGATCTGCCTGGCGAGAATCTTGGCGTAGGGGTAGCTCGTTGTGCTCAGGAAACTCATGCCGACGAGTGCCGGTTTTCGCGCCTTGATCTGTTCGAGGATCACGTCGTTGGGGGTTTCCGGGTTGGCTTGATCAAACATCACACACTCATGCCCGGCCTGTTTCAGCACAGCGGACAGCGACATGATGCCGATCGGGGGGAAGCCCATGACTCGAATTCGGCCGTTCTTAGCCCGCGTCTTGGCAGGCAAGGCGTAAAACTGGGGATCGCGAACGTGTATAAGAAACACCAACATGTCAGCGTCCCTATTCTGGAAAAGGGGTGGAAGAGCGTCGAGCTGCACACCCTATCGGACCAATTGCAACCCGCAGATTTTGCAGCCTATCACGACTGGCCCACAGGGGAAAAGGAAGAATCTCGGCCATTCAGTGTTGAGACAGGCGCGGTTGAGCCCCCTCGAACATCAGCGTATCACCGGGCTGCATCGGGACGAATCCGATTTGTCGGCTCTTCACCGCCTCGCCGAACCCTTGGGCATCCTGCGTGAGCACAGGAAAGGTAGCGTAGTGATGCGCAATCGCGTACTTGGCCTTGACGCTCCCTGCAGCCTTCGCCGCCATATCCGCTTCCATCCCGAAATGCCCTCCGATGTTCAGCAGCGCCACGTCAGGCGTGTATTGCTCGCCGATGACCTCCATATCCTTGAAGTAGGCCGTGTCGCCGGAATGATACAGCGTCGGGCCATTCTGAATCTTCAGGACGAAACCGGCTGGATTCCCTCCGTAAACGAAATCTGAATCCTGCTCCTTGGCGAAGGGATTGCCCAGGCCGCTCGAGTGAACCGCAGGCGTCATCGCCACAAGCACCTCTCCGTCGGCAATGCGAATTTCCCCACCGGGGTTCATAAACGTGGGAAAACCGATTTGCTCCTTCGGGTACCCATGCAGCTTGGCCAGAGTCGACGCCAATTCGAAGTTGGCCACAAGCGTCGCTCCGGTCTTCTTGGCAATCGCCACCGCGTCGCCCACATGATCGAAATGCCCGTGCGTGATGAGGATGTAATCCGCCTTGGCAATGTGATCCACCGGGTTTTGCTTGGCCTTGACCATCGGATTCAACGGATTCTGTAGCCAGGGATCGATCAATATGGTCGCACCTTTGGGCGTGGTCACTTCAAATGCTGCGTGCCCATGCCATGTCAGAATCGTGCCTCGCTCAGCCGCCGCCGTCCAGGAGCTCCATAGCGTAAACGCCAGCATTGCTGCAAGAATCCGAATCTTCATA
The DNA here is from genome assembly GCA_014055495.1 of Nitrospira sp. CR1.2. Taxonomy (GTDB): domain Bacteria; phylum Nitrospirota; class Nitrospiria; order Nitrospirales; family Nitrospiraceae; genus Nitrospira_A. The sequence continues at coordinate 10,238 of WIAG01000056.1, forward strand.
GCCCCTCCACGATGGTCGGTAATGCTTTCTACGGTTGCAGCATGCCCAAGCTGCGCACGAAACTCAACCACGAAAATACAACGGGGGCGCCGGATCTCCCGGCGCCCCCGTTCGTATACGATCTAGAACTGCCGTTACCGTCCCAACGCGGCCTTCACGGCGTGGCCGATCTCCGCGGGATTTTTCACGACACGCACACCTGCTGCTTCCAATGCCTTCATCTTCTCGGACGCCGTACCCTTGCCACCGGAAATAATGGCACCGGCATGGCCCATTCGACGCCCAGGAGGCGCCGTGATCCCGGCAATGAAACTCACGACGGGCTTCTTGATCTGCTTCTTGATATACTCCGCAGCCTTCTCTTCCGCATCGCCACCGATTTCGCCGATCATGACGATGGCCTGCGTTTCTGGATCTTTCTCAAACAGCGGCAACACATCCACAAACCCCGTTCCATTAACGGGATCACCGCCGATGCCAACGCACGTCGTCTCTCCAAGCCCCAAGGTCGACAATTGATGAACGGCTTCATACGTGAGGGTGCCGCTGCGGGAGACCACCCCGACGACACCTTTCTTATGAATGAATCCAGGCATAATTCCGATTTTGGCCTCATCGACCGTGATGACACCAGGGCAATTGGGACCGACGAGCCGGACGTCGCGCCCGCGCAACGCCCGCTTGACCCTGACCATATCGTTGACTGGAATTCCTTCGGTGATGCAGATCACGAGCTTAATCCCCGCATCCGCCGCTTCCAGGATTGCATCCGCACAGAATGGGGGTGGCACAAAAATGAGGGACGTGTCGCAGTCGGCTTTTTTTACGGCATCGCGCACCGTATTGAAGACGGGAATCCCCTCGACCTCCTGACCGGCCTTGCCGGGCGTCACGCCTGCAACCACTTGGGTTCCATACGCCTTGCATTGGGTCGCGTGGAAGGAACCTTCCTTTCCCGTGATCCCCTGCACGACCACTCGCGTGTTCTTATTGACCAAGATGCTCACGATATCCTCTTCTCTTTCCCGCCTCCCCCGGAGCACCGGGCAGGCGTACAGTCACTAATCTGCGTCATAGTGGACGGCATCTTATTGGCATCTAACCTGGGCTACCACAGATTGGCGCGAGGCGTGGGGCGCTAGAATCAAAACAGAATTCGCCAAACCTACGCCGCTTTGCCCGTCAATTTCACAATCTTTTGGGCTGCCTCCCAAAGGTCATCGGCGACGTCGACTTTCAATCCAGATTCGGCCAGAAGTATCCGCCCTTCAGGCGCATTCGTTCCCTGCAGGCGAACCACGAGGGGCACATTAATTTTCACTTCTTTGGCTGCCTCGATCACACCGTGGGCGATGCGTTCACAACGGACGATTCCACCGAAGATGTTGATGAAGATTCCCTTGACGTTGGGGTCTTTCAGAAGAATCCGAAAACCGGCCGCAACGGTCTCCTTCGTCGCCCCGCCGCCGACATCCAGGAAGTTGGCGGGCTCGCTGCCGGCGAGCTTGATGACGTCCATCGTGGCCATGGCTAACCCGGCACCGTTCACCATGCAACCAATGTTGCCGTCCAGCTTCACGTAATTGAGATTGCTCGCCGTGGCCTCGATCTCCAAGGGATCTTCTTCATTTAGATCCCGCATCTTCTGCACATCTTCATGCTTGAAGATGGCGTTGTCATCAAACGACACCTTGCCATCCAGTGCTACCAAGGTCTTTTCTTTCGTGATGATCAGCGGATTAATCTCCACCAAGGCGGCATTCTTCTCCATGAAAAGCCGATAGAGATTTCCAAGCAACTGCACAAAAGAATTGATGACGGTCGGTTCGATCTTCTGCAGTCCGAGCGCAAACGCGACATTCCGACCATTGTGGCCTTGGAAGCCGACAGCGGGATCAATCGCTTCCTTGATGATCTTTTCCGGTGTCTTCTCGGCAACTTCTTCGATTTCCATACCGCCTTCAGTACTCGCGATAAACGTAGCCCACCCTGTGTCCCGATCGACCAGAATGCTGAGATACAACTCCTTGGCGATATTTGCGCCTTCTTCCATCAGAAGGCGATGCACGGTGCGGCCTTTCGGACCCGTCTGGTGCGTGACCAGTGTTTTGCCGATGAGTTCCTTGGCCAGCCCTGCAACGGCTGCTTTGTCTTTGGTAATTTTGACGCCGCCGGCCTTCCCGCGTCCGCCGGCATGAATCTGCGCCTTGACGACAAACACCGGCGTATTCAGCTCATCAGCCCAGGCCGTTGCCGCTTCAGGAGAGGTGATTTCTTTCCCACGCGGAACCGGCACGCCGAATTGCGCAAACAACGACTTGGCTTGAAATTCATGAACGTTCATTGATTCCTCATAAGAGCTAGTGGCGCATAACAAATGACGTAACCCGTGCGAACGGGGACGTGGCTTTGCTGCCAAGACCTTCCGTCATCAATTCGTCACGACACGTTCTGGTTCTTTTCGCGTATAGGCAGGGAGAATCATCGGAGAAATCACGCCGCTGGAACTACCGTGCTTCTTGGCTTCGGCCCTAAACCTCTGCAGATGATTGAGCGTCAATTTGGCTTGCGGCATGGAGACAGCTCGAGCAGCGGCGGTCAAACCAGAACGCTTGCCGAACACCATGAGATCGAGCAGAGAGTTACCCATCAATCGATTCCGCCCGTGAAGGCCGCCTGAAGCCTCACCCGCAACGAACAAATTCTTCACATTCGTTTCTGAGTTCGCGTCGATCTTCACTCCGCCATTCTGATAGTGCAACGTGGGGTAAATCAGCACGGGGTCCTTGCTGATGTCGATGCCGAATCGTTCAAATTGCATCATCATCGCCGGGAAGTGTTTCTCCACGGTTCCAGGGCCATGTTCCGCATCGAGCAACGGAGTATCCAACCACACCCCGACCCGGCCGGACATCGTCCGAATACCTCGACCTTCCTCACACTCTCGGATGATGGAGGAAGACACGACGTCACGCGTATCGAGCTCGTTGACGAACCGCTCGCCCTTGGCGTTCACCAAGTGGCCACCCTCCGAGCGGATGCCTTCAGTCACCAGGGCTCCGATCAACTGCTCGGGAAACACTGCACCAGAAGGGTGATACTGAAACGTATCAATATGATCAAGCTTGGCGCCCATCCGGTACGACAAGCACAACCCATCACCGGTTGCCCCATAGTGATTGCTCGTCGGGAACCCTTGAATATGTAGTCGCCCGATCCCGCCGGTCGCGAGTATCACAGTTTTGGCTGCAACGACCACATGCCGTTGATTGTCAAGATCTTTAAATATCGCGCCGCTGCATTGGCCGTGGTCGTCGCTGAGCAGCTCTACCGCGGCACAAAATTCTAGCAGCTGCACCTTTTGATTCAGGACCTCGTCTTTTAACACACGCATTATTTCGAGGCCTGTGTAGTCGGAACAGGTGAGCAGACGCGGTTTGGAACTCCCACCGCCCTTTTTTACGTGCAAATTGCCGTCGGCCTGGCGATCAAAGAGTACGCCGAGTTCAATGAGCCACTTGGCAATGGAAGGCCCTTCCTCAACCATGACCCTGAGCAGTTCATGGTCGTTTTGCATGTGACCACCCTTCAGGGTGTCAAGAAAATGGGTGACCGGGGAGTCTTCTGGTGCAACAGAAATTTGCATCCCGCCTTGCGCCATCACGCTATTCGAGTCGCCCAGGCGAAGCTTGGTGGCAAGAATCACTTTGGCGCCACTCGCATGGGCATGCAGTGCCGCCGCGCATCCGGCACCACCGCCGCCGACGACCAAGACGTCCGTCGTATACTGCGGAGTCAGATCAAGATTGTCGGCGATTGAACTATCACCTTCCAGTAAGGCCGCCAGCTCCACTACCGTTTTGTCATTAGCATTGGGACCAAATCGAATCGGTCGGTATGCACTAGCCCGATAGTCCGGGTGATACTTATGAATCAGTTGGTCTCGGTCTGTGGGAGAGAACTTCGGGATTGTCTGCTTACGGCGAGCATCTCGCGTTTGATGAACAACCTGCTGGAGTGCGTGAATATCCATAATTTCGCTTTCGGTGCAACGCTCAATCCCTGAACAGACTCGTCCGAGACCGGCTGAAGACACATTGCGTTATTTCACTGTCGTGCAGTGGTCGGCTAATTCCTGTTCATTCATGCCGAGCACTTTCTTCCACTCATCGTGATAGCGGCCTTCCTGAATCTCCTTGATGCGGATATCGAGGCCCTGCGGTTTATCCGTAAAGTGAGCGCCCTGCGCTCGGCTTACATACAGCGCCACGAGATTCGGGGCGATATCTGCAATGCACACCGGCGTGCACATACCGCACATCACACAGTCCATGAACATTTCGGAGACGCTCTTGAAGTCTCCAAAGACCGCCTTCCATACTCCCTCCCGCACATCGATCTTCTGTGGACACGCTTCTGTGCAGGCATTGCAATTCCTACAGAGCGGCGCCTCAGGGTACAAATTGAACAGATCTTGCTTGGGATCTTTGAGGGACTGGATGTCATAGAGCGCTTTACGCGCTGGAAACGGAGGCATAATGGTAAAGGACATTCCGTCTTCGACAGCCATCTGACAGGCCAAACAGGTCCGCACCTTCGGATCATCCTTCGTCCGATAATACGTCGCACAAGCCCCACAAAATCCTCCCAGGCAACCGGCCCCTCGGACCACTTCTTGCCCGGTATACCATAAGGCCTTGATTACGGTAATCCCCTCCGGCACTTCGTACTTCTTGCCGGAAATTTCAATCGTCACCATTTTATGGCGCAATACTTCTGGCTGATCGATCACGTTGGTGTCTTCTTGTGCCATAGACCTCTCGCGAGTCATGAAAAGGTACGGCGCGAGCAGAACGCTCCGGTCCTCCTCGCGCCCAACACCGGTTCACGTCATAAGCTTTTATGCAATCGCATCGACAATCGAGTTCAGTGTCGCACTGGGCCGCATGGCTTTGGCAGCCTTCGCATCGTCCGGGTGATAGTACCCACCAACGTCCTGCGGCTTCCCCTGAGCTGCGAGCAATTCGCCCTCGATCTTCTTCTCATTGTCGCTCAAGTCCTTGGCGATTTTTGCAAACTTTTCGGCAATCTTCTTCTCTGAAGTCTGCGCAGCCAACGCCTGTGCCCAGTAGAGCGCGAGATAGAAGTGGCTGCCGCGGTTGTCAATTTCTCCGACCTTACGAGCTGGGGATTTGTTGCTCTCCAGAAATTTGGCGTTCGCTTGATCCAGCGTATCCGCCAGAATCTTCGCGACCGCATTGTTGCCGACCTTCGCCAAGTGCTCAAGCGACGCGGCCAACGCGAGAAACTCACCGAGCGAATCCCAGCGCAGGTAGCCTTCCTCCTGGAACTGTTGCACATGCTTCGGCGCAGAGCCTCCCGCACCGGTCTCGAACAGACCGCCGCCGTTGAGCAACGGAACAATCGACAGCATCTTTGCACTGGTGCCGATTTCCAAAATCGGGAACAGGTCCGTGAGGTAGTCACGCAGCACGTTACCGGTGACGGAGATCGTGTCCTTGCCTTCCTTCATGCGCTCGATCGAGAAGCGGCAAGCCTCGGCCGGCGACATGATCTTGATTTCAAGACCATTCGTATCGTGCTTCGGCAGATAGGCGTTCACCTTTTTAATCAATTCCGCGTCATGGGCCCGGGTCTTATCCAACCAGAACACGGCTGGAGCACCGGTCGCACGGGCACGCGAGACGGCGAGCTTCACCCAATCCTGAATCGGCGTATCCTTCACCTGGCAGGCTCGCCAAATGTCTCCCGCTTCCACCTGATGCTGGTGCAAAACCGTGCCGTTCGCGTCCACGATGCGGATGGTGCCATTGGCTGGCGCCTTGAAGGTCTTGTCGTGTGAACCGTACTCTTCCGCCGCTTGAGCCATCAAACCGACGTTCGGGATCGTGCCCATGGTACGGGGATCGAACTGACCTTTCTTCTTACAGAACTCCACGACTTCGTGATAGACCGGCGCGTAGCTGGCATCGGGGATCACGCACTTCACATCCGCCGTTTTGCCGTCCGGCCCCCACATCTTGCCGCCGTCGCGGATGACGGGAGGCATGGAGGCATCGATAATGATGTCGCTCGGGACATGAAGGTTGGTGATGCCTTTATCGCTGTTCACCATCGCCATCGGGGGACGCTTCTGATAAACCGCCTGGATGTCGGCTTCGATTGACTTGCGCTGATCGTCCGGAAGCGACTTGATCTTCGCATAGACGTCGCCGAGACCGTTGTCCGGATCGACGCCCAGCTTCTTGAAGGTCTCGGCGTGCTTCTCGAAGACGTCCTTGTAGTAAACGGTCACGCCATGGCCGAAGATCTTCGGATCGGAGACCTTCATCATGGTCGCCTTCATGTGGAGCGACCAAAGAACACCCTGCTTCTTGGCGTCTTCGATCTGCTGCTCCAAGAACGTGCGCAGCGCCTTGACGCTCATGAACGTCGCGTCGAGAACTTCACCCGCCTGCAGAGCGACCTTCTCCTTCAGGACAGTGGTCTTGCCGTCGGCACCGACGAACTCGATCTTCGCCGTCGTCGCAGCGGGAATTGTCGTTGACTTCTCATTCGAACGGAAATCCCCGCCTTTCATATGAGAAACATGGGTCTTGGAATCCGGACTCCAGGGAGACATCTTATGTGGGTGCTTCCGAGCATAGGCCTTGACAGACAACGGAGCTCGGCGATCGGAATTACCTTCACGTAGCACCGGATTGACCGCGCTGCCTTTTACTTTGTCGTAACGAGTCTTAATGTCCTTCTCTTTGTCGTCCTTCGGATTCTCCGGATAATCCGGAAGTTTGTATCCCTGGCTCTGCAGTTCCTTGATAGTCGCCACGAGCTGCGGGATAGACGCGCTAATGTTCGGCAATTTGATGATGTTCGCTTCCGGCGTCTTCGCCATCTCGCCCAATTCGGCGAGGGCGTCGTGCTGCTTCTGTTCGGCGGTGAGATATTCCGGGAACACCGCGATCACGCGGCCCGCGAGCGAGATGTCGCGCAACTCCACGGTCACACCCGCTGCTTTGGTGAAGGCATTGATGATCGGCAGGAACGAATAGGTTGCCAGCATCGGCGCTTCGTCGGTCTTTGTATAGATGATCTTGTCTGCTTGTGCCATTGGGATCCTCCCTTGCTGTATTGGTTTAGTTCAAAGCATTCAACGCTGATCCGGCCTTGAACCAGGTGATTTGCTGCGCGGTCATGCTGTGATTCGCTTGAATCTTTACATCACCGCCAGTCTTATGAATGACCACCGACACGGGACGCCCCGGCGTAAGATTGGTCAGATCCACGATGCTGATGCGATCGTTCTGCTCGATCTTGTCATAGTCCTTGGGATCAACGAACGTCAGCGGAAGGATGCCCTGCTTCTTTAGATTCGTTTCATGGATGCGAGCAAAGCTCTTGGTGATAACCGCCCGCACGTTCAAGAAGCGCGGTGACATCGCCGCATGTTCGCGGCTGCTGCCTTCGCCGTAGTTCTCATCTCCCACGACAATGGACCCGATCCCCTTGGCCTTGTAGGCCCGCGCAATCTGGGCCATCGTAAGATTGGATTCACCGGTCAGGACGTTGGTTCCCTTGCCTGGCTCCGACGAGAAACTATTATTGGCCCCGAGGAACATATTATCGCTGATCTTGTCCAAGTGACCGCGGAACTTGAGCCACGGCCCAGCCGGAGAAATATGGTCGGTCGTAGTCTTGCCTTTAGTCTTGATCAAGAGTGGGAGCTTCTCAAAATCTTTGCCGTCCCATTTCGGGAAGGGTTGCAACAACTGCAGTCTCTCGCTGGTCGGCGGAATGTCGACCGTCAGACTCGAACCATCTTCTGCCGGCGCCACGAAGCCTTCCTCACCTTTCGCAAAGCCCTTAGCCGGCAATTCCTCCCCAACCGGCGGCTGAAACTTAAATTCCTTCCCGTCTGCGCCCTTGACCGACTGATTGACTGGATCAAAGCCAAGATCGCCCGTGATGGCATAGGCAGTCACGACTTCCGGGCTGGCGAGAAACGACAACGTTTCACTGATACCGTCATTACGGCCCGGAAAATTGCGATTGAAAGAGCTGACAATGGAGTCCGCACGCCCCTTGACCCCATCCGCCCGCTTCCACTGCCCTATACAGGGACCACAGGAGTTTGACAACACGGTTCCACCGAGCTTCTCGAAGGTATCCATGAACCCATCCCGCTTCATCGTGTGATAAATGCGTTCAGAGCCCGGAGAGATCAGAAATGAGGCCTTTGCCTTCAAGCCGGCTTTCAGTGCCTGCAGAGCCACGTGGGCGGAACGGCTGATATCCTCATACGAGGAGTTCGTGCAGCTGCCGATCAACGCCGCCTTCAGTTCGACCGGATACCCCTTTTCCTGTGCCTCAGCTTTTAATTTTGAGATGGGCCGCGCAAGATCTGGGGTGTGTGGACCGACGACATGCGGTTCCAGCTTCGACAGGTCGATTTCGACGATCTGATCGTAGTATTTTTCTGGCGACTGAGCGACTTCGGGATCGGCCACCAATAGATCCTTGTGCGACTGCGTGAAGCTAGCCAGATCAGCGCGATCGGTAATCTTCATGTAGGCCACCATCTTCTCATCGAACGGGAAGACGGAGGTTGTGGCGCCTAATTCTGCGCCCATGTTGCAAATAGTGCCCTTACCGGTGGCGCTGATAGTTTCGGCACCTGGGCCGAAGTACTCTACAATCTTGTTGGTACCGCCTTTCACCGTGAGCAGTCCGCACAGATAGAGAATCACATCCTTGGGTGAGGCCCACCCATTTAACTTTCCGGTCAGTCGCACGCCGATCAATTTGGGATGGAGCACTTCCCAGGGGAGGCCTGCCATAACTTCCCCGGCATCTGCCCCACCTACACCGATCGCCAATCCACCCAAGCCACCGCCATTCGGGGTGTGCGAATCAGTTCCGATGATCAAACAACCGGGAAATGCGTAATTCTCCAACACGACTTGGTGGATGATACCGGCCCCCGGCTTCCAAAAACCAATCCCGTACTTTTTCGCGGCAGAGGCGAGGAAGTTGTAGACTTCTTTGTTCTCATCGAGCGCACGCAAGAGGTCTTTTTGGGACCCCATTTCGGCACGAATCAAGTGGTCACAGTGGATCGTGCTCGGCACCGCGGCCTTTTTCTTGTTGGCTTGCATGAACTGCAATACGGCCATCTGAGCCGTAGCATCCTGCATGGCCACACGATCGGGACGGAGCGCCAACATCGCTTTGCCCCGTTCCCAGTTCTGGCTATCAAAGTTATCGGCGTGCGAAACGAGAATCTTCTCGGCGAGCGTCAGGCCCCGGCCGAACTTCTTCCTGGCCTTGGCAAAGACATCCGGCATCTTGGCATAGAGTGCTTTGGCGAGATCCATGGACATAGTGGGTTCTCCGTCTGTTAATTCGATCTATAGGTTCCGTGCCCCACCGCTTGCGAGAAGGCTGGCTACAGCCGGAGCCCGGGTCACAAAAGGCAGTTCACGTTTTATGCTACTTCAGAGGCGGCACTTCGCGACGCTTGGGCGCCGCATAATTCACCAGATAATCGAACAACCGAATCAAGCGGCTGTCCTGGCGCTTCTGGTCCACCCAATGGCCAATCAGACCAATCGTCCGGGAGAGGATGAAGAAGCCGTTCAAACTGTCGACTGGGAACCCAATATCGACCAACACAGCGGCCATCGTCCCGTCCACATTCAGAATCAGATTATCCTTCTTGACTGCCGTGACCTTCTCGACTTCTAAGGCGAAGTCAAGGCATGGGGTCTTCATGTTCAGGCTCTTGACGTACCCGACCAGTTCTTTCACACGCTTGTCCGGGTTACGAAGGCTCTTCACACGATGGCCGATGCCCGGCACGGGGCCGTGATTCCTCTTCATGTAGGTCAGGAACTCATCCACCGCCATCTTGTTGTCGACGGCGTACTTGAAGAATCGACCGGCATCCGTGACAGCCCCACCGAACCGAGGCCCGATCATAATGAGACCGGCAGCCACCGCCTGCGATAGACCGATACCGGCACAGGCTGCAAGGATGGTCGCATAGGCACCACTCACGCAGGGACCATGATCGGCAGAGAGCATCATGATGCGCTTGATGATTTCGGCTTCTTGCTTGGAGATGAGCCGCTTAT
>WIAG01000057.1 GCA_014055495.1 Nitrospira sp. CR1.2
AGGAGTGAATTGCCGCCCAGTCGGTTAGCTCCGTGCACACTCACGCAGGCACATTCACCGGCGGCGAAGAGTCCGGGAAGGTCGGTTTCTCCCCAGGCGTTGGCCTTCACGCCGCCCATCTGGTAATGGGCACCTGGACGGATCGGGATGGGTGTTTCGATCGGATCGAGGCCAGCAAACTCCATGGCCAATTCCCTGATCTGGGGCAGCCGTTCCAGAATCTTGGTGCGCCCCAGGTGCCGGAGGTCGAGTAGGACGCAGCCGTCGACGCCCCGCCCTTCCTGAATTTCCTGCCCGATGGCCAGCGACACCGTCGAGCGGGTGGCCAGTTCCATTTGTTCCGGCGCATACCGCTTCATGAACCGCTCTCCGAGCGTATTCAGGAGGTAGCCGCCTTCCCCGCGCGCCCCTTCTGTAATCAGAATGCCGGTGTCTTTTAACGTGGTCGGATGAAACTGGACGAATTCCATATCCTCCAGCGGTACACCCGCCCTGTAGGCCAGGGCCATGCCGTCACCGGTATTGATGACGGCATTGGTGCTGGTAGAGAACACGCGACCGCTCCCCCCGGTGGCAAGAATCACGGCTTTGGCACGCACTGCCTGTAACCCGCCACGGACGACGTCCCACGCGACGACCCCACAGCAACGCCCTTCCTCGACCAGTAACGCCGTGACATACCATTCTTCGTAGACTCTGCACTGTCGCTTCATCAGCTGTTCGTACATGGCGTGCAACAGGGCGTGTCCGGTGCGGTCGGCGGCGTAGCAGGTTCGAGGATACCCGGCTCCGCCGAACGGTCGTTGCGCGATACGTCCATCCGGCGTGCGGCTGAAGATCACGCCCATCCGTTCCAATTCGAGAATGTCCTGTGGGGCTTCCTTGCACATGGCTTCGATGGCATCCTGGTCGCCGAGATACAGGCCGCCCTTGGCCGTGTCATAGGCATGCGCTTCCCACGAGTCCTCTGCACCGATGGCCGCATTGATCCCGCCTTGTGCGGCGACGGAGTGGCTTCGGACCGGGTGAACCTTGGAGAGGAGTGCGACATTCACGTCGGGCGGGATTGCGATTGCCGCGCGCATGCCGGCGAGCCCTGCTCCGACAATGAGAATGTCATGTGTGATCATGGGTGGTCCTGTGTGGCGTCAGACCGGCAATCGGCTGGATTCTGGACCGGACATCGCTGTCACTATTACGCTATGGAATTTCGGAAAACAAGCGACGAGCGATGCCTCCCGAATGCTTGGAAAAATCCCGGCTGCATGATAGGGTACCCGTTGCTGCGTCGAATGGATGCGTGCGTCAACTTCTAGCAGGATTTCACCCCCATGTCAGAACCTCACTTTCTCGAATCGAACGATACCTTTGTCCCCCGCCATATCGGTCCGACGGAGTCCGATATCCAGGCGATGTTGGCGACACTGAACCTCTCCTCCTTGGAATCCCTCATGGAGGCGACGGTCCCTTCGGATATCCGACTGCAAAACCCTCTGATGCTTCCGCCCTCGCGCGGCGAACAGGACGTCCTGGCGGAATTGCGAGAGGTGGCTCAGCAGAATCACGTCTGGCGCTCTCTGATTGGGATGGGCTACTACGACTGCATCACGCCCCCGGTGATCCAGCGCAACATTCTCGAGAATCCCGGCTGGTATACGCAGTATACCCCGTATCAGGCCGAGATCGCCCAGGGGCGACTCGAAGCCTTAGTCAACTTTCAAACCATGGTCGCGGATCTCACGGGGTTGCCGCTTGCCAACGCGTCGCTGCTCGATGAGGCCACTGCCGCTGCCGAAGCGATGACGATGTGCGCAGCGATTTCACGTGCGGCGGGACACGAGCGACACAAGTTTTTCGTCTCTGAGAATTGCCATCCGCACACGATCGCGGTCGTGCAGACACGCGCCGAACCGTTGGGGATTGTGTTGCAGATCGGTGCGATCCAGTCGTTGGACTTGTCGGCGGGAGAGTTTTTCGGGATGTTGCTCCAGTATCCCTCGACGGACGGCTATGTGGGGGATTACAGCGAATTCATCACACGGGCCCATGCCGCCGGTGTCTACGTCGTGGTCGCGACCGATTTACTCGCGTTGACGTTGTTGCGCTCTCCGGGGGAATGTGGCGCGGATGTCGCGGTCGGTTCCAGCCAGCGGTTTGGTGTGCCGTTGGGATTCGGTGGGCCCCATGCCGCGTTCATGTCGACCAAGGAAGAATTTCGTCGACAAATGCCGGGTCGTATTATCGGTGTCTCGAAAGACGTCACAGGTCGTGTGGCCTATCGCCTGTCGCTCCAGACACGAGAGCAGCATATCCGTCGCGAAAAGGCGACGAGCAATATTTGTACGGCGCAGGTGCTTCTGGCGGTCATGGCGGGGATGTATGCCGTCTACCATGGCCCTGCAGGGCTGCGGCGGATTGCCATACGGATCCATGGGCTGACGATGGTCTTGGCAGAGGGGTTGCGACGGCATGGGTGCGCGATCGGGCTCGAACCTGTGTTCGACACCTTGCGGGTGCCGCTGTCCCCGGGGCAATCGGATACGATTCTGAATCGGGCCCGCCAGCAGAAGATCAATCTCCGGCGGTACGATGACCACAGTTTGGGGGTGTCGCTGGATGAATGGAGCAGTCTGGAGGAAGTCCGCCGGCTGCTGGCCATTTTTCTGGGAGAGGACATTCTCGAGCAAGAACTTCGGACGATTCTTGCGGCGGTGGACGTCGGGTACCCTGCAGGGTTGGGGCGTACCAGTGCCTACCTGACTCACCCGGTCTTTCACCGCTATCATGCCGAACATGAACTGCTGCGGTACATCCATCGTCTCCAGTCCCGAGACCTGTCGCTGGTGCATTCCATGATTCCCCTGGGCTCCTGCACGATGAAACTCAACGCGACAGCGGAAATGATCCCCGTGACCTGGCCGGAGTTCGGGCGGCTGCATCCCTTTGCTCCTGCCGACCAGACGCAGGGCTACCAGGTGTTGTTCCAGCAACTGGAGTCGTGGCTGGCCGAAGTGACCGGATTTGCCGGGATCTCGTTGCAGCCCAATGCGGGCTCGCAGGGTGAATACGCGGGACTGATGGTGATTCGGGCCTTTCACCGCCACCGCGGCGAGACGCAGCGCGACGTCTGTCTGATTCCGGTGTCGGCCCATGGTACCAACCCAGCCAGCGCATCGATGTGCGGTATGACGGTTGTCCCGGTTGCCTGCGACCCGCGTGGCAACGTGGATTTGGCCGATCTTGAGGCCAAGGCGACGGCGCATCGGGCTCGCCTGGCTGCGCTGATGGTGACCTATCCCTCCACGCACGGTGTCTTCGAAGAGGGCATTCGCCGCATGTGCCAGATTGTGCATACTCATGGCGGGCAGGTGTACATGGATGGGGCCAACATGAACGCGCAGGTCGGGCTCTGTCGGCCGGCAGATCTTGGGGCCGATGTCTGTCACCTGAATCTTCATAAGACCTTCTGCATTCCTCATGGCGGCGGAGGTCCGGGGATGGGTCCTATTGGCGTGGCCCGTCATCTCGTGCCGTTCCTCCCTGGACATCCCGTGACGCGGTCGGGTGGACCGCAGTCGATCGGCCCGATAGCGGCGGCTCCCTACGGTAGCCCGAGCATCCTCACGATCTCATGGGTCTACATTGCGCTCATGGGCCGAGAGGGGCTCACCAAGGCCACGCAAGTGGCGATTCTGAATGCTAACTATATGGCCAAGCGGCTGGAGAAGCATTATCCGGTGCTGTACTCGGGAGCCCGAGGATTCGTTGCGCATGAGTTCATCCTCGATCTGCGGCCCCTCAAGGAAAGCAGCGGTGTAGAGGCCATGGATGTGGCGAAACGTCTTATGGACTACGGATTCCATGCTCCGACTGTTTCTTTTCCTGTGGCGGGAACCTTGATGATTGAGCCGACGGAAAGCGAGGTTAAGGCGGAATTGGATCGGTTGTGCGAAGCGTTGATCGCGATTCGCGGCGAGATTCAAGCCGTCGCCGAGGGGCGACAGCCACGTGTGGGAAACGTTCTGAAACATGCTCCGCACACCGCGTCGGCAGTCACCGCCGAGGAGTGGGCCCGGTCGTACTCGCGTGAGGAGGCGGCGTTTCCTGCGCCGTGGGTTCGTGAAAACAAGTTTTGGCCGAGCGTGGGTCGGATCGATGAAGCGTATGGTGACCGCCACCTCTTTTGCACCTGTCCCCCAGTCGACGCTGTTTCCTAGTCGGCGCTTCAGTCGCGCATGGCGGCATGAGAGTGCTGTAGGTTCTTGTTGGCGCGGGAGCCTCTTTGTCCAGATCGCAGTCACAACGATTTTGCTCACCCTGCTCCTTACAGCACCGGCCAGGGCCTCTTCGGAACCGGTTTCCGAGACCCGCCCCATCGAGATCATACCCAGTGTGGTTTACCCCGCGGGAACTCGATTAACCATCCCTGGGACTGAGTGGTCGTTCGTGGTTCCAGAGCAGTGGCAGAGCAGCCGTCCACACGATGCCGACATGCCGTTTCTCATTCCGGAGACGGGGAAGGATCTTGGCATGCTCTTCCCCTTGACCGCGGTGACGCGCGAGTCGGTTCGTGAGCAGCTGAGCGAGCCGTTGTCGTTGCTCCATGGCATCTCATTCATCCCTGCCGGTTCCCAGATCGAGAACGAAACCTCTATTGCACAATCGTATCAAGGGGAAGACATGGCTGGGCGCGCCCTGGCCGTGCTCGGCCCTGGGGATGTGGCGGTGATCTATTTTCTCATGGGCCCTCACCTTGATGCGGCCCTGTTTCAGTCGGTTCTCGAGCAACTCGGGCAATCGACGCGCTTTGATGTGGTGGGCTTCGAACGCAGCCCGGGCTTGTAAGACAAAATCATTGAGGTGCGGTGGACCATTATGCGGGTCCGCCCTGCCACGGCAGCGCAGGTTATCGGCGTAGCATGTTGAACACTCCTCCCGTGAAGGTCATCATCGATACAGATCCTGGGGTTGATGACGCACTCGCCATTCTGCTGGCGTTAGCTTCACCGGAGTTGGACGTGGTGGGAATCACGACCGTCTGCGGGAACGTCCCCGTCGGACAAGGGACGAAAAATCTGTTCCGCCTGTTGAACCAGGTGAATACCCCCTCGGGCTTGCTGGTAGGACAGGGTGCCGCTCGCCCACTGGAAGAAGAGCTCATCACTGCGATGCAGGTTCATGGGAGTGATGGGCTGGGTGAACTGGATGCGGTGTTGACGCCAGGAGGTATGCCCCGGTACCCGGCGGTGCGGTTGCCTCCAATGTTGCCCACCGCGCAGGACGTCTGGAACGAGTGTATTCGACGATATCCCGATGAGGTGACGCTGATCACCCTGGGGCCCTTGACGAACGTGGCCGTGGCCTTGAAGGTGAATCCCCTCACCGTCCAGAAGTTCCGGGCAGTAGTGGCGATGGGCGGCGCGATCGGCGTTCCCGGCAACATTTCTCCGGTGGCGGAGTTCAACATGTTTGTCGATCCGCATGCTGCGCATCGGGTGTTTCATGCACCGCTGCCGTTGACCCTCGTGCCGCTTGATGTCACGACTCGTGTTGGGGTCACCAGAGCCGGTTTGGGGACCTGGGTCGCTGGATCCCCTCACCCTAGCGCTCGTCTGCTGGCAGACATGACCACCAAAGCGTTCGACTTCGCGGAGCAGGTCGAAGGTCACGGGCGTCTCTACTTCCATGACCCGGTTGCAATTCTGTCGGCCATTGATGGGTCGTTGATGAGGATGGAGCCGCTGCATGTGGACATTGAGATGGTTGGGCGAGTGTCCCGTGGGGCGACGGTCGCCGATCGCCGATTTCGGAGGCCGGAGGAAAAGGCAACTCCCAATATGCAGGTCGCGGTCGACATCGACGCGGATCGGGCCTTGCATCTCATTCGCAGTCGACTCTGCCCATGGTCGTCGTAATCGGCTCCAGCAATATCGACTTGACCGTGATCGTAGACCGTCTACCGGCTCGCGGCGAAACCCTGTTCGGTCAGCGGTTTGTCCAGTCATTCGGCGGGAAGGGGGCGAACCAGGCCGTCGCAGCGGCTCGTGCCGGGGCGGAGGTCCGTTTCTTGAGCAAAGTGGGAGCGGATGCCTACGGCGACTTGATTGCACAGCATCTCCAGGCGGAGGGACTGTCCCGGCAGGTGTTGTTGCGAGATGCCGACGCGCCGACCGGGGTGGCGATGATTTTAGTCGACAGCGCCGGCGAGAATCAGATCGTTGTCGTTCCCGGGAGCAATCAGCGCCTGACAGCAGCGGATGTCCGTCAGCATGCCGGACTGATGGGCGATGCTCGTGTCCTCCTCGTCCAGATGGAAGTGTTGCAGGAGACTGTTGAAGAAGCGTTGCTGTTGGCGAAGCAGCATGGGCTGACGACGATTCTCAATCCCGCTCCGGCCTGTCTTTTGTCACAAGACCTCCTGAGGCTGGTGGATATTCTTACGCCAAACGAAACCGAAGTACGGACGCTGACCGGGGTGACAGATCCGGCTGAGGGCGCGCATCTGTTGGCAGTACGGGGCGTAGGAACCGTGGTAGTGACCTGCGGCGACGAAGGGGCCTTGCTGTCACACGGCAAGTCGTTCACTCACGTTCCTGCCTTTGTTGTCGATGCTATTGATTCGACCGGGGCCGGGGATGCCTTTAACGGTGTCTTAGCCTGTGCGTTGGCCGAAGGTATTGAAATCGAGGCGGCATTGGAGAGGGCTAGTGCTGCTGGTGCGTTGGCTACGACGAAAGTGGGTGCCCAAGCCTCGATGCCAGCGAGACGCGATATCGATCGGCTTTGTCGAGTTGGGGTGAAGCGGCTTGGGGTGCGATGAGCGTCGGATTGAGAAGGTTACCGATGCGTGGCGGTTGTCTCGGCTCTGCGTGACTAATTGCCTTTGGCCGATTGCGCCCGCAGCTGCGAGAGGACCTGTTGTGCTTCGGGAATGAAATCGATGCGGTGCAGGCTTTGTGCGAGATCCAGCGCTTTGACGGCGATGGCCAGCGCTTCTTCGTGCCGCCCACCGGCGCAGTAGCTTTTGGCCAGGCTTAAGCGGGCGTTGACCGCTGCCGGTTCCCGGCTGATCACGTGCCGCAACAGCGATTCGCCCTTTTCTTTATCCCCACCCAAAAAGCCCGGAACGCGGGTCAGTACGGTGCCCTTGGCCGACAGCGCGTCCAAATGGTCCGGGGCCAGTTCGAGCGTGCGATTCAACTCCTTCATCATTCGACGAAATCCAAACAGTGACGTGAGGCTTTCTCCGTCGACACGCAGTTGCTCCCCGAGGTTACAGAACAGGGCAAAATGCGCATCGGCTGATGAGTCGTCCGCCGCGACTGCCTCTTCTCCGAAGGCCTGGCCGGAGGCGAAATGCTGGATCCGCTCGGCACGTGTGTCGGCAAGGCGGCCGAGCGCGCATTCGTTCATGGCATTCGCCGTCAGTTGGTGCACCGCTGTGCCTGCGGATGCCTGTTCGGCAATGCATGCGAGACTAACAGTCAGGAGGATCGCACAAACAGAACGTGTCATAGGGGATAGGCTTCGTGGGCTGTCGGAAAGAAACGACGGCGGATAGTACAGGAAATCAATGCCCCAATTCCAGTGTATCAGATAATGGGTTCTCAGTGTCTCTTTGAGGCTGCGCGGGAGTGATGACCTGTGCAAGCGTTCGAAAGACCTCGAGCATGGACTGATAGGAATAGGCAGCGTTCCGTCCGCTGGGATTCGGGAGGAGCACGATTGTGGCATCTTGCAGCGTCACCGCCTGAAGGCCCGGCAGTGGTTTTGGCTGCTTCGGTTCATGTGGAAAGAGCGCCGGGTAGAGAGTCATGCCGAGCAGTGCGACCACACGCGGTCGGTAGCGACGAATTTTCTGTCGTAACGCCTGCCGCCCGCCGGCTAACTCCTTCGCGGTCAGATCGGCGAGCCCTGAAGTGGGCCGTGAAACCAAATTGGTGAGTCCCAGACCCCACTGAGGCAGTCGTCCATCGTCTCGATAGTTCAGCCGTACGGGCACCAGATTCGCCTCGTACAACAATTTCCAAAAGCGGTTCGACGCCCCGGCATAGTGATGCCCGAGAGCAGCTGAGCGCAATCCCGGGTTGATGCCCACAAAGAGAATGCGCAGCTCAGTAGCGAGATGGTCGGGCAGGGGTTGTCGTCTGTGCATGATGAGCCGAACGCCTTGTTGGGCCGGGTGTGAGGAGTTTTGTGCGCACGCTTGCCTCCGCTGACCGTTGCGAGTCGGGTGATGAGGCGGTTTAGTCTCGACCGGGCTATTCTGCCACAGACTCGCAGGATGTTTCTCGGGGCCACAGTAGAGATCTCTGAGGGCACATCTAGAAAAACAAGGAGTTAGGACTGAGCACCCATACGGCAAGGACCTTGCTTTAGGGAAGAAACGTCAGTGGTCGGTAATTTCAAACCTAACAGGAGGTACGTCAGTATGAAGAAGATGATGTTGTCGGTCATGGCAGTTGCGATGTTGGTTGCTTTCAGCGCTCCTTCGTTCGCCGGTGACGATAAGAAGAAGGACGAGAAGAAGGGTGGCCACTTCTCCCAGACCGTGTTTGGCGACGATAAGAAGAAGGACGAGAAGAAGGGTGGTCACCTCTCCCAGACCGTGTTCGGCGACGACAAGAAGAAGGACGAGAAGAAGGGCGGCCACTAAGAGAAACTGTTTTACGGCGAGGCGAGCTGGCTTGGGAGGTCTCTCATCCTTGCGGTGGGGACCTCCCGGTCATTTTAGCGCAACTGGTTCTGCCGAATATACACGGCTTGTAGCCCTACGATCGTCTTGGCATCCCGAATCGTCCCGTCCTCTATTTTGGCCATGGCCTCGCGCAGGGGCATTTCCACTACTTCCAGCACTTCATCCTGATCCAGATTTTGGGTGCCACGTGTCAGGGCTGTCGCCACATAGACGTGAATCACTTCGTCGGCGAATCCCGGCGCGGTGAAAATACTCGACAGCAATTCGAAGTGTCCGGCCATATAGCCAATCTCTTCTTCCAGCTCACGCGCGGCACAGTCTAAGGGGTCTTCCTTGGGATGTAATTTCCCCGCAGGAATTTCGAAAATAAACCCGTTTGCGGCATGGCGAAATTGGCGAATCATGACGACCGTTCCATCGTCCTTCATGGGCACGACGGCAGAGGCCCCGGGGTGCCGGATGACCTCGAGATCGATGGTGTGGCCGTTGGGGAGGCGTACCGTATCGACGTTGAGTGTGACGACCTTACCTTGGTAGATCGGTTTGACCATAGTCTACGGCGTGCCGGGTATACGTTTGTAGAACGGTGGTTTCACGACGACGGCTGGGCATGCCTTGCCACGGATATCGATCAGGATCGATGATCCTGGTTGAGCGACTGCGGGGACGACATAGCCCATGCCAATACCTTTCTGCAGGAGGGGTGACAGATTTCCGCTGGTGACTTCACCAATCACGGCATGCGGCTCAGCTGGATCGAGGATTTTAAACCCATGCCGTGGAACGGCCTTCTCAATCAGTTCAAACGCCACCAGTCGTCGCGACGGTCCATTGGTGTGTTGCGCCAACAACTCGACGCGGCCGATAAAATCCCCCTTGTTAAATTTCACTACCCAATCCGCGCCGGCTTCGATGGGGGTCGTGTCCTCGCTCATGTCGTTCCCGTACAGGAGATACGCCATTTCCAGCCGCAGCAGATCCCGCGCGCCGAGTCCCGCCGGTTTTATCCCGAAGGGGCGTCCCCTCTCAAGCAGGCGGTCCCAGGCCGTGGTAGCCCCCTCTGAAGGCAGATACAGTTCGTACCCCAATTCACCCGTGTATCCGGTTCGTGTCACGAGGGTATGGTGGCCGCAGAAGGTGGTGTCCAGGCACTGACGGACTTTCAGGTTGTTGATGTCACCCAGGCCGGCGGCGGCCAAAATGTCACGGGACGCAGGGCCTTGGAGCGCAATCTGTGCGAGCGATCCCGAACGGTCTTGGACCGTACAGCCCTGAGCCTGTGCGACCTTCTCATGCAACCAGCCAACGATCTTCTCCCGATTCGACGCATTCACGCAGACCAGGAACTCATAGGGTTTCACGTGGTAGATAAATATATCGTCTTTAATCCCGCCGGTTGGTGTGCAGACCATGGAGTATTGCGATTGACGAACGGAGAGTGTGGAAACGTCGTTCGTCGTCACCCGTTGCAGGAACGCCAGCGAGCCCGGGCCCGTGACGCCGATGCGCCCCATATGACTGACGTCAAAGAGTCCTGCATAGCGGCGCACGGTCTGGTACTCATCGACCACGCCGGAGTATTGGATGGGCATTTCCCAGCCGGCAAAGTCGACCAGCTTTCCCTGAGCCTGCCGGTGCGCGTTGATCAGCGGTGTCTGTTTCATCGTGTGATAGAGCCGTTCAGTATGACGTTCTGTGCGACGTCCTGTCGCGGAGCCAGAATTATCGCACCTCGAGTAATTCCACCTCGAAGACCAGTGTCGCGTTGGGCGGAATCACGCCGCCTGCGCCACGGGCTCCATACCCCAGGTCCGCGGGAATGGTCAGTTTCCGTTTGCCGCCGACTTTCATTCCGGCGACTCCCTCATCCCAACCCCGGATGACCTGGCCCGCTCCGATGGGAAACGAAAACGGATCTCGGCGGTCCACGGAACTATCGAACTTTTTCCCGTTTGTCAGCCATCCGGTGTAGTGAACGGTGGCGAGGTTGCCGGCTGCAGCTTCCCGGCCGGTTCCCACGACCACGTCGATGTATTTGAGGCCGGAAGCGGTGGTCACTTCGGCGGCCGAACCGGTTGGTTCCCCTTGTGCCATGATTGGTCCTCCCATGCTGAGTACAACGAACCCTACGATACTCCAAAATAGGTGCCGGACGCGAGTGTTCATACGTATGTCTCCGTGGTGTGGGTCAGGTAACGGAAGATAGTAGGCCCGCATCGCTTAGTGGATCACTCGTTGCCGCCTGCCTCATCCCTTCGCACGGGTTCAGAAAAAATTGCAATGCTGGCCGTATAGCCATGCAGAAAATTCCGCCCTCCGACAGGACCTACTTCTCCTTGGGCGAAAAATCCTGCAACGGGAATCGCGCCGAGCTGTTCCCCCAACAGGGCGGCGTCATGGTTCGGTATGCCGAAGAGCCCCTTCCCGCGGCCACAGCAACTAAATAACAAGGCTCCACGGGGGAGTGCGCCGGGATGGGATGCGGCAAGTAACACCCGCAGGTCCTCGTCGGCGGACTGCGCATCCCGGACCTGAAACTGTACGGTCTGTCCCTCTTGAACGACGTCTCCAATGACGATGGCTTCGGTCTGTTGATCCGCTCCGAGGAGGTTGCGGATCAGGAAATCCCCTCGCGTGAAGTGTGATCGCTGTTCATCCATCGCAATCCCGATATGAAGGGCGCGTTGCGCCTGGGCGCGTTCTTCGCTGCTCAGTTGGCTGAAGACCATTTGCAGGCACTGGAGAGCCGGACGTCCGCCGAGTTCATGGATGACGTTATGCTCGGACTTCGTCACGATAAACCGCTCTCCGATCGGGCGACAACCTTGCGAGATGACGCTGTGCACGGCGAGGTGCCCGGACAGGGAGACGCCGACCAGTCCATCGGTGTAGACCTCACCATCGAGGAACAGCCGGTTTTCTCCGAGGTCTTGGCCGCCGCCTGCCAGGCCGCCCAATGCACGAGTTCCCGGATAGCGCTCCTCGAGGACCGCGAGTACGTCCTGCATCGGCGTGGAGAAGGGATCGGCAAAGAGCAACATAGAGGAAGGAGTGTCGCTATCCGCGTCGATCTCGGGCCAGTGACGTAAGGAGAATTGGTCGTGCACGCTCGAAAATGAGAGTCGCAGTGGTTGCGCGATAACTCCCGGCAGATGGGCGGCCCAGAGGGACGCCGCCGGTCCTGTCTCGAGTTCCTGCCTCGTGGCGATCACGCCTTCACCGGTGCACCCCACGAACGTGGCTGGATCGAGGGCCTTGCGGAGTGCCTGGGCGAGCGCATCGGCCTGATCGGCATGCTGGATCGAGATAAACAAGAACGCAACATTGATGGGAGCGGAGCCCAACTGTTCTCGGATGGCCCGAACCAATTCTTCGGCTGCCGCTGGTGCGGTACGTTGACGCGTGAGGGCTGAGGCAAACCGAAGTGTCGATGACGGTGTGGTAATCACGAGACTGTCTTTGGTATCGGGACTGAGCGTCTCAGCTTGGCGCAGTCAGACGCCTGGGTTCATGCGTTCAGGTCGTTCCGTCGCGAGCTTTTTGTAATAGCGCCACATGTACGAGTGATAATCGTCCAACTGTGCCAGCAAGTAGTGGAGCTCCGTCGGGTCTTGCGTTTCGAGGGCTTGGGTCATTCGGGTTTTGAGAAACTCGGCAAACCGGGCGCTCTTCTCGATTGCGTTCAGCAGCGAGAGGCTGCCTCCCAAAGCATAATCAGCCATAGTCCTCCGGACGACGTACGGATGAGTGAGGAGAATAGCCGCGGGCCTGCCTAAAAGCAAGGTGCCGCGGGCCTCGCCGGGATGTCTTAGCGGCCAGCTGAGGCATCGGGGATGAGCAGCGTGCGCAGGCGCGGGAGCGAGATGGCTTCCGAGCGGAATCCATCACGCCCAGTGACGGTTGTCGCGCCGGTCAGCGCATTGAGAATCGCCTCCTCCGTGGCCTCTACCGTCGCTGTGATCATGGAATTCAAATGTGTGTCGGCCAGATGCAGGAGTGAAAAGGTCGGCTCCGTTGGGTAATGGGGAATGACGTTGCCGGTGGAGAACGCCAACATGAAATCGCCGCTGCCATGCCGGGCCGTCGAGCCGGTCCTGGCGAGGCCGAGCGCGGCTCGCTTGCCGAGGCGAGTCAGTTGCCGACTGTCGAGCGGGGCGTCGGTGGCGATGATGACGATAATCGATCCCTCGGCATTTCCACTCGTTCCATCGCGACCGGCCTGCAGTCGCTGTGGCGGTTCCTCTCCTCCATGACCGGATCGGGGCCCTGTCACGTCATACTGACGTCCGACCGGGACCCCGCCCATGGTCAGTTCCGGTCGTCGGCCATGGTTGGCGTTGACCAACACTCCCACAGTATAGCCACCGTCGGCCGCAGCGAGGCGACGAGAGGCTGTGCCGATGCCGCCCTTAAACCCGTAGGAGATCATGCCGGTTCCGGCTCCGACACTTCCTTCCGCCACTGGGCCTGATGTCGCGTCATCAAGGGCTCGCATGACATCGGCTTCCGAGACATGTCGCCCTTGAATATCGTTCAATCGCCCGTCGTCACATTCGGCGACGACCGGCGTCAAGGTGTCGTCGGTAATCCCGATCCCGGGGTTCTGACGCAGCATCCAACTGATGACCCCGTTGGCGACACGAGGCACGTTCAAGGTATTGGTGAGGGCAATCGGATATTCAAGAAAGCCCGATTCTGCGACCCAGGCTAAGCCGGTCATTTCCCCCGTGCCGTTTAACACGAAGGCCCCGGCGGGAACCTTTTTGTGCCAGACATCATCGCGGGGGACGATGACCGTGACGCCGGTGCGAACCGGTCCTTCGCCGGGAATCAATGCTCCCTCCCCGCGCATTAACGTCACGTGCCCGACTTTCACTCCAGGCACATCGGTAATGGCGTTGAGGGGCCCTGGCTCCAGCCGTCCCAGGTTGACGCCGAGGTCGCGCGCCCGAATACGATGCTGATCGGTGCCGTCGGGCACACTGTCTGCGCTCCAAGCGGGTGGAGCGAAGATGGTGATGAGGATCACCGCGCGGATGATCAGTGAGCCAGAGGCGGTTCTGGGATGGGTCATATTCCGGGGGACTCCTCCGTGCGTCACGGCCGGTGAGCGGTTGCGCTAGATGTCATAAGTGCTCTCTTTCGTCGGCACCACCACGGACATATGCGGATGTTCTGCTTGAATGGCGGCCCCGAGTGAGAGTGCTTGCTTTTCTTCCCCATGGACGACGAACACTTGCTGGGGCGCCGGTGTAATGGCTCGCACATAGGCCAACAAGTCGTTCCGGTCCGCGTGGGCGGAGAGTCCGTTGAAGACCACGACCGGTGCCCGGCGCGGGGTCGGAATGCCGAAGATCGGGACCACATCCCACCCTTCGACCAGTCTGCGCCCCAGTGTATGCTCCGCCTGAAATCCCACGATGGCAATGATGTTGGCTTCGTCTTGGATCGCATGTTTCAAGTGATGCACGACTCGTCCCCCCTCGCACATACCTGAGGAGGCGATGATGACACACGGGCCTTTCAACGAGTTCAGGCGTTTGCTTTCGTCCGGTGAGGATACGTACCTGATGTAGCGAGCGGCAAACGGATCTCCTTCCGACGTAAAGGTGCGATAGGTTTCCTCGTCATAACATTCGGGGTGTTTTCGAAACACGTCCGTGACCCTGGATGCCAGCGGCGAGTCGATGTAAATCGGCAGCGGGTCGATTCGTCCCTCGGCCACCAATTGCTTGATTCGCATGACCAACTCCTGCGTCCGTCCGAGGGCAAAGGCTGGCACGATGATTTTGCTGTTGTGCGCCTTGGCATGGGCGATCAGTTGTTGAGCTTTCCTCGTGAGTGCCTCGCCGACTTCTTCATGCACGCGGTCGCCGTAGGTGGATTCAATGATCAGCACGTCACAACTTGGCGGCGGTGTCGGGTCACGGAGGATCGGCATCTGGGCGCGTCCCAAGTCCCCGGAAAAGAGGACGGTGGTGCTGTTGCCGCGGGCTGAGTATTTCAGTCGAATCGCTGCAGAGCCAAGTATGTGTCCCACATCATGGAAGGATGCGGTCACCCGTGGGGTGACCTTGATCGTGTCGCCGTAGCGGGCACCGACAAAGCGGCGGATGATGGCGCGTGCGTCGCTGGGTTCGTAGAACGGTTGCAGGCAGCGCTTGCCACGCCGGTTTTCTTTTCGGTTCAGATACGCGCAATCGTTCACTTGCAGACGGGCCGAATCTTCGAGCATCACGGCGGCAAGATCGGCGGTGGCGCGGGTCATGTGGATGTTCCCTCGAAACTGGTGTTTGCTCAGGACGGGCAGCGCGCCGGAGTGATCAATATGGGCATGCGAGAGCAGGACGGCATGAATCGCCCGTGGATCGAACCCGAGAAACCGGTTTTGCCGATCCGCTTCCTGTCGCTGTCCTTGAAACAGCCCGCAGTCCAGCAGGATTTTGTGGCCGGGCATTTCCAGCAGATGACGACTGCCGGTCACCGATCGTGCAGCCCCATGAAACGAGAGTTTCATCGTGCGGAGGGACCTCCGTGTGTTCGACTGATGAGGTCCCAGGCTTGCTGCGCGGTTTCTGCAAAGTGGAATAACGATAGATCGTCCGGCCCGATCAGGCCTTCCTCGACCAGGAGTCTCCAGTTGATGAGGCGTTCCCAATAGGCTTGGCCCATCAGCACGATAGTGATGTTGCGGGTTTTGCCGGTTTGCAGCAGCGTCAGTGTTTCGAAGAGTTCGTCGAGCGTGCCGAATCCACCGGGAAAGACCACCAATGCCCGGGCGCGCAGGAGGAAGTGCATTTTGCGCAGAGCGAAGTAGCGAAATTGAAAGCAGAGGTCCGGTGTGATGTAGGGGTTGGGCTGTTGTTCGTGGGGAAGGGTGATGTTCAGCCCCATCGACTTGGCGCCGGCATCCGCCGCGCCTCGATTGGCGGCTTCCATGATGCCTGGGCCTCCGCCGGTGACGATGACGTAGTCGCATTGCCCGTCGATTTGACAGGTGGATGAGACCAGGTGGCCGAACTCGCGTGCGATGTCGTAGTAGTGGGCGAGGGCCAGTCGCCGCTCGGCGACCGCGACGCGTTGTTGTCGTCCTGGGTCCTGGGGGGCGACCGACAGAGCCGCGGTGGCTTCCTGGAGGGCCTGTTGGGCACGCGAAGGTTCGAGGAGGCGCGCACTGCCGAAGACGACGATTGTCGAGCGGATGCCCTGCTCGGTTTGAATCAATTCCGGCTTGAGCAACTCCAGCCCGAGACGCAGTGGACGTAGCTCATCGCGTTGCAGAAAGTCGGTGTCTCGATCGGCAGGGATGTAGGAGGGTGACGCGGGAGGGATGCCATGGCGTGGTGACTCGTCGGAAAACCCTTCACCCATGCCGACATTATAACGAGATGGCCGGTAGGCGGCAATTCGGATGTCCTGGATGCGGCAGTAGCAGGATCGGGGAAAGTCCGCCAGCGCCTCCTTCGTGAGGATCCTCAACCGGGCTGTCACGCGCGGCGAACGGCGTTTCAGGAACGACGGGTGATGAGGACGGCCTTTTTGCGCATCCTGTAGCGTATAGTGATGCGGAACGACGCGGGGAGCTCAGCGTGCGCTATGATGCAAGAAGTGAGTTTTCCCGCCACCTGCCGGCTTGTCGCAGCGGCGTGTCGGCGGTTGCAGTAGGCGCCTTCGAGAATCATGCGGGCTAGAACGGATAGGGAGTAAATGGCAGTTCCGGGCGATGCCGCACAAAGGCTCGGTGCGTCACGATCCAATTGTGATCGCAGACAAGCTCGAAGGCGTCGGTGCCGAGGCCTGAACGGGAGAAGACGAGGTCTGGATCGACTGGAGACCAGGGTTTGACCAGCCAGCCGAAATTGACGCGGGAATACTTGGCGTCAAGGAATCGGTAGGTCACGACGGTGCCTGAGTCGGCCTCGGTGATCGTGTCGGGGGCTCCCAGGGTCGCGATCACTTCCGTGAGTGTGGTGCGCCCCTCGGCTATGAAGGCGACCGATTCCGATGTCAGGGGTGTGTTGATGGTGAGCCGGGCGACGTTACATCCGGACAGCGTCAGCGCCAGTGTGGTTGCGGCAAGAAGCCCGAGGCAACCCTTTCTGCTGATCATGGGGTCAATCTCCGAAGGGCCAGAAGCGGAAATCGAGGTGATCGGTATGTTTTGACGCAATGACCTCTTCCACGATGCCCTCACGATTGATGATGACAAACAGGTCGTCGCTCTTGACGGAGACACGGGAAAAGTTGGCGATGATCAGGAGCAGGCTGCCCACCTTGGCATCGTACCGGTAGTATTGGAACAGATCGCGCCCATTCAGTTGCAGGAGACGGTCGGGAGCGCCCAGCTGTGCCAGAATCTCCGTCCTGGTCGTCACTCCCTTCTTGATCGCATTGATGGTATCTGTGTTGATCTCCTCACCGAGGGTGCCGCGGCTGAATGCACAGGCATTCAGCGTGAGCAGCATCATGGCGAGGAGTAGGGCTGTTCGTCGCATATTCGCTCCTCCTTCTCCGGGCGGGCCACGAGCTTGTCAGGGCTTGTGTCCAGAGGTACGGCGGTCGGGTAACACAAAGTCCGATTCATAGATCCGATAGGTCGACGCGAAGAGTCCCACGCGATCATACACCTGTTTGGCGATGGCGTTGTCGTCTTCCACGTACAGGCGGACGCCGCACACATCGGCTCGCGAGCGGGCGAGGTCGATGATCGTGCAATGCATGGCTCGATAGACTCCGTGCCGACGCCAGGCCGGCGTCACATACACGCTTTGGATCCACCAAAACTGCGCATTCCGCCAGTCGCTCCATTCGTAGGTGATCAACAGTTGCCCCACTACCACTGTATCGGCCGGAGGCTCCTGACGCAACTCCGCAACGTAAAACTGCCCCCGTTCATGGCGATCAATCACGGCTTGCGTGCCCTGTCGCAGTCGCGTGACATCGAGTCGCCGCCGTTCCGTTTCCCAAGCCATGGCGGCGCTGAATGTGGTGAGGGTATCCACGTCTTCCGCCGTCGCCGGGCGGACGCCAATTTGCTCGGTGGGGATCATGAGGGTTTCTGTGCCGGCGAGGTGAGCCAGCCTTGTAATGGGCGGTACAATCCTGCGGAGAATTCTAGCTTTAAGGCCTCTTCCGGCAGCAGGTTCAGTGGGTGCAGCTGAGATTTGGGGATCATGGCCAAATATCCGGTAAAGGGGTGGATGGCTGTCGGAACGAACACCATCACGAGTTCGACCATAGGGGCGATTTGCAGTGCCGGCGGCGGGGAGCCCATCACGAAGCCCAGAGCCCACAGTCCATCCCTGGGAAAGGGAAACGCCACGACAGTACTTTGTCCGAAGCGGGCTCGATAGTTGAGAAGATCCGTCATGCTCTTCAGCGTCAGATAGATGCTGCGGATCAGCGGAATCCGTTCGAGTGTCGTGTCGGTCCAATGGACGAATCGTTGGCCGATGACTTGCGTCGCAATGGCGCCGACGATGAGGACCATGCTGAGAAGCAGCAGGATCCCGAGTCCTGGGGCGTAGGGCTGGATTTGTCGTCCGATCAGATCGAGCAGGAGTGAATCCAATGTTTCGAACAGGGCCGCCAGGATCAGAAATGTGGTCCATGCCGGGACCAGGACGATAAGCCCTGTGAGAAAGATGCGTCCAAGCCGATGAGAAGAAGTCACGTGGAGTCCCGGTGCTGGTCAGCGGGTGTCGTCTGAGAATCCCACGATACCAGATGGAGAAGAGTTTTGGTATCTTCTTGATCTACTGTTCCGTTTGGACTATCTTGCCCAAAACATTCAAGTCACCCTGTCGGGTGAGATTGAGAGAGTGACCGTGAGTGACGCCTTGCGAAAAAAAATGAACCTCGCGAATGATCTTGTGGCTATCCTGTGTTGTCCCGACACGAAGCAGCCTGTGGCGATTGCCGACGAGGCGTTGATTGAAAAGATGAATGGGGCGATTGAGCGCGGCCAGCTGAAGAACTGTGCCCAGAAACCGGTCACCGAGAAGCTGGATGGCGGATTGATTCGCTCAGATAAGAAGATTGTGTATCCAGTGAGGGAAGACATCCCTGTGATGCTGATTGATGAGGGGATCCCGCTCGATCAGGTTGTCTAGGTTCCTCCGGGCCGCCTTCTTCCCGACTCCACACCAATATCTCCCCAGTGTTCGGTCTGTTCTCCACGGTGCCTGGTCCGGCGTCCGTGCTCCGTGCAGGAGCTCTCGACGCGTACATGGAGCAGTCTACGGACTGAGCAGTCCGCCCTCGGCAGGAACACGTTCAGTTTTTGAGCCGGTGGAAGTTCCGCACTGCGCACACAAGTATTCGTAGAGATTTCCCGTCGGTAACACGAGTAGGAGCCGTTGGCGCGTGGGGGTGGCTTGTCGACAATGCCCGCAATAGAGCAGGGAGGCATTGAAGGAGTCGTATTGATCCGTCTGGCGGGTATTCTGGGTTGCGGGAGTGGCTCGCGGCTGCATGGCCCGGGGTGGCCAACCTGGAGGGGAGGGTTTGTTCGAACGTCGTTGCATAGGTAATATTTTACTGAGGGAAAGGGGGACCGTGCAATGGATGAAGTGTTGGAGGAGCGACGTTATGAGCGTCCGGCTGGCTGATCCTCTCGAGCCTCAGACTCGTCGGCAGTTCTCCCTCGAAAGACCCACCAGAGGGAACGAGTTACCTGCACCACGACGTACAGGGCGATTCCTGACAGCAACCCATACAGCCATGCCTTGCTCCACGGCCACATCTCGGGCGCGTGTAACACGACAGCAAGGGCAATATGGCCTCCCAAGCCGAGACAGATGGCGAAGATGATCCACTCACGGGCCATAGTCGCCCTCGGAGGAGGCCATAACGAAAATGAAGCCTGGAGGCAATCGACAGGCGGTTATACGGAGGTTTTTGCGGATTCGATTTCAGTCGCCGTGATCAGGCTGGACAAATAATCAGCCACAAAGGTCAAGGCTTCCTCTCGCCCGTCGGCTCGCCTACCTTTTTCGCGCCGTTGCACGGAGAGCTCATGATCCAGATCCGACTTCACCTCCGTCAGTACACGTTGCAGCGTGGTCGGGGTGATGTTGGCGTCCATGTCCTCGAGTTCCTGACAGCGGTCCAGGACCCAATTCAAGCCCTCGATTCGTCCAGCGTAATGCTCCTGCTCGGCGGTATCGATGCGGGACATGGTAGTCGCAAACGTCTGGGCTTCATAGACCAGATTATAAAAACTCGTAACGGCGCGTTGTAACGTGGGATTCATAGTGCTCCTTGGCTCATTAAGAGGTTCTCGTGATTATACCTGAGATTAAGGGGTCGACAAGGTATTTTTTTGTTGGACGGCGATTTACGTAAACAGGAGGGAATGGAACTCGTTCATGAATCCGTAATACAGCGGTGCAAAATCCTTCAAGCTGTCCGGACTGTTTTCTTTGAGGCGCTTAAAGAAAAATACCTGGGCGCGGGCATCGATCTGCTCGAGCAGGCGGCTGAGTTGAGCCATGGAATAGCTGCCGGCAGGGACGCTCAATACGT
>WIAG01000058.1 GCA_014055495.1 Nitrospira sp. CR1.2
CTCAACCGGCGGGGATGTCGAGGCCATGATCGTTGAATTGCAGTCCGACAAGCACATGTCGCTCGTGGCCCAGGGCAACATCGTCTATTTGGATAAAGGCCAGGCCGACGGTCTGCATGTCGGGGATGGTCTTGAGGTCTTCCGCACGGGCAGCGGACTGCCTGAACGAAAGATCGGCGAAGTTAAAGTCCTCTCTACCGAGGCGCATACCGCCGCCGCGGTTATATCGAAAGCTGTTGCCAGAGCCCTCATCGGAGACCGGCTCCGCACGAAACATGCGCCCACTGTCCAGCAGACGCTGCAATCGGACCAGAGGGAAGAGGACCTTCCTGCCGCAATGGTTCAACCGGTCACTGCCGCGAACAGCCAGTACACTGCCTCCGCTCAACAGGAGCCGCGGGCTGCGAACAGGGCGAGCGACGAGCGACGGCGCAGCGGAATACGGCTCAACCTTGATGATTTGGCTGATCAATTGGAATATGAGTCGGGTGAAGTAAAGATCAAGCCCGCAGGCATGCCTATTCTGGAACAAGTGGCGGAATTTTTGACGGCTACGGCAGGCTCCCAGCAGGTTCGTGTTGAA
This sequence comes from Nitrospira sp. CR1.2, assembly GCA_014055495.1. Classification (GTDB taxonomy): domain Bacteria; phylum Nitrospirota; class Nitrospiria; order Nitrospirales; family Nitrospiraceae; genus Nitrospira_A. The sequence continues at coordinate 584 of WIAG01000058.1, forward strand.
GGTCATTCCGACAACATGGAGATCGGGCCGTCGCTGAAGGGGGCCTTTCCGACGAACTGGGAGTTATCCAAAGCACGTGCGGCGGAAATCGTACGCTACTTGGTTGAGAAAGGCGGAATGGATTCTGCGAAACTGTCCGCGGTAGGGTATGGGGCGAGCCGTCCGGTTGCCAGCAATGGTACCGAGGCCGGACGCAAGAAGAATCGCCGCATTGAAATCGTGCTCGAATCTCCGGAAAGCGACACACTGCCTCAGTCGGTGCAGGTGCCTGTCACTGAAGGAGCATCGGCACCAGCACAGTATCGTGACAATCAGCTGAATGCGACGCCGGCGGCGAACGATCGTCCACCGGCCTCCCAACCCGTCCCGACTTCGTCGGATGTCTCAGCCGATCGCCTGCCTGTAGTGTCAGACGCTGCGGTACCGGTTGCGCCGGTGGATTCAGGGGCACCGACAGCTGTTCCTGGTTCGTAGGTCATGGTGGCGACCGGCTTATTCGTGTAAGCTGGTCGCCATGTCACTTCCTTCTCCTGTCCAAGTTCCCCATCCGAATCCTCTCCCAACCGTCATTGTTGCGCTAGCCCGCTGTTGTTAGAATGCCGCATGCGTGACCAACCAGTACCGGCGGCTGCGCCGTGTCCGGGCTTTGTTGATGTGGTGTTGCCTCGTCGACTCCACCGATCCTTTACGTATATCGTTCCGGCGGAACTCCGGGGACATCTCGTCATCGGGCAATCAGTGATCGTCCCGTTTGGGACGCAAGATCTGCAGGGCGTGGTCATTGCACTCCATCACCGGCCGCCGGCAGGGGCGCCGGAAACAGGGCTCAAATCGGTCCGCTCGTGTGACGGGGCTTCATCGGACCATGTGCTGACCTCGGCTCAGGTCGAGTTAAGCCGTTATGTTGCGGAGCGATATGCCGCACCCTGGGGGCAGTGCATCAAACTCGTCCTCCCTCCCCTCGATCCAACTCGCCGGTCGCAGACGCGCTATCTGCCGACCGCACAAGGCCTGGCTGACGTGTCCTCACTGGAACGGGTGGGCGAACGTGAGCTGCAGCTCCTCGCGCGTCTGCGTCGGCGCCCGAAGGGCATGCTGGAACGCACCCTTCTGCAAGGTGACGCATCCGGTGCGACAACGGCGTTGCGAGCGCTGGTCCGTAAAGGGCTGGTCGTGCGTCGTGATGCGGCAGTCGCTCCAACGAAGACTCGCAGAGGGAAGAAACTCGTGCTGAGCACGGGGCCTTCCCTTCCGATGGAGGAAGCCGGTGAGGCGTTACCGCCCCTGCCGGCGGAGGCGCTGTCGTGGCCGACGGTGATCGACAAGGGGTTGGCGGCGGATGCGTATTCGGCGCTCGTGCTGGAAGGTGAACGTGCCACGCGACACTGGTGTCTTGTGCAGGCCGCGCACGCTACCCTTGGCCGCGGTCGGCGAGTCCTGGTCATTACCGGGGACGTAGAAAATGCCGGACGGTTAGCCGGAGTCTTTGCGGCGGCCGGCGAGCGTCCGATCCTTTTGCATAGCGGTCTATCTGCGAAGGAGCGCGAGGCTGCGTGGCGAGCGGCTCGCGTGGCGTCGACTATGATCGTGATTGGCACCCGCACCGCGGTATTTGCTCCGATCGACCGGCTTGGACTGGTGTGGGTCGAAGGAGAAGATGATCCGTCACTCAAGGAAGCGCAGGTACCGCGGTACCATGCCCGAGATGTTGCCCAGGAACGCGCCCGTCGCGACCGTGCGGTGTTGGTGCTGGCCTCGAACCATCCCTCGCTTGAAAGTTGGGCGGCAGTCCAACAGGGTCTGATGGTGGCCTGTGTGTACCGCAATCCCGCACAAGATCCCACGATTCAGGTGGTCGACCTGAAGGCATACGTCAGAGACTCCTCTGCCGGAACGGTGCTTACACCTACCCTATGCGAGGGCATTCGTGACGCCTTGCAACAACGGTCGTTGGTGATGCTTTTCCTCAATCGCAAAGGATTTGCGAGTGTCCTTCATTGCGGGGACTGCGGAGCGATGCCGCAGTGCGATGTCTGCAGCGTGGCCTTAACGTTTTTCAGGCGCAGCAGCCAGGTGCGGTGCCACTTCTGCGGGCGCTCCAAACCCGTGCCGGATGAGTGTCCGCAATGCCAATCCCTGAAACTGGAACCGGTCGGGTCTGGCACAGAACGGATCGAAGAGGCGGTTCGACGGATGTTTCCCCTTGCCCGTGTGGGGCGCGTGGATGGGGAGACGATCCGGTGCCCTGCCGACGCTCGAGCCTTCACCCGATTACTGGATGCGGGTGAACTCGACATTGTGATCGGAACGCAGATGTTGTTTCGGTTGGCGCTGTCGGAGAAGGCTGCCTTGGTCGGCGTACCGGATGCCGATGCCGGTCTGCACATTCCCGATTTCCGCTCAGCGGAACGGATGTACCACGGTCTCGTGGATGCAGCGGACTTGGCCCTCCCGGCGGCCGCCGGCGGCCGCCTGCTCGTGCAGACCCGGTTCCCGGATCACCACGCGGTCCTGGCGCTTGCCTCCGGTAAGGAGGAATTGTTTGTGGCGCAAGAACAGGCCTTCCGGCAACTGCTCCAGTATCCACCCTGGACGTCCCTGATTCGGTTGGACGTGTCCGGAACAACAGAGCCGGAGGTGGCGCAAGCCGCGCATCGTTGGGCGGCGCTGTTACGAAGGCAGGTCCCGTCTGCCCGGGGCGCGCACGTCAGTGGCTCTCATGGCGTCCCCCAGCCAGCGGGCTTCTCCGGTGTGGGGCGGGAGTCACCCCAGCTGCTCGTTCTCGGCCCGTCCCCGGCGCCCCATGCCATGGTTCGAGGTCGGTATTGTTGGCAGATCTTGGTCAAGTCCGATTCGCCCGAGGTCGGTAGGGCTGCGGTGTTGCGGACTCGTGAGGAAGTGGAACGGGAGTCGCGGCGGGGTGCTCTCCGGTTCGAGATTGATGTGGATCCGGTCTCGATGGCCTGATGCGGCTCAGGTTCGTGCCCGCTTTTTCTTCTTTCGGCTCGGAGCGGATTCTGTCGCGGGAGCCATGGGGGTCTGTTGTTCACGGAGGCGCTTGAAGAGACCGAAGGCGAAGGTGACCCAGAAGACCGACGTGAAGAGTCCGAAGATGACGGCGTTCAGAATCGTTTCCATCTGTGCCTCGGTCGGCTCACTGCCTCCCATTCGCATCTGCACCATGGTGACGATCGGCCACGTCAGGCTTTCTACGCCAAGCCCCAAGGTGGTCCAGGCCCAGACGGTTCCGATATTCCGTCCCTTCCACAGGAGAAAGGCGGTGGCGACGGCGCCGACAAGCAGTGCCCAGAACAGGACGGCGTGTTCCCACATAACAAGGATGCCGATGGCGATGACGAGGCCGCCAAGCAGTGCATGGAATTGAGGAGTCCACCACGCGATCATTCAGGTCTCTTGTTTGCGGGAACGCGGCACGAAAGCGGGCGTAGTGTGCGGATCGCTCGGCAGGAAGTCAATGTGGAGGAGAGAGCGGTGTCACGGAAGGGCTAGCCGAAAGTCGGTCAGCCGGCAATCTCAGTCTGGACGGCGTCCAATAGCTGCTGCATCTCGAAGGGTTTTTGGAGCGTGCGGCGGGCGCCGAGCATGCGGGCGACATCCAAGAAGTTGAGGATGCCGATCATGTCGCTGCCGCCGGTAATCGCCATGATTTTCGCATTCGGAAATTCACGACGCAGTGTGAGAATGCTCTCCAAACCGTCTTGGTCCGGCATGAGAATATCCATAATCACTAGATCTGCGGGCGACTCGCGATATTGCGATAAGCCCTCTTTTCCGTTCGCGGCTTCCTGAACCTTATAGCCAGCCTGTTCCAGCGTGTTGCGAATGAGCTGGCGAATTGCTTCTTCATCGTCGACAATCAAAACCGATGGCATATCATTCCTCGTTGACAATGCTGTTCGGTGAAATCGTGTAGTTGATGTGTGAAGGTAATGACGCCGCTGATTCTGGCGTGACCAAGCCCCGTCTCCGGCACTCCGACTCTATCGCTCTTTGTCGCGCTCAGCAAGAGATTCCCTCTGTTCCGCGAGGTGTGAGGCTCTGTTCGGTCCCTGTTCAGCGGCGACGATCGTGCCGGGAGGAACGATGGCCGGCAGGTAGACTTCGATCGTGGTGCCGTGGCCGACCGAGCTGGTGGCACGAAGTGTCCCGCCTTGTTCGCTGACAATCTGTTGTGCGGTCCCGAGTTCTGCTCCCGTCTGGGTTCCCGCCGGAAGGTGAGCGAAGAGCGGGCCGAGCTTCCGGAGATGGTCCGGTCCGCCCATGTCGTTGCCGATATCGGAGACCGTGAGGCGCACATACTGACCAGGGCGAAGGGGGAGTTCCTGCCCGTTCATTACGCTGCTCAAGTCCACATTATCGAGGCGCACCTCAAGAACTCCGCCGGTCTCGCTCATCGCTCGTTCAGCATGGCCCAGGAGTTTGACGCAGACTTGATGGATTTGGGTCGGATCTGCAAAGACAGGATGTGTGGCCCCGGAAATCCACTCGCGAAGGCTGATACCGTTCGGCAGCCGGCCCCTCACCATTCGCAAGGTTTCTTTGAGTAGAATATCCAAGGAGACCGGCTGCTTGGTTCCGTCTGGCTGACGGCCGAACATGAGCATCTGTGTGACCAAGTCTCGGGCCCGTCTCGATGCGAGGACCACTTGTTGTACATGTCCATGGGCCCGACTGTCCGGGACGAGGAGCGGTAAGGCCAAGTCGGAAAATCCCATAATGGCGGTGAGGCAGTTATTGAACTCATGGGCCATCCCTCCGGCCAGTGTGGCCACTGCAGCCATTTTCTGTGTGCGATGCAACTGGGCCGCGAGATGCTTCTGCTCCGTGAGGTCGGTGGCCAGGACCTGGATGGCTGGATGCCCGTCGAACATGACCGGGCTTGCGACCAGTTCCATGTCAATTACGGTTCCATCGTGTCGCGTGCATTGCCGCTCAACCGGACCAGCGGGAGGGGACAACGGGAGATCCTGAAGGAATTCCTTGGCGAAACAGTCTGACAACGCATAACCTTCGAGCGGGGGGGGCGCCGGGAGAGCAAACAGTTTCGCGCCCGCCTCATTCATGAACAGCAAGGTCTCGTCAGAGTAGACGAAGACCGGGTGTGGCGAGAGTGAGGCCAGGCTCCGATAGCGTTCCTCGCAGGCATGCAGGGCGTCGAGGGCCAGTTGCCGAGGCGTGATGTCACGGACCATTCCCGCATATCCGCTGGAGGGGCCATCGCCGATACGAAGAGGGAAGGCCTCCGCCATGACCCAGCGTAGCGAGCCGTCTGGCCGTTGAAAGCGAAACTCACGTGAGAAACTTCGGTCCTGCGCGATGGCTGTGGCCCATTCGGCGACAATGAGGTCGTGGTCTTCCGGCATGAGGGCCTGTAACCAGCAGGCTCCTGCGTCTGGTAGGCCAGGCAGGCCGGCGATGCGGCGTAGCCGCTCGTTCACATACAGCGTCTGCCCCTGGGCGTCGGCGAGAAAGATGCCGACTGAAGCTTGGTTGGCGAGGGTCCGGACAAAGGCGTCGAGTAAGGGCGAATTGCCGGGGTACGGAAAGGTTACGGGCAGGTCTTGGGCACTCACAACTCGCTCCTTCGTCTGTCTCGCATAGACTGGGGACCTGAATCTCTCCGTTTTTCCCACAGGTGCCGTGTCGGTCACCCAGCGCCTGGTCTTTACGACACTGCACGAGGCAACGAGAATGGCATGATACCACCAAGGTCGCGTCGGCGGTTAGAGATGATTGACATTTGGTAATGGAATTGGGCCCTAGTGCGGTAGGGCCGTTTATCTACGTAAAATGGAGCGGCGCGATGCTGGCAATTCACGTTCATGTGCGGACGAGGATCTGCTGTGGAACGGCCGAGGTGAGAGGAGAATAGGGACTGGGAGAATGGCCGGGTTTGTGCGGGAGGAATGGCCCGGGCGTTCGGAGCACTGCCGGATGTGTGCTGCGCCCTGAGCCCGTGATCAGACTACTAGGTTTGGTGCCGAAGGCGGGACTTGAACCCGCACGGCTTGCGCCACACGCCCCTCAAACGTGCGTGTCTGCCATTCCACCACTTCGGCAACCGAGGCTGTCTCCGTCGAAACGTCGGGCCTGCTCTGTACGATCGCACGGGAGACCGTTGCCGGTTCGCTGTGCGACGCTGGTACAGGCCCTCAGGGGAAGCGCATTATAGAAGTGGTCCAAAATGCTTGTCAATCAACTAGTTGTCCGGTAGAATCTGCCACGGGCTTCGGGGACACGTCGCACATCCTTTCCCATCACAGCGATCGACGGGTTTACGTTCGAGATGACGCCTCTCTCAACCCATCATATTTTATCCGGCCGGCAGACTCGCGTCGCTGCGCTGTTTGACGTCGATAACACCTTGCTTCCCGGAGAGGCGAGCGAGGTGCGCTTTTTCCGCTTTCTCTGGAAGCGCGGGCTGGTCGGGTGGCGCGAGGTTCGGGACAGTATCGGCTGGGTGTTGCGGAGTGCGCCTCCCGTGTCGTTGCATCCGTTGCGCGAACGGAAACTGTACCTGGCCGGAAAAACCGCCGCGGATGTGCGCGCGCTGGCTGAGGAGTTTTGCCGGTCTGACCTGTTTCCCCGTGTGTCGAGGCAAGGGCTTTCGTGCATGGACGACCATCGTCGGGCCGGACACCATATCGTGATGGTGACGGGATCTCTCGATTTTCTCATCGCACCGCTCGCGACGCTCCTGGAGGTCCCGACCTTGTTGGCCGCCCGCTTGGAGCAGCAAGGGCACTGGTTTACCGGGCGCGTGTGCGCACCCCTCCCCTATGGTCCGGGCAAGCGCGAATTGATCACGCGGCTGTCGCAGGACTCCGGCATTGACCTGGCACAGTCGTTTGCCTATGGCGACAGCCCCGGCGATGTCGAATTGTTGGCCATGGTAGGGCATCCACTCGTCGTGAACCCGATTCGCGGCATGGACCGGATCGCGCAACGAAATGGATGGCCGACGGCCACCTGGATCTGACAGGAACCTCCTCCGGGACCCTCACTGGCCTGGTGCCTGATGTGACCGATCATGCTCAAAGTCACGGAAATCTTCCATAGCATTCAGGGCGAATCCACCCATGCCGGGAGACCGTGCGTCTTCATCCGTTTGACCGGATGCCCGCTTCGGTGCACCTGGTGTGATACGGCCTACGCGTTTTACGGCGGCCGTGATCTGACTGAAGACGATGTGGTCGCGCAGGTGCGTGCCTTCGGGTGTCCGTTGGTCGAGGTGACCGGAGGAGAGCCCCTCAGTCAGCCGGATGCGTTTCCGCTTTTGGCTCGGCTCTGTGACGAAGGGTTTGAGGTGCTGTTGGAGACGAGTGGCGCTCTTGATACCGCCGGGGTCGATCGGCGGGTTCACGTGGTGCTTGACGTAAAATGTCCGGGGAGCGGGATGGCTGAACGGATGCACTGGCCGAACCTGGAGCGCTTAGCGTCTCACGACGAAGTGAAGTTTGTGGTCAAGGATCGGAACGATTATGAATGGGCGCGCGAGGTGATTCGCAGCCGGGCGCTGGCCGCCCAGTGCACGGTGCTTATGAGCCCGGTGTTTGGTGAGACGGACGTGCGGCAGTTGGCGGAGTGGGTGTTGGCCGATAGATTACCGGTGCGGTTCCAGTTGCAATTGCACAAGCATGTATGGGCGCCGGACATGCGCGGGGTGTAGGCGTGGCCGATGAACGGTACGAACCAGGGGAGGATTGATGAAGAAGCTCCAAGTTCACGCGCAGGTCGGTCGGGTGGAGAACGAGGTTATGGAGGTGCTGGTGTTGCTCTGTTGCGAGGGCGCCTCAGACCTCACGCAGGAAACAGCTGCCATCAATGCTCAACTCGGGGGCCAGCTCGCGGCGCTGACCCAACGGGGAGAATTTGAAGGCAAACTCGGCGAAGGATTAGTGGTTCATACCCAAGGCAAGGCCAAGGCAAAACGCCTGTTGTTGGCCGGACTGGGCAAGGCCAAGGACCTGCGTCTGGACGCATTCCGTCAGGCCCTGGGCTCCGCGGTCAAACGTGTTCGCCAGGCCAAAGTGTCCTCATTTGGCGTGGTACTGCCCGGAGCCTTGCTGGAGGAGCTTTCCGTTCAGGATGTGGCGCAAGCGGTGGCCGAGGGAGCCATCCTCGGGAATTACCAGTTTACGGCCTACCGCAGCCCAAATGGAACCAAGCCGGTGGATGTCGAGCGACTCATGATCTACACCCCACAAGCATCGCTGCTTGGACAGATCAACGAGGGCATCCGGCGTGGAGTGGCGACAGCCGAGGCGACGGTGTTGGTGCGGGACTTATGTAACCACCCGGCCAATGTGATGACGCCGACGCGCATCGTTCAGGAAGCGAAGGCGGTGGCGAAGGAATCGGGTGTGAAGCTCAAGGTGCTCGAGCAGAAGGATATGGAGCAGCTCGGTATGGGGGCGTTGCTCGGCGTGGCTCGGGGCAGCCATGAACCGCCGAAGTTCATCATTTTGGAATATAAGGGTGCAAAGGCCAAGAAGGGCGATCCGCCGGTGGTGCTTGTCGGGAAAACCATTACGTTCGACACGGGCGGAATTTCGCTTAAGCCGGCCGAAAACATGGAGCACATGAAGGCCGACATGACGGGCGGTGCCGAGGTCCTGGCCACGATGCGGGCTGCGGCACGGCTCAAATTGCCGCTCCGTCTCGTGAGTATCTTGCCGGTGGCGGAAAACATGCCGGGCGGGCGCGCGATGCGGCCGGGCGATGTGGTGAAGACCCTGTCCGGCAAGACCGTCGAGGTGCAGAACACGGATGCCGAAGGGCGGCTGATTCTTTCGGACGCCTTGGCCTATGCCACTCGATACAAGCCGGCGGTGTTGCTCGACATTGCGACCTTGACCGGCGCCTGCGTTGTCGCCCTTGGTCAGTTCGCGATCGGGATGTTCGGCAACAACGATCAGTTGAAGGAGCAGGTTCGCAATGCCGGGATGCGGGCCGGAGAACGTGTGTGGGAGATGCCGCTGTGGGAAGACTATTTCGAGCAACTCCGCAGTGACGTGGCGGACATGCGGAATATCGGCGGTCGTGGGGGCGGCATGATCACTGCCGCGCTGTTCCTGAGCAAGTTCGTGGGCGACTGTCCATGGATTCACCTGGATATTGCCAGTACTGATTGGAGCGAGCGCGAACGGGCTTATTTGCCGAAGGGCCCCACCGGCATTGGTACGCGCCTGCTGATTCAGTTCCTGCTCGATCGCAGTTTGCCGTAACAGGAGACGCCTGTGCTGGTCAGTGATTCCACAGGCATCAGTCGCTTCTCACCAGTTTGTCGGAATAGGGTCGTATGACGTTACGTGAGCAAATCGGTCAGCTGTTCATGATGGGGTTTACGGGGACCACGCTGGGCGCAGAGCTAGCGTCGTTCATGAAAGCCTACGCGCCGGGCGGCGTGATTCTGTTTCGACGGAACCTCGAATCGGTTCAACAGATTGTTGATCTGACGAACGGGCTCCAAAAGCTGTCGCCGGGGTCGCCCTTGTTGATCGCGATCGATCAGGAGGGGGGGCGTGTGTCGCGGCTGCCGGCTGAGTTCACGATTTTCCCTCCTTGTGCCCAATTAGGACAGTGCAACTCCAGCGAGCTGGCCTACTCGGCTGCGGCGACGATCGCTAAGGAATTGCGAGCTGTGGGCATCAACATGAACATGGCTCCTGTGCTCGATGTGAACAGTAACCCGGAGAATCCGGTGATCGGTGACCGGGCCTTCGGCGCGAATCCTGAACTCGTCGCTGAGTTGGGGCAAGCCACCATCGGCGGCCTGCAGGACAACATGGTGGTGGCTTGCGGCAAACATTTCCCCGGCCATGGAGACACGTCGACCGACTCGCACAAGGAACTTCCTGTGGTGGACGCTGGACTCCAGCGACTCCGCGACACGGAGTTCCCCCCGTTTCAACAGGCGATCCGGTTCGGCGTGGCGAGTTTGATGACGGCGCATGTGTTGTATCGAGTCTTAGATCCTGAGGCTCCGGCGACCCTCTCGCCGGCCGTGATTCAGCGGTTGCTGCGGGAGGAGTTTCGTTATGACGGGGTTGTCTTCACGGATGACCTGGAGATGCATGCCATTATCGATCATGATGGCATCGGTGAGGCGGCGGTGCGGGCCTTCGTGGCCGGGTGCGACGTCTTGTTGATCTGCAAAGACCAGGATCGCGTTCAGACCGCGATGGAGGCGATGGTGCGCGCGGTACGAGAGGGCCGGATCACTCAGGATCGTCTCGAGCAGTCCCTGGCCCGCGTGGCACGGCTTAAATCGCGCTATCTGTATCCGTACAAGCCGGTTACCATTTCCGATGCCCGCCTGGTTGTTGGATGTCGCACCCACAAGATGTTGCTGGAGTCGTGGCACAAGGCCTATGCTCGTCTGCCTGCGCCGAAGTCGCCGGAGAACAGCCGGCCGGTGGCGGCGCTCGATTCGCCTGTGACGCATGCCTGAGCCATTCGGCGGCTTTTCCTGATTCAAGCACGAGGTGTGGTGATGAAAAAAGGTGACATTCTCGACGAGCGCAAGCGCTTCCCCGACTCATGCGGGTTGGTCGTCAAGTGCGCGGGGGGCGGCGAGGGATTCCAAAAGATTTTCTGTTGCGGCCATGAGCTGACGGAAGAAGATCTGGTCCCCGAGATCCTGCCGTCGAGAGGCCGCAAGCGCGGCACCCTCCTTCCAGGCGCCATGCTGGAGGAGAATCGGCAGTTTCCGGATTCTTGCGGCCTGCGACTTATGGTGATGGATGGAGGGGCCGGCTTTCAGGGGATCGACTGTTGCGGGCACCTCATCACAGCTGGCGCGGTGCATGGGTTACGATTCGGTCAGCCCAGAGAGGATTTTCCCATGCCGACAGGTCCAGCCGGACAGGCCTAAGGCCCGCCATGGTTCATCTGCTGCACGACAGCCCTTTCGGCCACATCTTGAGCTCATGCTTGTCCGGATCGGGTTCTGCTCGCGGAAGTCTCTATGTCGTTTGCGGGTTGCGGGAGAGCCACTTCGCCTGTCCCGATTATCGGCTACCCCAAAAAGCAGGGGGGGACTAGGTCCTTCTTGCCCTCTCCGTGCCTCTTATGGCATCATGCACCTCCTCTTGGAGGGATGGTGGCCACATTGCTTGAATATGTGGGTTCGGTGCACATCTATCTCGGGCCCTACCGAGGGAATCCGATTGCCTTGTATTTGAGGCGGACGGAAACCGGATGCCAGATCGGGCCGCGCGCCTATCCGTGGAATGACGTGGTGGGTGCGGGAGAAACTCCGAACAAGGCCGCTGCGGACTTCGAAGAAAAATGGAAGGGCAAAGGGCTGGCTGCGGATATGTATTCAGGCCCGTCCTGGGAGGGTGGGATTAAGCCGGAACGCCCTGCTCCACCGAAACCCGCCGCTCCTCCGAAACCTGCAGCTGCGCCGGCTGCTGCCGGGGCCACAAGTGTGCCGCCCGCAACTCCAGCGCCTGCCGCGAAACCGGCTGCTCAGGCTCCCGCCTCTCCTGCGGCGGAGCCCAAGACGGCACCAATTGCCCCAGCCGAGACCTCGTCGTAGTCCCCCCGTCTCGTTCGACCCGTTCAGTGTCCGATTGAGCCGGTCCGTCGAGCGCTATTCAATCGCAGCATGACGCTGGGCGAGTTTGCTTCTCTGTATGCCATACGTCGCGTAGACGACGATGCCGATAACCGTCCAGACAAAAAACCGAATCCAGGTCATCCACGGCAGGAAATACATCAAGCCCAGGCAGGCCAGGACGCCCAAAATGGGGATGATCGGCATGAAGGGCATGCGAAATGGCCGAGGATGGTTCGGGTTGGTATACCGAAGCACGATGATCCCGATGCAGACCAAGACAAAGGCGAAGAGCGTGCCGATGTTCGTCATATCCGCTGCTTCGCCGATGGGAATCAATGCCGCCATAATGGCGACTGCTACACCGGTCAAATAGGTCGCGTGATGCGGCGTTCGAAATTTGGGATGGACGCCGGAGAGCCAGGGGCCAAGCAGCCCATCTCGAGACATGGCAAAAAAGACGCGGATCTGGCCTAACATCATCACCACCAGGACGCTGGTAATTCCCGCTACTGCCCCCACGGCCACGAGCGCTGCGCCCCACTTGAATCCAACCATGCGAAGCCCTTCGGCTACGGGGGCATGGATGTCGATTTTCGAAAAAGGCACCAATCCCGTCAGAACCGCGGCCACGGAGATGTAGAGCAGTGTGCAAATGGCTAGGGAGGCGAAGATACCGATGGGGAGGTCCCGTTGGGGATTCTTGGCCTCCTCCGCGGTTGTCGAGACGGCATCGAAGCCGATATAGGCAAAGAAGACGATCGCTGCGGCTGCACCCACCCCTGAAAATCCGAATGGCATGAAGGGAGACCAGTTCGCCGTATCGACGGAAGAGCTGCCGACCGCGATGAAAAACACAATGACGGCCAGCTTCACCAACACAATCCCACAAGTGGCCCGTGCGCTTTCCTTGACACCGACGATCAGGATGCCTGTGACGAGGAGGACGATGATCGCGGCGGGTAAATTCGCAATGCCGCCATCTGCGCCGGGAGGATGTGTCGCCCAGTAGGGCAGTTCGAGGCCGCAGAGTTTGAGAATGTTGTTGAAGTAGCCGGACCAGCCGATCGCGACAGCGACGCAGGCCACGCCATACTCCAAGATCAGGTTCCAACCAGTCAGCCAGGCTAAAAACTCTCCCAGTGTGGCGTAGGAGTAGGTGTAAGCACTGCCTGCTACCGGAATCATCGCTGCAAATTCGGCGTAACAGAGGGCGGCTAGCGCGCAGGTGATACCTGAGAGAATGAACGACAGGATAATGCCAGGTCCGGCTCCGGGGCGGTGTGCATCCCCGACGATGGCCGTGCCGATCAGGACAAAGATGCCGGTGCCGATGATGGCGCCGATGCCAAGCCCGGTCAGATCCCAGGCCGTGAGGCTCCGTTTCAGGCGATGTTCGGGGGCGTCGGAATCAACAAGAATTTGTTCGATGGACTTGGTGCGAAACAGTGGATTGCCCACGCAAGTGTCCTCTCTCCGGTGGCGTCACGTCCAGATCGTTTCTGCCGGCTGGGTGAGCCCCCTGTCAGGAGTTGGTCCCGCGAATTGCCGGCGAGGGTTGGTGTGATGGGCGACGCGAGGCGGCCCGTAGGAATGTCTGAAACAGTCGCCGGTGCAACAGGTGGCGTTCGAACAAAAATTCCGGATGCCATTGGAGGCCGAGGAAGAATGGGTGTCGTGGGTGTTCGATGGCCTCGACGATCCCGTCTGGGGCTGTGGCACTGGCGACTAACGCGCGCCCGACTCTTTTGACTGATTGATGATGGGAGCTATTCACTTTCATGCGCGTGCGCTTCACGATGCGGTCAAGCAGGCTGCCGGGTGTGATGGTGATGCTGTGGGAGACCTGTACGGCCGGTGTCTGTTGTCGGTGCTGGAGGACATCGTTCACCTGGGCCGGGAGATCCTGGTAAAGCGTGCCTCCACAGGCGACGTTCATGGTCTGCATGCCGCCGCAAATGGCGAGGGTCGGAACCTGTGTGCGAAGGGCGAGAAGGACTAAGTCGAGTTCGAAGCTGGAGCGCCGTTCGGCGACGATCGGAAAGCGGTATCGTTGGGATTCCCCGTAGAGGGTTGGGTCCAGGTCTGGGCCGCTGCCCGTGAGTAGCAGCCCATCGATCCCTTGGAGGAGACGCCGCCGTGCCGCACGGTCTGCGACAAGGGGCAGGATTACCGGCACGCCGCCCAGTTCTTCGATGGCGCGAACATACCTGGCCCGAAGAAAATACGTGGGCTCCTTGCCGCCCCATTCCTTGCGGTCGCCGGCATTGAAGTCGGGCGTGACTCCGATGACCGGTTTCATGCTACTTGATCGGTTCCAAGGGCAGAGGAAGCGGTTCTTGAGGGGTGTAGTCGCCGGCCTCTCGGCTCGGTTCGGCTGACACGCCGAGGAAGCGAATGGGTTTGTCACCCTTGAGGTGATCCGGCGTAATGATGTAGGTGCCGTACATGCTGGGAATCCAGATGTTTTTTGCCGTCTGCTCACTGCCTCCAGAGAAGCCATAGGCTAAGCCACCGACCACTCCTCCTCCGATAGCAAATGCGAGCTTAAGCGGAAAGTAGACAATGGTGGCGAGCGCGGATCCAGCTTGAATTCCGACGCCGGACGCGCTGGCGTCGTTTGACGAAACAGGGACATTACTAGCCGATTCCTGTGCCGATGCCGATACCGGCACCAGGAGGATGGCCAGGGAGCAGAGTGCCACCAGGCCGAGGACTAGGGCGTTCGACCAGAGGCTGCGGCGTCTTTTGAAGGGCAGATTGAAAGAGACGTTCACGTTGAGTGCCTCCTTGGGGCTGAAGTTCTGGAATGAGCGAAATAAGATGAGTGCTGAGAAGCATTCTGCAATGCAGAGTGCTCCTTTGTCGTTATAGCAAATTCATCTTCATTTTCAAACCCCTTCCGGGTTTGCTGTAGACTAGGCGGCTCATGCGAGATCAGATGGCTCTGCGAGGTCCAATTCGAGCCTTATTCGGTCGGTAACTTCCGTTGGAGCTTCCCGGACGAGACACTCCAGCTCGGTCGCGAAGGCCGAAGCCTCGATGATCTGGTTCTCTTGTTCGAGTCCGGCATGCAGTGATAGGTTCAATGCGCAGGTGCAGAGCGATTGGATGAAGAGGTCATTGGCTCGCTGCGTCGCTGCTTCTCGCTCCTCTTGCTCCACGTCGCGCAGGAGGTCTTCCAGCCAAGACGCAAACCCGATGTGATCGCGTGCCTGATCGAGATGCACTTGTGCTAAGTCGACTCCAACCTGTACGCCGCCTTTCCAGCTTCGCTTCTTGACGTTGAAGACGCAGCGCAGGTGGTCCGGACGATGATCAACCGGTTCCGGTCCAAAGAAGAAGGTGACGCGGTACTGTGTGAGATCTCCCGGAGGTGGAATAGCCATGGCAATCGTCGCGCATTGTACCATTGCGGCGGCAGGAGCGCACAGACGGATTAGCCGGTAGTATCAATACGAAAATGGGGCTATGATGCGGCTCATGAATACGCTCTCGTTATCTCACGCGCAGGTAAACCGGATTCAACAGGCCATCCGTGAGCAGCCGGGATTGGACGGATGGCTCTTTTACGACTTTCGTCACCTGGATCCGATTGCCTATCGGGTGCTGTTGCTAGATCCTTCTCTCCATGTGACACGGAGATGGTACTACTGGGTTCCGGCAGTGGGCACACCGGTCAAGGTTCAACATCGCATTGAGCCCCATGTGTTGGAGCGGTTACCGGGAGATCTGCTGTTGTATGTCTCGTGGAGGGAACAGCACGCGGCACTCAAGTCCCTCCTTCAATCGGCCAAGCGGGTTGCGATGCAATATTCGCCGATGAATGCCATCCCCTACCTCTCCCGCGTAGATGCGGGGACCATTGAGTTGATCCGCGGCTTTGGCGTGGAGGTGGTGATGTCTGCCGACTTGGTCCAACGATTTGAGGCCGTGTGGGATGAGAAGCAGCTGGCGTCGCATCAAGTTGCGGCGGAAGGGTTGCGGTTCATCGTGGACGAGGCATTCGGATTTGTCGGAACCTCGCTTGCTGCTGGGCGTGTGTTGACCGAACACGCCTTGCAGCAATACATCCTCAGTCGTATGCAGGCTCGTGGCTTAGTTACCTCCAGCCCCCCGATTGCCGCTGTCAACGCACACAGTGCTGATCCGCACTATGCCCCGCCGCCGCAGGGATCCGCCCCCATCCGACCAGGGGATTTGGTGCTCATTGATCTCTGGGCCAAGCAGCTCCAGCCGGGAGCTGTTTATGCTGATATTACGTGGACCGGGTTTGTCGGCCAGACGGTACCGGCACGGCATCAAGAGATTTTTCAGATTGTCCGGCGGGCCCGGGATGCGGCGGTCAGTTTCGTGCAAGGGCGCGTGCGGAACGGGGCGTTCCCCTTTGGATGGGAAGTGGACGATGTCTGCCGTCGGGTGATTGATGATGCGGGCTACGGAAGTCATTTCCTCCACCGTACCGGTCATTCGATCGGCGAAGAGGTGCATGGAAACGGAGCGAATATTGATAACCTGGAAACACAGGACGCGCGGCGGTTGCTGCCCGGCACCTGCTTCTCTATAGAACCGGGTATCTATTTGCACGATGAATTCGGTATTCGAAGCGAACTCGATGTGTACCTGTCGGCATGCGATGCCATCGTGCATGGCCAACCCGTGCAAACGGAACTCGTCGCGATCTCCTCCGCTGCCAGGTAAACGGCACACTCCCTCTCATTTCCTCCGCCACGGCCCTTTCTTGACACCCTTCGTATTGAGCAGCTATCGTGAAGTGTCATATCGCCGAAGCGGTTCTGTCGTGCCCACGTCTCTCCTATTTGTGGAGGAAGGATATCGCACATGTTTGGCACTATGGGATTCTCTGAACTAATTATTATCCTGGTGATTGTCCTGATCATTTTCGGCGCCGGCAAACTTCCGCAAATCGGTGAGGGCGTGGGGAAGGCGTTGAGAGGATTCAAGAAGGAGGTGAATGGCATTCCGGCTGCCGACCCTGCTGTGGACACCTCCGATTCGGCAGCAGTGTCTACTCAGGCTCAGCCGGTCTCGGAGATTGGCCAAGCCGGACACCCTGCTGCGGTTGTTCAGGCTCCTTCGGCCCCGAAAGCCACGGCTCCCTATACTCCAGGTCCGGAACTGACACCCGGCACCACGGCTGCCTTGATGGCATCGGCAGCTCCTCAAGGCCCTCAGTCCGCTCAACCGGTCAAGCCCAGGGTCGCTCCCGTGGCACCTGGCCAGGCCGCGCCAGGGTCGGTGGTCGCACAAAGTCATCAGCCTCCGACGATGGAAGATCGAATGGCCACCCCTGCGCCGGTCATGCGGGCACAGTATCCGCCGCTTCCCGCCGCGGCTCAAAGCAAGCCGGCGGCCAAGCGTCCTTCTGCCATTGTGAACAAAGATGCGGTCGCCCGTGTGCAGGCGGCCCAAGCTGCGATGCGGGCGAAGGCCGCGCAGGCCCAAACCAGTTCACTGTCTACCCAAGACATGCAGGGGTTAGGTGAGGGGCTAGGAGAAGCGGTGCGGACCTTTCGTCAAGCCGTGGCAGATGTACGGGGTTCGGTCGACCCCCAGATGCGTACGATTCGAGCTGAAATGGATGCTGCCCAAAAGGAGCTTGAGCAGTCGATTGAGGCGGCCAAGCAGGCTCCGGTGGTGGAGGAAGAGGCTCAGGCTAAACCACTCTCCTAAGAGTGTCCCCGCAGCTGTTCTCGCCGGCCACCGGTGATTTCGAGCCATACTGGGTATTGGCGTGAGGAGATGATCACGTTGCAGCTGCCGAGCCCTTCCGATTTAAGCGCCTCCATGCCTTGATAGTGGTCCTTCTCGAGAGTGTTCCCTGAACTCGGCTCACGGGCAACGGGTTTCTTGATCGCATATGAACATGAATCGACATGCGAAGGTTCGCGTTCTATCCTGCCTCGTCTCTCTGCTGAGCGCCAACTACCTGCTTGCCGGTTGTTACGTCGATGTCTCGCCGGCGGCTCCTGCCGAGGTGTCAACGCGCCTGACCGAACTTTTGATGGATCCTAACCCGGAGCTTCGGAGCGCTGCGGCCGAGTCATTGGGAAAAATCGGAGAGCGTTCCGCCAGCCACGGACTTCTTGTGGCCTTGAAGGACCAGGATTCGCGGGTGCGTGCGGCTGCAGCTGTTTCGCTAGGCCGATTGGGCGATGGCGCGAGCGGGATTGCGTTGGTCGGGCGTTTGCTAGATTCATCCGAAGCCGTGCGGGCGGCATCTGCCTTGGCACTCACTGAAATTGAAACCACTGTGGTGGCCCATGCCGAGACCCTTCGGATGCTGCGCCACCAGGACGCTTCTGTGCGGATGGCGACGACCCGTGCCTTGGCGGGCCAAGACAGCGTCCGGTTTACCGGTGAACTTGTGGCTGCACTTCAAGATGCCGACGCGCAGGTACGACAGGGTGTGGTTGCCGTTCTTGGGGAAACGGGAGACGGCAGAGCCATCCCGCATCTCGTGCACCTTCTAAAGAATGATTCACATGCTGGCGTGCGTTCCGAGGCTGCATATCGCCTGGGGAAGCTTGGCAATGCGAGTATTATGCGAGAGTTGTCAGAGGCTGCTCAGGCGGACGCCGACCCGATGACTCGGGTCTGGGCACGCTGGGCCGTGGAACAGATTACGTCGTCGCGCGGCTCCGATTCAGGGATTCGACCAGTTCAATCAGTCGTGTTTGGGTTTCAGGGGCAATCTCGGTGAATTGGACGCCCATTCCAGGGAAGAGCAGATACCGCTCAGGTTTCTTGCGTGTCCAAGCCACTTTTGCATGCGTTTCAAATTTCTGATTTGGGCGATCCGGTAGCGCAAATTCCACCTTGAGTTCCGTCCCCGGTGCGAGGGGTGTGCTACTCTCAATGAATAATCCTCCACCACCGATTCCACTGGTCAAGCTGTCGAAGGTCTTTCCATCCTCTGTCCGGCAACGGACTTTCACCGCGAGTGGCGCCCGTGGATGGACCCTGCTATGTGCAAAGCGTGTGTCCTCATCGATCGAAAGCATATGTGCGATCAAGGTCCCCCAACCCAATGTGCTGAGGCGGTGTCCCTTATCATCGAACAGGGAGACGGTTTCTTCCTCACAGTCGATGTCAAGTGTCTTCCCCTGATACTCACGAGTGGCGGTGACGAGAAGTTTCATCCCTGGTTCTCGGAAGGTATGTGGGAAACGCAGGTGTCTTGGTAGTTAGTCCTGGTGGTACAGCCGGCTACAGCGGGTCATTCTGAGGAACGCCTTTCACTGAATGCACAAGGGCGAGGACCCGATTCCGAGTTTCTGGGGTGATGTCTGTAAAGCGCACACCCATTCCGGGGCTAAAGGTATACTGGTCTGCTTTGGGACAGACCCAGGCAATCATTCCTTTTGCCGAAAGCCACTCGTTCGGGGCTTCCGGAAGCGTAAATTCCATAGCGAGTTTGGTCCCGACGGCCAAAGGGGTGAAGCTCTCGATGAACAGTCCGCCTCCACCGATTCCGCCTGCTCGACTTTCGGAGTGTGTCCCTTCGGGCGTGTGATATTTAACACGAATTGAGAGCGAAATTCTCGGCTCGGACCTGGCTTCACGTGACTGTTGGGGCTTTCGGTAGGTCAGGATTTGATCGACGAGAAAGTCCCAAGCGAGGCTTCCCA
>WIAG01000140.1 GCA_014055495.1 Nitrospira sp. CR1.2
CCGGATGAGGAGTCCGGGTTTTATTATGGCTTCTCCAACGAGGGGCTCTGGCCGCTCTGCCACAATGCGCATGTGCGGCCGACGTTCCGGACTTCAGACTGGGAGCAATATGTCGCCGTCAACGAGCGGTTCGCGAAGGCCGTGGTCGAAGAGGCGAAGACCGATGATCCGGTAATTCTCGTGCAGGATTATCATTTCGCGCTTCTACCGAAAATGGTGCGGGAGAAGTTGCCGAACGCCACCATCATCATGTTCTGGCATATCCCCTGGCCCAACTCCGAGAGTTACGGCATCTGTCCCTGGCGACAGGAAATCTTGGAAGGGTTGCTCGGCAGCAGCATCGTAGGCTTTCATACCCGAGAGCACGGTAACCATTTCTTGTCGTGCATCGACCGTATTCTAGAGGCGCGCATCGATCGCGACTCGTCCACCGTGTCGTACGGCGGTCGGCTGACGGCGGTGAAGCCCTACCCTATCTCCATCGAGTGGCCGTCGCGCTGGCTGGAGAACCAACGGCCCGTGCCGGACTGTCGGGTCCATATCCGCGAACGGCATGCCATGGGGCCGGACCGGCTGGTGGGTATCGGCGTGGACCGGCTGGACTACACGAAGGGCATCATCGAGCGGTTTCTCGCCGTCGAGCGCTTGTTCGAACTGCAGCCGGAATGGGTCGGCAAGTTTTCGTTCATTCAGATCGCGGCGCCGAGTCGGACGATCATCGATCAGTATCAGCACTTTCACGATCAGGTCTATGCGCTGGCGGAACGGATCAACAAACGGTTCGGCCGCGAAGGGTATGAACCGATCGTGCTGAAGGTGAAACACCACGAGCCGCCGGATGTGTACGAGTATTACCGGGCTTCCGAGCTCTGTTTCGTGACGAGCCTGCACGACGGGATGAATTTGGTGGCCAAAGAATTCATCGCCGCGCGCGACGATGAGCAGGGTGTCCTCATTCTCAGCCAGTTTACCGGCGCGGCTCAGGAGCTGCCCGAGGCGTTGGTGGTCAATCCCTACGACACCGATCAATGCGCGGCGGCCTTGCACATGGCGCTGTCGATGACCCCGAAGGAGCAACGCGCCCGTATGCGGAGCATGCGCGGGTTGATTCAGGAGTTCAATGTGTATCGCTGGGCGGGGCGCATGCTCATGGATGCGGCGCGCATGCGCCGTCGGATCCGTGTCATGAAGCAGGTGGGCCAGGCTTCCGGACGGGGGCGGTAATCGCACCGATGCGCGATCTGCTCAGTGCGCCAGGCAAGCGCGTGCTCGATCGGCTGGTCGGCCAGGCCGGGGCCCTGTTTGCCTTCGATTTCGACGGCACGTTAGCGCGTATCGTTCAGGATCGGCATGCTGCGGGGCTCACGGAAACCACACGGGAGGCGTTGCAGGCTCTGGCGGTCGTGGCGTCGACGGCGGTGATCTCCGGACGTTCTCTGGAGGACCTGCGTCCCCGGGTGGATGGCATCCCGGCGCACTTGATCGGCAATCACGGGCTGGAAGGCTTGCATGCATCGGAGCGGGTCATGCAACAGGCGAAGGACTGTTGCCGGGCCTGGCTCAAGTCGGTGGCCAAGGCTGAAGAGGATCTGATACGAGTCGGTGTGGTCGTGGAAGATAAGCTCTATTCCCTGACCTTCCACTATCGGCAGGCCTGTTCGCCACCGGCCGCGCGGGAGGCCATCTTTCATACGGTATCGACGCTGTCCCCCGCGCCGAGGCTGGTGTTGGGCAAAGCCGTGGTCAATGTCATTCCATCCGGCAATCTGCACAAAGGGTCGGCGATGCTGGAACTGATGCATCAACTCCGCAGTTCCGCGGCGCTCTATGTGGGGGATGACGATACGGATGAAGATGTGTTTTCTCTGCCGGACGAGCGCATCGTCAGTGTGCGCGTCGGGAGGAAAGTTGCGACCGCCGCACAATGGTACCTTGCGCGGCAGTCGCAGATCGGGCTATTGCTGCAGTATCTCACCGAGGCGCGCGCCCGGGCCCTGTCGGCCTAGCCTAGGCTTCCTGCGCAGCCACGCCTTTCTTATAGAGCCCGTACACGTAGACGGGGATGTTCAGCTCTTTCAGGGCCTGCTGGAGCAGCGGATAGACGTTCTCCCATTCCAGTCCGCCGACTCCCGTGGCCAGACGAGGGAGGGCCAGGCTTTTCACTTGATGGGCCTCGAGTTCCTTCTTCAGCGCTTGCAGCGCATGATTGACGTTGGGCAGAGTCGCCTTACCGGGACGATCATGGTCGCCGGCGGGAGGCTCCTGCGTAAACAGATTGATGATCACGGGGGAGTTCGGCCCTTTCCACGACCAGGCACCGCCCGGCTTTGGATTGTAGATCTGGCAATAATGGCGGAAATCCTTGTACATTCCCGGCCACTGTTCACGAAGGGATAATGCCAAGCCCTGCTTAAAGTTATCGTGGGGCGCAATCCCATGAGCGATGGCCCCCGCCGTGGATAACAGAATATCGCCGGTTACTTCCTTGAGCATAACTGCCGCCTCCTTGAGTTGGTGATAGCGTTGTTTGTAGGAGATAAGGCCGACTGCGCTTCAAGCAATGGAGGGTCGACAGAAATATTTCGGTCATCCAGCTGGGGAGGAACGGAACGGCTGCAACCCCTTCTCTCATGATGGGGCCGGCGGGAGGATCCGAACGTGGAAGGAGCGAGGACATGAAGGGGTATCGCATCAAGCCCGGTGCACGATTTGCGCTGACGGAGTTCGATCCCGACGACACGGGGAACTACAACAAGGATGACGACGGAAAGGCGAAGGCCAAAGCGGCCACGGCTGAGCGCATTGTCACCCTCGATCAGCTGCAGGAGCGGCTCTACGCCAACGGCTCCCGGGCCTTGCTGATCGTGTTGCAAGGGATGGATACAAGCGGAAAGGACGGGACGATCCGCAGTGTGATGACCGGAGTCAACCCGCAGGGTTGCACGGTGGTGTCATTCAAGGCTCCCTCTGCCGAAGAGTTGTCCCGCGATTTCCTCTGGCGAGTGCATAAACAGGTGCCGGCCAAGGGCCAGATCGGCATCTTCAATCGCTCGCATTATGAGGATGTGTTGATTACGCGCGTGCACGGCTGGATTTCTGACAAGGAGGCCGAGCGTCGTTTTGGCCAGATCAGGGAATTCGAGGAACTGCTTGTCGAGCAAGGGACGGCGATTCTGAAGTTCTTTCTGTATATCTCGAAGGACGAACAGAAAGCCCGGCTGGAGTCCCGTATTCGGGACCCGGACAAACGGTGGAAGTGGAGCTCGGGAGATCTGGAGGAACGCAAATTGTGGGACGGCTACATGACCGCCTTCGAAGAGGTCATCGCGGCGACGAGCACCGAACGGGCGCCCTGGTATGTCGTGCCGGCAAACCGGAAATGGTATCGCAACCTGGTGGTGGCGGAGCTGGTGGTTCAGGCGCTCACCGCCATGAAGCTCTCCAGGCCACCGGCTCCCAAAGGAGTGAATTTCGACCGGTTGCACATTGTGTGAGCGG
>WIAG01000059.1 GCA_014055495.1 Nitrospira sp. CR1.2
AAATTCGCATGCACCTTGGCGATTGCCCGAACTGCGAAGTCTTCCTCGATTCCCTGCGTCAAACCGTTCGCCTGTGTCAGCATCGTCCCGCACCGCCGCTCTCGGCCAAAGATCGCGCCGCCCTGCGCCGAGAGATACTAAAGGCCGCCGAAGCGGTGTAACCTGGCGCAATGGCTCCGATCTCCACTCCAGGGAAACCTGAGTCGGCGCGCACTGAGCCTTCCCTCGCCGCCGGCTTGCTTGGGCATCCCACAACCAGACGCGCTCGCGTACAACGTTCAGACCACATCTTCCTCGCACTGATGCTTGTCGGGAGTAGCAGCGCACTGCTGATGGCCCAACCTTCGGACGGGCCTGATCGCGGCCGAATGATCTATCGCGAGCATTGCATGGAATGCCATGGGGAGACCGGAAAGGGCGACGGGCCCAGAGCCCCTTTCCTCTCGCCACGCCCCGGTAATCTCGTGTCGGCCGCCACCTCCGCGAAAACCGATACAGAACTTCTGCGCACGATCGCACAAGGCAAGCCCCGCACTGCCATGCCGGCCTGGCAAGACCGGTTAGCCTTGGACGATCAACAGGCCGCGCTCCGCTATATTCGTTCCCTGGTGCAATTCAGCCGGTCCTCGCCCTCTTCTCCGCCTGCCCCCTAACCCGTCCTCTTCACGAACGAGCCTCTTTCGCCTGAAAAGAGCCACGTGATAGAGTGATCTTCTTTTATCCTCATGGGAGGTCGTTCGCATGATTCGCCGGAACCTGTTTCCTCGACGACAGACAATTGCTATCGCAGCCTTCGCGCTCGCACTCGGAGCCTTGGCCGGAACGGCCGAATCGGCACCGGCTGCGGGCACAAAGGGGCATGCCAAAGCCGGCACGGTCAACACGACGCCGGCCATACAAACTGCCATCCGGTATGCCGAAGCCCTCGCACAGGGCGACCGAGTCACGGCGGGACAACTGGACTTCGCGTGCCAGTACCGTTTCGTGACGGCCCTTCAGGGAAAGGCCAAGCAGTTTGCCCCAGCCGGGGATGCTTCCTACGATGCCTGTTGGCAAACCCTGACCGACGCCTATGCGCCCATGCTGAAGCGGTCGGACATTGCCATGGATATTCTATGGCCGAGCACGGGTCCGCTACTCTTTTTCGGAGATGACCTCCCGAGGGCCCCGGCATCCGCCTTCGTCGCGGATGCGGTTGGAATTTCGCCACCCGGCAGCGGCCTCCATGTGACGGCCCTCGGCAGCCGCACGATTCCATCCGGCTCGTTCAAGCTGACGCGCGCCGGCAAAGTGCTGGCGGCGCCGACCACCTTGGTCCAACTCGCCATTCGATATCAGGACCCCCTCACCTCGCCCGTGAGCTACGCCGCGGGGCATGTGAAATGGACGAACACGATTAAGCGACCGAGGCGGGCGTTAAAATCCGTGACGACGCAGTGGGTGGTCTTTACCGGATTGAAGCGACATGGATTCCCGGGCGACACGGCAGTGTTCAACCTGCCGGTGGCCTCAGAGCCGGAAGCGCCGGGCATGGTCGCGGATAAAATTCCATTCACCACCGAGGTCAGCCGGGTGTTGCCCGAATCCCTGGCCTGGTGGGAAGCGAACGATCAACCGGGCGTCTTGACCGCGGCAGCAGCACGGGCGGCCATTTTCCCTGAGCTCCGTGATCGAGTCGCCCTACTCAACCGGGTGCTGATCATCGACCCGCAACAGCCGGACGCCCTCACGGTCCTGACTCGGCATCTCTACAGCGCACTCCTGTTTGAAGCCCGTGGGGCTCATCAGGTACCGGCAAAAGATCCGGCGCTGGGAATCGTGCTGGACGAGTTCTATTGGAACATCTATGCACAGGGCCTCCGGATGGACCTCTCGAACGCGATGGAAATGGGCGGCCTCTCCCAGCCCTCGCCGGCCGACCTCCTCTATCGCCTCATACCGGCCCTCCAGGTCCTGACCACGATCCGGCCGGAACAATTGGACAACCGGTTCCGTCTCGGAGTGGCCTACCGATGGAACAACGACCAGGTTCCCATGGTCGAAACATTCGAATCTCTCGTCAAAGACATTCCGGAGAACCGCAAAACGCCCAAAGCGGAGGCCTTGCTCCAACTCGCCTGGTCTCGCATTAACAAGGTCTCCTGGAATCGTATTTTGCATGACCCGGAAACCCCGCGAGCCTATGCCAACGCCGAGGCCTCCCTGGCTTATGCCGAACTACCGCTCGACAAGTTTCTGGCCGAATACGCCCTGGCCTATACCATGATCTTTTTGCCGAACTATGGAGATAAGACGAAGATGCTCCACCATCTCACCGAAGCCAAGCGGTGGTTCGATGAGGTGCCCGGCAAGTCGGATGAAGTATGGCGCTACTTCCTCCACACCGGACTGCTGAAAGCGGTGCTGGACGCCGATCCGATCTTCGCTCCCATCCTGGCTACGACTCCTCCGCTCTAATCCACACACCCGAGACCGGTAGGGGCAACACCAGCCTCTGCCGGTCCCATCGGTGAGCCCTGTAAGCTTCCTCTCCGTCCTGCTTCATACCTTGCCAACTGCGGATACCTATGGTAACGATGTCGCGGATGCGCCACCGGAGAATCCCCATACCACTATCTCGCACGGGCCGGAACCGACGCACACCGAAGGCCGCCACGACCGTGATGTTGCTCGCCTGCTCCCTGCATCTCACCGGCTGCTCACTCTTCGGGGGAACGTCGCAACAGTTGATCGTCAATTCTGAACCGCCGGGGGCGGACGTCATGATCAACGGGGCCCTCGCCGGAACCACGCCGCTGCAGCACCAGGTCTCGCGCCGGGGAGACATCGCCGTGACGGTACACAAAGCCGGCTACACGCCACAGACCAGAGTGACAAGCCGGAAACTCAGCAGCGTCGGCATCGTGGATGTCATCGGTGGGGCGGTCTTCCTGTTGCCGTTGCTCGGCCTCATCGCCCCCGGCGCCTGGGAGCAGGACCCGTCGACAATCGGCATCACGCTCGAACCGGAGCAGTCTCCACCGGCAACCACACCATAACCGGCCCGACCCCCACGCGCCGCCCCGAATCAGATCGGAAGGAGCACTCATCATGATCGAGGCACACGGCTACGCCGCTCGCACCGCGAAATCCCGGCTTGCCCCCTTCACATTTTCACGTCGGGAGGTAGGCCGGCAGGATGTGCTCATCGGCATCCGCTACTGCGGCATTTGTCATTCGGACGTGCATCAGGCACGGGATGAATGGGGTGGCTCAATCTTCCCCATGGTGCCCGGGCATGAAATCGTGGGGGTTGTCGAACGGGTCGGCGCCTCGGTCAAGCAATTCACAGTCGGCCAAATGGTCGGCGTCGGGTGTTTCGTCGATTCCTGCCGAACCTGCCCGCAATGCAAAAAAGGCCAAGAGCAGTACTGCGAAGGTCATCTGAGCTTCACCTACAACGGCAAGGAGCGGGACGGCGTCACTCCGACCTACGGCGGGTATTCCACTAAAGTGGTCGTCGATCAGCGGTATGTCCTTCGCATCCCCAAGCAATTACGTCCGGAGGAAACGGCGCCGCTTCTGTGTGCCGGCATCACCACCTATTCCCCCTTGCGCCACTGGGGAGTCGGCAAGAACCATCGCCTGGCGGTTGTGGGATTGGGAGGGCTTGGTCACATGGCCGTCAAACTCGGAACGGCCCTGGGTGCTCACGTCACCGTGCTCAGCCACTCCAACAAAAAACGGCGCGATGCCAAGCGACTGGGTGCCAAAGACTTCTTCAACACGTCAGACCCCAAAACATTTACCGCACTGACCAAACGGTTCGACTTCATTCTGGACACGGTCTCGGCGCCGCACGACCTGGATGCGCAGTTGGAATTGCTCAGGACTGATGGCACGCTGATCCTCGTCGGCGTACCGAACAAACCGGCGCAGCTGGGGGCATTTCCGTTGATCCTCAAACGACGACGGCTCGTGGGCTCATTGATCGGCGGCATTCAGGAAACGCAGGAAATGTTAGACTTCTGCGCCAAGCACAGGTGTGGCGCCGACGTAGAGATCATCCCGATTCAAGAGGTGAATGAGGCCTACGACCGATTGGTCCGCGGTGACGTGCGATACCGTTTCGTCATCGACATGAGCTCTCTCGCCTAACGCACCACGCACCTCACCATCCTCCCGCAATGTCCCTTGCCGGGTGCCCCACGGGCACAACCGATCCTCGGCTACAAGGAACCGGCATACCCTCAAGCCTGCAATCTGCCCCGTGGTGGTGGATTGCTGGAAAAGGCAGGCCGGGCGGCTTCACAGCCGCCCGGCCACTCGTCAGTGGCTCACTTGGAGGCGCACTGTTTACTTGGCAGGAGCAACCAACGGCATGAGCGGCAACTGCCTCGCATCCTTGTCCACCTTCAACAGTGCGATGGCACCGCGGAGCGCATCGGTCAAGGAGTGGGTGACGATCGGGTACACCCCGTCGTTGTTGTCCAACACCATATCGAGGATCGCCGCGCCCGCCGGCGGAATCAATTGCGTCTGCACGCCACGCGTGTGATTGGCCGGGTTTCCGCTCTCCCACACATCATCCCAGATTTCAGCGATCGGATGGACCGCGGATACGTTGTTCGGGCCGGCGTTCACAAAATAGAACCGCACGCGCTCACCGGGCTTGGCATCCAAGAAGTCGCCTCCCGCCTTGCTGTGGACCGGATCGTACCGGAACACGGCTCCGTTGAACACCACGTGTTGATACTTGCGATCGAACATCCCATCCACATCGTCCGGATCCTTGAACAGTTCGCTCTGCACCAGTACATACTCGCGATCCGCCTTGGGCATAGCCTTAGGATCCTTGGGATCGACGATGATCGCTCCCATCATGCCACGAGCAATGTGCTGAATCATGGGAGACGCCCCGCAGTGATAGGCAAAGATACCCGGCCACTTCGCCTTGAAGCGATACTGCAGCGACTCACCGGGGCGCACTTCTTTGTAATGTTCGAGGAAGTTGGTCTCCGCGGCGTGAAAGTCCATGGAGTGAGGGCGCCCGTTCGTTTCAGGATTCGTGAGCGAGAACACCACTTCGTCGCCTTCCTGCACTCGAATCACCGGACCCGGGAATTGTCCGTTGAATGTCCAGGCATCGTATGTATGGCCCTCCCCGTCGATGACGAGTTTTGTTTCTACGGCGGTCATGGAGACTTCGACGACTTTCGCGAACGCGGACTCGGTCGGCTGCATGGCGAGGCCCGACACTGCGGCCAACCCCAAAACCGTGCGGATCACGGACTGACGAAAGCGGGTATTGCATCCAGTCATAATACTGCGGCTCCTCCTGTTAGTGTGAATGGCGATCGGTTCATTGAGACACACCGGCAGGATACCGAGGTTGCAAGCAATAAAATATGATGTTTGTCATATTTAGCAACTGCCACCGGTCTGTGCACTCGCAGCAAGATGCGCCCCTCTAGCCGCCGACTATCGTCCCCTCGCCAGCTCCGAAAAATAATGGGCGAACGCCTTGATACCACCGGAGGCTTGGCCCCAATCGAAATATTCATTGGGCGCATGGTACCCGTGTTCGGGCAGGCTCAGTCCCATAAAGAGGATCGGGACCTTCCAGGCTTTTTGCATCGTCACCACCGCCCCGATAGAGCCTCCCTCACGAATGAACGCGGGCTGCTTCCCGAATCCGGCTTGGACCGCGCGCTTCACCGCCTCGACATACGGCCCCTCGAAGACGCCGCGGAACGGGTGCAACATGCCCTCTCGTTCCACCTTCACCGCGGGATTCAACGTGGCCACATATTTTTTCAACAGCGTGAACACTTTCTCGGGAGTTTGGCTGGGAACCAACCGCATGCTGATTTTCATTTCGCCATGGCCGGGCACGATGGTTTTGACGCCGGGGCCATGATAGCCGCCGGTCAGCCCATGCACCTCGAACGTCGGCGCAGCCCAAATCCGCCGCATCACCTCAGCCGGATCCTCCGTGCGCAACGTCTTGAACCCATAGGCCTGCTTGAACCTGCTCACGTGAAATCCCGACTTGAGGAAACTCGCGATCTCGGCCTTGGTCGGCGGCAGGACATCATCGTAAAACCCGGGGATCTTCACCTTACCGGTCTTGGCATCGACACAGGCATGGACGATTTCCATCAACTCGACGAGCGGGTTGCGAGCCGCCCCACCGGTCACACCGGAATGGGCGTCCTTGGTTCCGGTCCGCAGCACAAGGCGCGCGCCGAGCAATCCCCTCAACCCGTACGGCATCGCCGGCTGATTTTTTGAGAGCCAAATCGTATCCGAAATAACCACCGAGTCGGGACGTGGGATCGCCGCCCGGTTCTTGATCGCCGAGGCGAAACTGGGGCTCCCGTTCTCTTCTTCCAGCTCCCAGAGAAACCGCACATTGATCGGCACCCCTTGGTCGATCGCATAACGCGCACCGAACAGAGCTGCTAACGCCGGTCCCTTATCATCCGTCGCCCCGCGCCCCCGGTAGATGCCGTGGTCGTTCTGGAAGGCAAATGGAGACTGTTTCCATTCCGATTCCTGCGCCGGCTGGACATCCATGTGATTATAGACCGTGACGGTGGGATAGCCGGGATCGACCGTCCAGCCGCCTGATACGACCGGATATCCCGGGGTCCCCACGATGTGCGCCTCCGCGCCGGCGGCCCGCAGGTATTGCGCGGCGAGTTCAGCCATGCGGTGCACATCCGGAGCATGCCGGGGATCCATGCTGATGGATGGAATTTCTACCGCCTGCCCAAGCATCGCTTCATACTGGGGACGAGCATCCTTGATGTACGTCTCTATTTGCCGTTGCACGTTGCTCATTGATCTCCCTCCCTCATGGTCGTGGCGATTATATCGACTCGCAGAACGAAAGCCTATGAGGACGCTCCTTGAAACAAAGAATGGTAGAATGCACGCCATGAATGACGACACCCATTCCACCCCACCACGCCTCAGGACCGCCCTGCTCGCGTGCACAATGCTCTTGTTCCTGTCGCCTCTCGGTCCGAGCCAGGCGCAAGAAGCGGTCACCGTGCAGGAGGTGCTGGCAGACCCCGCACTGTTCCATCTGCGGCACATCACGCTCAAGGGAACCGTTCGCCAGGTCCAGCCGCTCGATCCGTACGAAATCCCGGCCGGCTCGACCTGCTACGCAGGCTACCTGTTCAACCTTGAGGATGACACCGCGACGTTACCCGTCGCCGTGCCGGGGCTCTGCGGAGTCCCGATGGTGAAAGATCCAGACGTGGAAGATGGCGCGCGAGTGGTCGTCGAAGCCACGATCCAAGCCCCAAGCCACGGAGGGTATGCGCTCAGCTTCAAAGGATCGAAGATCGCCATGGAGCAAGAGGGAGTCGTACAAGCGATCGCCAACCGGATCACCCCCCTGGTAGAGTAGCCCATGTCCTCGCCTCTCCCTCTCCAACGTTCCGAACCGGCGACTCCCTCCACCACACGCATCGGGTGGATCGGCACCGGCGTCATGGGCGGGCCCATGTGCCAACACCTGCTACACGCCGGTTACCGTGTGACGCTCTTTACCCGCAGTCGCTCCAAAGCCTTGCCGCTCCTGACGGATGGCGCCACCTGGGCCGGTTCACCTCGCGCGGTGGCCGAGCAGACCGATGTGTTGTTCACGATGGTCGGCTTTCCCAAGGATGTGCGGGAGGTCTACTTTGGCGAAACCGGCGTGCTCACCGGATCCCGTCCCGGAATGGTGCTCGTCGATATGACCACGACGGAACCGTCCCTGGCCGGCGACGTCGCGGAAGCCGCGCAGGCCCAGGGCGCCGCAGCCCTCGATGCACCGGTCTCCGGCGGCGACATCGGCGCGCGCAATGCCACCCTCTCTATCATGGTCGGGGGCAGGCCCGACACGGTACAGGCCGTCATGCCGCTGTTCGCCTGCCTCGGAAAGCACATCGTCCACCAGGGCGGCCCCGGCGCGGGACAACATACGAAGCTCTGCAACCAAATCGTGATTGCCGGCACGATGATCGGCGTGTGCGAAAGTCTGCTCTACGGCTACAAAGCAGGACTCGATGTGCCACGCATGGTGGAATCGATCCGCGTCGGGGCCGCCGCCTGCTGGACATTGGACCACCTCGCCCCGCGCATCCTGGCCAAGAATTTCGAGCCCGGATTCTCCGTAGACCACTTCGTGAAAGATATGGGGCTCGCGCTGGAAGAAGCGCGGCGGCGGGAGGTGACGTTGCCGGGCCTGACCTTGGTGCATCAGCTCTATCAGAAGGTCCAGGCGCTCGGCCATGGCCGCTCCGGCACCCATGCCCTCATGCTGGCATTGGAAGACCTGTCGCAAGCCCGGACGTCGGAATCTTCCACTTCACGGTAACCGCAGGAGAGACATGAACAGAGTCACACTGCCCATCGTTCTCGGAATCCTTGGATTGATGAGTCTCACGGCCTGCAGCGGCAGCCGCGGGCTCAACCGCCAGATCCTGCAGGAATCGTTTCACGATCACCCCGAGGTAGTCACGGACCGCGATGTCGCTGCCACCATGGCTTTACAGGCACACCTGCCGACCCCCTATCGCCTGGCCATCTATTTCAAACAACGGGATTTTCCAAGCCGGCCTGCATTACAACGCGCAAACTGGGTCGGGGCGGACGCCGACCGCGTGCTGCGCGCGCTCGCACCGGTGCAGGAAGAAGGCATTGTTCAGCACAATTTTCTGCTCGCCAACTCCACGGTCCAAGGGACCATGCTTCGTGACATTCGCCTGGCCGCCGCCCGCTACAACGCCGATGCGCTGTTGATCATCGATGGAGCCTCTGCCGTGGAGCGCTACAACAACGGGCATGCCGCCTGGTACGCCACCGGTATCGGGGCCTACTTCGCGCACGGCACGGAAAGTCATGCCCTATTCATGGTGGAGGGAACGCTCTGGGACGTTCGCACCGGCGTCCTGTACGGCACACAAACCGCCGAGGGCGACACGACTCTCATCGGCCCCGCCCCTTCGCTCGACGACAGAACCGCCGTCGCCGAAGCCAAGGATGTGGCGCTCGAACGGTTCGGCAAAGAACTGGCCGAAATGCTCCGGCTATTGAGGGAAAAGCAGAAGGCGACACGGTAGCGGGTTCTTTCATCGCCGTCTTCTCTTGTGCCTCTCATGCTCCCGGCAGTACGTCGAAGGCTTGAGCGAAGCGAGAACGAAGTCCGAAGCCATTTTCAGTGCCCGGTCACGGACTGTCAAAGGTCCAGAGAATACCCAGCAATACCAGATGCTGATTCGGCGTCAGGCTCAGCACACCAGGCTGGATCTCTCCACGTCTGAAGAATCCCCCGCCCGCCCCGGTCGATTCGTCCCATCGATGTTCAAGCCGCAGCGTCGTGTTGGTCCACTTATAGGGAATTCGGT
This sequence comes from Nitrospira sp. CR1.2, assembly GCA_014055495.1. GTDB lineage: Bacteria > Nitrospirota > Nitrospiria > Nitrospirales > Nitrospiraceae > Nitrospira_A. Next base: position 9,387 of record WIAG01000059.1, read on the forward strand.
ATTCGACTGTTGAGGTCACCGCCTTCACGAATTGCTCCGATCCCGTCCAGCGACCGTTACGATCCCAATAGAACTCCGGCCGAACAGCCAGAGCCCAAGGCCCGGTCACATGCCATCGCGCGACCACATTGCCTCCCATCACAAACGCCCTGGGACGTCCCGGACGATCGGCGATGTTTTCGGTCCCGATATCATAGGAAGCGGCCAGCGTCAGATCCTCGCCTTTCCATTCGACGATGTGATTCGCGTAGAAGCGCCAGAACTGCAGTGCCGTGTTGGCCTGATCCGGCCCCCCATAGACGGTCTGGGTCAGGGTGAGTTGCGGGGTCGCCTTGTAGGCCCACTGCCCCCCATAACTCGGTTGGTCGTTCGGATGCGACAGGTGATAGTACCCGTTAACGATAAACCCCGCGACCGTCAACTTGTCGGTGACCGGATATTTCGCATTGACGCCGAACATCATGTAGGGCGTGTTGTCGGCAATCCATGACCGGGTGTAGTTCACATTGTCCTTGGCATAGAGCGATTCGTACCCGATGAGGCTATTAAACAGCCCGGCGGTGATCGTGAGCCCCTTCCCAACCGGAGCCAGATAGGACACATTCGCACGATGGATGTGTCGAAGCGTATCGGCCCCGCCGACTTCACGCTCACCCTGTAAAAACGCAAAATGTTCGGAGTCGTATCCTCCCTGCACACCCAGCTCCATTCCCCAACGCGATGACTCATCGGCGTCTTTCCGAACATAGGCCAGGGCCATATTGGGAGCGAACTCATTGTGCCGTGCCGCCGTCGCACGATGTCGCCAGAGGTGATTTTCAGGAAAATTGAAATTGAGCACGTAGCCGACATCGAGATAGGCGCCGTAATGCCAGAGGCTCATCTTCTCGGCAGTTGCCGGTGCGGACTCCGGCGCCACGCTGATCTCTGCGGCATAGGCCGGTGCGGTCAAGGCCCAGAAGAGAAGCACCCACCAGAGCCGGCTCAACACACCTGAAAAAACAGACCCCACGGCCAGACCGACATCGTGGCGCAAAGGCAAGACGGGCTTCATCTCATGCTCATCGTTCAACAAGGCTCATACCTCTCACGGCACCGACTCTACGTTATTTCGTGTCAAAACAAGACTAAAACCGAGTGCGGAGGCGTAAAGAATCTGTAAAGTCCGTTGGCGTACTCATTCTGCCCGGAGACGATATCCGACACCCAGTTCCGTCACCAAATGGCGCGGCTGAGCGGGATTGGCTTCGATCTTGTTCCTCAATTGACGCATGTACACACGCAAATAGTGCCCCTCGTCTACATGAAGGGGGCCCCACACTTCTTTGAGCAACTGGCGATGCGTCACCACCTTCCCGGCATACCGCACGAGCGTCGTCAGCAACTTGTATTCAATCGGCGTGAGGTGGATCTCCAGCTCCGAAACGTGGACCTGCCGCCGGCCGAGGTCGACGCGGAGGTTGCCCACAATAAAGACCGAGGAGGCTGCTTCTAGTTCGGGGCGGGCAGCATGGCGGAGGGCGGTGCGAATCCGTGCGAGAAGTTCGTTGATCCCAAACGGCTTCGTCACATAATCGTCGGCACCAAGATCCAGCGCCGCCACCTTCACCTCTTCTTGATCGCGAGCAGACAACACGACAATCGGCGTCGAGGTCCACGTTCGTAACTCACGAATAACCTCACTGCCCTCCAGATCCGGAAGACCGAGGTCTAAAAGAATCAGATCAGGATTTCTGGCTTTCGCCTCGATCAGCCCTTCTTTGCCGGCCGAGCATTCATACAGTCTGAATCCATGCGCCGGCAGCGAGGTCCGCAGGAACCGCCTGATCTCAGGTTCATCTTCGATCAACAGGACCGAGGCTTCTTGAGTCATAGGATCACGTCGATCGGACGCGGACTAGCCACACCTAGGCAGAACGAGCCTCACTCGACTCGGAGGCAGTAGCGGGTTGTTGTTCGATCAATGGAATCGTAAGGCGAAACAAAGCTCCCCGCCCCGCCCGGTTTTCTGCCCAAATGCGGCCGCCATGTGCTTCGACGATGCCACGACAAATGGTCAATCCGAGCCCTACGCCCCCTTCACGGTCCGGCTGGAGTCGATAAAACTTCTCAAAGATACGTGCTTCTTCTCCCGGTGGTAGGCCCGGCCCCCTATCAGCAACCTCGATCTTTAGTTCACGATCCTCAGCTGATGCCGAGAGTTCGATCGACTCGCTGGCCGACGCATACGTGAGAGCGTTTTCCACCAGATTGATCACCACTTGTTCCAACAACACGCCGTCGACATTGATGAGGGGAAGGTCGGATGGAATGTTCGTCTGAATGACATGACCGCGCATGCGGTTTTGTAGTCGGCCCAATGCGGCCCCGATCACTTCCTCCAGCGAATACCATTCCTTCTTGAGCTGCACTGCCCCGGCTTCCAAACGCATCATTTCCAATAGATTTCGCAGGAGCCGATCGAGCCGTCCCGACTCCTCATAGATGGAACGAGCCAGATCCCGCTTCGAAGCGGCATCCATCCGACCCGATTCATCCAACAAGCTGCTCGCTGCGCCCGTAATGGAGGCCAGCGGCGTCCGCAAGTCATGAGAGACCGAACTGAGAATGGCATTGCGCATGCGTTCCGTTTCGGCCTGCACGTGCGCCCGCTGCGCTTCTTCAGACAGCCTCGTGCGCTCGATCGCCAACGCCGTTTGATTGATGAGAGATTCGAGCAAGTGAAGCTGTTCCAAATCGAGAAGAAAATGGGACTGGACCGGACGCACGGCCACCACCCCGATCCCTCCGGAGGACCCGACCAACGGGAGGTACAGAGCACTAGATCCCGGTAGCGTGTCGGTCCCCAGTCCGGCTCGCTCGTTGTGGTCGAACACCCACTGCACGATTCCCATTTCTTTGGGATCGAACTCGAAAAACAACTGCTCGCCTTGCTGCAATTGCAGACGTTTGCCCCCATCGGCCAAAAATATGGCTACCTGGCTGTCGAAGACATCGCGCAGATGCCTCGCTGCGACATTGGCCAACACAGTAGCGCCGCGATGCGTGGCAAGATCGCGGCTCATGGCATAAAGTACGCCGGTTCGCCGTTCACGATACCGCGCCGTCTCCGCCTGGCGTCCAATGCGAACCGCGAGATTGCTGATCACCAACGCCACGACCAACATCACGGCAAACGTGAGGAGATACTGGATATCCGACACTGTGAAGGAAAAATAGGGCGGAACGAAAAAGAAATCGAACGTGGCGACACTCAGCACCGACGCCAGTACCGATGGGCCACGCCCACAGCGAACTGCCACGAACACCACGTCCAACAAATACACCATAATGAGGTTGGCCAAGCCGAAATAGGGGAACATCACCCAAGCAACGACCGTAGTAAGGGACACCCCGAACCCGGCAAATGCATAGTTAGACCAGTCACTGGTGCGTTGCAGGGTCCGCCGTACCAATGGACGGCCTTCTCCCGCCTCTCCGGTGATGACATAGAGATCGATGTCGCCGCTGCTCTGTACGAGATCTGACACGACGGACCCGAACACCCATTCCTTCCAACGCGGTCTAACAGGCTTACCCACAATGATCTTGTTGACATTCCGGCTTCGAGCGAAGGTCAACAGCTCCTGAGCCACCCGCTCCCCGCCCAACGTGACCGTCTCCGCTCCGAGCTGTTCAGCCAACCGTAACGTATTCACCACCTGGCTGCGTTCCTCGTCAGACAGTTTGAGGTGTCGCGGGGTTTGCACGTAGACGGCAAGCCACTTAGCATGCAGTCCGGCCGCCATCTGTCTTGCCGCCCGCACGAGCCTCGGCCCACGCGGCTTCAAATTAACGCAGACCATGATCGTCTCGGCGGCAGGCCATGTTTGCACCACCGAGTGGTTGCGGCGGTACGTTTCCATCTGCTGGTCTACGCGTTCGGCTGTCCGACGCAACGCGAGTTCCCGCAGGGCCAGTAAATTGCCCTTGGCGAAAAAGTTCTGGATGGCGTGTTGTATCTGCTCCGGCACATAGACCTTACCGTCTTTCAACCGCTGAAGCAGATCGTCGGGTGGAAGATCGATCAGTTCGACATCATCGGCGCGTTCAAGCATCGAATCGGGAACGGTTTCCCGTACCCGCACTCCCGTAATCTGTGCGACCACATCGTTCAAACTCTCCAAATGCTGCACATTGACGGTGGTGTACACCGTGATGCCGGCGCTCAGGAGTTCTTGCACGTCTTGCCAGCGTTTGGCATGCCGTAAGCCAGGTGCGTTGGTATGGGCGAGTTCATCAACGAGAATGATGGAGGGGCGACGGACCAGCGCCGCGTCCAGGTCAAACTCCTGAAGCGCTTTTCCATGGTACTCGATAGACAAAGGAGGCAAGAGTTCGAGTCCGGGCACCAGAGCGGCGGTATCGGCACGTCCGTGCGTTTCGATCACCCCGATGAGCACGTCAACGCCGTCGTCCCGCTGCTCGTGCGCCGCTTGCAGCATGGCGTAGGTTTTACCGACCCCGGCTGTAGCTCCGAAAAAGACCTTCAACTTTCCACGCCCCGCCTCTTCGGCCTGTACCAGTTTGAGCAGCGCATCGGGGTCGGGCCGTTGTAATTCCATAGGTCTATGTTACCGCCCGTGACAGCACAGAGGGTCGCTGTTTACATGAGTAATTCTAGGAGTGCATGGAAGGAGGCGTCAACGGAACTCTTTCCCCCATCGGTCTACTTCACTCTGACTTCACTTCCGCATCTCGTCTAATGCGAGATTCAACAGGAGGACATTGACCCTTCGTTCGCCGAGCAGACCAAACTGCCTCCCCTCAGTATGTTCCTCAACGAGACGCTGAACCTTCGCCATGTCCAGGCCCCGTGCCCTTGCAACTCGTTTCGCCTGGTATGCAGCGGCCGCAGGACTGATGTGCGGGTCCAGGCCGCTACCAGACGTCGTCACCAAATCGACCGGAATCGCGGCGTTGCCCACCGGATCTGCCGCGCGCAGGGCTGCGACCCTCATTTTGAACGCGTCGGCAAGAGCAGGATTTGTGGGGCCCAGATTCGACCCGGATGACGCCGCGGCATTGTAAGGGAACGACGCGGTCGCCGATGGGCGGCCCCAGAAATACCGCGGTGCATCGAACGGCTGGCCGATCAGTACGGAGCCGATCGTCTTGCCATTCCTGACGATCATGCTCCCATTCGCTTCATATGGAAACAGCATCTGTGCCAAACCAGTGACCGCTAGCGGGTATGCCACACCGGTCAACACCGTCAACGCTAGAAACATCGTCAACGCCGGCTTCAGTTGTACCTTCATCTTCAATCCTTTTCCCGTTCTCGCTCACACGAGGCGCAGTCCGACCAAAAGCATGTCGATCAGCTTGATACCGATGAACGGGACGATCAGGCCTCCCACTCCATAGATCAGCAGATGCCGACGCAACAGCGGCCCTGCGCCGATTGGTCGATAGCGGATGCCATTCAATGCCAGTGGGATCAAACCGATGATGATCAACGCGTTGAAGATCACCGCCGAGAGCACCGCACTGTGCGGCGTCGCCAAATGCATAACGTTGAGGGCGTTCAAGGCCGGATAGGTCGTTGCGAATGCGGCAGGGATAATCGCAAAATACTTGGCCACGTCGTTGGCGATGCTGAACGTGGTTAAGGCACCGCGCGTCATCAGCAACTGCTTGCCGATCTCCACAATCTCAATCAGCTTCGTCGGATTCGAATCCAGATCGACCAGGTTGCCCGCTTCTTTGGCCGCTTGCGTGCCGGTATTCATGGCTACCGCCACGTCGGCTTGCGCCAAAGCTGGCGCATCGTTTGTGCCATCGCCGGTCATGGCCACCAGACGTCCACCGGCCTGCATGTCGCGAATGAGCTGGAGCTTGGCTTCCGGTGTCGCCTGCGCTAAGAAATCATCGACTCCCGCCTCAGCGGCTACAGCCGCCGCCGTTTTCGGATTATCTCCGGTGATCATCACGGTCTTGATACCCATGCGACGCAGTTCCACGAACCGTTCCTTGATCCCGCCTTTGACGATGTCCTGCAGGGCAATGACCCCGAGCACCTTCTCACCCTCCGCAACCACGAGCGGCGTCCCACCGTGTTTGGCAATCGATTCTACCGTCGTATGGACGAACGGCGAGAACTGGCCCCCCAATGCCACCACGTGGGCTTCGATGGCCTCCGCCGCTCCCTTGCGGATACGGCGGCCCTCCAGATCCACGCCGCTCATGCGCGTCTGCGCTGTGAATGGGATGAACCTGGCGCCCAACTCATGAATCTCCCTGGCCCGCAGCCCATAGTCCTCTTTCGCGAGGACGACGATACTGCGTCCTTCAGGCGTTTCGTCTGCGAGCGATGCCAATTGGCAGGCGTCGGCCAAGGTTCGATCACTCACACCAGGCGCCGCGATGAAAGCCGTGGCCTGCCGATTGCCCAGCGTGATGGTGCCGGTCTTATCGAGCAACAGCACATCGACGTCACCCGCCGCCTCCACTGCCTTCCCCGACATGGCGATCACATTGGCTTGCACCATCCGATCCATACCGGCAATGCCGATCGCCGAGAGCAAGGCCCCGATCGTGGTCGGGATCAAACAGACCAGCAAGGCAACCAGGACTGTGACCGTGACCGGCATCCCCTGTCCCGCGGCGGTGACGCTATAAAGCGAGAAGGGCAACAACGTAACCGTGGCCAGGAGAAATATGACCGTCAACGCCGCCAGCAGAATACTTAAGGCAATTTCGTTTGGCGTTTTTTGGCGCCTCGCGCCTTCGACCATTGCAATCATGCGGTCGAGAAACGTATCGCCTGGGCTGGCCGTGACACCCACCAGGAGCCAATCAGACAGGACTCTCGTCCCACCAGTCACCGCGCTGCGATCCCCCCCGCTTTCGCGGATGACCGGTGCGCTCTCGCCGGTAATCGCGCTCTCGTTAACTGACGCCACGCCCTCTACGACTTCTCCGTCGCAGGGAATCACGTCCCCGGCCTCGACCAGCACGATATCCCCTTTTTTGAGCGTGCTTGCGGAGACGATCACATACCCTTCACCAGGCTCGCCCATGGAGGCCGGCGCGCGGACGCCTTCGCCGCCCCCTCCTGAGAACCCCATCTTCTTTGCCTGTAACTCTCGGCGCGCCTCCCGTAGCGAGGCTGCCTGGGCCTTCCCCCGTCCTTCCGCCATCGCCTCCGCGAAATTGGCAAACAACACCGTGAACCACAAGCACAACGCGATGGACAGAATGAAACCGGCCGGGGCCTCCCCAGTACTTAGGACAGCCTGCACGAACAGCAGCGATGTGAGCAGGCTTCCCGCCCATACCACGAACATCACTGGATTCTTTACCTGATACCGGGGGTGAAGCTTCCTGAATGATTCAGAGATGGCTTGCCGCACGATAGCCGTTTCAAACAGAACCCGGGGGTTCGTCGGCACTGTTTCCACTGTCATACCAACTCTCCTTTTCTGTCATTGGGGCGCTCACCTAATCATGTGCAGGTATTCGACGATGGGTCCCAATGCCAGCGCCGGAACGAATGTGAGCGCTCCCACCAACATCACCACTCCCATCAACAACACGACGAACAGCGGCGTGTGCGTCGGCAGCGTGCCGGGGCCGACGGGAACCAGTTTTTTTCTGGCCAAGGCACCGGCCATTGCGAGAGTTGGAATCGCGAGCCAGAATCGACTGATCAGCATCACGATGCCGCCGGTCGTATTGTAGAACGGTGTATTGGCGTTGAGACCGGCAAAGGCGCTGCCGTTATTGTTGCCTTGTGAGGTATAGGCATACAACATTTCGCTGAAACCATGGGCTCCAGGGTTTAATACCGAAGACGTGCCCGCCGGGACGATTACCGCCAGGGCCGTCATTCCCAGCACGACCATCGGCATGATCAAGATTAGCAATGCAGCCATTTTCATTTCATACGGGTCTATTTTCTTCCCAAGATATTCCGGGGTCCGCCCCACCATGAGGCCCGCGACGAACACTGCGATGATCGCAAAGATAATCATGCCATACAGACCTGATCCCACTCCGCCGAAGACGACTTCGCCGAACTGCATGAGAAGCAACGGCACAAGCCCACCAAGCGGCGTATACGAATCGTGCATGGAATTCACCGACCCGTTGGACGCGGCCGTCGTGACGGCCGACCAGAGCACCGAGTTGGCAATGCCAAATCGCGTTTCCTTTCCTTCCATGTTGCCGCCGCTCTGATCACTGCCGGCCAGTTGGTTCACTCCGAGCTCAGATAACAGTGGAGTACCTGACTGCTCGGCCCAGAAACCAAGGGGGACGAAGCAGAGCAACAGCATCGACATCGCCGCGAGCAAGGCCCAGCCTTGCCGGGTGTCTCCCACCATCACCCCGAACGTGTAGCAGAGCGCCGCCGGAAGCAGGAGAATGGAAAGAAGCTCGAGCAGATTCGACCACGGAGTGGGATTTTCATAGGGATGGGCGGAGTTCACATTGAAATAGCCTCCGCCGTTCGTACCCAGTTGTTTGATTGCGATCTGCGAGGCCGCAGGGCCGACCGCCAGCACTTGTTCAGTGACCGTGGCGGGCTCGGATTTCGGCGTTCCTTGCTCATCCAACAACGGCCGGCCGTCTGTATCCGTCACCGGCTTGTCGTAGCCGACCGGCTGCTGCAGGATCGCGATCCGATAGGGACTGAGCGTCTGCACGACACCTTGCGATACCAACAGCATCGACAACAGCACTGCCAAGGGCAGAAGAATATAAATCGTACTGCGAACCAAATCCGTCCAGAAATTCCCGATCGTCTCGGCGCTACGACGAGCCAGCCCCCTGATCAATGCGACCAGCACCGCCATGCCCGTAGCAGCCGACACAAAATTCTGCACAGTAAGCCCGAGCATCTGTGTCAGGTAGCTTAGCGTCGTCTCACCACCGTAAGCTTGCCAATTGGTGTTGGTGGTAAAACTTACCGCCGTATTAAACGAGAGGTCCGGCGATGCAGCACCCACCTCCTCAGGATTCAACGGTAAGAACCCTTGCAGTCGTTGTAATCCATAGAGGAACAACAAGCCGGCGGCATTGAACGACAGCACGGCCACGCCATACGTTTTCCAGTCCATTTCGGCTGAGGGCTGCACACCACACATCCGATACAGAACCCGCTCCATCGGGCCAAGGCACCGGTCCAGCCCGCAGGGTTTGGCCGTATAGACTCGCGCCATATACCAGCCGAGCGGTTTGGCCACGACCAGGAGCACGACGAAGTACAGCCCGATTTGAGCTACGCCGTTGAGCGTCATCAGAACCACTCCGGTTTGAGCAACGCGATTATGAGATAAATCAGCAATCCCAGCGACAAGAACCCGGCGAGTACGTACATGGCGGTCATAACCAACTCCTCATAGATGATCCAACGCATTGATAAGCCCAACGGACAGGATGAAGAATCCGATGATGAGTGAGACGTAGAGAACATCCATGGAGACCTCCGACGGGATTTGACCAAGCAGCATGCAGAGATAGACATGTCAGGCTATCAATCTGCATATAAAAACGGTGTAAAAACCCGGGGCCGTGCAACGTCAAATGCGGTTACACCGCAGGCCGCGCACATCACCACGATATAAGAATGGTCGGTGCCGCGAGGGTGAGAAACTGGGTCACTTACTTGGAGGATCTACGGTGAGAATTGGCGATCGACCTACGCCGACACACATCAACTCAGCGGCGGCAGGATTTCTGCTCGGTCACAATTGTCTGAATGAATCGCGGAGAGAAAGGAACCGGAGAAGGGGATAGGGAGAACTTCGTGCAGGTTATTTCTTCGCGTCGGCGCGCGCGCCTCGGAGCCTGTCCAAGACCGCTAGAATCTCCGCCGGCCTCGGAGGGCAACCGGCGATACGCACATCGACCGGAATGTGACGTTCTACCGGACCCGTCACCGCATAACTGCCCTTGAAGACCCCGCAGTTGATCGCACAATCACCCAGCGCAATAACGAGCTTCGGATCGGGCGTCTGTTTATACACATCCTTTAGCGCGCGCTCCATGTTGACGGTCACCGGCCCAGTCACTACCAACGCATCGGTATGGCGTGGAGACGCAGCAATGTGCACACCGAACCGCTCCACGTCGTAGACGGGGTTGGCCAGCGCATTCATTTCCATCTCGCAGGCGTTGCACGACCCCGTGTCCACCTCCCGGATCGTCAGGGACCGCCTGAACGGCTTCGCCTTTTCGATCG
>WIAG01000141.1 GCA_014055495.1 Nitrospira sp. CR1.2
GGATCGGCATCGAAGGCCAAGGGTACCAGCCCGGTTTCCTTCGCCAGGTCATACTCGGCCAGTTCGCGCCAGAGACTGGACGCCGGCTGCCTGAAGATCGCATGCACAGCGGTGTGAAATTGGCCGACCCCGGCCCGCACCATCCCCGCCCGGTCGGCAATCCACTGCGAAATCGCTCTGGGGTCCGGTTGCGCGCTGGGATTGGCCTGGACCAACTGCCGATCGCCGGTATACACGTCTACCTTGTAGACATCGGGCGCATTGGGATGTTCCAGGTCAAGCGCGAGCAGGACATGCCTGGGATCGCCGGGAATTGTCCCGACGAGACGGTCTTGGAATTGAGGGAAATGTGTCTTTCCGAACATCGAGGAAAAGGAACTGGGCTTGAACAAATTAGGCATTTGCTCCGAGCCGTCGCGATTCACCGCCAAGAGTCGCGTCTCGACCGAGTCGATCCCATCCCGCGTGGCGGCGAACCGGATGCTCACCAGCAGCCGCTCGTCATTGACCCAGCGAAACCACGTGATGATGTATTCGCGATTGTCCGTCGAGACGACGCGGTGCACGTCTTGTCCCGTCACGGCTTGAGTATCGAGAAACGTCTGGCCTTCATGGTTCCGGAGCACCGCCAGATGCCGACCGGAAGGGGACAGTTGAATGGATTCGATGCGGGGCAGCGTGGCGAAGGCTGCCGTGGGCGGCGGGGCGGAGTCGGACTCGGCATAGACCGGCGCCATGCTCCAGACGAGTAGCAGCACAGTGACAAGTCCGTAGATGGCCGGCACGGTCACTCCCTACAGTTACCAGGACATGCCCAGCCGGGGAATACCCGACGGATTCTGTTATCACATGTTCGCCTGACGGCCGTCTATCCCGTTTTTTACGCAAACGTGGGGAGCGAAAGGATCTTGTCCAGCCTGATCGGATCAGCCGCCGTCACGATGCAGGGCTCACCTGACGATGAGCCCCGCACCGATGAAGTGGATCGCGGTCTAGAACTTATATTCGACGCCTCCGAAGGCACTGATACCCAAAGCCGGGTTGGCATATCGATTCAGGGAATCGTTCACCACGACGGCCCCCGCGTAGGTCTTGTCGGTGAGGTTGCGCCCTTCGGCGAAGAGGATCCAATGATCGTTGATGGTGTACCCTGATCGCAGATTCACGACGAAATAGGATGGGTTCTTCACCGTGTTCTGGTAATTGACGTAGAAGCCCGACAACGACCATTCGACGTTCGGGGCAATCCACCAGCCGGCCGGATGGTCGTACCGCAGTTCCAGGCTCATGAGGTGTTCCGGTGCGCCGGCCACCGTATTGCCGTCCTTCGCGATCAGGACGTTCGGTCCCACCGCGCCGCCGGCGCGCACATCGTCGGTAAATTTGAAGCGCGACCAGGTGTACGCGACTCGCGTCTGCAGGCTGTCTTCCTTGCCCTGCCCGCCCTGTGCAAACAGCCCCTTCGTCAGCACCATGGCGCCGCCGGCTTCTACGCCCGTGTGTCGCGTGCCGTTGGCATTCTGGAACGTGCCCTGATTGTTGATGTTGGAGGCCAGGATCTCCTTCTGCATTTCGAGATTGTAGACCGTCACATCCCAGCTGTAGCGCTTATCCGCCGACGTGCCCCGATGTCCTAACTCCAATTGCCAGGCCCGTTGCGCATCGAGATTGAGAAAGCCGGTATTCGGTGTTCCATTAGCATTGACCGAAGACAGCAGTTCGAGATTGAGCGGGGCTTCATACGCCCGGCTGGCGTTGAAGTACAACTGGGACGTCGGCGTCGTGCGGTAGACGAAGCCGACCTTCGGGCTGATCGCGTCGAAATGTTGCAGGGGCCTATTCGTGCCGCTCGGCGTGGATGGCGTATTGGGGTTGAACGGATTGCCCGCCGGTCCGAAGTTGTCTACGGTGGCCTGGCGTCCCGTGTAATCCCATCGTCCACCGATGACGATCGTGAAATCCTTTGTGGCATCGAACGCGTCTTCCGCATACATACCGAAATAGGTCGTTTTGGCGGTGTAGCTCTGCGTCATGGCCCCGATGTTGCCGTTGATATTGACGAATCGCTGCTGCCGCTGATGCCCATACCGCGGCTGGAAACCCGCCACGAAGGAGTTATTCTTGCCGAGCAGCGGGTTCGAATTGACATACCGAAATTCCCCGCCGACATTGTTGTTTTCCTGTCTGATCGTCTGAAAGATCGGATGATCCACGAACTGGTTCGAGAAGTACGGAATGATTTCGAAGTATTGATTGGGCGCGAACTCATTGTGATAGGCGATGCCGATGCGCTGAAGATTGTAATACCGTCCATAATTACAGGTCTGATTGTTCAGGTTGCAGGCAAAAAACGGTGGAGTTCCTGCGGGACTTTGTCCGCCCGGCTGCTGCCGGTTGAAGAACAGCTGCTGCGTGGTGAGGGAACCGGGAATCCGCTCCGCCACGTTCGCCTGGAGGAAGTAGGCGCGGATTTCCTGGTGGTTGCCGAGCTGCAACCCGATGTTGGCATTGATGCGTTCGCGGGCCTGCTGACTGTTATCCTGAAAGCCATCCTGGCGATTGCCGGACACGCTGATGTAGTAGTCCATCGTGGCGCTCATGTTGCCCACCTTGAACGGCTGCAACACTTTGCCGCTGGACACCTGCCCGCTCACCATGCCGAAACTGCCGCCGAGCATCCGCATTTGCAGCGTCGAGGCGCTGTAGCCGGTGCGCGGCACGAAGTTGATCGCACCACCGATGCTGTTGGCTCCGTACCGCAACGCGTTCGCCCCCTTGTAGACTTCGATGCGCTCGTAGGCCAGGAGATCGATCGATTCAAAGTCGGAAAATCCGTCGGCGTCGCCGAAGAAAATGCCGTTGATCAGGATATTGATACCCCGATGATGGAAATTATTGCGTAAGGATGTCCCGCGGATCTGAAACTGACCTTCATCGGCGCCGAAACGCGATTGAAACCGGACCCCTGGCGCGAACTGCAGCACGTCCTGCAGATTCAACGCACGCGATTCGGTAATCTCTTTCTCCTGGATGAGGATGTTGCTGCCGGGACGGCGCGCAAACTCCCGTTTCACATCCTCGACGTTCTCGATGCGTTTCCCACTCACTTCCACCGGTTCGACCGCGATCACCGGCGCCTCCTGCTCCTGCGGCTCCTCAGCCGCCCACAATCCGCCGGGCGGCGCTCCCGTCAAGAACAGGGCTGCCAGACCGCCCATCACACATCGATGCCAACCACTCCGCTTCATCGTGCACTCCTTTTCCTGCCCAGACCGATTCATGGATGTTGCCGCAACGGTGGTTGGATACGTTACGCATTACCGACCCTTCCGGTCCGCTGCCGACCAAGCAGCGTCCTGTATCAAGGCGCCGTCCAGCGGCACCCCCTGTTTGAACCTTCGGCGAATGGCTCGCACCTGCTCAAAATCCTC
>WIAG01000060.1 GCA_014055495.1 Nitrospira sp. CR1.2
CCACCGTCATCGACTTGGTCACAATGGCCCCCGAGCGGGAGCGGCCCAATGCCAGCAGTTCTTCCCGCGTCATGCAGAGCGCTCCTGAGGCGTTCATGAAGCAGCTGGGAAACCTCACGCCCGCAATAGTGATGCTCAAATCCATTCTCGTCCTTTCTTCAGCCAGGATCGTTGATCCGCCGGCCGGCCATAGGCTCCCGTCACCTAGAGCGCGACCTTGTCATCGACAGTACCGATGGCTCGCCCCCTATACTGCGGCCTCACGTCACCACGCCCTGTGGTCCCTACGCTTGCCGTCTGACACAATTGACCAGTCGACCATCACGCATGTGCCAGACATAATCCGCCGCCGCCGCCGCAGTCTCACTGTGGGTCACCAACAAGACCGAGTGACCATACCGTTGCGGCAAGGTCCGAAACAAGTTGACGATGTCCGCCCCTTGCTTCGAATCCAGATTGCCTGTCGGTTCATCCGCCAGAATCAACCGTGGTCGATGCACGATCGCACGCGCAATCGCCACGCGCTGCTGCTCCCCTCCCGACAACTCACTGGGTCGATGGGAGCGACGCCCCTCCATACCCACCGCCCGCAGCACCTCGTCGATCCGAGCCGCAATCCCGTGCCCCAGCTCGCCCTTCAGGAGGATAGGCAACGCAACATTTTCCGCGACGGTCAGACCCGGGATCAGATGGAACGCCTGAAAGACGATCCCAATCAACTCCCGCCGAAGACGAGTCCACTCCATGGGGCCGGCATCGGTCACCGGCCGACCGTCGAGAGCAATCGTGCCCGATGTCGGAGCATCCAGCCCTCCGATCAAATTGAGCAAGGTGCTCTTCCCGCACCCACTCGGCCCAACGAAAGCGCAGAACTCCCCCGGCAGTACGTCGAGCGTCACATCGTGTAATGCACGGACGACTGTCCCTCCCGGGCGATAATCCTTGGACAGATTCTTCACGCTGACCAATGTCGGGGGAAGATCGTGCATGGTGGAAGCCCATAACCATGAGGGTTCGCAGGGGCTTTCGATCGGTGCTTGCGGGCCCACTCTACGCGAAGCCAAAGAGTCGGTTCGATGCAGGCAAAGGGTGCTATACCACACCCACTTTACAGGCCACAACCTTGACAGCCCCGGGGTCGTTCCGTGCACAATCTCGCCGACGCGCCTGGATCGCAACCACCACGCGCCAGCCCCTACACACACCGAATGATCTTCAACGTCCTCAGACAGGTCTCACGGCTGCTGCTTCCCATACCCTGCACCACCTGCGCCCAGCCCCTGACCGATGATCCCGTGCCGTTTTTCTGCCGATCCTGCTGGGCACTGATCCGCCCACTGCGAGGATCAGCCTGCGCTCGATGCCGCCGCCCACTGGCCTCCCCGTCTGCACTGACCCACAGTCCCACTCACGAGTGCCATGACTGCCGCACCCGCCAGCCCTACTATGCCGAGGTGTGGGCACCCTACGCCTACTGCTCACCGCTCCAGGATGCGATCGCCCTCTTCAAATATCACGGGAAGGTCTCCCTGGCCGACGCGCTGGCCGCGCTGCTGATCCACACCCTCCCCTCTCACCTGGAAGGCGACGTCCTCATGCCGATTCCGCTCCACCCCAACCGGCTTCGAGAGCGGGAGTTTAATCAGTCGCTCCTCCTGGCCGATCGAGTGGCAGCGGCGCTGAAATGCCCGGTCGCCTATCGAAACCTGGTACGAATCGTCGATACCGAGCCGCAGACCACGCTCCCGCGTTCGGCACGCTTACACAACCTGCGCCGGGCATTTGCACTCCACGCGCCCCACGAGGTGGCCGGTAAACGGATCCTTCTGATCGACGATGTGTTCACCACCGGCACCACCTCCAATGAATGCGCCAGACTCCTTTGCCAAGCGGGGGCTGAGCGTGTCACGCTGCTCGCTCTCGCCCGTTCCGTGGAGGCCGGCCTGGTACCCGAGGTGTGGTTACCTCCATCCGTTCCACGATCAGACACAGACCTACGAGCGTAACCTATGCCGATCTACGAATATCGTTGCCGACAATGCGGGAAGCGCAGCACGCGCTTGGTGTTGAGCGTGAGTACGGCTCCGCAACAAACCTGTGCCCATTGCCACAGTGCCGACCTGGAGCGCTTACTGTCCAGATTCGCCTCGCCGAAATCCGAGGAAGCCAGGCTTGAAGCCCTCGCCGACCCGAGCCATCTCAGCGGACTGGATGAAAACGATCCCGCGAGCATGGAGCGGTTCATCAGAAAAATGGGGCAGGAAATGGGCGACGACCTGGGCGACGACCTTGACGCGGCCATGGACGGAGACGGCTCATCCGCCACCGACATGGGCATACCCGACGGACCGTGAGGGATCCGGTCACGAATATTTTCTTGACAGGATTGTCCAGGTCTCCTACCATCACGGGTGAATCATAGAACTGGTGCCGAGTGCGAATGAGGCAGGCATCAGCCCCCCGATCCTGTAACGAAGCCCTGCGCGGAGGATGTCGCGAGTGTTTGTCGGTGAACACCTTTGCAAAGTCGATGAAAAGGGACGGTTTCTGATTCCCTCTCCGCTTCGGGAGCAATTCCAGACCGAGGGGAATCAGGTCATGTTCCTGAGAAACACCGAGCAGACCCTCTGGATGTATTCGGCCAAGGAATGGGAAAAGGTGCTGGAGCGGACCAGGGCCACCTTAGATGAGGATCAAAGCCGACTGTTTATGCACCACGTGATGGCGCAGGCCGGTGCCTCGGATATCGACAAGGCGGGCCGGGTGCTGATTCCAAGCCGCCTCCGCAAACTCGTTCCGATGGATGACGATCAGGAAATCTACCTCGTGGGGATGTACCATCGCCTGGAAATCTGGGGCCCGTCGGAATGGCGGCGGTATCTCACCAGAAACGAAGACCGGGTCGAGCAGGACATGGCCAAAATCCAAAACCTCCTCTAGTGTAATGGGCAGGCCCTTGCGCCGCGTCTCCCGTCCCCGACAAACCCCGATCCCTATTCGATCTACCTCGTTTCGGCCTCAGCCCGATGAGATGCCGATTCCGGCCACCAACCTTGTGCCTCGGAAAGGACCGACTCGTAGCCGGCCTGCGGCCCCCTCGGCGACGCCGGTTCATGCCGACGTCAAAGTCACCGGTGACGCCCTCGCCCTCTCACTCCCGATCCCTCCGAGTGTGAATCACCAATATGCCACCGTGAACGGCCGTCGGTTGCTCTCCGCCAAAGGCCGTGCCTTCAAGGCATTCGTGGGGCAACAAATTCTGGTTGCGCTTGCCCAATCGCCGCATCGTGATACTCTAAGACACAGTTTTCGGCAGACACATCTCTCGCTGTCGATCCGTTTCTTCTTTGCGTCGGCTCTGCGACGAGATACCGACGGCGGGCTCAAGATCGCGCAAGACGCCCTTTGCGAGGGCCTGGGGCTGAACGATAATCGGGTGGTGGAAACGCATTTGTACAAGTATCAGGACCGAGACCATCCTCGCATGGAGATTCTGTTGACGGTCGCGCCGCGCATGACCATGACGTCCCCTGATTCCATTCTTGCCACAACAGCGCCTGCGGTGCCCCCAGGATCATCGACCGTCCCTGAACGAATCCCCTAGGACGAGCACGGGGAGCCTCGCACGAGCGACGACGCGCCTGTAACAGTGACACCGCATGGCCTATCGCCCCATCACCATTGACGCACTCCGCATCGGCATGCACGTGGCCAAGTTGGACGTGGCCTGGTTTCGTTCGCCCTTCATGCGCCACTCGTTCTTGATTCAAACCGACGAACAGATCGAAAAACTCCGCCGGGCCGGGGTGAAACATCTCAGCATCGATCCGACCCGAGGGCTCGACCTACAAGACAGGAAGGTCACCTCTCAAGACCACCCCAACATCGCCGCTCCGCCCTCCCCCGCGATCCAACCCACCACGCCAACAGTGGCGGTCCGCTCTCTCGCGAACATGGCACAGGAGCTCCTGGCTGCGAGATCCGCGCGTGCCCACCTCGAGGAATCGGTCCAATCCACTTTTTCACGCATCGCCAAAACCGGGATCGTGGACCCGGAGGAAGCGAGCCACGCTGTCCACGCCATCAGCGCCGTCGCACAGTCCCTCAACTCACACGCCCTGTTCATGGTGTTCAGCCAGGGTCGCGAGGCCAATGCGCCGCTCAGCCAGCACTCGCTCGCCACGTGCAGTTTCTCGATGATTCTTGCGCATGCTGCAGACTATAACCTGCTCACGATCCAAGAGCTGGCCACCGGCGCACTGCTGCACGATATCGGGCTGCTTCAGGTGCCGACGACGATTCTACAACGCGTGTTCGACACCTCCGCCCCTCTGACCGAGCAGCAGCGCCGGACCTACGAAACCCACGCACGCGGGGGTGCGATCGTGCTGGAGCGCCAGGGCGGATTCACCCAGCCGGTGGAACAAATCGTGGCGGAACACCATGCCTATTTGAACGGCAGCGGATTCCCCGCCGAAACCGGCGGGGCCTTCACTTCGGACATGACCCGAATTGTGATGATTACCGATCGCTACGATGAATTGATGACGGGATTCGGCGGAGCCTCACCCCTGACGCCCCACCAGTCCCTGCAACGTCTATATCAGGAAGGGCAGGAGGGTAAGTACGAAACCCGGTTGATCTCTCTATTCGTCAAAGTCATGGGCATCTATCCGGTCTATAGTTATGTCGCTCTCACCACCGGCGAGCGGGCGATTGTCTCTGTCATCAACGCCGGCAAGCTGCATCAACCCATTGTGACCATTACACACGATCCCTCAGGAACCCCCTACATCGTTCCACTCGTGATCGATCTCGCCAATCAGGCCCCGGAAGCCCCAGTGCGCGGCATCCGCTCGGTCCTGGGAACCATCCCCGAAGAGTTCGAGCGAGCCTACCATTGATTTGGGCATGGCCCGTCGCCACGACAGGCCGCACCGCCCTCTACATTCCAGCGCGCGATTCGATCGTTGCAGTCTATTCGTAACGGAGGGCGTCGATCGGATTCAGGCGCGCGGCCTTGTTGGCGGGATACAGCCCGAAAAAGAGGCCGACCACGAGTGAAAACACACAGGCCGTCGCAATCGATTCAACCGAAATGATGGTCGGCCAGCCGGCAATCACCGTCGTCAGGCTGGCGCCGGCTACCCCCACGATGACCCCGATCACGCCCCCAAACAGGCTTAACGTCATCGCTTCAATGAGAAACTGAGTCAGGATATGCATCCGTTTCGCCCCCACCGCCATCCGCACCCCGATTTCCTTGGTTCGTTCGGTGACCGAGACCAGAAGAATGTTCATGATCCCGATGCCGCCGACCAGCAACGAGACCGACGCAATGGCAAACAGCATGGCCGTGAGGGTTTGACTCGTGCCCTCCTGCACCTTGCCGATGTCCACCTGGGTTCGCACGGTAAAATCATCCGCCTGATCCGGCTGGAGGCGATGCCGAGCCCGTAAGACCTCGCGAATGTGCTCAACCGCCTCAGGCAAATCGGCAGTCTGTTCGGTCGATGCAAAGAGGGCACCCACCGAACCGAGAAACTGACTCCCGAACACCTTCCGTTCCGCCGTCGTAAACGGCACGAAAATCACATCGTCCTGATCGCTTCCTTGAGCCGACTGCCCTTTCGGCGCCAACACGCCGATGATCTGGAAGGGCACGTTCTTGATACGAATCGTCGCGCCGACGGCCTCTTCACCCGGATCGAAGAGATTCTCCAAGGTCGTCTGCCCGATCAACGCCACCCGCGCGGCGCTTTCCATATCCGACTGCGTAAAGGGACCGCCGCTGGAGAACGACCAGTCGCGAATCGTGAGGTAACTCGGGGACACGCCGTTCACCGGCCCGTTCCAGTTGCGGTTGCCGTTCACGATCTGCATCACATCGCGCTTGGCCCACGCCGTATCCGAGAGCAGCGGATTCCGCTTTTTCATTTCCGCCGCATCGTTGACCGTCAACGTCACCGCGCCGCCCTGTCCACCCCGCACGCCGCTGACGGTGGTCGAGCCTGGCATAATCACGATCACATTGGTCCCCATGCTTGCCACCTGTGCCTGCACCGCAGCACGCGCGCCCTGGCCGATGCTGACCATTGCAATCACCGCTCCCACGCCGATGACGATACCGAGCATCGTCAGGCCGGCACGCAGCCGGTTCCGACTGAGAATCCGCAACGCGGTCATGACGGTGAGCAAAACGAACGCCGACATCGAAGGCCTATGTGACTGCAGACAGGTGAGGCGCGCGACGGACATCCTGCACAATCTGCCCGTCCTTCATAATAAGCTCGCGGGAGGCGTAGGCGGCAATATCAGGCTCATGGGTCACCAGGATAATCGTAATGCCGTCTTTCCGATTCAGTTCTTCAAGAATGCCCATGATTTCGCGGCTGGAGGCGGTATCGAGGTTGCCAGTCGGTTCATCCGCAAACAGGATCGCCGGTGCCCCCACCAGCGCCCGCGCAATCGCCACACGCTGCTGCTGACCGCCGGAAAGCTGAGACGGGTAATGCTGCTCCCGCCCCGCCAGGCCGACGCGTTGCAACGAAGCGGCGGCCTGCCGGCGTTGCTCCTTGATCGAGACCCCACGGTAGAACAGCGGGAGTTGCGCATTTTCCAGCGCACTGGTCCTGGGGATGAGATTGAAATTCTGAAAGACGAACCCGATCTGCCGGTTGCGTAATTCGGCAAGCAGATCCGGCCTGGCGCTGGCGACGTCCAACCCGTCCAATTCATAGCGCCCCCGAGTGGGCTGGTCCAGACAACCGAGGAGATTCATGAGCGTGGATTTGCCGGATCCTGACGTGCCCATCACCGCGACAAACTCGCCGCGATCGATCGTCAAATTGATGCCGCGCAGCGCCTGCACCTCGACGTCGCCGACGCGGTACACCTTCCACACGTCTTGGCACACAATTAAGCCGGCCATAGAGTGGTCTTCATCCGCCGTTTGAACGGCAGGCATACCTGGAATGTTCAACGCTCAATTGTCGATGCTGAATTGAGGTTTCGACATTGAACATTGCACCTTGAACATGTTCTTACAGTCCACGATCACGCCGCGCACCACGCTGTTGTCCGCCGCCGAACCCGGGAGGGAGCTCCGCGCCCTTCCGCTCACCGCGCGGCGCATCGATCCCCACCACGACCTGATCCCCTTCCTGTATGCCCTCTGCCGCGATTTCCACATAGGCCCGATCGGAGATGCCCATCATCACGGGTATTCGCTCCAACTCATTGTCCGCAGTCAGCTTCCACATACCCCATCGGCGTGAGGCCGGGTCGGCGGAACCACCAGACAGGGACGGCCTATCCGCCACAGGCCCCGCCTTCACTTCACGAACCGCCTTCGGCGGCGTGAACCGCAACGCGGAACTCGGCACCTTCAGCACCTGTTCCTTTTTATCGATGACAATGGACACGTTCGCGGTCATTCCGGGCTTGAGACGAAAGTCCGGATTCTGGAACTCCACCACGACGTCGTACGTCACGACGTTCTGAATGTT
This sequence comes from Nitrospira sp. CR1.2, assembly GCA_014055495.1. Classification (GTDB taxonomy): domain Bacteria; phylum Nitrospirota; class Nitrospiria; order Nitrospirales; family Nitrospiraceae; genus Nitrospira_A. The sequence continues at coordinate 7,509 of WIAG01000060.1, forward strand.
GATCGGCGCATTCCGCACCTGCCGGACACGTCCCTGAAACGGTTCCCCGGGATACGCATCCACGGTAAACGTCGCGGCCTTCCCTTCGGCAATGCCCCCGATATCGGCCTCGCTGACATTGGTATCCACCTGCATTTTGGTCACGTCTTCCGCGATCAAGAACAGCGTGGGAATGGAAAAGCTGGCGGAAATCCGCTGGCCCACTTCCACCTGCCGGGAGATAACGACCCCATCGACGGGTGAGCGGATCACCGTATACTTCAGGTCCAACTCAGCCGCCTGCAGCATCGCTTCAGCCTGCTTCACAGCGGCTTCCGTAACCTTCAGCTGCGCCAGGGCCCCCTCCGATGCGGTCAACGCGACATCCACCTCATTCTGAGAGATGAACTGTTGCCCGATGAGCGACTTGGCACGATCCAACTCGCGTCGTCGTTGCGCAAGATCGATCCGCGCCTTTTCCCAGGCGGCTTTGGCGTTGGCAAGACTGGCCGCGGCTTGATCACGTCGGGCCTGGTAGGGAAAGGGGTCGATACGCGCGACGACCTGGTTCGCTTTGACCCGGGAATTGAAATCGGCGTGGAGGCTCTCGATCATACCCGAGACCTGGCTCCCGACCTGAATCGTCGTGATGGGGTTGATCGTACCCGTGGCGGTGACGAGCGAGACGACCGTCCCGCGCTCCACGGGCGCCGTACGATACCTCACCGGCACCTTGCGCTCACCGTTGAAAAAGACGTAGCCGGCGATCGCGAGGCCGAGAATGAGTACAGCGACGATCACAGGGACACGGCGCATCGACGGACTCTCCTTCTGGCGAACTGTGGAGGCATTCTAACAGAAAACAATTTGGCCGGGGAACGCGCAGCCTGCGTGAGGCGCTGTCGCGGGATGACGCAAGAAACACGAAAGGCCGCTTGCCATCCGGCAACCGGCCTTTCAGAGGAGCATAGCCAGGCCGACTCGCTGAGTCGGCAGGGGCGACTAGGGACTGACGGTAATACGATCCTTGATGTCGTCGAACACGTCTTTCGGCACCACGTTCTTCGCGACGAGTTCGCCCTTCACTCTATAGGGACGATTGCTCACAATACGCTCGGCCACATCCTGCGAAATACCCAAGGTGAGGACCAGATCTGCCGACGGCGCTTTGTTGATGTTCAACAATGAGGCTGCCGGCGCAGGCGTCTCAAACGGAGTCGGTGCGGAAGCGGGCTTCGACTGAGAGGCGCCTCCGCCGGAGAACGGGGCGGGAGCCTTGGTCGAGTCCACCGACGACGACAGTGAGCGGGACCGCTCCTTCATTTCCTTCTGATAGCGCGCAACCAACGACTTCAGTTGCTCGTTGTGGCGACGAGCTTCCTCATACTCTTGCTTGACGTTGCGATTCTGCGCCGTCAGCTGCTTCACCTTGTCTTCTAACTCCTTGGTACGAACCTCGATCGTGTCGCGCTCCTTGTCACGCCCGTGCTGGATCCGCTGCAACTCATCCCGGGCAATCTGGCTTTCGGACCCGAACTTTGCATTCAGATCCTTGAGTGTCTTGACCTGCTGCTCCAGGGCATTCTTCTGCGCCCTCGCGCGCTCCAGTTCCCCTCTCGTGGCATCGGCATCGGCAAGCGCCTCGTGATATTTCTTCTCAGTTACGCACCCGCTGACGGCGATCGCGCTCATCAGCGCAAGCCCGGCCACCCACACATGCCTCATGCGCCCCTCCCTGTTCGATCTGAACCGATCGGACCTCTGCTCTCTTGTTGTGTGTATGCCATCACCTTAACTTTGTCAACAAGTATGCCGATTGCCACTCGCGTGGGGAGATCCGGTCGGCTTCCGGCCCTGCCGTTGCAAAACTTCACGTCGCTTGACTGATGGAAAGCAGTCTGGGAATATGCAGCGACTGTTCGACGAAGCGACCGAACCAACCACCCACATCCCACACACCACCTCGCACACACTATGATGAACTGGGGCCCGGAGCTTGCCGTCATTCTCGGCATCATCGAAGGACTGACCGAATTTCTGCCTGTTTCCTCGACCGGCCACCTGATCCTTGTCGGCCACGCCTTGGGCTTCACCGGCGACATCGCCTCGAACGTGGAGATCTCGATTCAGCTGGGTTCCATCCTGGCCATCATTGCCTACGAGCGCACCAAGCTCTCTTCCCTGGCCTCCCACGCATTGCGTGAGCAACGGGAATTTCGCGCGCGGATCGCCGCTCGGGGGAAGTCAGCCTGGCCGGTCCTCCTTGAAGAGTCCATCCGCAACCAGCCGAATCTCTGGTTTGTCCTCGGCCTGGGCCTGGCCTTTTTGCCCGCGGCACTGGTGGGATTCCTGGCCCACAAGTCGATTAAGGCCTACCTCTTCTCCCCGACCACCGTCGCGATTTCGCTGATCGTGGGAGGCATCATCATTCTGGTGGTGGAGCGGATGCAGAACCGCGTGCGCGTGAAGGAACTGCTGCAGGTGACGCCACGATCGGCCCTGTGGGTCGGCGTGGCCCAATGTTTCTCTCTGATTCCCGGCATGTCCCGCTCAGGCTCGACGATCGTAGGAGGCCTCCTCGCCGGACTGGACCGGCGGGTGGCGACGGAATATTCCTTCTTTCTGGCCCTGCCGACCATGATCATCGCCACCATCTATCAAATGCTGAAATCGCAAGCCGCCTTCAGTCAAGACGACTTCATCGCGCTCGGCATCGGCTTGGTCGTGTCCTTCGTCGTGGCCTGGGCCGTGATCGCCGCGTTTCTGACCTATGTGCAACGCCATAGCCTCAGCGTCTTCGCCTACTACCGCATGGTGCTGGGCGTCATCGTACTCTTGGTCGTACACTAACCTACTTCACAACAAGGAGTCCTGCCGGCATGGGAAATGAGATGGACAGCGTCCACGTCTACGATACCTGGGTCAAGGGAAAGAACGGCAAGTTGCACTTCGATGTGATGACGACGAGTCAGGAAACGGCACTCACACTTGCCAAGCAATACCTGGTGAGCATCGGCGAACCGCAGGCGGTCATCACGCTCAAAGAATGCCAGTTCTGCCACAGCGAACCGCTCGTGATGTTTTCCGTGGAGCAGCAGCGCCAGTTTCGCGAGCAGGGCGGATTTATCATCACGCTGCCGGTGTGACCGGAAAAGAAACCACCGAAGGGTGCTCCTCAGGCGGAGGGATTTTCCGGAGCGACCGGAGCATCCTGCGCTTCCTTTTCCGTCGCGAAGTGAAAAATCAGAAACACCACCCCGACGGTAATGGCGGAGTCGGCGACGTTAAACGCCGGCCAATGGTACCCGTTGATGTAGAAATCCAGGAAGTCGATCACTTCCCCGTACCGCAAGCGATCCACCAAATTCCCGATCGCCCCACCGAGAATCGCCGCCACGCTGAGCCGCCCCATCCAATCGTCCTTCGGCATACGCACCATAATCATCCCCAGCAAGCCGACGGCAAAGACCGAGGTCAGTCCGAAAAAGACGAACCGGAATGAGCTGCTGCTGGAGGAGAGAAAGCCGAACGCCGCGCCGGGATTCCGGATATAAGTGATGCTGAACAGGTTGGCAATAACAGGAATCGACTCATGGAGCCGCATGGATTCCATGACCGACAGCTTCGTGACTTGGTCCAGCACCACGATCGACAGGCTCAGCAGCCCGAGCAGCAGGTACCGGATGGAGGGACTCATCTGACGGCCTCAATGCACCGGTCGCAGAGGGTGGGGTGTTCGATCGAGGTGCCCACGGCCGATCGATAGTTCCAGCACCGTTCGCACTTCGCTCCCGTGGCCTTGTCGACGGTGACGGCAAAACCGGATGATTCCGCGAGCTGATCGACCCGCGTGAGCACCACATCCGACACGATGAAGAACGAGGAGAGATCCTGCTGGTATGGCGTCAGAAATTCATGCCGTTCGGGATTCGCTTCGATCACCACCCGCGCTTCCAGCGGCGCGCCGATCACCTTCTCTCGACGTTTGACTTCCAAGGCAGCCTGAACGGCGGTCCTCACTTCGAGTAACTTTTCCCATCGGTCGGCCAGTGCCGGATCGGCCCAACGCGGATCGACCTCGGGAAACATCGCGATGTGGACACTCTCGGCCTTCGCCTCCGCCCGTACACTCTCAGGCAGCATTCGCCAGATTTCCTCGGCGGTGAAACTCAGCACGGGCGCCATCAGTTTTGTCATCGAGACCACAATGTCGAACAGCACCGTCTGCGAGGCTCGCCGAACCGATGAATCCTTCCTGAACGTGTAGAGCCGATCCTTCAAAATGTCCAGGTACACCGCGCTCAAATCCACCGAGCAGAAATTGTTCAGCGCGTGGAAGATCGAATGGAATTCGAAGTCGTCGTAGCCTTTCCGCACGCGCGGGATCAGATCGCCCAGGCGCATCAATGCCCAACGGTCCAGTTCAGGCAGCTGCTCGAACGGCACCCGATGTTGCGCCGGATCGAAGTCGTACAAATTACTCAGCAGGAAGCGGCAGGTGTTGCGGATCTTCCGATAGGCCTCGATCAGGTGGTTCAGGATTTCTTGCGAAATCCGCAAGTCTTCGCGGTAATCCTGCGCCGACACCCACAGGCGAAGAATCTCCGCACCCGACTGCTTGATGACATCTTGCGGGGCGACGACATTGCCCGCCGACTTCGACATTTTCCGCCCCGCCCCGTCCAATACAAATCCATGCGTCAGCACGGCCTTGTACGGCGCGCAATGATCGGTAATCACGCCGGCCAACAGAGCACTATGGAACCACCCACGATGCTGGTCCGAGCCTTCCAGATACAGGTCGGCCGGATACCACTGGCGACTCTTCAGCACCGCCGCATAACTCACGCCGGACTCGAACCAGACGTCCAGGATGTCGCGCTCCTTCTCGAACTCGGTGCCCCCGCAGCCGTCACACTGTGTCCCGGCAGGGAGCAACGCGGCAGCCTGGTTGGCAAACCAGTAGTCGGTCCCATGTTGGCCGATCAAATCGGCGACATGATCGATCACCCGCGGATGCGCTAACACCTTGCCGCACGTCACGCAGGTAAAACCTGGGATCGGCGCGCCCCAGACGCGTTGGCGAGAGAGGCACCAGTCCGGTCGATTTTCGATCATCCCGTTGATGCGATCGCGGCCATAGGCCGGAATCCAGCGCACCCGTCCGATCTCCGCCAACGCGGCCTGCCGCAAGTCGTTCGTCTCCATCGACACGAACCATTGCTCGGTCGCGCGAAAGATCACGGGCTGTTTGCAGCGCCAACAATGGGGATACGAGTGCTTGAGCGACCCATGGCCGAGCAGACGACCGTTCTCCTGGAGACGCTCCACGATTTTCGGATTGGCCTTGAACACATGCTGTCCGGCAAATTCCGGCACGGCGTCGGTAAACTTCCCGCCGTTGTCCACGGGCGCCAGGATTTCGAGGCGCTCCCCGACACTGGCCTTCGCATTGTGGTCCAGCACCAGCAGATAGTCTTCCATGCCGTGGCCCGGCGCGATGTGGACGCAGCCGGTTCCCTGCTCCAGCGTCACGAAGTCGCCCAGGAGCAGCGGCGAGAGGCCGGTGGTCAGGGGACGTTGCGTCTCCAATCCTTCGAACCCCTGTGAGCCTTTTCTGACGCCTACGATCTTGTGCCCCGCGAGACTGCAGGCCTTCGCGACCGATTCCACCAACTGTTCCGCGATGACCAACAGCTCTTCACCGACCTGCACGAAGGCATAGTCGATGTCGGCGTGCAAACAGACTGCCTGGTTCGCCGGCAAGGTCCAAGGAGTCGTCGTCCAGATCAAGACGGAGGCGCGCTTCACATCGGCAGGAACGGTCAGCCCGCCGAACTGCTTGCTCAGGACCGCAGGAGAACTGACCAATGGAAACTTCACATACACCGACGGCGACGTGTGGTCCTCGTATTCGACCTCCGCTTCCGCCAATGCCGTCTGATCCTGCGTACACCAGAGGACGGGCTTCAGCCCCTTGTATACCCCGCCCTGTTCCACGAAGCGCCCGAACTCACGGATGATCGTGCCCTCATAGGCGGGATTCAGCGTCAGGTAAGGCTGTTGCCAGTCGCCGAGCACACCCAGCCGTTGAAACTCTTCCCGCTGGATCGCGACATATTTCTCCGCATATTCCTTACAGAGCTTGCGGATCGCGAGAGCATCCAGATTCCGCTTCTTGTCGCCCAGATCTTTCAGGACTTGATGCTCGATCGGCAGGCCGTGACAGTCCCAGCCCGGCACGTAGGGGACCTGAAAGCCCGACATCGTCTTCGACTTGACGATGATGTCCTTCAGAATCTTATTCAGCGCATGGCCGATGTGAATGCGTCCGTTCGCGTAAGGCGGGCCGTCGTGCAGCACGTAGCGGGGAAAGCCCTTGCGGGATTCCTGGATGCGTTCGTAGAGCTTCTCCTGCGTCCACCGCGCCAGCATCTCCGGCTCCCGCTGCGGCAAGTTCGCCTTCATGGGGAAGTCGGTCTTCGGCAAGTTGAGAGTCGATTTATAGTCCATAGGATGATCTATCTGAGGAACAAAAGAGTCATGAAATGCGCGTAAAAAGAGGACTATACCGAAACGAGGCGAGAGGAACCAGTGGTTTGTTGGCAGCCGGAACCATTTAGCAAGGTGACTGGTAGGATCTGGCTGTCCTACAAGCTGTTCAGAAAGGTCGTCCGGCAAGGCCGCAGCGAACGAAGAGGCGAATCGTACTGGGTGCCGTACGGTGAGCCTCTGAGCGAAGCGAGAACGCCGACGGCGGCCTTTCTCAACAACCTGCTAGCTGAGGGCCATCATGCGGTCCAACGCCACCTTCGCCCACTGCTTTTCGTCGTCCGGGACCACGATCCGGTTCACGACATGGCCGTCGGCAAGGTTTTCCAGCGCCCAGCAGAGATGCGGGGCATCGATACGATACATCGTGGCGCATTGGCAGACGGTCGAGGAGAGGAAAAACACTTTCTTGTCGGTCTGCTCATGTTTCAGGCGATTGACGAGATTCAATTCCGTCCCGACCGCCCAGGTCGTTCCAGCCGGCGCCGCCGTGATCGTGCGAATGATGTACTCCGTCGAACCCACCAGGTCGGCCTTGTTCACCACATCCTCATGGCATTCGGGATGGACGATGACCTTCACGTCCGGATACTGGTTGCGGAAATAGTCCACGTGCGACGGCTGGAACATCTGGTGGACGCTGCAATGACCTTTCCACAGAATCAGCTTCGCCCGCTTGATCGCCTCCACCGAATTGCCTCCGCGCGGCATGTAGGGGTCCCACACGATCATCTGCTCGCGCGGGATGCCCATTTTATTCGCCGTGTTCCGGCCTAGATGTTCATCGGGGAAAAACAGGATCTTCTCGCGTCGCGCCCAGCTCCATTCGATGACTTTCCGCGCGTTGGACGAAGTACAGGTCAGCCCGCCATGTTCGCCGCAGAACGCCTTTAAGATCGCCGCGGAATTCACATAGACCGCCGGCATGACCGTCTCTTCCACGGGCACCACCCGCCCGAGCGCATCCCAGCACTGTTCGACCTGCTCGATCGCCGCCATATCGGCCATGGAGCAGCCCGCCGCCATGTCGGGAAGAATCACCGTCTGATTCGAACGGCTCAACACGTCGGCGGTTTCCGCCATGAAATGCACGCCGCAAAACACGACATAGGGCCGATCGGAGCGCTGCTCGGCCACTTGCGCGAGAATCAAGGAGTCGCCGCGAAAATCGGCATGCTGAATCACTTCATCGCGCTGATAATTATGGCCGAGGATCATCACCCGGTCGCCCAGCGTCCGTTTGGCCGCACGGGTCCGTTCGAAGAGTTCTTCGGCAGACAAGGATTGATAGTCGGTAATGGGACGGGGAAGCGTGGCGACCGTTTTCACCTGCAGCCTTTCGGTTGATTAAAAAAACTATACCACGAGGGAACTTACACTGTCTGATTCTACGACACCCTTCCCGCACAATCAATGAAACCACAGCGAGAAGAGGGCCTAGGAAGAGGTTAGGGAGATGAGTCGAAGGGGCCGCGAAAGCAGGCTCTCTTCTTTAGCCAAGTTTCCAATATCCTGGCCGGCAGCGGCCATGAGCAAGGGCCACCACCTGAACGGAGTCATTCACGACCCGGTAGACCAACTGGAAGGGAAACCGATGAAAGAGATAACGGCGAGTTCCGTGCACAAACAGCGGCCAGCGTTCCGGAGCAAGAGAGACGGCTTCGATGCCGCCGTCAGGTTCGGCCAGAAACGAATCCGCAGCAGACTGGCTTCTGGCCTTATACCATTGCCGAGCAGCCTGGGCTTCCTCAACGGCGGCGGGATGAAAAACAACAGATAATCCCGGCATCAGAGGCCGAGTATCTTTCGGCGGGCATCGCTCCAGGAAACGAGATGCGGGTAAGACGAATCGAGGTCCTTTAGGCGACGGGCAATTTCCTGCTCCCAATCCGTTTCGGCGTCCGCATCAACGGCCGTATCCAGGCTGTCCAACAAGGAGCCCGCCATTGCCGCACGGACCTCTGGGGGAAGCTTCAAGGCAGCTTCTAACAATTTCGTCGCTTCAGATCCCATACGCGAATTCTAGCAGAAGCAGTGAAAGCAGGAAAGGCTGTCTTGCACACCTATGATTGGGCTCGAGCCAAGAACATCATCAGATCGCAATGCATAAGGCCTCCGTGGGGGAAAGGGGACAGCGTCTGTCAGGCGATTGGTCCCCCAGAGACACCTGCCTGAGCACCAGACTACGCCTTGCCTGCTCAAAGCCTTTCAACTCGCCGGCATTCCGGCTCACACAGGACAGCCTTCGCCGTTGCTTCAGGAGCGCAACGGCGCACGCCACGGCAAGTCAGGTACCCGATCATGCAGTCAATGGGTGGACAATTCCCGCCCGGCATCTTCGAAGAAACGGCGATGACTGCGTTGGAGAGAAGGAAGCCCTGGCCTGGCGATTCCCTGTGCTCGCGCAACGCGCGGCCTCGGAAGGCCCTCGTTGGACGCGCGCACCGAGGGAACCAGCCAGGCCACCGCTAGAAGTGAAAGGAGAGGAGGTTCCATGGTCGACGGAACACCATTGACCAGTTCGTACCCAGTTTTAAGGTCTTGTTCCGTGCATTATCGTTGTGCTGATCGTCGAATAGTCTAAGCCCACGGCTTGCCTGAGCTCGTACACACCCGCCGACTTCGTTTGCTAGGCCGAGTGAGACAAAATAAGGGGTCAGACCCCTTTGTTTTTCCCGTAGCGGGGAAAGCCCTTGCGGGATTCCTGGATGCGTTCGTAGAGCTTCTCCTGCGTCCACCGCGCCAGCATCTCCGGCTCCCGCTGCGGCAAGTTCGCCTTCATGGGGAAGTCGGTCTTCGGCAAGTTGAGAGTCGATTTATAGTCCATAGGATGATCTATCTGAGGAACAAAAGAGTCATGAAATGCGCGTAAAAAGAGGACTATACCGAAACGAGGCGAGAGGAACCAGTGGTTTGTTGGCAGCCGGAACCATTTAGCAAGGTGACTGGTAGGATCTGGCTGTCCTACAAGCTGTTCAGAAAGGTCGTCCGGCAAGGCCGCAGCGAACGAAGAGGCGAATCGTACTGGGTGCCGTACGGTGAGCCTCTGAGCGAAGCGAGAACGCCGACGGCGGCCTTTCTCAACAACCTGCTAGCTGAGGGCCATCATGCGGTCCAACGCCACCTTCGCCCACTGCTTTTCGTCGTCCGGGACCACGATCCGGTTCACGACATGGCCGTCGGCAAGGTTTTCCAGCGCCCAGCAGAGATGCGGGGCATCGATACGATACATCGTGGCGCATTGGCAGACGGTCGAGGAGAGGAAAAACACTTTCTTGTCGGTCTGCTCATGTTTCAGGCGATTGACGAGATTCAATTCCGTCCCGACCGCCCAGGTCGTTCCAGCCGGCGCCGCCGTGATCGTGCGAATGATGTACTCCGTCGAACCCACCAGGTCGGCCTTGTTCACCACATCCTCATGGCATTCGGGATGGACGATGACCTTCACGTCCGGATACTGGTTGCGGAAATAGTCCACGTGCGACGGCTGGAACATCTGGTGGACGCTGCAATGACCTTTCCACAGAATCAGCTTCGCCCGCTTGATCGCCTCCACCGAATTGCCTCCGCGCGGCATGTAGGGGTCCCACACGATCATCTGCTCGCGCGGGATGCCCATTTTATTCGCCGTGTTCCGGCCTAGATGTTCATCGGGGAAAAACAGGATCTTCTCGCGTCGCGCCCAGCTCCATTCGATGACTTTCCGCGCGTTGGACGAAGTACAGGTCAGCCCGCCATGTTCGCCGCAGAACGCCTTTAAGATCGCCGCGGAATTCACATAGACCGCCGGCATGACCGTCTCTTCCACGGGCACCACCCGCCCGAGCGCATCCCAGCACTGTTCGACCTGCTCGATCGCCGCCATATCGGCCATGGAGCAGCCCGCCGCCATGTCGGGAAGAATCACCGTCTGATTCGAACGGCTCAACACGTCGGCGGTTTCCGCCATGAAATGCACGCCGCAAAACACGACATAGGGCCGATCGGAGCGCTGCTCGGCCACTTGCGCGAGAATCAAGGAGTCGCCGCGAAAATCGGCATGCTGAATCACTTCATCGCGCTGATAATTATGGCCGAGGATCATCACCCGGTCGCCCAGCGTCCGTTTGGCCGCACGGGTCCGTTCGAAGAGTTCTTCGGCAGACAAGGATTGATAGTCGGTAATGGGACGGGGAAGCGTGGCGACCGTTTTCACCTGCAGCCTTTCGGTTGATTAAAAAAACTATACCACGAGGGAACTTACACTGTCTGATTCTACGACACCCTTCCCGCACAATCAATGAAACCACAGCGAGAAGAGGGCCTAGGAAGAGGTTAGGGAGATGAGTCGAAGGGGCCGCGAAAGCAGGCTCTCTTCTTTAGCCAAGTTTCCAATATCCTGGCCGGCAGCGGCCATGAGCAAGGGCCACCACCTGAACGGAGTCATTCACGACCCGGTAGACCAACTGGAAGGGAAACCGATGAAAGAGATAACGGCGAGTTCCGTGCACAAACAGCGGCCAGCGTTCCGGAGCAAGAGAGACGGCTTCGATGCCGCCGTCAGGTTCGGCCAGAAACGAATCCGCAGCAGACTGGCTTCTGGCCTTATACCATTGCCGAGCAGCCTGGGCTTCCTCAACGGCGGCGGGATGAAAAACAACAGATAATCCCGGCATCAGAGGCCGAGTATCTTTCGGCGGGCATCGCTCCAGGAAACGAGATGCGGGTAAGACGAATCGAGGTCCTTTAGGCGACGGGCAATTTCCTGCTCCCAATCCGTTTCGGCGTCCGCATCAACGGCCGTATCCAGGCTGTCCAACAAGGAGCCCGCCATTGCCGCACGGACCTCTGGGGGAAGCTTCAAGGCAGCTTCTAACAATTTCGTCGCTTCAGATCCCATACGCGAATTCTAGCAGAAGCAGTGAAAGCAGGAAAGGCTGTCTTGCACACCTATGATTGGGCTCGAGCCAAGAACATCATCAGATCGCAATGCATAAGGCCTCCGTGGGGGAAAGGGGACAGCGTCTGTCAGGCGATTGGTCCCCCAGAGACACCTGCCTGAGCACCAGACTACGCCTTGCCTGCTCAAAGCCTTTCAACTCGCCGGCATTCCGGCTCACACAGGACAGCCTTCGCCGTTGCTTCAGGAGCGCAACGGCGCACGCCACGGCAAGTCAGGTACCCGATCATGCAGTCAA
>WIAG01000142.1 GCA_014055495.1 Nitrospira sp. CR1.2
TTTTTTCAGGCATGAGACAAGCCGGCACCTGCACCTCACACAGCTGCCTTTCCGATTCCGGCAACACCAATCTTCTTCCCAAACCACACACTGCCCCCCGCCAATACACCCATCACCACACCGATTCCGAGGATGCTGGCGACAGACCCGAACGATTCCGCCATCCAGCCGAACGCCGTCATGCCGAGCATGGACGTGGCCGTCGCGACCGCCGTGTACACCGCCATGACACGCCCGACCATCCCCGGCGGCGCGACTTCCTGAATGATGCCCCAGGCGATGGGTGTCCAGGTACCGAAGCCGAGGCCGATGCAGGCCACGAGCAGCGCGGCGATCCGCACATCCTGCGTCCACGTTAAGCCGGCCAGCGCAACCCCCGAGACGGTGGAGGAGAGCGCAATCACCGAGAGCCGGCGCGAAAGGTCCCACGCGCTCACCCGCACCAACCCGAATGACGCCAGGAGTAACCCCGCCCCAAGCCACGACCACAGATATCCGATCTCCACCGGTCCCAGCCCGAGCAGATGGCGGCCGAAAACGGGAAACAGTGTGGTGAACGCGCCGCTGCCAAAGGTGTAGACCGACGCAAGGATGATCAACACGAGAACCGTCTGCCGGCCTAGACACACCCACCGTAACCCTTCGAGCAACGGCCCGAAGAATCCCCCACCCGCCACCGGGGATACAGACTCACTGCCGTGGGCACGTAATTGAATGGGGACCAGACAGGCGGCGGAGGCGAAGTAGGTCAGGGCATTCAGACACAGGACATCCTGCGATCCCGAAAAGGCGATGCCCAGTCCGCCGGCAGCAGGGCCGAGAATAATGCCGAGGCTGGTCGTACTTTGCAGCAGCGCGTTCGCGGCCGTATAGTGCGGGGGCCTGACCATGAACGGAACGACGGACGACAGGGTGGGCACAAACAACGCCGTCGCGACCCCATACAGAAAGGTCAGCAGGTAGAGCGACGCGACGGTGAAATGCTCTACCGACACCAGGCAGGGAATGACGCCGATGAGGATGCCCCTCGCCACATCGCTGCCGATCAGGATCGTTTTCTTGGGGAATCGATCGACGATGATGCCGATGAGGGGGCCGAACAGAATCGGCGGCACGGTCAGGAGCAGTCCGATCACGGTCGTTTTGAGCGGCGACCCGGTCACCGCGTACACAAACCAAAGCAGCGCCAGCTTGCTGACGCCTTCAGCAACCTGAGACAGCACCTGACTCCACCACATGAGGCGAAAGTCGCGGGTGAGCAGCCAGCGGGAGGCCTGAACCATGTCGCCAGTATAAACGTTTGCAGGAGCAGAGGGATCAGCAGGAACGGATGTCGAGGAGGATCGTCCCACGCATGGTCCTTTCATGCCATGCCCGGCGTGCCGCCGCTGCCCTTGGGCGAGGCGGAGGGAGCAGCTCGGTCGTGAGTGCACACGCCCTCACGTTCGCACGGCAGGCATGAAACAGGCCCTACGGGCGCAGGAGACTGCCACAGCCGCAGTGAGGAGGAGCACGACCCCCAACCCGACCAGGCTCGCAGCCGGTCCGATCGTGTCGGCCATCCAACCAAATCCGGTCATCCCCGCCATAGCCGACGCCATGGACCCCACACTGAAGGTGGTGAGGACACGGCCGATCAGGTGCTCCGGCGTGACCTCCTGCAGCAACGCCCAGACGATCGGGTTGAGCACGGCCGTGCTGCCGCCCACGACAATGACGATGCCTGCCGCCACCAGCGGCGTCTCCAGGAAACTCAGACTACAGACCGCAAGGCCGCCGATGGTCATCCCACGGATCACAATACGTAATCGCCCTTGCACGTCGCTGTGCTTTCTCCAGGCCAACCAGGTGGAGGCCGCCAACATCCCGACACCCAGCGCAGACCACAACCAGCCTAATTGAACAGGCCCCACCTGAAGAAACTCCTTGGCGTACACCGGCAAGATGAACACGAATGCGCTCACACCCAGGTTGTACAACGATGAAATGATCACCAGCGTGAACACGATGGATTGCTGCGCGAATACGAACCGAAATCCGGCACGTAGGTCCGCCCACAAGGAGGACGCCCCTTGCGCCGTTCTCCCCTGGGCGGGTGCAAAGCGAATCGGCATGAGGCAGAGAGCGGAGATGAGGAACGTGGCCGAATTCACGAACAACACGTTTTCCGCATCGATCAGGGCGATCATCACGCCGCTGATGGCCGGTCCCAGTAACATCCCGATGTTGGTGGTGCCTTGAATCAATGCATTTGCCGACATGAGCTCGGACGGCCGCACGAGTAAGGGCACCGAGGACACCAGCGCAGGACCGAAGACCGTGGAAACCACCGAGGTCAGAAAAATCAAACCGTACAGTCCTTCAATCGACAGCGTGCCCATGGCATAGAGGACGGGAATGAGCAACGTAAGCCACGCACGAACCAGATCGACCCAGACCATCACGGCCTTCTTGGGGAGCCGGTCCAGATAGACTCCGATCAGCGGACCGAACAGCAGCGGAGGAATGGTCTGGAGAAGTCCGACCATCGTCATCTTCATGGCTGAGCCGGTCAACTCATAGACAAACCAGAGAAGCGCTACCTTGTTGAGGCCTTCACCGATTTGCGAGGTCGTCTGGCCCCCCCACAACAGGCCGAAATCTCTGGTCTTGATCAACTGCCAGCCGCGACTCGTGTCGGGGGTTGATTGAGGTTCCGGCATCATGGCCAATCCTCCTGGAGCGCCGAATCAGTAGCGCCCTGGTCTCCCGCACCTGCTCCGAGCGTCTGGCACTATGCTACCCATCTTCACTCGCCTACCGGCCTAGGAAAGGCCCTGGGGGCCGATCGACAAATACCTGGTCGCTCTCTCACATTTGTCCAACACCAAACGCGCAGTGGTCTCCGACCCACGCAAGGCCCTCGCAATCGACTCGTCGAACTGCGCGCGTCCAGCGAGGGCCTTCATAGGCCACGCTCCTCCCCCTCAAGGCTTCCTCCCCACCCTCCGATACAGGGAGAGACAACCTTTTTCTGTATCGCTCAGGAGGTCGCATGTCCAACATCATCGAGCAAATCGACAAGGCAATCGGCGCACATGGAGCCTGGAAGGTGAAACTGCGGCAGAACATCGATGGCACCTTGGCACTGGTCCCGGCCGAGGTCGGCGTAGACAACCGCTGCGAGTTCGGCAAATGGCTCTACAGCCTGGCCGGCACGCCCGTCGCCAACGAACCTCACTACAAAGAGATCCTCGAACTGCACAAAGCGTTTCACAAAGTCGCGGCGACGGTCGTCACCAAAGTACAAGCAGGCGACAAGGCCGGAGCGGAATCGTCGATCGGACTGAAGGGCGACTATACGGTCGCCTCGTCCAAGCTGACGGCGAAGATGATGGAGTGGAAGAAGACGTCGGCCAAGGCCGCCTAGCCCGCCGT
>WIAG01000143.1 GCA_014055495.1 Nitrospira sp. CR1.2
CTGAGATATTTACAGGAATGGTTGGAGGCGCCGGGCGGGTTCGAACCGCCGCATCGCAGTTTTGCAGACTGCTCCCTTAGCCACTTGGGTACGGCGCCACGGGTCGGATTATAGAAGGGGGAGGTTCAGGAACTCAACCGCGAAGAGCGCGAAACAGCGGAAACTTTGAACCGCACATCCGGTCATCAGGTGCGGACTGACTAGGGCTTACTCGGGAGCACCGGAATGTCCCGGACAATGGTGGACTGCTCATCCGGCGCGTGGCCCATCAATTCCCAGCCCGCCTCTGCCTCCTCGTCCGACGACCCGTTCTGCGCGACGCCAGACGCTTCGGCTTCCTTTTCCTTGGCCAGCTGCTCGACTTCCAGAATGAGCGTGTCCATGAGCTCGTCCATGGGCACTTTACGCATCAGCTTCCCCTTCTTGAAGAGAATGCCCTTGCCCTCGCCGCCGGCGATGCCGATATCGGCTTCCTTGCCTTCGCCGATGCCGTTCACGACGCAGCCGAGCACCGAGACATTCAACGGGGTCTTGATGTGGCCCAGTTTCTTTTCCAACTCGTTGGCCATGCGCACTACGTCGATTTCGACCCGCCCACAGGTCGGGCAGGCAATGACGTTAATGCCGCGATGACGCAATTCCAACGACTTCAAGATTTCGAACCCGACTTTGACTTCCTCAACCGGATCGGCGGCGAGCGAGACGCGTAACGTGTCGCCGATACCTTGCGAGAGCAGCCAGCCAAGTCCGATCGCGGACTTGACCGCGCCGGTCATGGCGGTGCCGGCTTCGGTGATACCAATGTGCAACGGGTAATTGGACTGGGTGGAAAAGAGGTAGTAGGCGTCGATGGCGTGGTGCACGTCGGACGCTTTGAGCGACACCTTCATGTTGGTGAAGCCTTCGTCTTCGAGCGCATGCACGGCATTTAAGGCCGATTCGGACAGGGCCTCCGGCGAAGGCCAGCCATACTTATCGAGCAGCGGCCGTTCGAGCGAGCCGCCGTTCACGCCCACGCGCAGAGGAATGCCCCGTTCGTTGACGGCCTTGATGACGTCCTGCACTTTCCACCAGGCCCCGATATTGCCGGGATTGATGCGGACGCAATCGACGACTTCGGCCGCCTTGAGAGCCAGGCGATGGTCGAAATGAATGTCGGCAATCAACGGCACCGTCATCGCGGCTTTGATCTTGGGTAGCGCCGCTGCCGCCTCTTCGTCAGGAACGGCGACCCGAATGAGCTCGCAGCCGGCGGTTTCCAACTGCTTGATCTGCTCCACGGTCGCCTTGACGTCGCGCGTGTCGGTAGAACACATCGACTGAACCGAAATCGGGGCATCACCGCCGATCTTGACCGATCCTGCCTGAATCTGCCTGGTTTTCTTCCGAGTGATGTGCATGAACTCTCTCTAGTACGTTTTGACCGTGCTTTGCACTAGCTGCCCTGCTCATCACCATGCGGCAAACTGCCCACGAGTGACGCCAAGCGGGCGGCGTCGTCCGCCACTACCCCGGCCCCGAACAACGCCTTGACGCTGTGATAGATCCCGTCGGCAGTCAGGCCATACCGTTCGCGCAACAGATCCTGTGGCCCCTGTTCGATATACCAATCGGGCAACCCGAGCACCTTGGTCCGCAACATGAGTCCGGCGTCGGAGAGGGTTTCCAAGACTGCGGAACCGAATCCGCCCATCTTGCAGCCTTCTTCGACCGTCACGAGGCACCGCACATTCTTCGCCGTCTTCAGGATGAGTTCGGTATCCAACGGCTTCGCGAACCGGGCGTTGACCACGGCGGCGGAAATGCCTTCCTGGGCCAACCGTTCGGCGGCTTTCACGGCAGGCCAGACGGTGACGCCGATCGCCACGATCGCCACATCCGTCCCTTCCCGCAGCAATTCGCCCTTCCCGATGGGCAACGCCGTCGGTTCGGCGTCCATCGGCACCCCGAGGCTCACCCCGCGCGCATAGCGCACGGAGGCGGGACCATCGTAACTCACGCAGGTCTTGATCAGATGCTGCAATTCGTTCTCATCTTTAGGGGCGGCGACGACCATGTTCGGCACGTGCCGCAGAAACGCGAAATCGAATGCGCCATGGTGGGTCGTGCCGTCTTCGGCCACGAGACCGCCACGATCGATGCAGAAGGTCACCGGCAAGTTCTGGGTGGCCACATCATGCACAACCTGGTCGTAAGCCCGTTGCAGGAAGGTGGAGTAGAGGGCCACCACCGGCTTCATGCCCTGCGCCGCCATACCCGCTGCGAAGGTCACCGCATGCTGCTCGGCGATACCGACGTCATAGATCCGCTCCGGAAATTCCTTCTCAAAGGCATTGAGGCCCGTACCTTCACACATGGCGGCGGTGATTGCCACCACTCGCTTGTCTTGACGCGCCACCTTGATCAGGGCATCCACGGCCATGCTGGTATAACTCGGGCGCACGGCTTTTTTCGCCGGCGCGCCCGTTTCACGCACGAACGGTGGGCAGGCATGAAACCAGACGGGGTTGTCCATGGCGGCCTGATACCCCAAACCTTTTTTCGTGATCACGTGCAGCAGAACCGGGCCCTTCATTTTCAGCACGTTTTCTAATGTCGGGAGCAAATGCTCGAAGTTGTGCCCGTCGATCGGCCCGGCATACTGGAAGCCTAATTCCTCGAACAGCAGCCCGGGGAGAATTGCGCCCTTGGCCAATTCTTCGGCCCGACGGGCGATCTTTTGTACTTCCAATCCAATGTGAGGAATTTTGCGCAACAACTGGCCGGTTTCTTCACGCATCCGGGCGTAGAATTCGCCAGTGAACGTCCGGTTCAGGTAGGCGGAAATGGCTCCGACGTTTCGGGAAATCGACATTTGATTGTCGTTCAAGACGACGATAAAGTCCTTATTCGTTCCACCCGCGTGGTGCAACCCTTCCAGAGTCATGCCCGCCGTCATCGCTCCGTCGCCGACGACGCAGACCACCTTGTGCTTCTCGCCCCGTTGCTCACGCGCTTCCACCATTCCGAAGGCAGCCGAGACGCCGGTGCCCGCATGCCCGGCATTGAAGGTATCGTACGCACTTTCCTCGCGCTTGCAGAACCCGCTCAGTCCACCGTACTGTCGCAGCGTATGGAACTGTTCCCGGCGGCCGGTCAGGAGCTTGTGGGTATAGGCTTGATTGCTGGTATCCCAGACGATTTTATCGTTCGGCGTATCCAGGAGATATTGCAATGCGACCGTCAACTCCACGACACCTAGATTGGAGGCCAGATGCCCCCCGACATTCGAAACCACCGCAAGGATTTGCTCACGAATCTCCTGGCATAGTTCCGGAAACTGTTCAGGGGACAGGCGCTTCAAATCAGCGGGACTGTGGATATTTTTTAAAAGAGACATTGC
>WIAG01000061.1 GCA_014055495.1 Nitrospira sp. CR1.2
AGGCCCTGCTTGTCACGAATCGAATCCATCAGGCGCGAAGAGAATCCTCCGGCGCCCAGAATATAATTCATGACCGTGATCGCGTAATAATCCGGGTTACTCCGGCTGATGCCGGTGTGGCCCAGCACGATCGTGGATTGCGTCAAGTCCTTCTCAATCAACTGCACCATTTTCCGGTCGATGGGGGCCGGCTTCTTCAGTTGCGCGGCAGAAGGGGCGCCCTTCTTCCATGTGCCGAAATGCGTCTGCACCAACGCCGCGGCCTGTTCCTGGGTTAGGTCTCCGACCACGACGAGAATCGTCTGGTTGGGCAGATATTCACGGGCATGGAATTGTTGGACGTCGGCCACGGTGATCTTGGACAGCGTGTCCTCGGTGCCATGAGCAGGCCAGCTGTAGGGGTGACCGTGGAAAATCAATTGGTGAAAGGCCTTCATGGCCACGTTGCCGGGGTCGTCGTCATCGCTGACGATTTCGCCGAGAATCTGCGTCCGCACTCGCTCGAATTCCTGCTTATGAAAGGCCGGATGTTGCAGCATATCGGCCAGGAGGGCGAACCCGAGGTCCGCATCCTTCTTAAGCACGCGCGCCGAAGCGGTGGTGTAGTCTTCCGACGCATGGGCTTCGAGCGACCCTCCCACAAAGTCGATTTGCTCGGCGATTTGGCGGGAGGTTCGAGTGAGCGTTCCTTCGTCCAGCAGGCTGGCGGCGAGGTTGGCCAAGCCGGCCTTATCCGGCGGGTCCTGGGCCGATCCTACCTTGACCAGCGCGTGGATCTCGACGGTCGGAAGAAAGTGCTGTTCCAGGAACAACACGGTCATGCCATTGGCGGTGACGGAACGTGTCGGCATGATGTCGGCGGCCTGCACCCAGGCAGCGGGTACACAGAGCGCCAAGCAAAGCAGCCCGGTCAGCAACGACCTGGTGGATCGGCCCCTGCGCTGACGGTGTGGCAGTACGGTCCCTTGTTGTCGCGTCATCTGTATCGGCTCACTAGTGTGATGGTGGCGGCAACGCCGACTGGGTCTGCGGAGGAAGCGGGATCAGGGTGCCCGTCGTGCGCGTGTCGGGCGTCAGGTATTGGGCGGCCACCCGTTGCACGTCTTGGGCGGTGACGGCTCTGGTCCGCTCGACAAACTGGCTGACCTTTCGCCAACCGGCCCCGATCGTCTCGGCTTCTCCCAACAACATGGCTTGCCGGAAGTTGGAGTCTTGCTCGAAAATGTGGGCCGCCTCGATCTGATTTTTCGCCCGCTGGAGCTCGACGTCGCTCGGTGGCTCAGCTTGGAGGCGGTGGATCTCCTTCACGACGGCGTCCTCGACGGCTTCGACTTTTTCACCCGGTTTCACGACGGCGTAGAAATAAAACAGTCCCGGGTCGGCCTGCATCAGCCCGTAATCGGCACCCACGGCCAAGGCCGTTTTCTGGTCATAGACGAGACTTTGATAGAGCCTGGCACTCTTGCCGTGGGACAAAATGGATTCGAGCACATTCAAGGCGTACGAATCGTCGCTGGTGTAATTCGGCACCCGATATCCCATCATGACGAAGGGGACTTGGGCTTCGCGCTTCAGGAGGAAGCGGCGCTCTCCCCGTTGCGGGCCCTCGGCGACGGTCAGCGTTTGGGGCGATGGCCCTTTCGGGATCGGCTCGAAGAGTCGGGCGATCACCGGCAGCAACGTGTCGACTTTGATGTCGCCGACGACTACCAGTGTGGCGTTGTTCGGTGAGTAATACGTATCGTAATGCCGCTGGAGATCGTCCAGATTCATGGCATCGAGATCGGAAAACCATCCGATCACGGGCCAATGGTAGGGGTGACTCATGAAGGCCTGGGCAAAGAGGGCTTCGACCAGTGCGCCTTGAGGATCGTCCTCGTTCCGGAGGCGCCGCTCTTCCTTCACCACTTCCCGCTCAGTCTTGAATTCGTTGGCGTCGAGAATGAGCCCCTGCATGCGATCCGCTTCCAGTTCGAGGGCCAATGTCACGCGATCGGCAGCGAGATTTTCAAAGTAGGCGGTGAAGTCCTGGCTGGTGAACGCGTTGTCCATGCCGCCGTTCTTGCGAACCAGGCGGGAGAACGTGCCCTTAGGGTACTTTGCCGTGCCCTTGAACATCATGTGTTCCAGCATGTGCGACAGTCCGGCCCGGCCCATGACCTCATTGCGGGACCCCACCTTGTACCAGACCTGTACCGTCGCAACGGGGGCCTTCGGGACCTCCACGAGGATCACCTTCATGTCGTTCGACAGGGTGTATTCCTTGGGCTCGATGGCATGGGTCACTGAAGGCTGACTGATCGTGAAGATGAGCCCTAGCAGCGAAGAGGCGAGAACCGAACACGATGCGCGCAACGAATTGGGAAAAGAGCTCTGTTTAGCCATGTACGGAATTCATGCTAACAACGGGCCTGAATCTGTGTCAAGGCAACGGAGCCCTCACCGGTGTCCAAGCGGCCGAGCTGGCCGCAGGCGCCCAGGACATCGCGACCGCGGCTGCGACGGAGGTAGACGTCGAGATGACCGCGACGGAGGATGTTCTGAAAGGTTTCGATGGCGGCATCGGATGGCCGCCGGTATGGACTGCCCGGAAAGGGGTTGAAGGCAATCAGGTTGACCTTGCAACGAACACCACGCAGCAGTTTGACGAGCCGGGCGGCATCTTCAGCCCGGTCATTGACGTCGGCAAGGAGGACGTATTCGAAGGTCAGGCGTTCGCGGTCGGTAAGTGGATAGGCACGGCATGCGGCGAGGAGGGCCTGCAGGGGATGGAGCCGGTTGGCGGCCGGCATGATCTGCTGCCGGAGTTCATCGGTGGTGGCGTTGAGTGAGATCGCGAGGTTCACCTTCAGCGGGGCTACGTCTTTGATGCGTGAGGCGAGTCCTGCCGTCGAAATCGTGATACGGCGACCGGAAAACCCCAGGCCCCAGGTTTGATCGGTGAGGCGTGTGACGGCGTCGGCCACGGCCTCGAGATTGGCCAGGGGCTCGCCCATGCCCATGAATACAAGGTTTGTCAGCCGCTGCCCCGCGTTCAAATGGTCCTGAGCGAGCAGGACCTGATCGAGGATCTCATGGGCGCGGAGATTGCGTCGGAGTCCCAGCGTCCCGGTCAGGCAGAATCCGCAATCCAGGGTACAGCCGACTTGGGTGGAGAGGCAGAGCGTGAGCCGGTCCTCGTCGGGGATCAGCACGCATTCGACTTGATTGCCGTCGGCGAGTGTCAGGACGAATTTTTTCGTGCCGTCCTGCGATGAAAACAGCTGGATATCCGAGGTCCGTTCAATGCTGCAATTGGCGGTAAGGTACTCGCGGTCCTTCTGCGGAAGATTACTCATCGCGGCGAAGGTGCGGACGCGCTCCTGATGGAGCCAGCGCAGAATTTGTGAGGCCCGAAAGGCCGGCCACCCGCGTGAAGCGACGTAGGCCGTCATACCCGACTCAGTGAGGGCGAGGAGATTAGCGCGATCGGAGCTGTGCGGAATCATGCCGGAGCCTAGCACAGGGAAAAAACTTGTGACAAGCAAGGCGAACTTGGTCGCGTTTATGCGGCGGTAGGCTATAATGAGCCGGTTCACCTGCTGCTCAGGACGGGATTGTGACCGCACTTCCTTGGCGGATCAGTTTGGCGGCCCTTGCCGTGTGTCTTCTTGTGTCGAGCCTGCTCTGGACGGCCACGGCGGAGTTGCCGCGTGCTCTTCCTCCCGTTCCCCCGCTCTGCGTATCCGCTGAAGACTGTTTCCGTTCCGCCATCGCCATCAACGAGCGTTCCGGGACCGCTTCTCAGCGCGATCAGGCGCTCATGCTGAAGAACGACCAACTGCGGGCGGTGATCGACCTCTTTCCCTCGACGATCTGGGCGAAACGGTCGGCTGTGGCCTTAGGGGCGCTGTTGATGGAGCGCGATCCGGTCGAGTCTGCAAAACTGCTTCGTCTGGCGCAGCCTGACCTGCCGGTGCTCGACGACTACTTTCGGCTCTGGATCGCAGAGTCGTTGTTGAAGCAGAACGAGCCCATACAGGCTGCCGAATTGTTGGAGACGATTCCCAAGCTGGTGCCGGATTCCAATCTGGTTGCGAAGGCGGCCTATCGCACGGGCGAGTCGTGGTACAGCGGGAATGTGTGTGCTCGGGCGATCGAATGGTTGGAGCGTGCCGTGGCGCTTACGGATAAAGATGCGGGTGCCCCGGTGGCCTTGTGGCATCAGGCCGACTGTCACATCCGGGAGAACCGGCTGCCTGAGGCTCGCGCGGTCCTCAAGCAGCTCTGGCTGCGCTATCCCCAGTCCCCCGAGGCGAAAGAGGCCAAGGCGCGATTGGATACGGCGTTGGGTGGGGAGCCCTGGGTCCCGACTGCCGATGACCACGCGATTCGCGCGCAAGTCTTTCTCGGACTTTCGATGCAGGCGGAGGCGGTGGAGGAGTTGCGTCGATTCCTGACCATGGCTCCCGGCCATCCTCGCCGGTTCGATGCTCGTTTGAAACTTGGTGTGGCGTATGTGCGGTTGAAGCAATATGACCAGGCTCGCGACACCTTTCGAGGTTTGGTTGCCGATCGAGTACAGGAGTCTGCAGAAGCCTCGGTGTGGCTGGCCCGGGTCTATTTGCGACAGAATCAGGGCGAGAAACTGATTGAGTTGGCCCGATCGGTGGCCCAGGGTACGTTGGCAGGCGATCAACGCGCGATGGTGCACCTGTTTGCCGGGGTGTGGTTGGAGGATCAGGGCAAGTTTGATGACGCCATCGGCATGTTCCGGCAGGTGGCGAGACTGGGTGACTCGGCGAGCCAGCGGGCGGAGGGCCTGTGGCGAACCGGATGGGCGCAATATCGAACGGCTCGATATCGAGACGCCGCGGAGACGTTTCGTGCGGTCGTCGAGCTCCATGTCAATGGTTTTGAGCCGCAGGCCATGTATTGGGCGGCGCGGGCCGATGAACATGGAAAGCCTGCCGCCGTCGCGGAGCAATATGCCCGGGTGTGCCAGTTGCACGCCTATAGTTACTATTGCCAGCTCGCCTCTCGCCGTGCCTCCCTGCCGTCGGCATCGACCGCGGTCGCGCCGCTGGACCGTCCTGCGGGGAATGAGGCGGAACGGTTGCCGCAGACTCGTCGTCTCGAAATCGAGCAACACCGCTTCTATCAGCGTGGCATCGAGCTGAAGCTGCTTGGCTTCGGTCAGGATGCGGCTCGCGAGTTGGGGGCGCTCACGGAGCAATACAGCCGGGATCAGGATGTCTTGCTGGCGTTCTCCACCATGCTGAGCGAGGTCGGGGCGTATCACCCGGCTCTGCGGGTCGCCAAGGTGCACTTTAAGGAGAAGTTGGAGCGGAGCGGCCTCCCGACGGTGCCGGCACTCTGGACGGTGGCCTACCCCACCGGTTTGGTGCCGACCATTGCGGCTCAAGGGGTCGCCGCAGTGGACCCCTACCTGGCTGCCGCCATCATTCGAGAAGAGAGTCAGTATGACGAGAAGGCGGTTTCGGTGGTCGGAGCGGTGGGGTTGATGCAGTTGATGCCCGGGACGGCGAATGCAATCGCACAGCGGTACGGGTTTCCCACCGTCGGGCGGGAAGAATTGTTCGATCA
The DNA here is from genome assembly GCA_014055495.1 of Nitrospira sp. CR1.2. Classification (GTDB taxonomy): domain Bacteria; phylum Nitrospirota; class Nitrospiria; order Nitrospirales; family Nitrospiraceae; genus Nitrospira_A. The sequence goes on from WIAG01000061.1 coordinate 5,587, forward strand.
GGAGACCAATATCCGTCTGGGGGTGCGCTACCTGGGGCAGTTGCTTGAACAGTACGGTGGCAACATGGCCCATGCTGTGGCGGCCTACAATGCCGGACCCATCGCCGTGAATGGCTGGATTGCCGTCCATCGAGGGCGGGAGCAAGACGAGTTCGTGGAACTGATTCCCTACCAGGAGACCCGGCTCTATGTGAAACGGGTCTTGCGCAGTTACGGGGAATATCGTCGGCTCCACAACGGAACCTCGTAAGGTCAGCCGTTTTCTTGACAAGGGGAGATGAACTTTCTATATTTCGCCCCCATTCAACCAGCAGCGGACCACCACTTTGTGATGAGGACATACCATGACTTTAGATCGTCTCGACGCCCTTGAACTTCGCATTCGTGATCTTGTGAAATTGGTCCAGGACCTGAAGCGAAAGAACGCTTCGCTCGAAGATGAACTTCGTTTGGCGCGCGAACGGGTTGCCGTGCGTGATGACGAAAACCGCCGTTGGGAGCAGGAACGTCTGGACATTCGAGCCCGGATCGAAAAGGTGCTCGGGGAAATTGATCTGTTGGAATGCTTGGATGAACCCAAGGAGGTGGCGTTTGACTAAAACCATCGACGTGGAGATCTACGGCCAACGGTACAGTGTCAACGGTGAGGCCGACGAGTCCTACGTGAAGAAATTGGCCGAGATGGTCGACACACAGATGAAGCAGGTGGCGGCCGGTATGCGGTCGGCTACCCCGGCCAAGCTCGCCGTTCTTGCCGCATTCAATCTTGCCCATGAGTTGCTGGAGTCGGAACGGAGGTTTCGCCAGGACGAAGCCGATGCCGACCGTCGCGTCGCATCCCTCATGGAATCCATTGAGCAGCAGATGCCGTCGATCCTGTCGCGGTGAGTTTCGCCTTGCTTTCATTGCATTGCTTTGTTATCGTTTCGCGGTTGTCTGGACCTGAGGGTCAGCAAGAGCAGGAGAGGAAAGGACACTGCGGACAAGGACGGAAATTCTGACGACGGTCTCTGAGCACTAAACATATGGAATCGCTGGTTTTTGTTCTGTTTCTTACTGTGGTCTTCGTTGCGTGGATGGGGCAGATCGCTCAGCCGCGCTTGTGCGTGCGTCGGGTGCGCCATCAGTCGGTGTTGGCGGTTCGCGGGCAACATTTGAACAACACCGTGTGGCGTGCCGGGGACGCCGAACAGTCGAGTATTCATGCCCAACGGCTCAGGTTGTTGCGCGCACGCGCGACGGGTTTAAGGATTCGGGTCGAGGCCGACCACTCCTCCACCTGAATTAGCGAGAGCGATTCCACGCTGCGGTTTGAGCCGGCTCAGGTAGTCAGGTATTTCCTTTCTCTCGTCGGCATCCCTTCTCGTCTCTCCGCTCTCCCTCATTACACTGGCTGCGATTATTTGCAGGGTGACAGCGTGCTGTCCCGCTGCCGTAAGGGAGGTGGTTCCCATTTCTCTCAGCGTTGTTGCGTACATTATTGTCGGATTGTTGGGTGCGGCGCTCGGTGCCGGTCTGTTTGAAGTGCTGCGCCGTCGGTCCGCGCTTGCCCGTCGGGCGGAGGCCGAGGACCAATCGGCGCAGGTGATTCAATCTGCTCAGCGAGAGGCGGAGAATCTCCTCAAAGAAGCCAAGTTGGAGGCCAAGGACCTCGTTTTTCAATCGCGAATTGAACTGGAGAAGGAACAGAAAGCCAAACTTGCCGAAGTGGCTAACACCGAACGGCGGGTTGTTCAGCGGGAAGAGGGCCTTGATAGGAAACTGAGTCAGCTCGACAAGCGTGAGCAGGATGCCCTGAAGCGTGAGCAGGAACTTCTTAAGCGTGAAGAGGTTTTGGGGCAGAAGGATGCGGCTTGTGCCCAGGCGCTTAAGCAGCACCGTGACGCGCTTGAGCGGGTCGCCGGACTGACGGCTGAGGAGGCGAAACGGCAACTGATTCAGGAGATGGAGAGCCAGGCGCGGTTGGAAGCGGCTGGCCTGGCGAAGCGGTTGCTTGAAGAGGCAAAAGAGAACGCCGAACGCGAGGCACGCGAGATTATCGCCTGCTCGATTCAGCGGGTGACGCGTGACTATGTGAACGAAGCGACGATCTCCGTGGTGCCTATCGCCAATGACGCCATGAAGGGGCGGATCATCGGCCGAGAAGGCCGGAATATCCGAGCGATCGAAGCGGCCACAGGGATCGACCTCATCATTGATGAGACGCCCGAAGCAGTGATTATCTCAGGCTTTGACCCTCTGCGCCGTGAGATCGCCAAAGTGTCGCTTGAACGGCTCATGCACGACGGCCGAATCCATCCCACCCGAATCGAGGAAATCGTCGAGAAGGTGAAGACGGACATCGAGAAATTGATGATCGAAGAGGCGGAGAAGGTCATTTTCGAAGTCGGTCTGTCCGATTTCCATCCGGAACTGGTCAAGGTCCTGGGGCGACTGAAGTATCGAACCAGTTATGGGCAGAACAATCTGTACCATGCCCGTGAGGCGGCGTACATTTGCGGGATCATGGCGTCAGAATTGAAGCTCGACGTCAAGCTCGCGAAGCGGGGCGCCCTGCTTCACGATATCGGGAAAGCGGTCAGTCACGAAGAAGAAGGCCCACATGCCATGCTGGGGGCGGAGATCGCGAAAAAATACGGCGAACATGCCAAGGTTGTGAACGCCATTGCGGCGCATCACGAACAGGTGGAGCCCATCTGTCCGGAGACGGTTCTTGTGGCAGCGGCGGAAGCATTGTCGGCGGCGCGTCCTGGTGCGCGTCGAGAGGCATTGGAGTCGTATGTGAAACGCTTGGAAAAACTGGAGTCGCTGGCGACCGTGCACAAGGGTGTGCAGAAGGCCTACGCGATTCAAGCCGGCCGCGAGATCCGTGTGATTGTGAAGCAGGAGGATCTGACGGATCCGGAGTGCTTCCAGCTTTCCAGAGATCTGGCCAAGAAGATCGAGCAGGAGCTGACGTATCCGGGGCAGATCAAGGTGACGGTCATCCGCGAGAGCCGGTTCGTCGATTTTGCGAAGTGAGTGATCGGGCATGAAAGTCTTGATGATCGGGGACATCATGGGCGAGCCGGGACGTCGGTCCGTGGCTCGCCTCCTGCCGAACCTGATCGCCAATCACGCGATCGATGTCGTGGTCGGCAATGGCGAAAACGTCGCCGGTGGGTTCGGCATCACGCCCGATCTGGTTGATGATTTGTTCGACCTCGGGGTGTCGGTCATTACCACCGGGAACCATGCGTGGGATAAAAAGGAAATCCTGGACGTGTTTCCCCGCGAGCCGCGTCTGCTGCGCCCCGCCAACTATCCGGCCGGGGTGCCGGGGCGAGGCAGTTACGTCTTTACGACGCCGGGCGGCGAGTCGTTGGGCATTCTCCATCTGATGGGGCGGGCCTTCATGCCGACCATCGATTGCCCGTTTCAAGTCGCGAAGCGCGAGGTTGAGCGGCTCAAGACGCAGGTCTCGGCCATTGTGGTGGATATGCATGCCGAGGCGAGCTCGGAAAAGATGGCTATGGGCCATTATCTCGACGGACTGGTGACGGTCGTGGCCGGTACCCATACGCACGTGCAAACGGCTGACGAGCAAATTCTTCCAAAGGGGACGGCCTACATCACGGACATCGGGATGACAGGGCCGCTGCATTCGGTGATCGGGATCAAGAAGGAACTGGCAATTGAAAAGTTTTTGACCGGAATGCCTCGCCGGTTTGAGGTGGCGTCGGGACCGACGGTGTTCTGTGCGCTTCTGGTCGACCTCGACGCGACGCTCGGAAAGGTCGTGTCGGTTGAACGTATCCGAATGATGGATTGATCTCTTCGCGCGCCAACTCCTGTTGGCGCGGCACCGTATGCCCGGGCACAAACTTTCGCTGCCACTCCTGCTGTCCGTGTCCGAGGTGACACGGCTCATTCGAGAATCGCTGGAAGACCAATTTCGTGAGGTCTGGGTCGAAGGCGAGATCTCCAATCTTCGCGCCCCCACGTCGGGTCACCTCTATTTCACGCTCAAAGATGCGCAGAGCCAGCTCCGCGGCGTGCTCTTCCGGTCAGGGGCCGCGCGGCTTCGGTTTGCGCCGCAGGAGGGTTTGTCCGTCGTTGCTCGCGGGCGCATTTCTGTGTACGAGCCCCGGGGGGAATACCAGCTGATCGTAGACGCGCTCGAACCGAAGGGGCTCGGGGCTTGGCAGTTGGCGTTCGAGCAGCTCAAGGAACGGTTGGCGGCCGAAGGGTTGTTCGAAGAGGCCAGGAAGCGGCCGTTGCCGGCATTTCCGCGGACCGTCGGCGTGGTCACCTCACCCACGGGCGCTGCCATACGCGATATCGTGGCGGTGCTTCGCCGCCGCTGCCCGGTGGTCGATATTCTTGTCGCTCCGGTTCCGGTTCAGGGCGAGGGGGCCGGCGCGCATATCGCGGCAGCGATTCGGGCGTTGAACGAGATGTCGCAGGTAGACGTGCTGATTGTCGGGCGTGGCGGAGGGGCCTCGGAAGACCTCTGGGCGTTCAATGACGAAGAGGTGGTGCGTGCCATCGCCCAGTCGAGGGTGCCGGTGGTCTCGGCTGTCGGGCATGAAATCGACATCACGCTGGCGGATTTTGCGGCTGATTATCGAGCCCCGACCCCTTCTGCAGCGGCCGAGGCGGTGGTGCCTGTTCTGGACGAGATGCTGGCGCGATTGGATGAATTGAATGGTCGCCTCCGTCGTCTCCTGGACACCGGGATGCAGATGCAGCGGCACCGCTTGGATCGGTTGATCGGCGGACTTGGTGAAATGCGGTTTCGCGTGCAGGCGCAGGCGCAGCATTTGGATGATCTGCATGATCGAGCGACGCGCAGCCTGACCGAGCGCCTCACAGCGCAGCACCGTGCGGTGGTGGAGCGCCGGCATGCCCTCTTGTCGCTGGGGCCCCACAGCCGGATTCGAGCCGCACTTGTCCTGCTCCCCCAGCTGTCCCGGCGGCTGGAGCAGGAGGCGCGTCGCGGGATCGTTTCGCGAAGGCAGTCGGTGGCGGCGCGCGTTGCGGCGCTTGACGCCCTGAGTCCCTTGGCCATCTTGAGCCGCGGGTTCAGCATCCTGCGAACCGTTTCTGAGGGAAGAATGGTGCGGAGAGCATCCGACGTGGCGGTCGGGCAGCAGGTTCAAGCCAGACTTGCGGAGGGGCAGCTGGTGTGTGTGGTCAGCGAAGTGATTCGAGGGTCGGCGTCTTGACCCCACCAGATGCGCGGGCAATAATGCGCGATCGATGACTGAGCAAAGGGAGTGGTTGTGGCTGCAGTAAAATTCGAATATGCCATGGCGCGATTGGAGACGATTGTCGCCGAACTCGAAAAAGGTGATCTGCCGCTCGACGATTCGCTGAAAATTTTCGAGGAAGGGATCCGGCTGTCGAAAACCTGTCTCAAGATGTTGGAAGACGCGGAGCGGAAGGTGGAAATCCTGGTGCAGGAAAAGGATGGAAAGAAACGGATCCAAGCCTTTTCTCCCGGTGAAGATGAGACAGAGCGTTCGCAGTAGCAGTCTAATCAATACGCGGGTCCACGGCGGCCCGCGTCCGCCGTCACTGAAATTCCTTCGCAGCCTATGGTTCGGAACATCCGCCCGGAGCGAGAACGGCTCGATCGTGTGCTGGTCAATCGTGGGCTCGTCGCCAGCCGCGAGGATGCGGCCCGCCTGATTTTGGCCGGTCTTGTCCGGGTCGACGGGGTGGTCGTTGATAAGGCGGCGAAGCTCACCTTGCCGGATGCGTCCGTGGAGGTCATAGGCCCCGGTTCTCCCTATGTGGGGCGCGGAGGGGAAAAGCTGGCAGGTGCCTTGGATCAATTTGGGGTCGATCCCAAGGGGATGATTTGTTTTGACGTCGGCTGTTCAACGGGAGGCTTTACCGATTGCCTGCTGCAGCGGGGGGCGAGTCGAGTGTATGCGGTGGATGTGGGGTACGGGCAGTTTGAGTGGCGGCTTCGCCAGGATGCTCGGGTCGTGCTGATGGAGCGCACCAACATCCGGCATCTGCCCCCACACGCGATTCCGGAGCCGATCGACCTGATCGTGATTGACGTGTCGTTCATTTCCCTGACACTGGTGCTGCCCTGTGTCGTGCCCTATCTCACGGCCTCGGGTTCCATCATCACGCTGATCAAGCCGCAGTTTGAAGTGGGCAAGGGGCTTGTCGGACGGGGAGGGATCGTGCGGGATGATGGGTTACGACAAGGGGCGGCGGAGAAAGTGATTGCCGGTGCCTTGTCCCTGGGTTTGGGACTGGCCGGTCGCATGGAATCGCCCATTGAAGGCCGAAAAGGGAATCGGGAGATTCTCGCGTGGTTCCGTCGCCACGCATGACCGGACAAGGAAAACCGAAGAAAGGTCGTGACCAGGGCGGACGAAAATACTTTGCGGAAGTCGAGGGAAGGTGTAGGCTGATCTTAGATCTGCGGCGGTCGGTTCTGAATACTTGGTTGATGAAGGGGAGCGGGGAGACGTATGAAAGTCTTGGTCACTGGAGGAGCGGGATTCATCGGGTCCCATGTCGTCGATCGGTTGCTGCAAGAAGGCCACGACGTGGTAGTGGTCGATAATCTGGTAACGGGCAAGCGAAAAAACGTACCGAAAGCGGCGCAGTTCTATAAGCTGGACATCGAAAATCCAAAGTTAGAACGGGTGCTCCGCAATGAACGCCCGGCGGTGGTGTTCCACCTGGCCGCGCAGATGAACGTCCGTCGTTCCGTCGAAGATCCGATGTTCGACGCCCAGGTCAATGTGTTGGGCACCTTGAACGTGCTGGAGCAGGCCTCCAAACACGGTGCGCGCAAGGTGATCTTTTCATCCTCCGGCGGCGCGATCTATGGAGAGCAGGTGACCTTTCCTGCCCCGGAAACTCACGTGACCCAACCACTCTCTCCCTATGGGATCAGCAAATTGTGCGGTGAACATTATCTGTTCTATTACCAGCGAATGAGCGGCATCCAAGTGGTCAGCTTGCGTTACGCGAATGTGTATGGGCCCCGGCAGGATCCGGAAGGTGAGGCCGGTGTTGTGGCCATTTTTATTCAGAAGATGCTGCGGGGTGAGCAAGCGGTGGTGAACGGGAACGGCCGACAGACGCGCGATTTCGTCTATGTCGAAGATGTGGTCGAGGCGAATCTCATGGCCATGGGCCCCGACGTGGAGGGTGTCTATAACGTGGGGACCGGAATCGAGACGTCGGTCAACGACCTCTTTCGAACGGTCGTCGACCTGACCAAAGTGGAGTTTCGAGAGGTGCACGGACCGGCCAAGCGGGGTGAGCAAGCCCGGAGCGTGATCGATTCCACCAAACTCCACCGGACTCTGGGGTGGGAGCCAAAGGTGGAGTTACGCGAGGGATTGCGGCGAACCGTCGAGTATTTTCGTGACGGACTCGGGTAGTCTGCCGGCCTAGTAGCGCGGGACCGACGGATCGACCTGGGTTGACCAGGCGTCCATCCCCCCGATCAGATTTTTCACTTTTGTGAATCCCTGCTGAAGCAGGAATCCCGTTGCGTCCGCACTTCGCATGCCGTGATGGCACACGGCGATGATCTCGGCTTCACGATCGAGTTTCCCGAGCGATTGCTGAAGGGTCGCCAAGGGGACCAAGACGGAACCCTCTAGCTTGCAAATCGCATATTCCCACGGCTCACGAACATCGACCAGGACGAGTTTGTCACCTTTATCGAGTCTTGACTTGAGTTCTGTTGGTGTAATGGTGAAGCTCATTGAGGGCACCTCCATCTATATGCTGTGGTGGGATCTTAAGGATCAGGAAAAGGCGGTGTCAACCCTGAGATGTGCCGACCGTTCATGCCTCGCTTAAGTCGGTCGACTTTTGAACCGAAGGAGCTGGTACGGCCATGCGGGCTGGGCATCATTTGACCGGCGGTCGGTAGATCCTGCTGCAGGCATAGCCCGTTTTTTTGACGAAGTGTGCAAATCTTGTCTCTTCACGATGTCGATTTAGAGACGACATGAGCGAGAAATCTTTCATAACCTATTGATTTGCCGGTACTCAGCCTGGCTGCGGTGTGCCAGGAGGCATACAAATTGCTTTGGTCGTGTGAGGTGACGTGGACGTGGAACGCTCAGTCATTGTGGTGTTGGTAACGACCTCAACGCAGGAAGAGGCAGAGAAAATAGGGCGGATGCTTGTCGAAGCCAAGCTTGCAGCCTGCGCGAATGTTGTCAGCGGGGTTCGTTCCATTTTTCGGTGGGACAACGATATCGGTGTCGAGCAAGAGTGTCTGATGATCATCAAGACGACGCAAAACCACTTCGCAGAGCTCGAGTCGGTGGTGCGGCAACAGCATAGTTATTCGGTCCCGGAAATTGTGGCCCTTCCGGTGGTCGCCGGATCAGAGACCTATCTGAATTGGGTCAGGAATGAAACAGATAAGTAGTTGAATTTACGAGACAGCTTTTTGAAAACAACGGTTGACCATCGCGACGGAGATGAGTACACTGCAAAAAGTCAGCGATGGGAAATTTATAGCTGAATCCGTCAAGGAGAGCGCCTTATGAGCCAGCAAACGGCCGAAACAAGTGATGCCTATACCGTCGTGGTGTTTAGAGGGTCATCCTCCAAGCCGCTGCGGTTTAGTTTTCCACGAAAATTCGTACGTAAGCTCCTGATTTTGGCTGCGGTGTTGATCGTGGCGGATTTATTGGTCGTCTCCCACTACGTCATTCGGACCGGGGAAGTCTGGCAATTGTCGGCATTTCGAGCCGAAGCGATGGGTGCTAGGGAACAAACTGCTGCTTTTTCCGCCGCCATTGACGATTTAAAGAAACGCCTGTCGGCAATGGGCGAGGTGAATCAGCGTCTCCGCGTCATGCTGGGCATTGATGCGAACAAGCCAGCCGGTGATCTTGCGAATGGACGGGGTGGTGAAGACGGTCCTCTGCCGGACGGCAAGACCGGCCTTCAGGGGATCGGAGTCATGGGTTCTGAGGGAGAGAGCCGGCAGCAGGTTTCTGAGCTGAGAGACAATAATCAATCCGGCCTGGACTTCTCCACAGAAACCATTGAAGAGGTCACCCAGCAGGTTCGTGAAAGTTTGGAAGCCCTGACGAGGGAAGCGACCCAGCAAGAAGAAGCTCTGGAAAATTTGACTCAAGTCGCGGAACAGCGTTCGGCTCAGTGGGCCTCCACTCCGTCCATCTGGCCTGTGCGTGGATGGGTCACCTCGGGGTTCGGGCCGCGCGTTTCGCCGTTCACCGAGAAGCCGGCCTGGCATGATGGGCTCGATATCGGGGCTCAGGCCAACTCTCCGGTGCAGGCTCCGGCACTCGGGCGAGTGGTGACGGTGGCGTTTGACTCAAAAATGGGAAATATGGTCAAGTTGGACCACGGTTATGGCATTGAGACCGTGTATGGCCACTTGGCGAAATCTCTCGTGAAGGAAGGTCAGCGAGTCAAACGTGGCGATGTAGTCGCACTGGTTGGGAGTACCGGCCTGTCGACTGGTCCGCATCTGCATTACATGGTAAAGAAAAACGGTCAGGCCCTCGATCCGACCAAGTTCATTTTGGATTAAGTGCCTGTCTCTTCAGCCTCTACGGGGGCTGGGAGCGTCTGTCCCCTCCGGTTGTCATTCCCTCTCTTTCGTCCGCATTCCAACTCGCTGTCGGCCAAGACCGGTTCTCTTTGCGGTCCATTCTTGCCGCATGAATGTGATCGGTCCGTGGTATAGTTCCCATTTTTGTTCATAACTTTCTATTTCAGCGGGGGACCAGGCATGACTGATCTCGAGATAGCCCGTTCTGTCGATCACAAACATATTTTCGAAGTCGCGCAGGCACTGGGTATTCATTCCGACGACCTCATTCCATTTGGGCGGCACAAAGCAAAAATTTCTCTCCCCTTTGCCGAACGAGTCAAACATAGACCTCTTGGTCGCTACATCCTGGTCACCGCGATCAATCCCACACCGTTGGGTGAGGGCAAGACGACGACCTCGGTGGGATTGAGCATGGCGTTGTGCCGGCTGGGCCATCGCGCAGCGGTCACCTTGAGGCAGCCGTCACTGGGACCGGTCTTCGGTATCAAGGGCGGAGGGACCGGTGGAGGCCGTGCTCAGGTCTGGCCCATGGAGGATATCAACCTGCATTTCACCGGCGATGCCCATGCGGTGTCTGCCGGCCACAATTTGCTGTCGGCGTTTGTGGATAACCACCTGTTTCACGGCAATGTGCTCAAACTGAATCCGCAGCGACTCAGGTGGCCTCGCACGCTGGGTGTGAGTGATCGAGCGCTTCGCGACATCGTGCTGAACGCAGAAAAAAGCCCGCGGCATGGGCAGTTTGTCATTACCGAGGCGTCGGAAATCATGGCAGTGTTGGCGCTGGCTACTGATCATGCCGATCTCCGTCGGCGCCTTGGCAGAATCCTCGTCGGCTTGACCGAGAGCGGCGCCATGACCACAGCGGAAATGTTCGGCTGTGTCGGTTCGATGGCCGTACTGCTGAAAGATGCACTACTCCCGAACCTGGTGCAGACCTTGGAGGGTACTCCCGCGTTCGTTCATGCGGGGCCGTTCGGCAACATTGCTCATGGTAATTGCTCCGTCGTATCGGACCAGCTGGCCCTGCGGTGTGCGGAGTATGTCATCACTGAAGCGGGGTTCGGCAGCGACCTTGGCGCCGAAAAGTTTTTCAATATTAAGTGCCGGATGTCAGACCTTCGACCGGATGCCGGCGTGGTCGTGGCTACCTTGCGTGCACTCAAGCTGCATGGCGGGGGAGGGACGGTCAAGTCGGGGGCTCCTTTGCCCATAGGGTTGACGGGGCCGAACCAGCAGGCCCTGGAGCGGGGTTTCGCCAATCTCGAGCAGCACATTGCGAATGTACGAGCCCACGGTGTGCCTGTGGTGGTGGCCGTCAATGCCTTTAAGGACGATTCACCTGCTGAATTGAATTGGGTCTGCGAACGAGCTGTGGCTGCCGGGGCCTCGGCAGCTGCGGTGTCGACCCACTATGCCGATGGTGGGAAAGGCGCGGAAGAACTGGCGCGTGCGGTCGTGAAGGTTGCGGCCCAAGGATCACAGTTTACACACCTCTACGATGCAACCTGGCCTATCAAGAAGAAGATCGAGACCATTACCACGACGATCTACGGCGCGGCCGGTGTCTCCTATTCGCCTCAGGCCGAAAAGGATATAGAATTGGCTGCGCAACTGGGGTTCGAGCAGCTTCCCATTTGCATGGCGAAGACGCCATTGTCGCTTTCTCACGACCCGGCGCTGAAAGGGCGACCAACCGGGTTCACCGTCCCTATCCAGGAACTGCGAATCCTGTCGGGGGCAGGTTTCCTCACGGCCGTCTGTTCGGGCATTCAATTGATGCCGGGACTACCGAAAAAGCCGGCAGGCGAGCGCATCGATATCGATCCCCGATCCGGTGAGATCATCGGGTTGGCGTGATTCGACTTAGCGTTGCTTGAGGAACCGGAAGTACTCGGAGTCGGGACTGACGAGGATCGTGGTCTTGTCTTTGAGGGTTTTGCGATACGCTTCCATCGTGCGCGTGAACTCAAAGAAATGTGGGTCTTGTCGATACGCATCTGCGTAGATTTTGAAGGCTTTGGCGTCGCCGCCGCCGCGAAGCTCTTCTGATTCGCGATAGGCTTCGGCGAGGATAATCTCTCGATCCTTTTCGGCTTCCGACTTGATCTTTTGGGCCTCTTCGGCGCCTTCCGCGCGATATTGCTTGGCTTGCCGTTCCCGTTCCGCCTGCATCCGCGAGAAGACCGCCTTCTCATTCTGTTCCGGAAGGTCTGCCCGCTTGATGCGCACATCCTGAATTTCAATGCCGTACGCCGACGCCTTCTCATTGGCGCGTTGGGTCACCACGGCCATGAGCTGTGCGCGGGCCGACGAGACAATTTCCGCCAGGTCATGTCGGCCCAGTTCGACGCGCAATTCTGAATAGATGATGTCATGCAAGCGTTGCAGTGCACCACGCTGGCTTTGGAACGCCTGGTAGACCTTGAGAGGATCCGTGATCCGCCACTTGGCAAAGTTGTCGAGCAGGAGGGTCTTCTTGTCCTGCGTGATGACATCCTGGGCGTTCGAATCATAATCCAGCAGCCGCTTATCGAAATAGGTGACTTCCTCGATGAAGGGCACTTTCAGATACAAGCCGCCCTCGGTCACATTTCTAACCGGTTTGCCGAGTTGCACCACAATGGCATTTTGGGTGACGTCGACAATGTAGAACGGCGACGCGCCTAACACCAGCAAGGCGATGACGATGCCGATAAAGGCGACCGCGAATCCCTGCTTGCTCATGGCGTACGCTCCTGCGCCGCACCGGCTGGGGCCGGTTTGCCAAGACGATCCAACGGGAGATACGGCAGGGCCCGCTCTCCGCCTTTTCCGTCCATCACGAATTTGTCGATGTGGGGAAGCACGTCTTCAAGCGTTTCGATGTAGATCCGCTTGCTGATGATGTCTTTCGACTGGTTGTATTCTTTGAGGGTGGCGAGGAAGCGATTGGCTTCTCCCTGGGCGCGATTCACCCGCGCTTGCGCATAACCCTTGGCTTGATTGACCAATTGCGCCGCCTCTCCCTTGGCTTTGGGCGTGATGTCGTTGCGATAGCCCTGGGCCTGGTTGATTAGTTTTTCACGATCTTCTTTGGCGTTGGTCACGTCTTTGAATGCCGCTGCTACGGCTTCCGGGGGATCCACGTCCTGTAGTTGGACTGCGGCTACCTGTACGCCGGTTTTGTACTCATCCAGAATGCGTTGGAGGAGCTCCTGAGTGTCCTGCTGGATTTGCGCCTTGCCCGTGGTGAGCGCTTCATCGATTTTGCTCTTGCCGATGACCTCGCGCATGGAGGCCTCGGCCGACTTGCCGATCGTATCGTCGATGTCCGCCACGTTGAAAAGATATTCACGGGAACTTTTGATCTTGTACTGCACGATGAACTCGATGGCCAGAATGTTCATGTCGCCGGTCAGCATCAAGGCTTCCTGTGGAATCATCTGCTGCCGACCCTGCCGGTCGGTGCGAAACCCGATTTCCACCCGGTGCAACTTTGCCACCTTGGGCTGGAGGACACTCTCGACCACAGGAATTTTCATATGTGGTCCAGGCTCTACAACACGAACCGGGATGCCGAATCGTTTGACGACCCCCTCTTCATCGGGAGCCACGATAAACGCGCTTTGCCAGATGAGGAAGACGGTGAAGGCGACGAGGAGCAGATTGCGGAATCCACCGGTGGGGAGCAGGTTGCGTAGCTGACCCTGGGCCTGTTTGAAGGCCTGATCCAAATCGTCGCCCTTTTTACTCCAAGGGTCCTTAGGGTCCCAGACCATCGCGTGGCTCAATTGTGAGGTATGGTG